>CAZIUI010000082.1:0-1532 GCA_964542585.1 uncultured Sphingobacteriales bacterium | reverse complement strand
GTGGCCGCGGATAAGGTTACCATTTGCCCTTGCGTGCAATCTGCCTTGTCCTTTACCATTACCGTATGATCGCCTTCTTCTACTGAATCTATGGGGGGCTCAACAGCCTTCCCATCCAGGTTTACCTGATAGGGAGGCTTACCTCCCCTGATCGTGGTGCTTATTGACCAATAGGGTTCGTTTGTCTCCAACCGGCTATGGCTTACTAAAAGCTCTAAAGAATCCGGTTGTCCAAGTTTTACCGTGTCCGAATGGCTGCAACCCGATCGGCTCTGGACCTTGAATGCATAAGAGCCGCTGGCCAAACCGCCTCGCTCAATTCCTGCAGCTCCATTTGACCATTCAACTCCTATACGGTGCTTCATTTTTCCCGGATAATCCAACGCTATACGACCATTTGCTTCCCCGTGACAATCCGGCTGGTGCTTCCTTACCTCATAGTCAGCAAGCTGCCTGACTGGTACATCCAGAACCGTATCAGCCTTACAACCCTGCTGATCTTTTACCTTTATTTCATGATCACCAGCGGATATCCCTTTCCGAACGTTATTTATCCGCTGACCGTCTTGGTATACCTCATAAGGCCTTGTACCTCCTTCTACTTTTAGCTGCGAGCGACAGCCTGCCTGACCCCCTATCTCTTTGTACTTATACGTTGCTATTAGCGGTTCAGGACTCTTTACCATCACCGAATCACGGATCGTATATCCCTGAGAGTCTTGATACCTGTATGCGTATCGGCCTGCCGCTAAATCGCGCCGAACAGTACCTGACTTTCCATTATCCCACTGAATACCGTAATCCGATCTACTTCGCCCTTTTACTTCCAGCGCTATAACACCATCTCCATGACCCGAACAGGATACCGGCTTTACTTTCGGAATAATATCAGGAGCATCCTCATTGGCAATTGTTAGCGTTTTAACCGCAGAACAACCAAAGCTGTCTGCTACCTTTACCGTGTAAGTTCCCGCAGTCAAGTTCCTGAGACTATCTCCTGTTGGCTGCCCCTGACCATCGTAGTAACGGTAAGGCCGTGTGCCACCCCTCGCCTCAAGAGCGATCATCCCTTGGTGGTTACGGGTTACCGATCGGGTCGTTACCCTTAGCTTTAACGGCTCCGGTCCCGGCACATATACCGAATCCTCAAATCGTCCGCCTTGATTATCCCGGTAATTGTACCTGTGCCACCCCTTTCCTATCCCTTTCCGTACCAAACCCTGACTACCGTCTGACCAGGAAACACTGAAAGTGGTATTGGGAAGGGTGTCAATTGATAGGCGAATAACACCATCCAAGGAACCACTGCAAGAGGTGCTGTCTACTTTAACCCTTACCTGCGGTAAATTGCTATAACTTACCTTAACCTTTTTCCGCTTTACACATCCCTGCGTATCTACAACCTTAAGCTGGTACGTGCCACGGGACAAAGGCGCTATCGGATTGCTTACTGGTGTACCGTCTAAGTAAAGGTCGTAGGGCGCCGTTCCACCATTGATGATGGCATTTATCTGGCCAAGACTATCCTGACG
>CAZIUI010000081.1:0-1536 GCA_964542585.1 uncultured Sphingobacteriales bacterium | reverse complement strand
CTTTATGATTTGCGATTTGGTCAGCTGGCCGGGTGGCTGAATAAGGAGCAATTTCCTAGAGCAAACCGATTTGTTTTCGGCTATACGCTTAAACCATCCGAGCTTGGAAAAGGGAAAGCTTCTGGCATTCAACGGACAGAACCCGAGTTTGAACAAGCCGAAGGTCTCCTTAAAAAATTCTGGGAGCGGGTTAAGGGTATTTAGGCCTTTTTAATGATCTCGTTAATAAAAAAATTTTACCCCTTCAACTAACCAAAAAATTAAGGCTTCCACGGATCTTCTTTTTCAATAAGTTCGGGAAAACGCTTTTTAAATTCCTTCAGACGGGGTTTGGAGACTTGCTGAATATAGCCCTTATTAGGATTTTTTCTTTCGTAATCCTGATGATAGGCTTTAGCCGGATAAAAGGCATCCAATTCTTTAATTTTTGTTACCACGTCTTTCTCATAGTTCTTGGCAACCTCCGCCTTTTTAGCTTCAGCGATCTTGCGTTCTTGCTCGCTCTGGTAGAAGATTATTGAGCGGTACTGCTTGCCAAAATCCGGATCCTGCCCAACTGTAGTAGGATCCTGAGAGCCGTAGTAGATTGCTACTAATTTCCTAAAAGCAATTTTATCAGGATTATAATAAACTTTCACGGTTTCTGCGTGATCGGTTCCGCCACTTGCAACTTCTCGGTAATCAGGGTTAGTTTGGTCACCACCAGCGTAGCCTGATATCGCTTCAGGCACCCCTTTTACATGCTCATAAATAGATTCTACACACCAAAAACAACCGCTGGCAAAGTAGGCACTATCCAGCCCCTTCTTATCAAAGTTGGCTTGCTTAATGTTTTGTGTATCTTGTTGTGTGTTTTTGTTAGCTTGCTGGCAGCCAGTAAATAGTAAAAGCCCAAGGCAAAAATTTAATAGGACTTGCATAACATATATTTTTTATAACAACCACTTTCGTCAAATTTGGTTTTGCAATGGAAGGTTAACTTTTTTCAGCTATGACCACTTTTTTTTAACAAAACGTTCCAAACTTACAATTTTCTATGGCTGACTGGCAGGCTTTTTCGCTTTATTCAGACCCCATGATTCGCTATCTGAACAATGAGGTCGAAAAGGTATCTAACCAGCATGCTCCACCTTTTCAGGCTTTGGAGTTCCAGCATTTTGATGCTCTGCATTATTGCGGCTACCATCACTTAGATGGGTTCATGCAGGAATTGCCGGCCAATCCCCTGCTTCTGGACATTGGCTCCGGCATTGGCGGGCCGGCCCGGCACGTGGCGGAAGCCTTTGGGGCTGAGGTAGTGGCCATCGATCCGCTGGAGCGCTATACCCAGCTTCATAAGCGCATTGATCAGCTATGCGGTCTGGAGGAGCAGATCACCGTGGTGCAGGCCGATGCGGCTACGGATGACCTGGCCCGGCTGCCCCGCGCGGCAGAAGGCTTTGATGCCATCTACGCTATCCTGAGCTTCCTCCATATTGCTGATAAAGAAGCCCTGCTGGCCAATTGCCGCAAGGTGCTCAAACCGGGCGGCCGCCT
>CAZIUI010000080.1:429-1540 GCA_964542585.1 uncultured Sphingobacteriales bacterium | reverse complement strand
TAAAAATGCTTGATGCATTTCCAGAACTGTCCATCGAAAGAAAAGCGGTCCGGAAAACGAATACGCTCAAAGGTTTTGATGAAGCATTCACAGCGCCATTGAACGGGTTTTTAAATGCAGACGATTATTATCTGAAAAGTAGCAGCCTAGATTACTTGACTTTAATTGACCGGCCGACCCTGCTTGTAGCTGCCAGAGATGATCCATTTATTCTATCCGCTTGCATCCCTAAGAATACGATAAAATTTAATAATCGTATTCATCTTTTTGAAAGTGACAATGGCGGCCATTTAGGCTTTGGGCATTTCAATATGCCATTTTTGCTTTGGCATGAGCAATTAACTGTAGCTTTCAGTAGGCAGCATTTTAGGGGTATAGTCAGATAAATAAATGTAAAACCAACTGCCAACATTTACCTCACTTTGTACTTGAATATAGCCACCTAGTGTTTCCACTTGGTATTTGACCAAATAAAGCCCCATTCCTTTTCCGGAATGGTTTTCGTGAACACCCTCGTAAAGCTCAAAAATCTTGTGCTCGTATTTAGATAGGTTAATACCAAGCCCGTTGTCACTGACTAATAAGCAAGTATAGCTACCGGTCCTAAAAGTTTGTAAATGAATTAGGGGTTGACGGTCCGGATGACGAAAGCGCAGGGCATTGCTTAGCAAATGGTAGCATATGCTTTTAAGAAAAGTCCTAATATATTGAACCTGCGGAACTAATCTAAAATCGCACGTTACACTTGCTTCTGTTTGTTGTAGCGTTTCAGCAAGCAAGGATTTACAATCCTCCAAAATGGCTTCAAAACGGATCACCTCCTTAGGTTCACTGATTTGGTCTTTTCTCCCAACAATGTAGGTAATGTCATTCAGGGTACGGTCCAGCTCTTCCACTGACTCTCCGATTTTCTGGAAGATATATTGGTTTTCCGGATCCTGTAGTTCACTGGTATCAAATAGTTCCGTTAAGCTACGCAGGTTCACAACTGGTGAGCGTAAATGGTGAGAAGTCACATAAGCAAACTGCTCAAGCTCGGCATTGCTGTAAAGAAGAGCTCTTGTTTGTTTCCGCAGATCATCTTCTGCTTGCTTTCGCTCTGATATATCAA
>CAZIUI010000080.1:0-419 GCA_964542585.1 uncultured Sphingobacteriales bacterium | reverse complement strand
GAAAATAGGAACGCCATAAACAATAACAGGAAGTAAGTTCCCATCTCTATCCTTGCGAACAGTTTCCCTTGTGACTATTTCCCCCTGAACAGGCTTGATACTCAAAGCCTGGCCTTCTTCTTGATATCCTTCTGGAACAATAAAATCATCTAAAACATATCCCACTAATTCCTGTAGTTCATAGCCAAAAATGTTAGTAAACCCTGAATTGCAATCAATAACCCGGTAGTTTTCATCCAATGCTACGATCCCAACCGGTGTATTCTGGAAAAGCTGCCGGTAGTAGTATTCACTGCGCTCAAGAGATGCTTTGGTTTCCTTGGTCTCTGTAACATCAGCGATGAGGCCTAGGACTTGCTTAACATTTCCGGCCCTATCTCGCTTGTGGACGACATCCTGATTATAAAACCAACGGTAGT
>CAZIUI010000079.1:0-1555 GCA_964542585.1 uncultured Sphingobacteriales bacterium | reverse complement strand
TCAATCGTAAATTTGCGATATAAAATGAAATGCTATGGCCGTAAACAAAACTCCAGTTTTTGAAGATCAGGATCAGCAGATCGCACGCTTTGCCAAGGGCATCGCTCATCCGGCCAGGGTCGCTATTTTACGGTACCTGGCGCAGCAAAACACCTGCGTGTGCGGGGATATTGTGGAGGAATTGCCCTTATCCCAATCAACGGTTTCCCAGCACCTGCGGGAGCTCAAGCAATGTGGCTTAATACAGGGCACCATTGATGGGCCGCGCGTGTGCTACTGCATTGATCCGGAAAACTTTCAGAAAGCGCGGCAGCTACTTGGGGATTTTTTTGAGCAGGCCATTCAGGACCATGGTTGCGAATGTTAAACTTTTAAAATAAACAACTTTATGACTACCGGTAATGAAGACTTAAAGCGTTACGTCAGGGATAAGTACTCCGCCATTGCCAAGCAGACCAACGCACCTAATGAAACCTCCTGCTGTGGAAGCAGCGCCAAAGCCGAGCCGGACTACACCATCTTTAGTGATGACTACAGCCAAACCGAAGGTTATGTTGAGGAAGCTGATTTAGGGCTGGGGTGTGGCATCCCTACTGAAGGCATTACTATCCCGGAAGGCAGCACGGTTTTAGATTTAGGATCCGGTGCCGGCAATGATTGTTTTGTGGCCCGTTCTATGGTGGGCGAGACCGGTCATGTGATCGGGGTTGATTTTGCCCCTGAAATGGTTGAAAAAGCGGAAGCCAACCGGCAAAAAATGGGATACCAGAATGTCGAATTCTTCGAAGGGGATATTGAGGCGTTACCGGTAAACTCCGGAACGGTTGATGTCGTCCTGAGTAACTGTGTGCTTAATTTGGTACCGGAAAAATCCAAAGCTTTCCGGGAAATTTACAGGGTTTTAAACCCGGGTGGTAAGTTCAGCATTTCAGATATAGTGACGGATGGGGAGCTACCCCAGGCTTTTAAGGATCAGGCGGAATTGTATGCAGGGTGCATTTCAGGGGCTTTGCCTCGAGAACAGTACCTTGATCATATCAGGGAAGCAGGTTTCAAAGCCATTCAGGTTGATAAAGCAAAAGCCATTCAGTTACCCGATTCCATTTTAGAGGCATACCTGGATGAAGATTCCCTCAAGGCTTTTAAAGCCGGTAAAATTGGTATAACCAGTATCACCGTGCAGGGAACCAGACCTGAAAATACCTAATGGCTATGTCCTGGAAGATATTAGTACTCTGCACCGGCAATTCCTGCCGCAGTCAAATGGCCGAAGGTTTTTTGAAGTATTACCTGGGGGATAAAGCGGAGGTTCAGAGTGCCGGTATTGAAGCCCATGGCCTCAATCTCAGGGCTTTACAGGTTATGGAGGAAGTAGGCATCGACATTCGTAACCAGGCATCCAAAACTATTGATGACCTGGCGCATCATGATTTTGACTACATCCTGACGGTCTGTGACCATGCTTATGAAAATTGCCCTTACATGCCGGGTAAGGCCGAGCGGTTACACGAGGATTTCCCGGATCCCGCCAAGGCGGAAGGCGATGAAACGGAAA
>CAZIUI010000078.1:830-1638 GCA_964542585.1 uncultured Sphingobacteriales bacterium | reverse complement strand
TCCATGTGGATGGCGAACGTATTAAAGTAGAGGTGGTTAATCCGGATACCCTTGAAGTGTTTGATCAATTTACACTGAATTAAAAAGTAGCGGAAAAATTTATTGAGCTGGGTTACCCAAATGGGTCCTACTTAATTGCCTGGATTTTAAGTTTGTTAAATGTTGTATACTTTACCGCTAATAGGCTTGAGCTTACCACCGATAAAGTTTAAATGGCAGAACTTTGTAGGATTTGAAAAAATTTTAAAAAGGCTAAAGCAGCTGGTTTTGGCTCTTAGTTAGTCATACCGGCCATTTTCAGAAGCCCCTGAGTAGGCATAAAACGGGTTAGCCCAATCCCTTACTTTAAACTGGGAAAATGTGAATGACCGGCACTGAAAGCCTCAACCAAAAAGCAATATGTTACACTTGAAACCGGAATCCTGTAATGCGTAAATGGGTGATTAAAGCAGTGGTTCAGAAGGCCATCTCCTACCTACCGGGCTCCCAAAGGATCAATCAATTCTTTCAGCAACATGTGACAAAAGGGCTCAGGTTAACTGATGAGCACTTTGAGGATAAGCTCCAGCACTTTCAGCAACACTGGCAGGCGTTTAACAAGTATCGCTCCTCCGAAAATACCTCCTTTAGGGCTTTTGAACTGGGGACGGGATGGTATCCGATTGTCCCGATCATGTTATTTACTAAGGGTGCTGAACAGGTGATCACCTGGGATGTGCAATCTTTACTGCAAACCGATCATGTAATAGCTACCATCGACAAAATCCTTTCCTACCAGGAGCAAGGGCGACTCCAAATCCCCGCCAAT
>CAZIUI010000078.1:0-820 GCA_964542585.1 uncultured Sphingobacteriales bacterium | reverse complement strand
CTTCTAATTCTTCATCCCCGGAGGAATTGCTATCACGAATGCAGATTGAACCAATGGTAGGGGATGGCCGTCAAACAGGGCTTCAGGAAAACCATATGGATTTTATCTGCTCTAATAATACGTTTGAGCATATTAATGCCGGGGTATTAGAGCAGATCCTTTCTGAAATGAAGCGGATTGCCAAGCCGGGGGGCGTCATGAGTCACTTCATCGACTTGACAGATCATTTTTCTCACCTGGACCCAAGCATATCAAGCCTTCATTTCCTGAAATATTCTTCTGCCCAATGGCAATTGATCGACAATGCCATCCAACCTCAAAATCGCATGCGCATAACAGATTACCGGAACCTCTACAGGAAGGCTGACGTCCCCGTTGTAGAAGAGCAGCCTTTCTACATCAGTGATGAGGAATTTGCCCGTGTTGAGCTTCACGAACAGTTTCAAAGTATTCCTTCAAAGGAGCTTAAGGTTAGCCATAGCTATTTCATTTCTAAACTATAATTTCATTAGCTACACTGCTAATACGTTCAAAACAATGTTATCGGCCATAATCTAGCCTTCTCCTGTTTTGAACAGAATCCGGGATGGAAAAGCCGGTCAAAAAATACCCCATCCGCAACTTTTGCTTTCGGAGTAGAGCAGGGAGTTAAACTTTAAGCCATCCCCATACCATTACAGATCCTACCAGGAGATTTTGATAGCTTCAACTACCAAGCTTAAATGCGTAAAGGTTTTGAGCATGGCTAAGTAATAGCAAAGCTTTGTTAAAGTTGGCTTATACCCCTTCATTACCCCACCAAAGCCCGGAGATTAAGATC
>CAZIUI010000077.1:0-1652 GCA_964542585.1 uncultured Sphingobacteriales bacterium | reverse complement strand
GCCATCAGGTGACCAACTCGGGTAAAGGCTTACGCCTGAACCCCGTGTTAGAAGAACAGGACTGGCGTCCGGCGGCGGGCCTTCGAAAAAGCGCTCTACGTTTGAATACATGTAAAGATTAGAACGAGAAGACGCAGAAGAGCGTCCGCTAAAGACAAGATGACGCCCGTCCGGAGACCACTCCGGCATGCCCACCTTTCCTTCAAATGGAAGTTTGACGGTGCGGCCCGCCAGCCCGCCGCCAGACGTCACGTGGGACAGATAAAGGTCAACCCCCGAACCAGGCGCATTTACCACAAATGCAAACCACTGGCGGCCTTCCACATCGAGCACGGGCCGCCAGGCGAGTTGGCCTGCAGCGTAGCTCAACCGCCGATTGCTCTGTCCCAGTAGGCCCTGCACCGTCCCGTCGTTATCGGGGACAGTGTCTCTCACCTCAGACGAGATGGGACGAGCTTCCTGCGCTTCAAGATCGTAGAGGAGAAGTCTGTGCTCGTCCCCCATCTGCCGTTCGTAGGCGAGCAGACTTCGGCGTGACGGACTGAACGTGGGAGCGTAAATATGTCCCACGCGCAGAGACGGCGTGGGCTGCTCCTGAGCCATGACCGACTTCGGGGCCAAGTTCCAGGCGAAAATTATAGCGAGAAACCAGCTTATGGGGTGTATGTATTTGAGAAATCTACCCATAAACAAAAATATATTCTATCGCTTCCAGAAGAGCACAAATTTGTCTCATCTGTTCTCTTTCTACGACGATGCGAACTGGTCTCGTTTTGTAGTACGGGCGCCGACCGGTAGGCACCAGAAGCCCCGCCCGAACGACCGTATCCGCCGCTCTCGTACGGCCCGGAGCGTCTCTCCCCTGAACTCCCAGACATGCACTGTCCGCGGGATTCGTGGATATGACCTCAACGATGAATCCTTAAGCGGAGAAAGGCTGGAGACGAAGAGAATCGGGGAGCCGAGCGCCTCCAATCACGGACCATGTGTTTATCACCGGCACATATATGATCTGATGTCGCAGTTTCGAGTTGATGCAGCTCCCGTTTCATTCAACTGTCACCGCAGTATCATGGAGATTTGGCCAGGGTTTCTAATTGACTGTACCCATGGTAGTTACTGTCTTTGTCAATATCAAGGATAAAACATAGAGACTGACGTCGCCCTAAAATAGAGTGTGGGGGAGGTTCGGGCGCGGTTGGGAGTCATCGTAGCTCGCTGATTGACTGCTCCTCGAGGACCTGCGCGAGGGGGGAGCGCACGACGGTGCGTCCCGCAAAGAGACGCTGGAGGCAAGGGAAAACTGGGACACAGGGTCGCCCAGATCCTCGTAGATCATCGCCAGCTGGTTCGCGCAGGAATTTGGGGCGCAAATTCCGCCACGAAGAACGCAGAAGTGCCACCTCCCATCGTGTAGAGCCCACCGACGAGCCCCACCGACTCGGCAACAGCCCAGTCAATGATGTTTGCGGATCGGTTCTCCTCGAACGAGCCGGCGGCCTGCCACTTGGAACGGGCGAAGAGGATGCCGCCGAAGAGCGCGAGAGTGAAGACGGTACGCCCAACTCAACGCAGATGATATCACGCCGACCTGTCTTGCACCTGCGTCCGCCCGTACCGCCACGCCAGGTACGCCAGGAACCCAGCACCCG
>CAZIUI010000076.1:0-1663 GCA_964542585.1 uncultured Sphingobacteriales bacterium | reverse complement strand
ACTGCTACCGCATTAAGGCCGTTGACAGCAGCTCCGGCATCACGTCCTGGTCAGACACCATCTGCCAGGAACCTTTGGATTATCCCCAACCGGACACTTCCGATGTGATCCGAACAACCGTCACAGCCACCGGCATCGACAGCGGTGCAGTGGAAGTTACCTGGGCGCGGTATCCTACGTCAGACACCTTTGCAAGAGGTTATTTCCTTTACCATTCCCGGAAAAGCAAGAACGGCCCCTATCAGCTCCTTGCCAACATCCCTGATTTGGCGGACACCACCTACGTGCACAAGGGCATCAACACCTCGAAAGGCCGTAATTATTACCGGGTGATCGTGTACAACCTGTGCCGGGAAAGCGGGAATTACCGGAACATCCACAGCCCGGTAAACCTGGCGGCTACGAACCAAAACCGTCAGATCCGGCTGGATTGGTATCCCTACTTGGGGTTCAATGTTCAACGTTACGAGGTTCAACGTTCGGTGGGTGGGGGAGCCTTCCGCCCTTTGGGAACCTTGCGCAGCAATGATACGGCATGGATCGATTCTAATATCCGTTGCGGCCGGTCCTATGCCTACAAGGTGTTTGCCTACGGTGATGACAAGCAGGAAGTTTCCGTTTCTGATACGGTCATCCGGGTTGGTCAGGATACCATAGCGCCTAAGCCTCCTGAAATTAACCGGGTGTCCGTCAGGCAAACCAGTACGAAGAATGGCCAGGTAAGCCTTACATGGGAGCCGGCTTCTGCCAATGATATCCGGGGCTACTTGCTGGAAAGAAGCGAGAATGGGCAGGATTTCCGGTTAGTAGATACGGTACAAGGTAGCCGGGCGGTGGATTCCGCCCTGAACACTGCCAACCAAGCCTACTACTACCGCCTCAAAGCCATCGACAGCTGCGACAACCTCAGCGACAGCTTTTCCACGCCTCACAAAACCATCAACCTGCAAGCCGATGGCACCGAGGAAGCCGTCATCCTAAGCTGGAACGGCTATGAAGGCCGGAACGTCCGGCAGTACCAGATCCTCAGAGGCAGCGAAGTCCTTTACACGGTCAGCGGTGAGCAGACCTTCCTGAGGGATGAAAAGGTCATTTGCGACACCTTCTACAACTACCAGATCAAAGCCCTCATGGAGGGCGATACCAGCATCCAATCGCTTTCCAATACCGACAGTGCGAAGGCCACTGATAACACGCCTCCGAGGCCGGTCTACCTGCAACGGGCCAGCGTTTCAAGTTTCAACGATGTGGTGGAAGTAAAATGGGATTCCAGCGAAGCCTATGATGCCCGGGCTTACCAGGTCTACCGCCGGAACGAAAACACGGGCGATCTTGATCAAATCGGCCAGGTCCGGCATCCGCAAACCACCTATCAGGACAGCTTCCGGATAGGCGACCGCCAGCTTTGCTACTTTGTAAAAGTCAAAGATGCCTGTGGCAATGTCAGTGATTTCAGCAACCAGGGCTGCATCATTCAGCCGGATGGCGAAGCCCTGGACCTTGAAAACGAACTCACTTGGCCGCCCTACAAGCGCTGGCGCAAGGGCATTCGCACCTATGAGGTCTTCAAGCAGCAAAGCGACAGCACTTACCGCTCGCTTACCTCTTTGGACAGCAGTCAGCGTAGCTATTTAGACCAGGAGCTCAGAGACTCTGCTGACCA
>CAZIUI010000075.1:0-1683 GCA_964542585.1 uncultured Sphingobacteriales bacterium | reverse complement strand
TCTGGCCTGTAAATTATAATTATGGCGAATTAAGATGGATTAGCATCTTAGTCATCTTAGAAATGATCATCTTTTTATCTTTTTTGAAAGCAAAAAATAAATTCACGTTTTTTAAATCTAATAATTCAGATATAAAAAATTTTATTATTATACCTTCATATCTTTTTTTATTCTACTGCATCGCCCTATTATTATGCTTGTCTATTAAAATGAGTATTGCTCTTAATAGCAGAATGTTCTTGCCAGCATTCATATTGGGGTTTATAGTAGTAGTTTCCTATTTGTCCATAACTAATAGTAAATACTTCAAAATTTTTAGTATTAGCATACTTTGCATTGGAACTATTTCTCTTGCACTAAATTTACCCATTAAGCTTGCCTACCGTTACGGATTCCTGAATTATCCGGTAAAAACGTACCCTGAAAATATGGAACGTATTAAAAACAAGTACGAGCCTATTCCAAACAAAGAAGGAATTGTGATCAATGGTAGTTATCACTTATCTTACACTTTTGACCATTTAACTGCATATCCGTTGGAAGCTTTAGAACAAAACAAAGGCGGGTTAAAAGTTGAAAAGCTGAACAAGCTAATGACCCAGCATCAACAAGTTTTGCTCAACGTAACCAAAGATCACCCTTTGAAATCTAAATTTGAAAAAAAGGGATTTTTATTGAAGAGCGTTTACGATCAAGGGCCTTTAACTTTATACCAAATCAAGAAGCGTAAGGAATGGCGGTAGCAGTTATCGGAGGTGGTCCGGCAGGGTTAACAGCTGCTTATGAGTTGACTAAACGCGGAGTTGAAGTAGATCTTTACGAGGCTTCGCCGGATGTTGGCGGAATGGCCAAATCCATTAACTTATGGGACCAGACGGTTGATATTGGTCCGCATCGCTTTTTCAGTAAAGATCCGAAGGTCAACAACCTGTGGCTGGAGGTGGCCGGAGATGATTACGTGATGGTGAACCGCCTGACCCGTATCTTTTACCAGGGCCGGTTTTTTCAGTATCCGCTTAAGCCTTGGGAAACGCTCAAGAACCTTGGGCCAAAGGAGGCTGTAGCGTCTCTTTCAAGTTATACGAGAGAGCAAATGAGGCGAAAGGGGAGTGAGGAGGCCGATAATTTTGAGGAATGGGTAACCCGGCAATTCGGGAACCGGTTGTACGAGCATTTTTTCAAGACTTACAGCGAAAAGCTCTGGGGCATCCCCTGCCACCAGCTGGATAAGGAATTTGCTGTGCAGCGGATCAAAGACCTGAACCTGTGGGAAGCGGTCAAAGATGCTTTCTCCAACGGCCAATCCAGGCATAAGACCCTTATTGACCGTTTTGCCTATCCGCTGTACGGAACCGGCATGATCTACGAGCGGATGAAGGCCTTTATTGAAAAACAGGGCAACCACGACCATTGCAAGGCGCCGATCCATAAGCTTTTAGCCAATGAGGATCAAGTGATTCAGGGGTTAGAGCTGAAAGACGGCCAGTCAAGGGCTTACGATGCGGTAGTTTCCTCTATGCCGATTACAAAGCTGGTCAAAAGCCTCCCTGACGCACCAGAGCAGGTAATTGAAGCAACTAACCAACTGAAATTCCGTAATACCATTCTGGTTTACCTGGAAGTTGATCATCCGGAGCTATTCCCCGATAACTGGCTGTACATTCATTCTCCTCACCTAAAAGT
>CAZIUI010000074.1:0-1701 GCA_964542585.1 uncultured Sphingobacteriales bacterium | reverse complement strand
TAATAGCTGGCGGCTGCTTCCCAAGGGCTGAATCAAGGGTAAGGTAAACGGTATCCGTTGGCTCGCAGCCTTCCAGGGCTTTCACCGTAATGATGCTATCCTGGTAAGGGAAGCCAAAGGGCTCGGCAATGGTCGAATCGGAAACCTGCGCACCGGGTGACCAGTTATAGCCGGCATAGTCGGTACTATCCACCGTAAGCTTGACGCTGTCAAAAGCGCAGAAGCTCGTATCAGGCGTGGTGATGTTAATGCTACCGGAATCCACGACAACGGGCTTGGTGATGGTATCCGTTGCTTCCAGGGATGATACCACCATCCGGACATTGTAAGTACCTGGTCCTGAAAACTTATGCTTGGGATTACGTTGGCTTGAAGTATTGTTACCGCTGGCTGGATCGTCAAAATCCCAGCTCCAGGAATAACCCGGGCATGCAGTATCTGAAAAAGTTTGATCAAAAAACTTAGCGGTATCTCCTACACAGTTGCTGTTAAAGGTAAAATCCGGATCCAGTGGGCAAACAAGGCAATTTTTTTTCTGAACGGTATTAGCTATTAAACCACTTCCCGTACTTGTATTTACACTGTTGCGGGATGTACTTGCACTGTTGCTAAACCCTTGACAGCAGTTATTTGTAAGGTTATTGAATTGAATACCTTCACAAGAATTAATACCGGCTTCAGCTTCAATGGCTAAATGGTATATGTCATCTTTTCCAAAGCCGTATTTAGTACCACCAGAAGAGTAAACGACTTTCTTGCGATCATCCTTTACGCCACGGTTAATCGCAATACCATTCGATCGCTCATCTCCATCGAGGCTGAGAATCCCGCTTCGATCACCAATTTTTTTTCCCCAAATTATATTAAAGCCAGTATCAACTTCAAGAACAAAATCCTCTCTGGATGCAAACCATGCATCTGAAACTCCCCCAATGACTACGGTATCTGGTCTTATTTCTTTTACATCGTTAAAATATTCACTAGAGTTACCAAAAGTTGCAAACGTAGTCCTTGCTTGCACAGTCCCGGATGTATCAATGCGGTAGAATAAATTTGATGAATTGTTTAAAGGACCATTCCTTCCTACCTTTACATAGTCACTATTGGTTAGCTGCGTAATACCTCTCCCAGCCCCACCTGATTCGTAATTTTTAATCCATTTTAGGTTAGCAGAACTGTCTGTTTTCAAAATATAACTTCGCTCAATTATATTTGGATTTGGAGAACTTGATTCCCCTACATAACCCGTTAGAACCAAATTGCCGCTCTCGTCCTGGATGAGGTCATTACAGACGAAGCTGTCAACATCGGTAAAGCGGTAATCCCACTGAACGGTTCCTAAGCTATTGACTTTGAGCAGGTAAACATCTTTCCCGGAAGCCCCAAAACTTTCGGTATAACCGCCTGCCACGTAATTTCCATCTTGCGTTTGAATAATGGCACCCGGCCGTTCATTCAGGGTGTCTCCATAGGTTTGTTCCCAAACGACATTGCCCTGCGCATCCGTTTTGATGATGAAAATATCCTCCTTTCCCTGCCCAAGGGAATCCGTATAGCCGGTTATGATAAAACCATTGCTATCTTTCCGCGGAATGACATCCAAAGCAACCTCATTCCCGGCACTTCCATAGGTTCTGAACCACTCTTGTCGGCCTTTTTTATCGGTCTTGATCAGGAAGGCATCTTTTTTCCCCTGCCCGT
>CAZIUI010000073.1:0-1925 GCA_964542585.1 uncultured Sphingobacteriales bacterium | reverse complement strand
CAATTGAGCCGGATAACCCTGACCCTTACAAAGCGCTTGGGGATGTCAAATTTGCACAGGAACAGTATCAGGCAGCGCTGGAAGATTATCAGAAAGCCCTCAATATTGTGCCCAATTTACAGGAAGCCTTACAAGCCATAGGAATTACCTATGTGGCATTGAGCGATTTTGAAAAGGCAAAGCAATACTTTGACAAGTTGATTGAGGTAAATCCGGAGGACTCCTATGCTTTTTACAACAGGGGGTTGAGCTATATGGCAATGGGCTATCATCAGGAAGCAGAAAATGATTTTACGAATGCTATCGAGCAAGACCCTGGCAAGAAATTGATCTACAACAAAAGGGCCGGAGCCAGGGCTGAATTGGAAAAATATCAAGCTGCCCATGAAGATTGTAGCAAGGCTATTGAAATTGACCCGCAATTTCAACGAGCTTATTTGAATAGAGCGCCTTTGAATTTAGCCTTGGAAGATTATGAAGGAACAGTAGCGGATTGTAACAAAATTTTGGAATTTGACCCGGAAAGTAGGGAAGCCCTTACCAACCGGGCAACTGCTAAGCAACACCTGCAGGATTATGAAGACGCACTAAAAGATTTTAACAAAGCCCTTATGTTAAGCCCCGGTAATCCGGATATTTATTTTAACAGGGCAAATCTGGAACATATCAGGGGAAACCTTGAAAATGCTATGGCTGATTTCACAAAAGTCCTGGAAATTGATCCTGAAAGTGCAGAAGCCTTTGACAAGCGCGCCCAGTTAAATTATGAATCAGGTAATTTTGAAAATGCCATTCAGGATTATAACCAGGTAACCGAGTTGGCACCTTCTTATCCCCTTGCCTATTTATACAAGGGACTCATTAAAGGACTGAGACAGGAAAAGGAAGAAGAAGCCATTGAGGACTTATCTAAGACCATTGAATTAGCCCCATACCTGTTCGAAGCACATTTTATCAGGGGTTTGGTTTATTATAATTCCGGCGGCTATAACAGGGCTGTTGATGATTTTTCCATGGTCATAGAACAAGACCCTGCTGATGCAAAAGCCCATAACAAAAGGGGCCTTGCTCAGATGGAATTAGGAGAATTTCAAAAAGCTTTAGATGATTTCAATAAAGCCATTGAGTTAAATCCTGAGTTTGATGAGGCCTATCACAACAGAGGTTTTATCAAGCTTTTGATGAAAGATCCTCAAGGTGCTATTGAAGACTTTGAAACAGTAATTGAATATGACCCCCACAATCTTGAAGCTTATGCCAATAAAGGGTTGGCCAACCATAGAATTCACCGGTATGATGAGGCCATCGCTGATTTTTCAAGTGCTATAACCATTGACCCCGAGGATCCGGAGAATTATTTTTTCAGAGCTATGGCCAAAATTGACATGAAGAATTTCGGGGAAGCCATCGCTGACCTCGATAAAGTCATTGAGCTAAATTCAAATGATCCCGATGCTTTTTACGAAAGAGGGATGATTAAAGTCCGCCAAAAAATTGACACTAAGGATGGATGCAACGATTTGCGGAAAGCTAAAGAATTGGGACATGAAAAGGCGGAGGAAGCCTTGGAGGAATATTGTGAATAACAGAGTTTGTCAAAAAAGAAATAAGGGTGCCTATCTCCAACCTAAAAGCCAGGCGTTAAACCTGTCAACCGTAAATTTATTGAGGTTTCCTTTAGCCGTTATCATAATGCTTTTGGGGCATGTAAGTCTGGCTAATAGTTCCTGGATTCCCAATATCTTAATCTCCTCATAAAGATCCAATGCTCCATAAAAGTGCAGAAACTCATGAGCTATAACGGAGGAGGAAATATCACTGGAATGGCTACTTCCACAAAGGAATGAGGCTCCATGGATATTGTTTCCGAATCGGGCATTGGGCATAGCGAAGGAACGACCTTTTCCTTTGTAGAAGATTGCTAA
>CAZIUI010000072.1:0-2016 GCA_964542585.1 uncultured Sphingobacteriales bacterium | reverse complement strand
AGTGGGCCGGTGACGGTGATACGTTAAATGGTAAGATAGTAAGATGGTAAGACGTGTAAGTTAAGTCATTCATGTTACCATTTTACGCGTTTTGCGGTTTTACGATTTTTGTTGAGTGGGCGCATGACGGTGATTCGGTGAGGAGTTTAGCGTACCGAGGAGGAGCACATGCGCGATTATGCATACGAGTAAGCGCTTGAAGCCGGCATGAAATGAACAGTGGTGTGGCTATGCGGATGCAGAAAAGCCCCGTTCCAAATCCCACCACTTGCCCATTTCCCAAATTTTTTGGGTAGGGGTTTGTTTTTTTGTAAAAACGATTTACATTTAGTTTAAGCAGTAAGCAACGCATTAAAAAAGCCCGTTTTGGCAAAAAAGGCATATGGCGGGAACGATGGACAATCACACAAGCAACCGGAGGTTAGGAGCTGAAGGCACTTGGCTCAACGGGCTGGCTGGCATCCCCAAACTAAAAACCTTAATATTATGCAACGACAAAAACAAATGCTCACGGTCCTCATGCTCACCGGCCTCCTGTTTTCGGGGGGGGGTGAAAGCGCAAGACCCCATTAGTAACAACAACCCATTTGGGCAGTACACTGGTTCAAACCAGAATGTGATCATCAACAATGATCCGGTGGTAGCACCTATTACCGGCGGCAACCCAAACAGTATTATTGGTGAAATTCAACTAAATTTGGTAGGAGGCGATGGCAATACGATCAATGGCTCCGGTGGTTTTATAAGTTCAAGTATTGCTTACGGAACAAGTAATCAGATAATTGTGGATGCGCTAATAAGTGAGGTTTTTGCTCTAGGATCGAATAATATAATAGGAGCATCTGAAAGAGGAGCAAACTACCGGTGGAGTGGCGCTTTTGGAGAAGGTAACAGGTTAACTGGATTTGGGCGGAGCAATTTTGCCTTTGGCGCTAGTAATGCGATAGAGGAAAATGTTCGAAGTAGTGGAGCTTGGGGTAAATCTAACAAATTAGGGATAGGTGCGGAACCATTCATTCGAACATGTTTTGCCATTGGACTTAATAATCGCATTGGCCAAAACAGTACAAAATCGCTGGCTTTAGGGTCAGAAAATACAATAGGGGACTCCATTAGTCCTAATTTTACCAATAGAGCTATTGCAATAGGTTTTAATAACCAAATAACAGCTAATAGGGGTTACAGTTTCGGCTCAAATACAGAGAATAGTAACCAGGCTTTAGTGCTTGGTTACGGGGATGAAACCAACCCGTTAGAATCCCAAGTTGATAGATCCATTACTTTAGGAACTTATAACAATAGCTCGAACAAATCCTTTAACACGCTAAATGTATTACCCCCATCCAAAGTTTCGGGTTTTGAGGCACCCGGGGTTGGAATTGGGACAAGTAATGCGGAGGCTAAGTTAAACATCGTAAATCGTGGAGCTGATGAAAGTAACGATGTTGCTTTTAGTGTTCAGAAAGTTGAAGATGGCCCTGTTAATGTAAGAGCCAATCTTTTCAACATCAGGGATGATGGAGCCGCTGGCTTTAATATTGCTCCCAACCCATTTCGACCCCGAGCCCCTTACCAGTTTGAAAAGAGTGAATTTGAAATTTTCAGAGATGGTAGTGGCGGTTTTGTCGATGGGGAAGCCAACATCGTTCAGAATTACAATAGCTTTCCTTTCTTTCAAAATACCGGACCCAATGAGAGTACTGCCAAATGGTTAGCTTTAGGAGAACGCCCTCCGGGGGATGGCACCAAACAAGTAGCTTATGGCTTAGCCAACGTATGGAATAATGTCGCCGGGAATTTTGTCTTGCTTGACCAAACGCCGCAAGATCAAGAAGAAACTAATCCTGATGTGAAGGATTTAGCCATTACTTTTCAGGATGTTGGACCTAACGGAAATTTGAATGATGATGGGGGTAGAAACCGCATGCGATTTTTGTTCAGGAATTCCCAACCAATAGAAGGTGACCCAAATACAAATCCAAATGAGGAAGCTATCTACGAACTCATGAGCCTCGA
>CAZIUI010000071.1:0-2214 GCA_964542585.1 uncultured Sphingobacteriales bacterium | reverse complement strand
GTGTCGATAAATTCAAACCTGCGCAGGAGCACTTCCTGGTAGATAAAGCCCAACTGCTAACCCTAACCGCACCGGAAATGACCGTTCTTGTTGGGGGCATGCGAGTGCTCAACACGAATTACGATGGTTCTCAACACGGTGTTTTCACCAATCGGCCTGAAAAGCTGACCAATGACTTCTTTTTGAATTTACTTGACCTGGGCACTACCTGGCAAGCGACTGATGAGGACAAAACGGAATTCAAAGGGTATGACCGTAAAACCGGAGAATGGAAATGGTCCGCTACGCGGGCTGATCTCATTTTTGGCTCCAATGCAGAGCTCCGTGCCCTTGCTGAGGTTTATGGCTCTTCTGATTCCGAGGAAAAATTCATCAAGGATTTTGTCCAGGCCTGGGATAAGGTGATGAACCTCGACCGTTTTGATATTGCCTAAAATCAACAGGGTTTAACAGTTACCTGTTTTCTTTCAAAAGGGTGGCCTGCAACAGGCTGCCCTTTTTTTTGGGATAAAGTCAAAGCTAATCCTCTGTATGAATATACTCCGTGCATTAGCCTATTCTAACTTTTTCGGCTTTAAGATCTCAAAACGCATTTTCGGGTAGTGAAAATATGGAAGTAAGTGAGATGTGTAGGCAGCAATCCCTTCAAAGTGAAAGCCAAGTTTTAAGGTTGTTACGTTTCCTGAGCTCCATGTATAAAAATTGGCAATAATAGATAAAAACATGCTTCTGGGAAGCTTCCTCTTTTAAGCCGATTACTTAAGGGCTAACCTTATCTGCAGTTTGTTGCAACCGGTTCGAGTAAGTCTTCCTTTATTTTATTAGCTTTGATCATTGGAAAAGTAGGATTTTAATCATGATTCAGGATTTAAGCGAGCTTAAGGAATACCGGGAAACCCTCCATGCCTTACTTGAGCAGGAAGCCTATGAGGAAGCCCTTGCTTTGGAAAAACATGTTTCCCCTTTCCGGATTGCTAAAATTTTAATGGAGCTCCCGCAGGATTGTTTTGATGGATTTTTACTTCAATTACCAAGGGAACGCCTGGCCAAAATATTGGAATTCCTGCCTCCTAATACGGCTGTAGAAGCCTTGGCCAATTTCGATTTTGAAGACAAAATAACTATCTTATCCCATTTACCTGATCACCTGGTCGTGGATATCCTGAATGTGATGGATGAGCAGATGGCCAGCGAGGTCACCAATGCGCTAAGCCATGAACGGTATAAGGCCCTTCAAACCCTGCTAAAGTTTGAGGAAGGAAGTGTGGGGGCAGTCATGTCCAGGGATTTTCTAACGATTAAGCCCAACAGCACCATCGGGGATGTCCTGGAAAGCATGAAGGATATCAAACATGAGGCCATTTTTAAGTCCTATATCTATGTTGTGAATGAAGAGCAGAAACTCTTAGGGGTCATCTCCCTGAAAGATCTTCTAAAACAAGATAAGAGAACCCGCATTGACCAGGTTATGGAGAAGAAAGTTTTTGCCGTTAAAGTAAATGATGATGATGCCGAAGCCGCCCAGTTCCTGAAAAGCCGCGGCTTTGAAATGATACCTGTCCTTAACCAGGATAAGACCCTGGTTGGCGTCCTATCCTTCAACGATGCCCTGGAAATCCTTGAGAAGCAGACGGTCGATCGAATTGCCAATATCGGAGGTTCAGTAGAAGAATCCTTTTTTACCCCACCCCTTGGCTCTGTTAAAAAAAGGTTACCCTGGATGGCTGCCAATATTTTTCTGAACCTTGGGGCTGTGGCGGTGATTGCTTCCTTTGAAGAAACCATTGCTGCAGCAGCCATCCTGGCGGTGTTCTTACCCATGATTACCGACATGGGCGGCAACGTAGGCATTCAATCCTTATCCGTTTCCATTCGCAGTCTGGCGCTTGGTGAAGTCAGATTAGCTGATTACTGGAAGGCTACGCAAAAGGAATTGGTCATTGGTATCTTAAACGGTATTGCTCTTGGGAGCTTATTCGCCATTATTGCTTATATAATGGTAGGCAATGCTACGCTGGGATTGGTAGCTGGAACGGCCTTAGCTTTGAACGTTTTTATTGCCGGTATAGTCGGAGGAACCCTACCGTTTTTGATCAAAAAAATGGGGAAAGATCCTGCTTTAATGACGGGGCCTGTTCTTACGACAATCACGGATATAACAGGTGTTTCTGTCTATTTAGGCTTGAGCACCCTGCTCCTTTCTTCGCTTCTTTA
>CAZIUI010000070.1:0-2253 GCA_964542585.1 uncultured Sphingobacteriales bacterium | reverse complement strand
ATACCAACTTAAGCGACACCATCACCTACTGCTACCGCATCAAGGCCGTGGATACGAATAGTGGCTTTTCCGCCTGGACCGATTCCTTCTGCAAAGAGCCGTTTGACTATCCCGAGCCGGACACCAGCCAGGTGATCCGTTCTACCGTTACCAAAACCGGTAAGGTTAATGGGGCGGTGAAAGTTACCTGGCAGCGCTACCCCGAAAGCGACACCTTTGCCCGCGGCTACTTCCTTTACCACACCACCGGCCAAAAGCCGGATGATTTTAATCTTATTGCGAACATCAGCAGCCTGTCGGATACCACCTTCACCCATCAGGGCATCAACACATCCGATAAGGTGCACAACTACCGCGTAGAGGTCTACAACCTCTGCCGGGATGAAGGCGGCTTTTTCAACACCCACCAGCCGGTCAACCTGTCCGCTACCAACCAGAACCTCTCCATCAAACTGGACTGGGTGCCCTACCGCGGCTTCCCGGTTGAGGAGTACCGCGTAGAAAAAGCGGTTGATGGTGGACCCTTCCGAACTATCAGTACTTTAAAAGCCAATGACACCAGCTTAGTAGACTCCAACATCCGCTGTGGCATCGATTACAGCTACAAGGTGTTTGCCGATGGCTTCAAGCAGGAAGAGATCTCCGTTTCGGACACCACCATCCGCACCGGCCAGGATACCATCCCACCGGACCGACCCGACCTGCACCGGGCTACGGTCACCGCTACCGATAACAGCCAGGGGGAAGTGGAACTGTTGTTCCGGGGCGCTTCCCAGGCCAATCGCCGGGGCTATGTCATCAGCCGAAAGCAAGGCAATAGCTTTCAGCCTTTGGATACGATTCGCACCTCTCAGCAAACCGGCCTAACTTACACCACTAAGCAGCAAAACACCGCTCAGACCTCTCAAAGCTTCTATGTCCGTTCTTTCGATAGCTGCGGCAACATCAGCCTGCCCAGCGACACGCACCGGACCATTGCAATGACGGCCACGCCCCAAAATGCCTACAACCAGCTTTCATGGTCGGCTTATCAAAAATGGGGTGATCGATCTTATGAAATCCAGCGCCGGCAAGGGAATGCCGCCTGGCAAGGGCTTACCACCCTGGACAGCGGTCAGCTCAGCTACCGGGACTCAGCCGTCACCTGCCAGGAAGTCTACGAGTACCGGATCGTGGGTAAGGAGGCTGCTACTAGTTACCAGGCCCTCTCGAACACCGACACCGCCCAAGCCTTTGAAAGCACGCCACCGGCTCCGCCCGTGATTGAGCGTGTGAGCGTTACCCAAACCGGCACGGCCGATGGCGAAGTCAGTATTACCTGGAACCGTTCCATTTCTGAAGATGCCGCTAAGTATACGATCTACCGCAGTAAAAATGGCCGGAACTACCAATTCCTGGACACCATCACCGGCACCCGCTACACGGATCAAAACCTGAACACCGCCAACCAAGCCTACCACTACCGCCTCAAAGCCATCGATAGTTGTGACAATATCAGCGATAGCTTCTCCACGGCTCACAGAACCCTCAACCTGCAAGCTGAGGGCACCGAAGAAGCCGTCATCCTGAGCTGGAATGCCTACGAAGGCCGGAACGTCCAGCAGTACCAGATCCTCAGAGGCAGCGAAGTCCTTTACACGGTCAGCGGTGAGCAGACCTTCCTGAGGGATGAAAAGGTCATTTGCGACACCTTCTACAACTACCAGATCAAAGCCCTCATGGAGGGCGATACCAGCATCCAATCGCTTTCCAATACCGACAGTGCGAAGGCCACTGATAACACGCCTCCGAGGCCGGTCTACCTGCAACGGGCCAGCGTTAGCCGCTTCAATGATGTAATAGAAGTGAAATGGGATAGCAGCGAAGCCTATGATGCCCGGGCTTACCAGGTCTACCGCCGGAATGAAAACACCGGGGATTTCATTCAAATCGCCCGCGTTAAGCATCCCAATACCACTTACCAGGACAGCTTCCCGATCAACAACCGGGAAGTCTGCTACTTCGTGAAGGTCAAGGATGCCTGTGGCAATGTCAGCGACTTCAGCAACCAAGGCTGTATCATCCAGCCGGATGGGGAAGCTTTAGATCTTGAAAACGAACTCACCTGGCCGCCTTACAAACGCTGGCGCAGGGGCATTCGCACCTATGAAGTCTTCAAGCAGCAAAGCGACAGCACTTACCGTTCGCTCACCACCCTTGACAGCAGTCAGCGTAGCTATTTAGACCAGGAGCTCAGAGACTCTGCTGACCAGT
>CAZIUI010000069.1:0-2361 GCA_964542585.1 uncultured Sphingobacteriales bacterium | reverse complement strand
TTAGCCAGCACTAAAACTTATGCTTTATGAGACACTTAAAACTTCTAACCCCCCCCCTTGGCACTAATTCTAGCCATCGGTCTTGGGCTTTTAGCGCTGAATGCTTGTAAGGATTACAATCCAAAGAAAGACCCCTCCTCTCAGAAGGCGGCCAAACCTCAAGCCTCCCACATTGAATGTCCTAATGACCGAGGTGAACTTGACACCATTTGTAGTCATGTATGCGGAGATATTATCATTGAGCCAGTAGGAGATTCATTGGCAGGCTGTGGAAACTATTCTACCGGATTTTTTTATCCTAGTATGGATGGTTGCGCAAACAAATGTGCAGAAGAAAGGTATTGCATAAAGGAAACCCTTCGGTATCCCGATCCTTGTGATACCAGTTTGCAAAACCCAGCTTATGCATGCGGTGATTGTGATACGTCTTTAAGCGTTAATTGGACAAAATTTTTCTATGTTCAAAAGCATTACATTCCCTGTAGGTGCTGCAATGGGGAAGTGCAGTGCGCTAACCCCATTGTATTCAGAGGCAAAAATGTAACCGGGGATCCAGATTCAATAAAGGTAACGAAATTCCCCGATAAACGGCTTGTGGAAACTACAAATTGCCATGGATGTGATCCGGAAATTGACATGGAAGAATGTAATGACTGTTGCAACGGGAAAGGGTATAAGATTACGTACTTACCAAGTAAAAGTAAGCCCAGTAAGAAAATTTGGTACTATACCATACAATGCCTCTGAATCATAAATCACAAAGCTTTTTGGTTGCCGGGATTCCCAGCCTTCTTTGGGATTCCCGGTTTTTGTAAAATTTAATTTTTAAGCCAATGAATATAAACAAGTACAATATATCATTTTGGCTTCTTCTCATAATTTGTTGGCTTTTACCGCAAAGCTTGATCTCCCAGAACACTTTTATCACTAAATATAAAAATCAAAAGGGGGTTGTTTTACCTTTAGAAGTTTTACCTTATAATGTTGACAATCAACAAAGAATAGAGTTTGTTAAAGGAATTGGCTCGGAAATAATTGCATTAATCAACAATTGCGCCAGGAGCAACTGGACTATCCAAACTTCAATTTTTAATAGCAGTAGTGTTGAGGATCATTATCAGCTTAAAACCACGCAACAAAGTGTATATGCTATTTTAAATAACGATTCACTTGTCAGTCATGCTTTTGGAAAAAAAATGCTATTCTATAAGTTTGATACTTCCGGAAAGCTAAAGTGGCGCCAGGGCTTTCGTCCGGGGCCAGCTAAGGGATTTACGTATGAGACTTTTGATGTAACCCTTAGTAAAAATAATGGACTCCTTGTTGCTGCCCATCTGAATAAGAATAACGAAAGTGTATTCAATAGAAAAGTGGAGTTATTACTGTTCAAAGTTAGCCCGGCTGGTAACATAGGATGGAAGACGAGCTACCAATTGCCAGACAAAAGGCCACCTTACACAGAGGGTAATAGTAGAGAACTGAACTTAGATATTAAACAACTCCCGGATACCTCCATAGTGGTTAGTGGTCAGGCGGATTGGATAGCCCATTTTAACCAACAAGGGCAAATCCGGAACCTTTACAAATATCAAACACCTAAAACCTGGGCCATTGATAAACTGGAAGTTGATCGTAAGGGAAATGTCTATGCTCTGGGAGCTTATGGAGCAGACTCATCATTTTACAATTCGTTTGCCATTACTTATCAGGCTGTAGTGAAACTTAATCCCTCAAACTTTCGTCCGGTGTGGGCTAAATTTTTTAAAAATGGTGTTTTATTGGAAGATGCTGTTTATCAGCCTAATCAAGGCCTTACAATTTTTTACAGTTTAAACGGTAATCCCAGTCTTATTCAAATTAATGCTAAGGGAGCTGTTAATTGGACTAAGATTTATCCTGCCTACCGGAGCAGTGAGGTTCTTTATGATGATTTTCAAACCACCGAAGCCCTTAAGCCGCGGGTGGGTGGTAAGGGTTTTAAATTTGGGGCTTTTAAGGATGAAGTTTTTCCCAATGGAATTGAGCGGGTTTTATATACCAATGATAGTGGTGCTGTTGCTTGCGCCAGCAAACCAACTTCGCTTAATACCGTAAACTTATCAGTAAACCGCCAGGTTAGCCAGAATTACCAGAAGCGTACCTCCCCTAAGCTGAAGGTTCTAAATCGGGTTAGACAGTGGAAATCAATTAACACTAAAAAGCAGGTTATCTGTTCTGACTCCCTTTTCCCGGAGGCTAACCTGAATGATACGGTGTATTGCCAGTCTAACCCTCGTCCGCTAAATGCCGGCTCAGATACCTCTGCTTTCACCTACCGCTGGAACACTGGTGATACCACACCCACCATCACGGTAGATACCG
>CAZIUI010000068.1:0-2451 GCA_964542585.1 uncultured Sphingobacteriales bacterium | reverse complement strand
AAGCAAGTGATTACAAAAAAAGTATCATATAAAGAAAAAACTGGTAAACAATAAAACTAAAACTTCTTGACTTATTTCACTTAATTTTGAACTAAAGTTAAATTTTGAGGACTATTTAGAAAACTTTTTTCAATAATTCAGGTATCAACCTGGTTTGAGGATTCGGTATTTCCTTTAACCTGCATCAACTAAAGTAGTGCTGTTTTTGATTGATGTTTTGTTGTTAAAGGCGTAAATTTTGGTTATTTGTATTCTTCTTAACTAACAATTAAAAACTGCACTATGACACCTTTAGGCAAAATGGTTTCACTGCTTATTTCAGCAGTATTGTTGTTAGCAAGCTGCAATAGCACTGGACAACAGGTTAAACCAAAGCCAAAAGCAAGCTCAAACATCCAAGGGAAATGGCATTACGACCTGAAATCCATGGATAAGGACACGCAGTTAGGGCTGCTTTTTACAACCTTTGCTGGCGAGAAACCCCTTCCGCATGTTCAGGTGACGGAGGATTCTTTAAGAATACAGGAAGAATCGAAAGTCCTGAAAAGCTATCCGCTGGCTTACGAAAATGGCCAATACTATGTGATAAACAATGAAGGCGAGCGAGCAAGACTCACCCTTCATAAAAAAGAAGGCAAAGAACAACGCCTGAAAATGCAGACGGATGAGGCGAAGGTAATGCTACAAAAAGCGCCTCAAAAGCAAGATTAAGCTTCCCAAAAAAGAGCTTTACTGCACTATGTAAAGCTCCTTATAGGGCTTGCCACTGTTCCAACAGGGTATCATACTGCTTGATCATGTATGGCCAATCATAGCCTGCTACCCAATGGGTGTAATCCTGTTGTCGAGTCGCTTGTGGGCTTTCAAGGGCCGTTTTCATTTTGCCAAATAAATCTTCATACGTCTCGAAAAGCACTTCCTGGTGATCAGCCGGCACATGGTCCGGGTAAGCCAAGCGGTTGGGAAGCAGCGGATAACAGCCACAGTAGATGGCTTCGACCACGCTGGCCCCGAAAAAATCCTGATAGGAGGTAACCGGCAAGAGGTCCGCCTGCCATAACCATCGCGCATATTCCGCAAAGCTTCCGGCATAGCCGTAGTGAACAATTTGATCACCCAACGCCTGGCTTAGTTCCTCAAAAGCGGCAAGCCCGGATCTGGGCGCTTCACCCAGCAGAGCGACCTCGAACTCGTAACCTTCCGCATGCAAGTCCATCAGCAAGCGCGCAAATTCTTCCGGGTTTTTATCCGGCTCCCAGCGGTGGTTCCACAGGATCAGGGGTGGCGCTTCTGGTGAGCGGGGTGGGGGCTTGTGCGCATCAAAGGCCTGCAGGTCCAGCCCCAGCGGCAGCACTGCACTTTTGGCTTGAATATCCGCTACCGTCTCTGTTTCCCGGTAATCCGGGTAGCAATTTAGCAGTTTGGGCACCTCCGCCAGAAACGCTTCGCGGTGATAAGCGCTGTTAAACAGTACCTGATCGGCACTCAGGGCTGAGATGTAGTTGATAAAAGCATAGTGGCGCCAGTTGTTATTGCGCTGCATCTGCTGATGCCAGGGATAGGTTAGCTGGTTTTCGTGAAAGTATAGCAGCACCGGGATACCAGCGGTTTGAGCGCGGGTCAGCGCCAGGAAGCTTGAAAGGTCCAGCATATCGCTGGCCAGGATGAGGTCAGGACTTAGTTGCCGGCGCTGGAATTCCTTTGCCAGTGTGACGGCACCCCCGTGCATTCGCCACTTCCAGAATCTCCCTTCCATGCTAAGGATCTGGATCTGATGGCGGCTATAACGCTTTAATTGCTCAGCCCACGCCTTGTGGGAGCCGGTAAAGAAGGTTTCTAAGAGAACGAGGTGCATGGCTAAAAGGTAAAGTGGTTATTGCCTTTTAGCGAAATGGCGGAAGAAGGCTCACCTGAGGTCGTCTGTATTAAGAAGGTAGACAATGCAAGTCGCTTTTGACAAGCAACCAAGCCTGCTAATTGCTAGGCTTACGTTATTAGAATAACAAATACCTTATACCTTCTTAAGAGTTTGCCAAGTAAGCACCAAAATTGCGTTTTTTGTTGCCGCAATGGTAAGCTGGCAAAGGCCCTATAACGGATGAACCTCCTCCAAAATGCGCTGCTATCCGCTGTTAAGCTACTGCTCGTAAGTGTACTGTTAAGCTCATCCCTTTTAGCGCAGGACTCGGGAGTCTACGAAGGCCCGTTTCTCCTACGCGACAGCATACGCGGAACAGCTGAGTATGCCTACAAGCTCAAAGCAGGGGACACCCTTCTCCATGGCCCCTTTCGGTATCAAACCACTAACTACCAACCTGAAAATGGCCGAACCCTGCGCAGCCTGCAGTTCAAAGGTCAATATGCAAATGGCGGCAAGGATGGAGACTGGCAGTACCGCTCCCTTCAGCTACGGCTGAATACCAATCCGCGCGTAGAAGGGAATCAAGCGGT
>CAZIUI010000067.1:0-2477 GCA_964542585.1 uncultured Sphingobacteriales bacterium | reverse complement strand
TAAAGGACAAGGCAGATTGCACGCAAGGGCAAATGGTAACCTTATCCGCGGCCACGGGAATGGGAGGTTCAGCCAGAGGGGAGGAAAAGGTAATGGTGCTTCCGAATCCGGTAGAGCGGGGAGCATCAGTAAGGTTCCGGTTATCCGGCGGGACTTCCATCGAGCATATTGTGGTAACCAATAGCCAGGGTATCGTTCATGAACGGGTAAATTTCCCTGGTAATGCGGGCTTAAAAGCCCAATTAGGGACAAATGGCCTAAGGGCCGGTTTCTACCTGTTGAAGTTAAAGCTGAAGGGAGGATCCACGGTTATTAAGCCGCTAGTAGTCAATTAAACGGGAAAATTTTTAATTTGAGTTAGAGAATTCGATGATGAAATGAGAATAGGAAAGGGTTTTGAAAGCTTTTAAATTGACCATTGCTTATGATTTGTAGGATCCAATATCTGGTGATAAGTGTGGGTTTCGGTCTGTTTTTAGGGGCTATGCCTACGGGTCTGATAGCCCAGGGCTTTGATGATGTGGCGGGGAAGAAAGGTATTACCTTCAGTTATGATACCCGTGGCTCCGGTAACGGCTGTGGGGTCAGCTTTTTTGACTTCAATGACGATGGCTGGGCGGATATATCCTTTCCCCAGACAACGGATAGCATGGTGTTTTACCGCAACGACTCCGGTAATTTTACCCAGATCAACCTTGGTCTGAATGATCCGTATTTTCCCCGGTCTGCTTTATGGTGGGATTTTGATAACGATGGGGATTATGACCTCTTTATTACTCAGAATAATGACACCAACTACCTCTATGAGAACTCGGGTAATTTGAATTTCAACGAAATCACTAATAGCGCTGGATTAAATTTAGCCCGATATTCAAGTGCCGGAGCTGCGGTGGCTGATATAAACAATGATGGTTTACTTGATCTGTATGTTCCTACCTATGAACAAGATCCTAATGTAACCAACTTTCTTTACTTAAATCAGGGCAACGGAACGTTCAAGGATATTACTAAATCGGCTAATGTAGAAGAGACTGCAAAAGCCAGTTTTCAGGCCATATGGGTTGATATCAATGACGATAACTATCCCGATCTTTATGTTATCAATGACTATGGGCCGAGTAATAGCCTTTACCTCAACCAAAAGAATAACACTTTCCGAGAAATCTCCATTGCCTCTAACACTGACTACCCTGATCAACATCCCATGTCGGCTTCAGCACATGACTTTGATCATGATGGTGATTTAGACATCTACATGTCAAACAGTATGGTGGAGGATACCAATGTCCCTGAACGAGACGGATTATTTTTAGAAAGGGTCAATAACCAGTCCCTGCATTATGATCATAAAGCAGAAGACTACGGTGTAGACCTTGAAAAATGGTCATGGGGCGCGCTTTGGATCGATCGCAGTAACAATACCTTCCATGACTTAGTAGTAACTACATCTAAGGAAGCCGGGAAGAATAAATACCACCCTAATGTTTACTATGAAAATCAAAAGGCTGACACTTTTGTCAAAAAGCCTTCAAGGTTCAAAACGCCCTATGATACCTCTAAAAGCTATTCGGTAGCTAAAGCCGATTTTAACCATGATGGTTTCCAGGATATGGTCATCCAACAATCAAGCCCGGGGCAATCATTTTTGTGGAAAAATGATGCTAATAGCAATAACAACTATATTAAACTATCACTAACCGGCACGGAAAGCAACCGGATGGCCATTGGAAGTAAGATTCATTTGTACGTAGATACCAATACCTATTACAAGTATACTCAGTGCGGTCAGAACTATATGAGCCAGAATTCGCAGTATTACATATTTGGTCTTGACCAATATCAAACGGTTGATTCAGTCACGGTCGAATATCAAAGTGGTCATACTGATTACTATTACAACCTCAAGGCCAATAAACATTACCGATTGGAAGAAGGAGAGACCATTAACGTGCCGGTTGGTAAAACTACCCATTACATCTGTAAAGGGGATTCTGTAAAACTATCAGTGGACACCACTTTCAAAAATTACCATTGGAACACCGGGCAGAAAGGCCAATCCCTATATGTTGACAGCGGAGGGCAATACTGGGTTGAAGTCACTAACCGACATGGGATAACGGTAACGAGTGATACGATTGTTGTTAATGTATATCCGGAAATTCAGGAATCCCTAACACCGGTAAGCTGCTTTAACGGAAACGATGGCCGAATAAAGCTAAGTATTGACAGCTTGTCGAAGAAGTTCCAGCCTCAAATTAGTTGGCCCCAATCCGGTCAAAAAGGTAAGACAAGGGATAGCATAGGAGGAGGCATTTACAAATATACTTTCAGTGATACGAATGGTTGTAGATACGTAGATAAAGCTACTGTATTTCAGCCACCCCAACTAACCCTAAGGACTAATGTTTCGCAGAACCTCAACCGTCAGGATAGTCTTGGCCAGATAAATGCCATCATCAATGGTGGAACGGCGCCCT
>CAZIUI010000066.1:0-2503 GCA_964542585.1 uncultured Sphingobacteriales bacterium | reverse complement strand
GGTAGCCAGCATGGTAAACCCGCTGACTGAACTCCAAATCCCCGCCAGAATACAGGGTTTCATCAAATCCACCCAATCTTTGAAATACGCATTGATGAACCATCAGAAATCCCAAAAGGCCAAAAGCCTGATCCTTGAACTTTTGCTGAGCACGAAAGCCTTTACTTCGGTGGTATAGTTCAGCTAAAGTTTCCCTCTGTTTTTTTTGGACTTGTACGTTACAACAAATAAAATCCGCTTTTGAGAAATATGGTCTTACTGTTTCCAACCAGTTACTTGGTACGATAAGGTTATCATCGGCAAACAAAAGCCATTCTCCATTGGCAACTGCTATACCTTGGTTGCGGGCTTTGTAAGAACCTTCTGCAGTTTCATTGATCAGCTCCCTTAAGTTGTACCCGACTGCTTTAAGTTCGCTACAAAGCTTCGAAATTTCCGAATTGTTTCCGTCATTGATGATGATAAGTTCTAAATTGGTATCAATAGCAGAGGCAAATAAAAGGTGCTCTAACGTTATATTTAAAGCCTCAGGACCTCTAGAGGAAGGGATTATGGCCGAAACCAGCAAAACGATTGAAATTTTTGTCAAGAAAGGTTAACATTGCTTAAGCTTAGACCCCTGAACGGTCATTTCAGCACCTTAGCAGGTTATTGAGTTACGTTCAAAAATATTTTTTAATATTTTGAGAATAATACTATACACCCGGGATAAGATTCTTCCTACGTTTATTTTCAACCTAGCCAAACACCTAGTGAAAAGAGGCCACCAAGTTACAGTGATGGGCAGGCCTTACCCGTTTTCAAGTTTTTGGGAAGATGGCATTCGGTATTATCCTATTCCTTCGGTTTCTGATAATCCGCGTTTAATCGGCAGTGTTTTCAGTATTTTTTGTCAGGTTCTGTTTAAGCGACCTAACCAATTAAAGTCCATTTTCAATACCCTCATAGAGGATTACAAGGTTAACCGCTTTATCAAAGGTAGAAAAGCGTACCTGCTTCATTTTGTTCAGCTTGGCGCTTGTAAAATTCTAAAGGCTGATGTCATTCATAACCAGTGGTCGCCAGCTCTTGCTTTAATCGAACCGCTTTTCAAGCACTATCCTATCGTGCAAAGTCTTCATGGACGCCTTGAAGACGTAGAGCCATATTTTAATCTCAATACGGCAAAGATTTATGAACGATTTTTCCCATCAGTTAGCGGTTTTCAATGCGATTCAGAGAGGCTACTTGAGAATGCCCGAAATTTTGGAGCTAACACTTCTAATACCTATGTTTCTTACTCGCTAGTAAATCAAAAATGGCTTGATCATGAACGGAAGTATTATACTCAAACCGGCAAGTTCAAAATCCTCAGCATTGGAAAATTTGCCTGGCGAAAAGGATATATTCATGCCATTGACGCCATGCGGCTTCTAAAAAACCAAGGGATACCATTTGAATACCACATCATTGGGTGGGGAGATCCTACCGATTTAAATTTTCACAAAGCTGATCATAAGCTTGAAGAAGTTAGCCTTCACTGTAACTTATCACATGATGAGGTACTTGGAATCTTAAAAAAAATGGATGCATTACTTATCGCTAGTGTAGAAGAAGGCTTTGCGACCGTAGCCACTGAGGCCATGGCAGTTGGCGTTCCCTTGATTACAACCGATTGCGGAGGTATGGCAGAGTTAATTGAGCACAAAACCCATGGGTGGCTCATCCATCAGCGGGATCCTGATGCCATAGCTGAAGCTGTAAAAGACTTAAAAAACACATCTGATGAGAAATTGGCTAGCATTACCAATAATGCCAAACAACTGGTTCAGGATCGCTTAATCTGGGAAAATCAAATACATCAATATGAGCAGGTTTATCATCAAAGCTTAAATAGTGAATGGATCAAGCAAGAAGGCCTATCATCGGTTTATTAGTGGGTAAACCTTTTGGTTATTCTGAAACCTTTTATAGCCTTGATATCAAAATATGGGAGAAGCTTGGCTATACTGTGAAGGTAATGCCCACCAGACGCGAAGGTAGTGCTGATGGAAAGCATGCTATATCAGCCCTTCCCCCTTCGCCCCTATCTGGTAACTTCCTGGTTAGAAGCTATCAAGTTGGAAAAAGTTTCATTTATACTTTAGCCCACTTAAAATCATTGAGAGCCAAACTTCGCTTTATTAAAGCTGAGCTTCAGGAAGCGAGGGCCATACACAGTACTTTAGGAAGCCTATATGCCAATCAGCATATCCTGAGCTTAGCTTCTATCGATATTCTGATCTTTGGATATGGAAATCTGGCTATCACCCGGGAGAATCTGGGAAAAGCCCTGAACGCCAAAACTATTGTAAGCTTTAAAGGGGCTGATATCTCCATTTATCCCCTTCAGTTCAACTACAATGTTTACAGCGATCTTTTCCAAAGAGACTTTCACTTTTACTTTGTCTCAGAGGGCCTGAAACAAAAGGCCCATCAGTGGGGCTTTCCAAAAAACAAAGCCGCGTTTATTATCCCTGCTTAC
>CAZIUI010000065.1:0-2527 GCA_964542585.1 uncultured Sphingobacteriales bacterium | reverse complement strand
TCCAGGTCTGGAATAAGGCCGGCAATTCCACCCCAAACCAAAGCTTTATTTCCAACCTTCCGACCAAGTATGGCTTGCCCCACAGCACTTCCCAGGGCAATCTGAGTTATAGTGTCCATATGTTTATAACTCCCGTTTTAATCATGGGTTCAATAAAAGATGGGCGCTTTTTAGTGTTTTCTTTTCGTTTCATTAAAATACACCATTGACGGTAATTTTGATAATTTTTTCTAAAATGTGTTTATATTTTGTACCTTGCTAATGGTTTAATTGTTAGACTCCCATTTGGAAGTAGCGGCATTGGCATTATGACGTTCTAGCAGGCATGTAAAACAAGTGTGAATGAAGCGACTTTTACTACCCTTTTTTGTCCCTTTATACAATCTGTGGGCCTTTTTAGTACAAAGGAAAAGGTCAGCGGTCAATCAATTGAATACCGGGAGGTTAAATACTGCCTGGCATAACCAGCCTAGGCTTGGTATTCCGGTTTATCTTATATTTCAAGTGATGGGAATGGGCTTATTGGTATGGATCGTGGCTTTACCAACTTGCCTAAAGGCCCAGGGCTTTGATAATGTTGCTGCTAAGAAAGGGATAGCTTATAGTTACCATGATACCAAAGGCGACTTTGGTTGCGGTGTCAGCTTTTTTGACTTCAATGACGATGGCTGGGCGGATATATCCTTTCCCCAGACAACGGATAGCATGGTGTTTTACCGAAATGATTCAGGTAATTATACCAAAATTAATCTTGGGCTCAGTAATCCACCTTATGCCAGGTCTGTTTTATGGTGGGATTTTGATAATGACGATGATTATGACATTTTTATTGCGCAGCGTAACGACACGAATTACTTATATAAAAACAATGGGAACCTCAACTTCGTAGATGTAACGGGTTCAGCCGGTCTCAAATTTTCAAGGCACAATTCTTTTGGTGTCTCAGCAGCCGATATTAATAAAGATGGCCTACTAGATCTGTATGTAACAAATTACGAGACCCTCCAAAGTACCCACAACAGGCTTTATTTAAATCAGGGTAATGGTACTTTTAAGGAAATTGCCAAGTCAGCTAAAGTAAGGGAAAGTGGGAAATTAAGTTTTCAGGGTATATGGCTTGATGTTAACCATGATAATTACCCTGATCTTTATGTCATTAATGATGGAGCAAGTAACAGCCTTTTTATAAATAATCAGAATAACACCTTTCGTGAAGTATCGGCATCAAGCAATGCCGAATTTCCTTTCCAACATCCCATGTCTGCCTCAGCTGTTGATTTTGATCATGACAAGGATCTGGACATTTACATGTCCAATAGCTTCTCGAATTCCCCTAATATTAAAACCCGGGATGGAATGTTCCTTGAAAGGGATAGCAGCCAATCTCTTTATTACCACCATAAGGCAAAGGATTACGGGATAAATATCAAGAAATGGTCGTGGGGAGCCCTTTGGATTGATGGCAATAACAATACCTATCACGATCTGGTGGTAACCACAGCCGAGTTTAACCAAGATCAATATTATCCCAACGTTTATTACCAAAGCCAAAAGGCGGATACGTTTCATGAAAAGCCATCCACTTTTAAGACCCCCGGAGATACATCCCGGAGTTTTTCGGTAGCTAAAGCCGATTTTAACCATGATGGTTTCCAGGATATGGTCATCCAACAATCAAGCCCGGGGCAATCATTTTTGTGGAAAAATGATGCTAATAGCAATAACAACTACATTAAACTATCACTAACCGGCACGGAAAGCAACCGGATGGCCATTGGAAGTAAAATTCATTTGTACGTAGATACCAATACCTATTACAAGTACACCCAATGTGGCCAGAACTACCTCAGCCAGAATTCGCAGTATTACATATTCGGTCTCGGTCAGCATCAAGCAGTAGATTCAGTCACGGTCGAATATCTCAGTGGACATACCGATCGATACTATAACCTTAACGTTAACAAGCACTATCGCTTTAAAGAAGGGGGCTCAATTGAAGTTCCTCTACGAAAAAAAACCTTTGCTATCTGCAGCGGGGATTCTGTAAAACTATCAGTGGACACCACTTTCAAAAATTACCATTGGAACACCGGGCAGAAAGGCCAATCCCTATATGTTGACAGCGGAGGGCAATACTGGGTTGAAGTCACTAACCGACATGGGATAACGGTAACGAGTGATACGATTGTTGTTAATGTATATCCGGAAATTCAGGAATCCCTAACACCGGTAAGCTGCTTTAACGGAAAGGATGGTCGTATTAAGCTAAGGCTTGACAGCTTGTCGAAAAAGTTCCAGCCTCAAATTAGCTGGCCCGAATCCGGTCAAAAAGGAAAGACCCTTGATAGCCTGAAGGCGGGCACTTATTCATTCTCTTACAGCGATACCCGTGGCTGCGCCTACCAGGATAGCATTGATGTAAGCCAGCCGGCGAAGCTGAATATGCAGTTACAGCTTTCTCAGAACATTAATCGTCAGGATAGTCTTGGCCAGATAAATGCCATCATCAATGGTGGAACGGCGCCCT
>CAZIUI010000064.1:0-2720 GCA_964542585.1 uncultured Sphingobacteriales bacterium | reverse complement strand
ACCAGCGGTTTGAGCGCGGGTCAGCGCCAGGAAGCTTGAAAGGTCCAGCATATCGGTGGCCAGGATGAGATCAGGACTTAGTTGCCGGTGCTGGAATTCCCTTGCGAGCGTAACAGCACCCGCGTGCATCCGCCACTTCCAGAATTTCCCTTCCATGCTAAGGATGGTAACCTGATGGCGGCTGTAACGTTTTAGCTGCTCAGCCCACGCCTTGTGGGAGCCGGTAAAGAAGGGTTCTAAGAGAACAATGTGCATAGGGGAAAGGTAAGGGCGTTGGTGAAATTGCTATGTTTAACTTTTGCCATGCGGCTACATAGCTTGTTTATCAAACGTCACTAACTTTCAAAATTCCATGAAATTTTGGAAAGGTAAGGGGTTGGTTGCAATTGAAAGGCGTTTAAATTCTAATTTGCCTTAACTGAACGCTTAGAAAAAATTAGCAACGATCTATTCCTGTCACTAAAAGCAGCAAGAAACTGGGTCATTCGCGGTTGGCATACCGCTCAAGCGCTTTTTTCAAAAATCCTTGAACCTTATTGGCGAGCCATTCCGGATAGCGGATGGTTACACAATCGGTTAGCTCCAGCATTTTCCGCTCTAACTCAAAATTGGGCTCTACCATTAACTGAAGGCGAAGCTCATCTTCATCATCCTTGATAATTTTCTGTGAATGGTGAAGCGGTAAAGTTTTCAAATAGGCGGCCTGGTCCGGATTACAGGATAGCTCCACTACCTGCATACCTTGATGGGGTGTGCTAATACCGATCCGATCATTAAATGCTTTTACCGGATTTACTTCCGGATCAAGGTGAAAGGTATCCGGTAAAACGTCCAGGCTCCATATGCGGTCTACGCCATAAAAACGAAGCTTATTCCCATTGGCGGGTATGGTGGCTACCAGGTACCAGCGGTTTTCAAACTCCTTAAGGAGGTAGGGTTCAGCTACATAAGTTAAAGGTGCTTTTTTGTGGAAAGGAGCATGGGTAAAGCGGATCTTCCGCTGCTTGAGGATCGCCTCCAATATAGGCTGCAGGAATTGCAAACCCTTTAATTGACCCTGCTCCTGGAAGTGCACACAAAGAAGTGTTTCCGAAGGACTACCCGCACTGGTACTAAGCAGCTCCATGGTTTTGCCAAGCTCTAAAAAGCGGTACAAGCTCTTTGGGGTAACGCTGCTCTCCCAATCAATGTAGTAGCCATTTTGGGAAGGTTCATACGCCACCTCTAACTGGAATTGCTCACGGAGTTGCTGAATGGCGCGTTCTACGGTCCGGCTACTTCGCTCTTCCCCATTGGCTTCCAGGTGGTCAATGAGGTTTTGCTTGGAAGGGTAGTTACTGTTTTCCAGCTTCTCCATCAGTAGGCTACACCGGCGTATAATGTTAATGATATCAGCCATCAATTCCACTTTTAGGAGGTAGCAAACTTAAAAAAACGCCTACGTCAGATTGTGACGTCTTAGGTAGTGGGCTACGAGGAGATATGAGCAGCAGAAAGCGCCTACTCAGGGCTAATGGCTACCAAATTAATGCATGGTTGCTTACCTGTAAGACTGGAATCAACATCCATGGGGCTTCTAAAATGAGCCCAATTGCTATTGCTAACAAATCTTTTGGTGCCTACGCCCCATTCTGACGTCCCCGGGCTTTTATAATTGCCAATTAGCAATAAACAATGATCAATTATGCGGTGGCTCTCTGGTATGTGCTTAGCCATATTGATTAGTAGTTGTAATGGGGTAAACCCGGATGATAAGGCTGCAGGAAAAGTGGAGGATCTGGAGGGGATTTACCGCCTGAAAATCCAGCCTCAGGAAAGTGGTGACCCGGTAAAAGAAGGGATCGATGCCCTGACCAAATCCGTCATAAAGCAAGGCCACTCTTACCAGTTTAAAAAGGATGGAGCATGTCAGGTAAAATCAAAGATTCCCTTTGCGCGGGATTTCCATCAATGCCAATACATCATTAAAGGGGACACCCTCAAAATCTCCGGCGAGGAATTGAACCTACAATTCCTTATCCAAAAGGCTTCAAATGGTCACGAGCAAATCCATGTCAAGATCCTGAATTACAATGATTTTGATGGACAGGAAGCCACCTTTATCCGGGAATAAGGCTTGTTATACCAACTTATTATGAGCACTAACACTTAAAAATAGTCATATGAAAACATTGGGACTTATTGCGGGCATTTTGTCGCTCCTGGGTATGATGCTGGCATTTTTGCCCTTTTTAGGCTGGCTGAATTGGTTCAATATCTTTTTTGCTATGGCCGGGCTGGTAATCAACGGCATTGCTCGCTACACTACGGGTTTATTGCTGTGTGCCTTTGCCATTTTCTTCGGGTTTATCCGGTTGATTTTGGGGGGTGGGGTGCTTTAGCCGGAAGGTACAAGCCTTTGATGAAAACTGCATGCTACGGCTTGAAGCAGGTAAGGCTAATGATTGGCCGCTATATGTGCCTCAGAACCTTGAGGGTGAAAGCTTTTTGTCAAACCGCACATTATGGCTGATTTAACATGCAAGTACTGCGGAAAACCATTTAAGCGTCACGGCAAATGCCTTGACAGCCCCGGCAAAAAACATGTGGCCTTGTCGGACGGCAAGCACTGCGTTTATTGTGGCAAGGAATTCAAGCGCCATGGCAAGTGTCTTGACAGTCCAACCGGAAAGCATCAGTTGGATGAGTGAAGGGGGGAGATTCCTTTTATGGTACAGGCC
>CAZIUI010000063.1:877-2871 GCA_964542585.1 uncultured Sphingobacteriales bacterium | reverse complement strand
TTATTAGATCAAAACTTCTCAAAAACATTTCCATAAAATTCATTGTAGAACCTTTAGGCAAAAGTATGTTTAATTTTAACCTGGGGAATTTAAAAGGTGAGCCAGAGCAACTTTCATTGGGTTTTGGCCGTATTTACTAATAAATTTGGGTTAATAACATTTCCAAAGGTGTATAATAATAATGCATACCCATTATTACAGCAACAGTTCATTGGACTTACGAAGACTATATAAGGCCTTATTGCTTTTAGGATGGCTGCTATTCCCTTTTTTAGCCCTTAGCCAATCCACCTTAAAAGAGCCTTACGGGGTTACGTACCAGGTTCCTTTTGAAACAAGCAACAATAATCAATTTGGTATTAATGTGATCAACTTGAAAAACGGAGGGTATATTACCCTTCATAAAGGGAAAGATTATGCCCCTTTTTTTCCGCGCGGGGTATATACCACAGATACGATGCAGCTTTTCCTGAGCCGGACCAATTCCTGTAAGAAAGTAGCCTGGAGTAAAAAAATAAGCCTTAAGGCACCGGAATTTGGGTTTGGAGTGAATATAACCGCAAAAATGGAAAAAGCGGACTCCCATTTTTATGTGGTTGTTGCCTTCCCGGTCAAGGAGCAATTCACGGTCATGAAGTTTACCATGAAGGGGAAAATTCTTTGGAGTAAGGATTATAATTATATACCGGGATATTTCCAAAGTTATCCATTAAAGATAGAGCCTACTGCTAATGGGGGTTTAATGGTTTTTTACAGGATAAGCGAAAAAAATACACCTATTTTCTCTACTCCTGAATTATTTTATTGTTTTGTCAATATAAGTTCCGGCGGTCAAATTGCTTATAAGCAGTTTTATGAAAACGACCTTCTTTTAACCCGTATCCTCCGGATAGGGCATCAATGGTTTGCTGCACTGAATGATTTACCCAAAGAGATCATTTATTTCAACCACAAGGGAGAGATCAAGGACCGGAAGGGGTTTTACTTCAAGCCCGGTTGTATTGATTTTAAGTTGTTAACCATTGGTTCTGTGGGGGATTCTACCTTGATAGGGCATGGTTTCGTAAGGAGCTGGCTGGGGAGGAATAACAATTGTTTTGGTAATGCAGTCAATGTTTATTTTAAGTTGTGTAAAAACCGAAAACTGATCTGGCAGAATGAAAAAGGTGAAACTGTTTATTGTAGTCATAGGGAACAAAGCGGTATGAAGTTTCATCAAAACCATGCTGGTCAACTGGCCCACTTTAAACAATGTCCAGATTCAAGAAGGCCTTTGGACAAGGAGGTGCTTACACTAAACCCGGAAACGGGAAAGGAGGTAAAAAGGAAACGTTTCACCCTTGAAACTTCATCATACAACGGGGTAAAAGACCCGGCTGTTGCCCCGAGCGGTGATTCCGGTTTTTTGTTAGCGGGAGAAAGACTATATACCCCTTTTTCTACTGTGGCATTCACCCCTTCTGATGGAAGTCAACAGACTGTTTTAAAGGCGGATTTCGGTGATGGGACGCGTTGTTTTGAAAAATATCCCCTGCAGTCTCGGTCAATTAATAATTCTTTTCCCATCCAGGTTAATGATAAAAGCCTTCCGGCCCCTGTTCAGAAGCCTTTAACGGACTCTAACCGGTCCTTGAACTGGGAGCAGGCTGATTTAAGCGCCCGGGTTCACTGTCCGTGTAGTCCCTATCATTACCAATGCCAGGGTTTGGGCCCGGACACCCTTATATGCCATGACAGCACGCATATCCTTAAAGCCGGCCGAGACAGCTCTATTCTCCATTACCAATGGAACACGGGGGATACCACAGCAGCCATTACGATAGACAGCAGTGGTTTATACCAGGTAACCATCAGCCAGGATGGCTGCAAGACCCGTGACAGCATCCATGTTACTTTCATACAGGAATACCCGGCGCGCTTCCCTGGGGATAAGGTTTTATGCCGTGGCGATTCGGTTTATGTAAGCGCCCCAGACAGCAATGTGCAGTACCGCT
>CAZIUI010000063.1:0-867 GCA_964542585.1 uncultured Sphingobacteriales bacterium | reverse complement strand
AGCATCCATGTTACTTTCATACAGGAATACCCGGCCCGATACGGTTCTATGTCGGGACGATTCGGTTTATGTAAGCGCCCCTGACAGCAATGTGCAGTACCGCTGGCTGCCGGCCGGAGTGGATAGTTTCCGGAAGGGCAAAGTGATAGACAGCCTGGACCGTTGGGTCAAAAAGCCCGGTCATTACGCCCTTTATTTGGATACGTTTCCGCGTTGCCCGCTAAAGGAATTTACCTTAAGCCGTTACCAACAGCCGGCAACAGCTTACGGCCTTGATACGGTTTGCCGTGCTGATACCCTCCGTTTAAGGGGAGATACGGTTCAGCACGGGGGCTGGTATAAGCAAGGCAGCGGGAAAAGCGCAAGCGCAGAATGGCCGGCAACGGATACCGGGCAATACATGCTAAAGGACACGTTTTAGGGCTGCCTGCTTGATACTTTGAGGTTAGCATACCTGCCTTATGAGTCAGCCTTGCGTTCCGGTGACACGCTTTGTCCTTATGACTCGGTAAAGGTACGGGCAGATACCTCCAAATCCCTGAGTTACGGCTGGTCAAAGACCAAAGCGTATACCCCCACAAATAAACAGGCTGCGCTTTGGATGAGAGATACGGGGAGTTACACGCTATGGGAAGCAGAAGAAGGCTGCCGGCTGGATACTTACCGGCTGAACCATCACCGTTTGCCGGAAGCCCAAGCCGGACCGGACACCCTGCTTTGCCAAAACCAGGGATATACGATGCAGGGAGCAGGAGGTGTCCGGTATAAATGGATACCGGCCAAATACCTATCGAATGATACGATAGCCCAACCGAAGGCCCAACTGCCGGATAAGCAGGCTTATATTCTGATTGTAAGCAATGAGGC
>CAZIUI010000062.1:0-3174 GCA_964542585.1 uncultured Sphingobacteriales bacterium | reverse complement strand
TAACTGGTTGCCGGGGTTTTTTTGATGGACAAAATGGGCTTATGCCAGATAATCCTATGCTTACAGTTTATCAATACCCGCCGAATCCGCTGTAAACCGTAACTAAAAAAAGGTCAGGACAATATACCACCTTCTTGGGGAGAGGGTTTTCTGCAGCACCCATCCAAATTAACCTTAATAGCCAAGGGCGTAAATAATGTCCTGCTTGCCAGATTTTGATGGCTCCATTCCTTAATGGGGTCAAAAAATTTTTTTATGGGGTGTTGACACAGTTCATAAGGCAACGTAAAAAGAGATTAAAATCAATTATGTTGTACTTCATTTTAAGTTGTGGAACCTAAAATCAAGCTTATGATGAAACTTAAACCCTTTACTATTTCAATGATGCTTAAGGACTTTCAGTTTTTTGCGCCCTTTTTGATAGCGATGCTTATCGTTACATCAGTTATCCATGGGCAGCCGGACCCTTACCCGGAATGGGAGAATTACACAAGCGGCAAGCGCGTCCAGAGCTTAGCAAAAAACGGGAATAACCTATGGGTAGGGACCTTTGGTGGATTGGTTAGGTTTAACATCCAAACTGGTAACAAAACCTATTTCACGAATGGAAACGCCAAGCTTCCCGGGAATTGGATTGTGGCTATTGACGTAGACCAGAACGGCAACAAATGGATCGGCACCTATGGGGGCAGCGTGGTAAAGTATGACGGGAATAGCTGGACCGTATTTTCGGAACAGAATTCGCCCCTACCCAATGACCGGATTTATGAAATAACATCAGGGCCTAATGGCAATATCTGGGTAGGCACCTTGGGTGGTGGCATGGCCAAATATGATGGCAGCCAATGGTCGGTCTTGGACTCCTCTAACTCCGGTCTTCAGCTTAATGGGGTAAGGGCCATCGCGTTTGACGACCAGGGGAATCAATGGATTGGTTATGACCGGCCAATATTTGGCAGCGGTGGCGGCCTTTCGAAATATGACGGTAATAATTGGGAGTTCTACAACAAATCCAATAGCGGGCTACCTGCCAATGAGGTCAACGATATCGCTATTGACCAGGATGGAAATAAATGGATAGGCCTGAATTCCGGTTTTGGAGACTTGGGAGGTGTAGCTAAATATGATGGAAGTAACTGGAAAGGTTATGATTCCGCAAATTCCAAATTGCCAGGTGAGAGCATTCAAGATGTAGAGATTGATGCCTCAGGTAACAAATGGTTTACCAGCCTTAACAATGGCTTGTCCCGTTTCAACAATGGGAGCTGGAAGGTCTTCCAAAAAACTAACTCCAAAATCCCTTCTAATGATCTCAAGCCCTTAGTTATTACAGCCTCAGGTACTAAGTGGATGGGGACTTTTGGTGAAGGTGTAGTTAAACAGGAAAATAACAACTGGTCCTCCTTCGAAACCAATCAATCAGGCATTGCGGGGATTGAAGTTAATGAGGTGGCTCTACATCAAAACGGTAACAAATGGTTTGCCACCCAAAACGAGGGGGTTTCCCGCTTTGATGGAAACAACTGGAAAACGTTTGATACCAATAATGCGCCTTTTCCCTCCAATGCAGCGGTGACGGTGGCTACTGACAAAAACGATGTCTGGGTTGGGTTCACCAGTTTTCGAGGATCAGGCCTGGCGCTGTATGATGGTAATACCTGGACTCTCTACGATACGTCTAACTCAAAACTACCCGGCATCAGAGCCAAAGACATTGCTAGAAGCCCCTCCGGCAATGTGTGGGTTGGGACCAACGCAGGGTTGGTAAAAATTGCCGGTAATACCTGGACGGTTTTCACGGCCAGTAGTTCCGGTTTACCCTCTGGCTTTATCTATGATGTATCATTTGACAACGCCGGCAACAAATGGATCGGCACGCGAGGCGGCCTGGCAAAATATGATGGTAGTAGCTGGAAAGTGTATGACAAATCCTCCACAAATCTGACATCCGATATCATTGGGGATGTTGAGCCTGATAAATCAGGTAACGTTTGGGTGAGTATGACGCCGAATAGCCTGCTTGGTGCAGCGAATGGAGTGGCAAGATTTGATGGAAACACCTTTACGGTATTTGATACAACGGATGGCCTGCCTTCTAATTCGGTAGCCGATGTTGAAATTGATGATCAGGGAGGCGTTTGGATCGGTACCGGCATTCCCATTAGCAACGCTGAAGGAATGGCGAAATATGACGGAAACGGCTGGCAGGTGATCAACCCGTTGAATTCTGGGTTACCCGATTGGAATGTCCTGGATATTGAATTTACTGATCAGGGCAATAAGTGGATTGCAACATCCGGTGGCGTTGCTTACAATACCGGTACCATTCAGCCTTGTAGCCCCACGACCAGTACGATCAGCCCTACGGCCTGCCAGCGTTACACCACGCCGGATGGCCGGCGAACCCTAACCAGCAGTGGAAATTACAAAGACACCCTTGAGAATGCCAATTTTGAAGGCTGCGACAGCATCATCACCATCAACCTTACCATAAAGGAAGTGGATAGCTCAGTTACCAAAAATAATACTACCTTAGAAGCCAATGCGGCCAATGCCATCTACCAATGGCTGGATTGTAAGAATAACTACGCCCCGGTCAGTGAAGCCACCAGCCAAAGCTTCACCCCAGAAAACTCCGGTGAATATGCGGTAGCGGTAACCAACAATGGCTGCACCGATACTTCCCGATGCTATCAAATCCAAACCACTGGTTTGGCAGAAAAGCATGCGAATCAAGGTATTCAGGCATACCCCAATCCAGCCTCCGACCAAATAACCCTCGTACAACAAGGCAACCTTGAACCTCGAACCCTTGAACTCCAAACCCTCACCGGCCGCACCATCCAATCCGGCAAGCTGGAAGGCAAAGGGAAGTACACGGTAGATGTCAGTGATTTATCTGCGGGTGTGTACCTGGTGCAAGTGAAAACGGATGAAGCGGTGAGGACAAAGAAGGTGGTGGTGAAGTAAAGGAATTTAAACCCTCAGGGTTTTGAAGACCCTGAGGGTTTGGTTATAAAGAATGTAGGACTAAAAACACAAACAATTATGAGAACATTGACAATTTTTACTTGCTTAATGGTATTTTTTGCACTTAATTGCTATTCCCAAAAGCCCTTTCAAAATGAAGGGTTTGAAAACTGGAATGAGGAAAAGCATTTTGAGGAGCCCGTT
>CAZIUI010000061.1:0-3230 GCA_964542585.1 uncultured Sphingobacteriales bacterium | reverse complement strand
CACATTTGCGGCATAGAGCGTAAGCACAGTCAAAACCCGGTGAACGTGTTTGAGTGTGGATTTTACAGGGTTTTGGAAAAAGCAATGCTTAAGTCGGGGTCTAAAAGCAAGCCGCTGGTTTGAACCGCTTACGGTCTCAAGCCACGATTTTTGGAAAACTGGGAATGATTTTGGCCGAAGACCGCTTATGTCCCTCTGGAGGGACAACAGGGAGGAATCATCCCTACTCATTCGACCAAAATTATTTTTACAGCTAATGAAAATTACGCCGCAAGGTTCAATACCTATTATATTATATAGCTTCATTTACCTAAATAAGCTTGGCTTGATTAGCGGGGGATTTTTCTAAAAAAGCTCATCCTCGCGTGGTAAGGAAATCGGTCTTAAAACAATTGTAATTTAGCCATTTATCTTATTGGAAGGGAATTACTGAACAGGCTAACTTTTAAAAGCATAGGAATTCACCCATGGAACACGCCCAACAGGTCCTTAAGGAAACCTTTGGCTATGATCAGTTCCGGCCGATCCAGAAAGAAGCCATTGAAGCTGTGTTGGCCGATAAGGATACCCTGGTACTAATGCCGACCGGCGGTGGTAAATCCCTGATCTACCAGGTACCGGCTCTGGTGAAAGAAGGGACCGCGATAGTGGTCTCCCCGTTGATTGCCTTGATGAAAGACCAGGTAGAGGCCTTAAAAGCCCATGGAATTCGGGCGGGCTACCTGAACAGCAGTTTGAACGAAAGCCAGCAGGGCAAAGTTGAACGCCTGTTACAACAAGAGGTTTTTTCGCTTCTATACATAGCGCCTGAGAAGCTGCTCACAGAAAGTTTTTTACGCACCCTTTCCCATACCCGGATCAGCCTTTTTGCCATTGATGAGGCCCATTGCATTTCCCAGTGGGGGCATGACTTCCGGCCGGAGTACACCCAATTGTACCAGCTGAGGACCCACTTTCCGGATAAGCCCCTTCTGGCCTTAACAGCCACAGCTGATAAAGTAACCCGGCGCGATATGGTGACGCAGCTTGGTATGGAAGCGCCATCGGAATATGTGGCGTCATTTGACCGGCCCAATATCCGGCTCACTGTAGGGCAGGGCCAGCAGAAGTTCAAGCAGCTCGAAAAATTCCTCAAGCGTTTTAGTCGCCAATCCGGCATCATCTACTGCCTCTCGCGCAAAGGTTCTGAAAGTTTAGCCGCAAAACTGCGTGATCATGGCTGGCGTGCGGCTCATTACCATGCAGGTTTAAGCCGCGAAGACCGGGCAACGGTACAAGAGCAATTCCTTAATGACCATGTGCCGATCGTTTGCGCTACCATTGCTTTTGGGATGGGGATTGATAAATCCAATGTCCGGTTTGTGGTGCATTACAACCTGCCTAAAAACCTGGAAAGCTATTACCAGGAAATTGGCCGTGCCGGGCGTGATGGCTTGAAAAGTGAAGCCTTACTGTTCCACAACCTCCAGGATTTTAACATCCTCAGGGGTTTCATTGACCCCGAAACCGAGCAGGGTCAGGTGCAATTGACCAAACTGGAACGCATGCAGGAATATGCCAATGCGCAGGTGTGCCGGCGCAGGATCCTGCTTAGCTATTTCGGGGAAGCGGTAGCTGAAAATTGCGGGAATTGTGATGTTTGCGAACATCCACCAGCTTATTTTGAAGGCACGCAGATCGCCCAGAAAGCCCTTTCTGCCGTGGCCCGGACAGAGCAAAGTGCTGCCTTATCCACCATTATTGCCGTGCTTAAAGGGCAGCGTACCAAGCCAGTTGATCAGCATGGGTACCACAAGCTGAAAACCTTCGGAGCCGGCAAAGCATATTCCGAGGCTGATTGGCACCACTACCTGATGCAGCTCATCCAGATGGGTTACCTGGAAATTGCTTACGATGAGGGCCATGCGCTGAAACTTACAGCTGTCAGTCACCCCGTGCTTTACAAAAACCAAAGCGTGTACCTGGTGAACCGGCAGGATGGTACGCCGGCAACCAAAAAGCAGGAAAAGGCGAAAAGCAAAACCGAAGCCCTGCACGAGCGCTGTTTTGAGCGGCTTCGGCGGCTGCGCCAATCCATTGCAGCCGATTATGAAGTGCCGCCTTACGTCATCTTCAATGATGCTACGCTCAACGAAATGGCTGCTGAAAGGCCGACCAACTCGGCTGATTTTAAGCAAATACAGGGCGTAAGTGACAAAAAGCTTGAGCAATATGGAGAAGCTTTCATGGAGCAGATCATGGCTTTTATCACTCAGGAAGCCGAAGAAGGCAATCGGTTAAAAGGCAGCACTTACCTGGTTACCTATCAGTACTACCGGCAAGGTTACGCTTTAGAATACATCGCAAGGAGTCGCAGTCTTAACGAAGTGACCATTTGCTCCCACTTGGCGCATTTATATGACCTTGGGTACCCAGTGGAGATTCTGAGCTTGCTGGAGGGAAATGATTACCAGCGGATTGAAGAAGCGGTGAAAGCAACCGGCGAAACCCAAAAATTAGGGCCATTACATACGTACCTGGAAGCATTGATTCCTTATCACAAAATTCGGCTGGCACTCGCTTATATCAACAAAAATGGGATGGTGGATGCGAACTAGGTGGAGCATTCCTTTGAAATGAAGTTGGCTAAATGGAAGTAGTAAAAGAATGAATCGATCTTTAAGCCTTATTTTAGTTTCTGGTATTTTTAACATCCCTTTTTAAAGGAAACGGCTTGGAAACCCTTGTCCGCCTAGGCCAGCCTTCCAAAAGCTCAACGGGTTAGAGAGCGCTGACGGCCTATGCCGCAATTAACCCAGGTTTGATCAATACCGGTTATGTCATTCAGAAGCTTACGGCCGGTTGACGACAGCCATAGCGGCCGTTGCAGAAGAATCTGACTTTGAGCAAGAAGCATTCAATTGATCAAAATCCTCATCCTTTTTACAAAAAAGAAGTAAAAATCTTGGCAGGATCACGTCAGCGGTCAAACCAGCGCCTTGCTCTCCGTACCTGCAGTGCTACAATAAGGTTTCTTAAGGTCGGCAGCCTCATAGCTTTTTTTACCCAATTTAAAGGGATTTTAAAGCTTGTTGAAAGGAAACAGCTCCATAGCACTTACCTACCTAAGCATGCCCTTTGAAAGCTCATCGGGAGGCAAAGAGTCTGGGTAAAATTGCCAACAAGCCTTACCATTTTACCTGTTTTACCATCTTACTATTTTACCATTTACCGAATCACTGTCACCCGCC
>CAZIUI010000060.1:0-3242 GCA_964542585.1 uncultured Sphingobacteriales bacterium | reverse complement strand
GGCTTGTTCATGCTGGCTTTCAGCTCCCTTATCATCCTTGCCGGGATCAGCGTGCTGGTAAGTGCGCGCTACTTTGATAAGGAAAACAATGTGCTGCGGTAGTATCAGGAGCTTTAAAAGAGGGTGGGTGCAAAAACTACATGCGGTAAGTAGCAAGGGCTTTTCTGGACTTTTGTTAGGCTTATTATTTTCCATGAACTCCCGGTTTATAAAGGCCATGTAAACCCGTAGGTTCGATAAGCATGCCGGAACAGCTAAAACAGGTAAAAGGGTTAAAATTTGGCAATTCCTTAGTGATTTCACTAGGCATATACCAGATCTGTGATAATTATAAAGTTTCAAGTTTTTAACATTATAGATTTTGTGCCTGATAATAGAAGCTAACCCGTTAACCCGGCTCAATCTATATGCTTTGTTGTAAATATTAATATAAAAATTGATAAAAAACCGCTTAAAGTTACCAACAATCGAAGGCATAAACTATGAGCCCAGGTACTAAAACCTGAAGAGTCTCATTGGAAGGCTTTCAATAAGTACCGAGGACCCAAAATTTATCGGATTAATTTAGCATCGATTCTTCATTTTGAGCTAATTTTGATTGCATGCCGATAAAAAAGGGTCAAATATCAAACTTGCTGAGGAGCCTGGGCTTGATGCGTTTAACGGATCATGTTGGCTTTTATCTCCAAAAATTTAAAAACCGCCAAATCAATAGGGATTTTAAGTCAAAAAATCCCACAGTCAAATTACCACCGGATTATTTGATTTACGAATCCTTCCAGCTGGATTATGACAAATACTACAACAATGGCTTTGAAACAGCCAAGTGGCTGATCCAACACCTTGAGAATTACATCACCTTAAATAATGTAAACATCCTTGATTGGGGCTGCGGCCCCGGCCGCATCATCCGGCATTTACCCCAATTGACGGGTAAAGGGTGCCAATTTTTTGGAACCGATTATAACAAGCGTTCCATTGAATGGTGTGCCCAAAACTTAGAAGGGATTCAATTCAATCAAAATCCTTTAAAAGCCTATTTACCGTATGAAGACCATTCCATGGATGTGATTTACGGTATCTCTATTCTAACGCACCTTTCAGAGCAATTGCAATATGATTGGTACCAAGAGTTATTCCGCATTCTTAGACGTGGTGGGATCTTGTTCCTTACAACCCAGGGGGATAACTTCAAAAGAAAGCTCACCGATTCCGAATTAAACAGGTACTTAAATGACAGGGTGGTCATAAGAGGTAATGTACAGGTGGGGCATCGGACCTACTCATCTTTTCACCCAAAGGGTTTCATGTACGACCTCTTTAGCAACGCTGAAATAATAGCGCATATCCAACCAGCTCCCTTTAACGGCCAATTCTTGCCGCAAGATATTTGGATCATTAGAAAATAGCTGATCAAAACAATTCGTTCAAGAAATAATCATACTTGCTAATTATTTATGACCTAAAAATCTAATTAATTTATAAAAACAAGATTATTTTAGTGCCAATGCGATTTATATTTATTTTTTAAAAAAGGATGGAAAAATTTAAAAACAATAAATATTAATAAAATAAAATTTGCAAAACAAATGCCTGGTATAATAAACCTTGTAATGTAGTGCTGAAGACAAATCTTTTAAAAAACGCTAGTCATGTCCTTTAACTTCGAACTTTAAAATTTTTCAGAATAACTTAAGTTCAAAAAAAACTTGAACGTATGAAGCAATTTGACCACATCATCCTAGGCAGCGGCCAAGCAACCGGAACCCTTCTTGACCGGCTGATACCAACCGGGGATCAGATAGCAGTAATTGAAGGGGGAAAAGTTGGGGGCAGTTGTGTAAATTACGGCTGCACCCCTACGAAGACCCTTGTAGCCTCAGCCAAAGCTTTCCACAATGCTCAACGTGGAGATGAATACGGGTTTAGCGCGGGGGCAGTAAAACTGGATTACAAAAAGGTTAAAGCACGCATGAACGAAATGCGACAGGGCGGTAACGAAGGCCTTACCAAATGGATTGAGTCCACGTCTAATGTTACGCTATTCAGGAATTGGGGCTCCTTTGAAGATACGCATACACTTGACGTAGGCGATGAGTACATCCAGGGTAAACACATCTACATCAATACCGGCACGCGCGCTACCGCTCCTCCGCTGGACGGCATCGATAACGTTCCATGGTTGGATAACAGCCGCTTACTTGACCTGGAAGAGGTGCCGGAGCACCTGCTGATCATTGGAGGGGGATACATTGGAATGGAGTTCTCCCAGATCTTCCGGCGTTTTGGAGCAAAAGTCACGGTAGTGCAGTTCGGTCAACGCATCATGCCGCAAGAGGATGCAGATGTATCCAGCGAGATACAGCGCTTCCTGGAGGCGGAAGGCGTAGAGATCCTGTGCAACACAGCAGCGAAGGCAGTCAAGCAAGACAGCAATGGCCAGATTGCGCTTTCAGTCGAGCGAAATGGCAGCACTGAAACGCTCAGCGGCAGCCACCTGCTGATCGCAGCCGGCCGCAAGCCCAATAGCGATGGCCTTAACCTTTCAGCAGCAGGAATTGAGCCTGCCGCCAAAGGCTTTATTCCGGTCGATGATCACTGCAAAACCAGTGTTGAAGGGGTATTTGCCATCGGTGACGTCAATGGCAGCGGGGCTTTTACCCACACTTCAGTTCATGACACCGAAGTAGTGCTTGACTACTTATTTGGTGGAAATCGCAAGCTCTCCTCACGGATACCCATTCATGGGCTTTTTACCGATCCGCCACTGGGCCGGGTAGGAATGACGGAGCAGGAAGCCCTGGATAAAGGCATACGCCTGAAGGCAGCCACCAAGCCCATGAAAAACATTAACAGGGCAAAGGAAATGGCGGAGACCAAGGGCTTTGCCAAGCTCCTGGTGAATGCCGATACGGATATGATCGTAGGCGCTACCATCCTGGGCCCGGGCGGAGATGAGATCGTCAACATGTTCGCGGCCATCATGCATAGCAATGTGCCCTGTCATGAATACCGGCAGGTGGTATTGGTCCACCCCACCGTTTCTGAGCTCATGCCCTGGCTATTGGATGGTTTGGAGGAAGTGCAACCAAAAAATTAAAGCTCGAATAGCTATTCAAACTATGGTCAGGGGGTGAATCCAAACCGGAAAATTCGACATTTATTCGGTTTTAAAAGGCTTTAAGTGGAAATTTAAAATACCAATTTTCAGACCCAGATGCAATTTTTTCGATTAGCAAAAA
>CAZIUI010000059.1:0-3334 GCA_964542585.1 uncultured Sphingobacteriales bacterium | reverse complement strand
TTGGACCAACGATAAAAAATTGAAGCAGGTTAAAGAAATAGAGATAAGAACGCTTCAAGAATGAATGCCACTTGCGCCCCAAAGCCGCGGGCCGTTTATAGAAAATAGCCCTTAAGAAACGCTAGCGATAGAATACCCGCTAAATAAATAACTAAAAGATTTAATAATGACTAATAAACAATTAGAAAAAGAATTACTCAAAAATACCAAAGGCTTACCAAAAGAAGCCCTTGAGGAGATAATTGACTTCATTCAGTTTGTTCGGCAGAAAACATTAAAAGATACTAATGACAACATATCAGCAGCGTTAAGCTCCCTTAGTACTTCCCAGACAGAACATCTGGAGCAAGAGTTTAAAGGTTATAAAAAACTTTACCCACGTGAATAAATATTGTCGATACAATGGCTTTGGTTCTTTGGCTTGAAGAACGTAAGATGCCGAAAAAAGGCAAAGAAATATTTAAACAGGCTGAAAAGAAACAAGCCGAAATAATTCTTCCGGCAATGGCATTTGCAGAATTAGTTTACCTTTCCGAGGTTGGTAAAATTGACACGAATTTAGCAGAAGCAAGAATAGCTCTTGAAAATACCCTAACATTACAGAGCAGTCCTTGCCCTTTAAAACAGTTGAAGAAGCATTCATAATGGATGATATTCCCGAGTTGCACGATAGATTAATAGCAGCAGAAGGGAAAATATTAAATTGTTCAGTAGTTACTAATGACCCTGATATACAAGCGTCAAGATTTGTAGAGACTATTTGGAATTAATGAAAAAGGGCTACTTTCTATAACATGGTATGGGACACGGCTGGCAAGGTGCAAGGTTAGTTGCCTATTGCTTAGTCTAAAGCTTGGTATCGGGCGAAAGTAAGGAAGCTTTTAATCTGCCCCGACATATAACTGTGGACCGTTGGCCATAATGCAATAAAAACCAACTACCATGGTAAGCTCCCCCCAAAATTCGTATCGGTTATTATTAAAGCTCCCCGTTAAGTCGTAATTTAGCCAATAATCAAAAAACCCAATTATGAAGAATATTGTCATGCTAATAGGCATTTGCGGATGGCTTTGCTTACCCTTTGCCATTCAGGGACAGCCGGAAATTAAGCTTGAACCTTTTGCCACCGGCCTGTCCAGTATAGCCGATATTGCACACCCGCCAGATGATTCACGGTTGTTTGTGCTTCAGCAGAATGGCATCATCCGGCTCGTAGACCAAGAGGGAAATGTAGCCAATGAAGTATTCCTGGATGTTAGTGGCCGGATTACCACTGCAGGCAATGAGCAGGGGCTATTAGGGCTTGCTTTTCATCCTGACTTTCAGGATAACGGGCGTTTTTTCATTAACTATACCGGCAACAGTTCGGCCGCCAATGAAAGTGGCAACACCATTGTTTCAGCATTCACGGTTTTACCCAATAATCCTGATAAAGCAGATTCGGCAAGCGAAAAACAACTGCTGGAGATCAGCCAGCCTTTTAGCAACCACAATGGCGGGGATATTCGATTCGGGCCGGAAGGTTACCTCTATATCAGTACAGGTGATGGGGGTGCCGGTGGAGATCCGGAAGACAATGCCCAGGATCCTCAAACGCTTTTAGGGAAATTGCTTCGCATCGATGTGGATGCCGGAGAGCCATACGGGATCCCGGCTGATAATCCGTTTGTTGGCGATGATGATGTGCTTGATGAAATTTACGCCACCGGCCTTCGGAACCCCTGGCGGAATAGCTTTGATCGTTACACGGGGGATCTTTGGATTGCAGACGTAGGCCAGGGGGATAGGGAAGAGGTCAATTTTGAAGCAGCCCCCTTGGAAGGCGGCAAAAACTATGGTTGGCGATGCTATGAAGGATCTATGGAATTCAATACGCAGGGATGCGATGATCAATCCGCCTACGAGTTTCCGGTTTTTGATTATGAACATTCCCCGGCAAATTGTGGAGGTTCTATCACCGGCGGTTATGTGTATCGGGGAGCGCTCTACAATGCCCTCTTCGGAAAGTATTTAGCGGTAGACTTCTGCACCGGGGCTTTTTATGTGGTAGAAAAAACAGCTGACGGTTTTTCAGGGAGTCAAATTGGGCAATTGGATGCTTTTGAATATACCACTTTCGGGCAAAACCAATATGGAGAACTGTTCCTGGCGGCTACTAATGAAGGAACCATTTACCGCATTAACGATACTTCGGATTGCCGGCCCGTTGCTAAAATAAAGGGACCTGATAACCAGGGTTTAAATGGTAAAGATGAGCAGCTGCTTGAAGCCTTTTACCATCCATCTCTGAATTATGAATGGTCCAGGAACGGGGAAATTATAGCCAATAGCGACACTCCTCAGTTAACAGTGCGGGATACCGGTACTTACCAGCTGAAGGTAACCAATCCTCAGAACGGCTGTTCCAATACAGGTCAGGTTCAGGTGGTGGAGTCTGTTACCGGTAAACAAACAGAAGCTGCTGACGTAAGCAACCTTCAAGTTTATCCAAATCCTGCCGGTAAAACCCTGCGGATAAAGAACCTTCCGCAGGATGAGGGAAAACTCAGGCTTACACTATATAGCCCTGCTGGCAAGGTTGCCCGGGAATCCACCTTAAAATCAGATCAAACCGCAATTTCAACAGCCAACCTTCCACCGGGAATTTATGTATTGACCGTTCAAAGTGCTCAATCCCGAACTGTTCAAAAAGTCGTAATTAAATAATGATCAATTTTTAAGGAACTTAACCGGATGAAAAAAACATGAAATCAATCGTATTACTTGACGGGGGGCTTGGACAGGAAATACACCGTCAGGCCGGTCAGCCGGCCCATCCCCTGTGGTCCGTGAAAGTCATGATGGATGACCCGCAGGTGGTCAAAAAGGTTCACAAGGATTTCATGAAAGCGGGGGCCCGGGTGCTCACCGTGAACAGCTATACCTGTACGCCCACCCGGCTACAGCGCCATGGCTATGGGGATTGGTTTGAAACCCTTCAAAAAAAGGCTTGCGCGCTGGCTGGTGAAGCCAGGAGTGAGCTGGGCTTTTCTGATCAGGAAGTGCAGATTGCTGGCTGCCTATCTCCCTTAGTAGGAAGTTATGTATCCGATCATCGTTCTTTCTCCGATATTAAGGAAGCTTATCAGCAAATTGTCGGTATTCAGGCTCCCCAAGTGGATTTGTTTCTCATAGAGACCATTGCCAGTATTCAGGAAGCTAAAGCCGGGGCCGAGGCTGCTCTGGAAAGTGGCAAGCCTGTTCTGCTTAGCTTTACCCTTGCTGATGATGAAACGGGTAAGCTCCGTTCCGGTGAAACGATAGCTGAAGCGCTGGAAGCTGTCCAGGGTTATGA
>CAZIUI010000058.1:0-3390 GCA_964542585.1 uncultured Sphingobacteriales bacterium | reverse complement strand
CAAAAGGTTTTGGTCTTTACCCAATATCATCGGGGTGACTAAGCGTTGAGTTTGTAAAATTCATCGTAGGTTTATGCAAAGAGTTTTGAAATAATTAGGGTTTCTTATAGCTTTTAAGCTAATTTCAGGCACCATTTACTACTTATCTCCAGAAGAACCGCTACCGGATAAACCTGCTCAAAAGCTGGTAGTGGATAAAAGTGAAAGACAACTAAAGGTGATCGGGATAAAAGACGATGTTCTGAAAACATACGCTATTGCAGTGGGTGGTCAGCCCAAAGGAGACCAGCAATTTCAAGGCGATCAGAAAACACCCGAAGGTACCTATACCATCCATGCCAAAAACCCCAACAGTGATTTTCATTTAAACCTTGGTATTTCTTATCCTAATGAGAAGGATAGGCAGGAAGCCAGAAAATTAGGAAAAAGGCCAGGAGGAAATATCAAAATCCACGGTCTTAAAAACGGTTGGGGATTTATTGGCAGATTTCACTGTTTCTTTAATTGAACGGATGGCTGTATTGCAGTCACAAATAGTGAAATTGAAGAACTTTTCAATAACGTGCGAATTGGTACCAAAATTTTTATAAAACCATAAAAGTCGTATTTTTATCTGGTACAAAAAGTATTTCGTGCATATCATGTTGGTCTACCGCTTACAACTGCTCATGATTTTTGGAATGATTAGCACCTTGTTAATTGCGGGGTGTTGGCTATCCAAAAAGCAGCCACGCAAACCAATGTATCCTTACGAAAAACTTTCCGATAGGGAAATTAAAAAGCGTTCAGGCATTCTGGATTCTGTAAAGTTGGATCTTCCTTATTCTTTTAAAGCGGCTATGCTGTATGAAGACAAAGGCATTGATCAAACTGAAATACTAGATACCTCTTTTAACGATGCTTACATTGGTAAAAGGGAAACATTTGTCAAAGTAGTAAATCCATTGGCAAGGGTTATGACAGGGTATGATAAAATTACTAAAAGAGGCTATGGTGAGGTAGGAACAACGGATGTTTCTAAAGATACCATTCACTGGGCCAAGAGAAAAATTTTTAAAGGAATTGATACGCAGCTAGCAGAGGGCTACAGGGATCATGTTTTATCCATGAAAGAGTGCGAAATCTTTGTTGATCAATTTCTAAAAAAATACGCAGTTTCAGTAAGGGAATTGAATAAACCAAACATCCAATCCAAACCGAATAGCGATTCTTTGAAATCTCATGTATTTGTTATGGTAGATTTTGATGCCAGAAAAAAGGTAGACAGTTTTTACTACTTTAAAAAAGACACACTTATTACGAAAACTAATATCTCTAATTATGAAGATTACTTCATTGCATATAAACAGCAAACAGTAAAGTTTGGCTTTTATAACAAAGTGAACAGAAAAACAGGTTTAAATTTAAAGATTGATGGAACTATTGTAGATTCTGAACATGCAGGCTTAGGTACTACTCACGATGAAATAGAGTACCACATTAAGTAAGTTTAAATGTTTATATATACTAAAAGCTTATTACTTCAAAAAATTATAATTGGTATTCCCTCTTCAGCTAACCCTGAAGCATGCAGCCGGTAAAACGCTGAAAAGCAAAACATTTTACAATACCAATAAAATCTCTGAAAAAATAGATGGCAATAAAGGAGTTTATATCATCACCCTTTCTTTGAAAGGGGATGATACTCATAACGTTAGAATTGTTAAACATTGATAATAAATTATATTTTTTTTTAAAAATATTATAGATATAAAGTGTTTTAAAAACTAATAATTTTATTTGTATAGCATAACACTGAAAGATAACTGTTTAAATAAGTCAATTTATTCTCTCAACGGCACCACCCACGCCTTACTCTGGAACCGGGGCCATTCCTGAGCAGCCAGGTCTATCTCCGGATCGATTAAGCGTTGGTAGGACCGGCCATTGAGGGCGGCTTTGCCTTGGTAATAAACCGCCACATCCCGGTCTTTCTGAGCTTGGTAATAGGCATGAATGCGCTGGGCTACCTGCCACGCCATGTCAGGATGGGTGGCTACTTTGCTTTTTTGCTTTTGGGTTAACCGATCCTGGTAAGCAGCCCTTTCCTTTTGGGCATCAGGGTCATGACGGTCCTTGACCAAAAATTTGCCAAAGCCGCTTTTGGAACGTAGCATCATGCGCCAGGACAGGCGGTGCCCCTCTTCACTCCAAAAGACATTGCTGTCAAACAAATGATGCCGGGCCGGCAGCGCAGCCTGCCAAATAAAATAAAGCGCAAAACCCGCCAACATCAGGTACTGCGTGCGTAGCGAGGGCAGGTTAGGCGTTAGCGTATGAGATCCAATGGCGGCCTGCCCTTTTCCTTTAAAAAACCATTGATCGACCTTTTCCGGAGGATAGAAAAATACGGCCATCCCAATCATCATGTAAGGAAAAATGCCGATGTGGAAGACTGCTGAGTTAAACAGGTGAAAAAACACCAACATGATGAACCCCAGCGTACGGGTTTGGCGAAAAAGCATCAGCGGTACCACCAACAGGTCAAACACAATACCGCCCCAGGCTACCAGTAACTGAAAAGTTTCGTTAGCCAGTAAGGGCCCGATCAGGAAGAAATCCGCTTTCCCGGAAAAGAAGAGGCCTATCGTGGTGCCATCCATCCAGGCGGGATAGATCTTATGAATACCGGCATAGGTGTACACTATGGCCATCTGAAGGATGAAAAACATCAGGCACCATTGCGGACAAGTAAAGGCGGAAAAGCTGCGGGGTTTTCGCTTGGCATCTATGGAAAACCGCCGGTGAGCGGGCATGATCAGCATGATCAGGCAGAGGAGGACCAGCAGTTAGTAATGGTTGTTGTAGCTGGTTTTCTGCATGAAATAGGCGCCTGCCCACAAAACCGTGTAGACCGCCATCCCTACTTTGTAGTAGGCGCCCGTCATCACCATTAAACCCGCTATACCCAACAGGATGTACCAGCCATACATGCCGTAACCAGGCAGGGGCTGGAGCCATTCCAGGCCAATAAAGGGAATGGTGAATTCCCGGGCAATCATGTTGTCGTACACCCAACCGGTAAGAATGGCCCCAAACCCTTCCACCATGATGAGCAGGCCAAAAACCACCCGGAATACAATCAGCGGCGCATTGTTGACCGGCTGAAAGGCGTAATTCCTGATGCGCTCCACCATAAGGGGCGAATTTCTGCAATTAATACCTATCGGCCAGCGAGCATGGTTGATGAAGCCTTGAGGAGCCACTTCAATTGGGCATTTCAGGGTTTTAAGGCGCCTTGCTATTACCGTAGTACATTGCTTTCCTTATCAAAGTAGCGCGCACTTACCAGCACACTGATCCCGGCAAGGATGATAAGGGAGCTGAAAGCCAGCATGAACAAGCCCAAAT
>CAZIUI010000057.1:0-3474 GCA_964542585.1 uncultured Sphingobacteriales bacterium | reverse complement strand
CAAAACTTTGAAAATGTAACAGGCCTAGATGACTGGCGGTCCATCAGCCTTGCCAGTGACAATAATTGGGCTAAAGATACTTTTGACAATGACCGGTTTGCCGAAATGAGCGGTTTTCAGTCTGACAGCGCCAATGAGGATTGGCTGGTCTCACCTGGCTTTGACCTGAGCAATGTTACTGACGCCTACTACTTTAGTTTTCAGAACTCCTACGATTTTAGTGGTGACACTCTTCGGGTCTTAGTATCTACCAACTACGATGGCTCCTCTGATCCTACTGACGCTGCTTTTACCTGGACGCCTATTACCAGTGAATTCCAGTTTTCGCAGGGCGGCTACAATGAAGTATCCTCAGGCGGTTATGACCTTAGCCCTTTCAATGGGGATACGGTGTACGTTGCTTTTCAGTATACTGCACCGGCAAACGATGGCGGCACCTGGCAGATCGATGATATTGCCATTCAAAAGCCGGATCCTTTACTGATCAATGAGGTGTTGGTCAATAACCAGGATGTAAACACCGATGAGAACGGAGAATTTGACAGCTGGATCGAGATCTACAACCCCAATAGTTCATCTGCCAACCTTGTGGAATACACTATTTCGGACGAGAAGAGTAACCGTAGTAAATATACCCTGCCGGATACTACCATTGGTAGCGAGGAGTACCTGATCATCTGGGCTGATGGTGATGATAACCAGGGTGATCTCCATACCAACTTTACCCTTGACAACACTGGTGATGACGTCTTCCTTACCTCAAATACTTTTGGTCCGGCAGACTCGGTAAGCTTTGGCACTCAGCCGGTAGATACCAGCTATGGCCGTTTCCCCAATGCAACAGGCGATTTTCAAGCTACTCTGGCTACGCCAGAGGCTGCCAACAAGCGCTTCCTGCCTGAATACGATATTGGGGAAGTCACAACCGTAGACCAGCAAACAGGTTTGGTGGATTCACAGGACGTAGAGTGTAAGATCACTGGTATCATCCACGGTTTTAACCGGCGACCATCTGGGGGCTACGAGGTATCCCTTCAGGATAGTACCGGGGGCATTGGCCTTTTTGAGTTTGATAATGTTTCCGGCTATGTGCCGCAGGAGGGTGATGAAGTAACCATCCGCGGAAGGATTGGTCAGTTTAATGGCTTAGCCCAACTGAGGCCGGATTCTATTCGGGTAGTCTCCCAAAACAACGATTTGTTTGATCCGGTTATCACTGACACGCTTAGCGAGCAAACCGAAGCAGTCTTGACTACCCTTCAAGATTACACCGTTGTGGATACCAGCCAATGGGATCCGAGTGGTGGTGCTTTTAATGTGGATATCACCAATGGTACTGACACCTTTATTATCCGGGTCGATGAAGCAGCACCGCTTATCAATGAAGGGGTCGCGCTGGGCCACTTTGACGTAACAGGCGAAGGCTGGCAATATGATTTTGATGAGCCGTATTTTGGCGGCTACCAAATATTCCCCGAATCCAGCGATGCCTTCAGTTATGACACGAACCTGGTGATCAATGAGCTACTGGCTATCAATCAATCCGGGCAGAAAGATGGACTTGGTGAGCAGGATCCCTGGATTGAGCTTTACAATAAGGGCGATGAGCCGCTGAACCCCAGTGCTTATTTCATCTCCGATGGGAGCGGTGCTACAGAAGGCACGCGCCTTCCGGATACTACCATTCAGCCCGGTGAGCGCCTGATGGTGTGGGCTGATGGCCAGCCATTACAGCAAGGCGCGCACGCCAACTTTGAACTGGATAGCGCAGGCGGTACTTTGACCTTGGCTACGCCTTACGGAGATGTATTTGAAACTGTGCAATACGGACCCCAAGCTGCTGATACTAGTTTGGCGCGGGATCCTGAGGGAACGGGCACCTTTACCTCAGCCGAACCAACTTTTGATAGTGCCAACAAAGATATTTCCGGTATTACCCAAGCCAACGCTCCAGACCTGAACCTCTACCCCAACCCTGTTGATGATGTGCTGACCATTCAAGCCGATGAAGGCAGCTTCCGGCTGCAAGTGGTCAACAGCAAAGGGCAGGTGATCCAGCAGCGGCAAGTGCTAGACAGCCAAGCCCGTCTTAACCTAAGCAATCGTCCCACTGGCTTGTATCTGATCCGCATGCAAGGGCTAAATAACGACTGGCAAGTAACCAAAAAGGTTGTGAACGCCCGATAGCTATTTTGATTAAATAGCTTATAAGATTTTTGATTTAAAAGGGCTGTCCATAAGGGCGGCCCTTTTTTTGGGATTGGCTAAGGCAGAAGGATTAATCAATTCCGACAAAATGCTGGCTTTATCAAAAAAGCGCTGGACCTGAATGGCCGCATATTTTTCGGAATCCTTTGCAATAAATTCAGCAATGCCTTCAATATCTTCTATCGCTTGATAAGTCCATTTTACTTTAACCATTTTTTAAGGTGTCTGCGGCTTCTTTGGAAGATTTGGTTTGGACTGATTTAGACTTTTCAAGGCCTTATTCAATTTTTTCAAGCAGAACCATCTTATCTATCAATTCATCAAGCGTAAACTTTTCAGGTAGATCATTAAAGGACTGTATAACTTGCTCCTTTGTCAACATAGATTAAGCGTTTTTCTAAAAATATAAACAAAACCGCGTTCAATAAATTGTTCCTGACTTATCTTTTAAACGCTTCCTTCTTTCCGCATAACATGTTATTTTAGGATTTTTTAAGTCAAAATCCTGAAACGTAAAGCGGGGCTTAATTAAATGACAATATTAAATGGTCATTTTCCCTTTGCTTGAAGGATGCAAAGGATATCCCTTTTAAGGGAATTTGGCCTTAGCAATGATCAGGCCTTAGGCGGTTTACCCGAACTAGCATCCGTTTTTAAAGGGAAAGTCCCATTGCCTAAACAAGCTTTTAAATTGATTTGTTATGTTAATAGGAGAGTTGAGTAAAAAGACCGTTTTTAAAAGGGGAACCATTTGGTACCAGGAAAATTTAGCTTACTTCGGCTAAGCCGCAACCAACCAATAGAAAACGATTAGAAAGCATATCCTGCATACCTGGTTGCTCGCCTTTCAATTCATCCAAAAGCTTAAAGAATAGGGTTTCAACCCTTCGGAAATCCTTTAACTACCGGAACTTTATGAAGAAAGACGCATTGGAGTGTGATGATGGAGTTAAGGGGGTTTAGTAACTTTATAACCGCATGTTTTATGATATATTTATTTTTGACTCAAAAATTTGAGAAACCAATGTAACTCAGGATTATGCCTAATCTAATGCTTATTAGCACAAAACCTCAACCACCTTGGATAATTGGCACACCAAAATAGATACCATTACCCAAAACTTCCATTCCGCTTTTGGGAAGCTTACCACTAACCAATTAAACGATCAACCCTTACCCGGAAAATGGAGCATTGCTCAGCATATTGATCACCTAATGGTGCTTAATGATACCTACTTGGCTGTTATAAGAGACCGCTTAGCGGGT
>CAZIUI010000056.1:0-3681 GCA_964542585.1 uncultured Sphingobacteriales bacterium | reverse complement strand
AAAGGGCCAGGCAAAAAGAATTTGCTGCCCTAACGGCTGAGGAGATCAAAATGATTGAACAACAATTTCAAAATATCACTGAATAAACTTTATGGCCAAAAACTTTATCACCAACAGCAGCCAGCAGCAATCGCTTAAGGAGCGTATCCAGACGCTGATCAGCATGAGCGATGAGCTCAAGTTCCTTGTAGGGTTTTTCTACTTCTCAGGCTGGGAGGCCCTTTACCAAAGCCTTAAAAGCAATGAGGATGTTCAGGTTAAACTGCTCATCGGCTTACAGGTAAGCCCGCTGTTCCAGCGGATGGTCGAACATGACAGTGATGATGAGAGCGAGCTATCCCAGGAAGATCAGTTTTACCGCTTCATGACGTCCCTGCGTAATGCGCTGAACAATGCTGAGATGGATACCCAAGCCTTCTACAACCAGGTGCAGTTCTTTTTACGGATGCTGCAGGAGGAGCGGCTACTCATCCGGAAAACGGAAAATTCCAACCATGCTAAGCTATACCTCTTCAACCTGAATGAGGAAGAAACGCGTAAGCAAAACCTTGATGGGGAATTCCTTACGGGCAGTAGCAACCTGACCAATGCCGGACTAACCGGGCAGGAAGAATTTAACGTGGAGATCAAAGACTATGGATTCCGGGATGCGGAAGCCTATTTTGACGAGCTTTGGGAACGCGCTATTCCTATTACGGAAGCTCCTGAGCGTAAACAGGCGCTTATTCAGTTTGTGGAAAATCAATCACAAGCTGCGGCCTTAACGCCCTTTGAAGCCTACACCCTGGTCCTGAAAAGCTACCTGGATCTTGAAGAAAAGAAGCAGATTAGCCCTGAGGTGAAAGGTCTCCTGGAAGAAAAGGGTTTTAAGCAGTATAGCTACCAGATGGATGCGGTCAACCAGGCGCTGAACATCATTGATACCTACAATGGGGTGATCATTGCTGATGTGGTGGGGCTTGGAAAGTCTATCATTGCCTCGCTTATTGCCAAAAACCTTGGTAAGCGCGGCCTGATCATTTGCCCACCGGGCTTGATGGGTGATCAAATGAGCGGTACGGGCTGGTGGGGTTATATTCAAGACTTTCGGCTCTATGACTGGGAAGTAGAGAGCCGCGGCCGCGTCCAGGAATTGGCCGAACATATCCATGAAAAGGATTTTGAGGTGGTGATCGTAGATGAGGCGCACCGGTTTCGGAATGAGGACACGGCTGATTACGAGGCCCTGATGACCATTTGCCAGGAAAAAACGGTGATCCTCCTTACCGCCACCCCATTTAACAATACCCCTGCGGATATCTTTTCTTTGCTGAAACTCTTCATGGTGCCAGGTCAGTCAGGCATTACGCTTCAGGAAAACCTGGAAGGCTTATTCCGCCACTACCATTACCAGTTTGCCCGGCTGAATGATATCCTGAAGAACTATAATTCACGCAATCAAAAGCAAGTAGAGCGTGCCCAAAAGCTTTACCGGGAGCTAATCGAGGACAAGCTACCCGTTGATCCCAAAAAGGTACGAGCCGAAACCAAGCAATTAGCCAATAAAGTCAAAAATGTTATAGCTCCTGTCGTAATCAGACGTAACCGTATCGATCTCAAAACCGATCATCAGTATTCAAAAGAGATCGATCAACTCTCAGAAGTCCAGGACCCGGAGGAGCTGTTTTTTGAATTAGCGCCTCAGCAAAGTGACTTTTATGACCGGGTGATTGACAGCTATTTTGGTTCGGGTGGCAAGTTTACCGGGGCCATTTACCAGCCTTACAGTTACCAGAAGGTAGTAGAAGATCCTGAGCAGCTGGATATGGAAGGAAACCGCGCCTACCAGCAGCAGCGCAACCTTTTTGAGTTCATGAGGCGCTTGCTGGTAAAGCGCTTTGAAAGCTCTTTTGGCGCCTTTAAAGCCTCGGTGGACCGGTTTGTACGGATACACCAGGTAGTGCAGGAGTTTATCAAGCAATCAAACGGCCGGTACATCCTGGACCGAAAGCTCATGGAGGATATTTACGATGCCAGCGAGGAAGTAATAGATGAGGCTTTGTACCGCTTCGAAAATGACCTTCTCAATCGGAGGACCCCTAAGAACAATGAAGTCTATGATATCAACAAGTTCGAGGATAAGGACGGTTTTCTTCGGGACATAGAACAAGACAAGGTTCTTTTAGAACAAATTCAGCAGGAAGTTAAAGACCTTGACTTAGTGGCTAATGACCCCAAGCGTGAAGCCATTTATCAGCAGGTCAAGGCAATCATTAACCAACCGGAAACTCCGAAACGGAAGGTTGTCATATTCTCAGAGTATGTGGCCACCGTAGAGCATGTAAAGGATTTCCTGGAAGAAAAGTTAGAAGGGCGATTATTGGTGTGCAGTGGTGGCCTTACGAAAGCCCTCCAGCAAAAGCTGCTTCAGGACTTTGATGCCCAGCATGATGGTGAGCAAACTGATCATTTTGATGTCCTGCTGACCAGCGATAAGCTTTCGGAAGGGGTTAACCTGAACAGAGCCGGTACCATCATCAACTATGACATTCCCTGGAATCCCACCCAGGTTATTCAGCGGGTAGGCCGGATTAACCGCATTGGGATGAAAGTTTTCGATAACCTCTACATCTACAACTGCTTTCCAACTACACGGGGTGCCGATATCGTAAGGTCACGGGAAATCGCCAGCCAAAAAATGTTTTTGATCCATAATTCCCTGGGCGAAGACGCCAAGATTTTTGACCCTGGTGAGGAACCTACCAAAGCGGGTTTATTTAAGCGCGTAAAACAAAACCCCTATGACCTTGAGGAAGTGAATATATCCACCATTATTCGTAACCGGTTTGAAGCTATTAAGCAACAATATCCAGAGGTTTTGGATCGGGTTAACCAACTACCGCAGCGGGTAAAATCAGGCAAACCTCATTCAGCCAATCAGCTAACCGTACTTAGAAGGAAAGGGCTAAGTCTGTTTGCGCAGCTCATCAATGAGCCATCCCAGGAGCCTCACGAAGTGGAAGCCTTACCCTTTGAGGATTACTTACCCTTAGTGGAATGTGAATACGACACGCCTCACTTATCCCTTTCCGAGCATTTTTGGCCGGCTTACAATACACTGAAGGCTTACAAGCCGCAGTATGGGACCAAGCACACCGAAATGTCCCTGGAAGTCAGAGCTGATAAAAACCTGCGTTTAGCCCTTCGGCTTCTGAAAGGCCAATATTCAGCACTTAGCGAGTTTATCAAAACCCTGCGCACGGATATTCGTCATTACCATACCTTATCCAGCAGAACCTTAGGCCGTTTAGCCCGAAAAAATCTTTCAGAGCAGTCAGGCGAAAAGGCACAAAAAGCCTTCTTTGATGAAGTCCGTTGGATTCAGAACCGTTTTGGAAGTGACTACCTGGATAAGATCAAAGAGCGGGTAAAAGGGCAAAAGAGCGAAGTGATCATTGCGGTGGAAAATCAGGTGTGAGGTTTTTGGGACCATCTTATTGGCCGGTTGATCAAATAATGGTTTAGTAATTCTGCAAGACATCTCTACTCCGTTTCTATTTTATTTCAACCTTTTCTGCAGCCGCTACCGCATTAACAAAGATCAATACGAACCATCAATATTACAACGCCCCTTAATCCTCTAAATTCAAGAGACATTCCAGGTCAATTATGAGGTAAAGCCTTTCAACGATGTGCTGCTTA
>CAZIUI010000055.1:0-3722 GCA_964542585.1 uncultured Sphingobacteriales bacterium | reverse complement strand
TCGCATAGCGAGCAGCCTGTTCCTGTTCCTGGGTGAAATATTGTTTTTTTGATGCGACAGTCATAATTGATGCTTTCCGATCGTTTATTGGCAAAAATACGAACACTACTTAATTCCCTAACAAAATTTTTGGGAAATAATGCCAAAAAAGCAAAATATAAAATTGTAATAGTCAAACCATTGCTTCATTAGAAAGCCAGTTCATCATTTTTAGCGCAACGGGTCTGAAACCCGTTGCTTGGTAGCGAAATAGTTATGGTTATTCGGGATTTGCAATCCCGAATCAAATGGTTCGCGGATTGCAAATCCGATTTGAGCAGGCTTTCGGATTACAAATCCGGAAGAGCAGGGAAAGGTTCTATCCCTTATTCACCCTTACCAATTGGTCAGGTGCACAGTAGCAGCCATCAAGAGCAACGGTATTAGGTATCCGGTAGGTTAGGCCCGTAGTGCCATCTCTAAGGGCAGTTGTAAGCTGTTTCAGGGGAAGCTCATGGGTGTTAGGGTCGCCCTTTCACAATCCTGTGGCGGCTCTGCACCACTCCCTGGTCATTTTGAATGACCACCATGTAGACCCCTGATGGCAGAGCAGCCACGGGTAAGGAAGCCGAAGGGCCACTTACATCCCGTTGTTGTAGCAGCCGGCCATCCATGCTATGGACCTGAACCTGCAGGTTCCTTGCAGCCTCCGGCAGGTTCAGCAGGAGCCGATTGTGAACCGGATTGGGGTAAGCCCGAAATTCAGACTCATGGGTGGGGGTACCTAAGCCTACGTTTGCATTATCCGTATTGACGGTAATATGCGGACCACCCTCGATGAGGCCCCTGTTATTGTCAAGCTCTTCATCGTTGGTAATGTTCTTTTTATCAATATAGGCGCCCACGTAGTAATCCCCGTTTTCTAAGTCTTGGTTTAGCTGATCCAGATCCTTAGTGAAGTTAATGGATGCTGAGCTGCGGTAACCATTACGGTCAGCAATACTCCGGGTAAAAGATTGACTGCCCACTTTGATGTCAGAACTTAAGGGGTTTGGCTCGAGTGTTTGATCTTTTGAAAGCCAGAAATCCACCTTAAAAGAAGAGGTATTGGGGACAGGAGAAAGGTTGACAATAGATAGGTTGAGGTTAAGCGTGTCCCCGTTGTTGTTAAATTCAGCATTATCCGCCAGTGCTAAATCCGATTGGCAATTGGACTTGATGGTGTTATCAAATTGGTAGGCATTGTTGTCCTCCCGAACTTCATCTACCTGATTGGTATGATCCACCACAGCGGCAAAGTAATAATCCTGATCATACTTAAGCCGGTTACATAAAAAGAAGAACTCCTCTTTGAATTCGTCAAAGAGGGAAAGGTGAGACAACTCGGAGAAGGAAATCTCTCCTACAAGTACATCACTGGCGTCAACCGAATCCTGGTTATCCCGAGCAGCATATATACCGATGGAAAAAGGGCCGGCTGAGGCTCTCCCATTGTTTCGGATCTTCACCTCTACTTTTACTCGTTGTGGGACCCTATCGGTGATAACCTGACCCGTTAGCTCTAATTCCGGCTTGCAGCTCACTTCGATATGCGGACCATTACGGTAACGAAAGCTGTTATCAATCTCATTCGCCTCTGGCACCTTGTCGTTCGGGTCCACAACCGCGAAAACGTAATAGGCTTGCTCTTGGGTTACCTGAACAGGTTTGTTACAAAAATCCCAGTTCAAAACAACCTCTTTAGAGGCTCCGGGCTTAAGCAATTGGCTGAGATTGACCGTCCGATCCGTAAACTTGTAATCGTTATTCTTATTAAGTAATTTATTTTTAGATAGGTAGTAATCAATCTCCACCGACTGGGAACTCGAAACCGCCCCCTTCCCTTTATTTACCAGTTCCAGAGTTATTTCGTATTTCCCTATGAAATCCTCCTTGATCTGGTTAGTTGCACTTTGATCCGCCACCGAAAGGTTCGGGCGGCAGTCTATTTTGGTCATTGATGAGGAAAAGATATGGGCATTATTGGTTTCATCATCTTCTTCGATAGAGTTCCCCGGATCCACCAGGGCTCCGAATTGGTACTTGGTTGACTGAGGCCTGGCTACGTTACATATCGAAAGAACGGTATCCAAGCTAACTGTCGAATCAGATGGGAGGGTTCCCAGATTGATTTGCAAAAGGCTTAGATCACCGGTATCAAGGTTACCATCACTGAAAGCATAGAGGCCTAACGGGGTTCGGGTAGCAGCCCCTTTGCCGAGGTTTTTAACCGTTAGGGAAACATCAAGCGAGTCCCCTTTGACTGATAGCTGCTGATTCCGGGTGGTAAAGTTTGGTAACGGACAGTTGAGGTTTAACTGGGGACCATTAGGATAGGTAAGGGTATTATCGAGTTCCCGTTCCTCATCGATAACATCCTTCTCATCTATGATCACTCCTACATGATAAGTGGTGTCTTGAAGGTTGAGGTTGCCACTACACAAATCAAGCTGATTGACGCTTTTGATTTTAGCCTTACCCGGCCTTAAGTTGAATATGGTAAAATTCCGAATCCGTGTATCCTGCGAGGCGGATATGATGGAATCAGTGGACAAATAAACTCCGACATCAAAACTCCGAGGAAGCTCGGCCTGTCCTTCATTAGCCACTTTAAAATTGACGGTGAGCTCACGATTATTGGAAACCACAAGCCCTGGCTTGGATGCGGCTGTATCGATTGTTAGGTTAGGTTTCGGGCAATTAGCGGTAAAGTGCGGGCCATTAGCAAAATAGATGGCGTTGTTGGTCTCATCGGTTTCAGAAATCTTATCGCTTCCATCGGCTTCTACAATAATGTAATAATCCCCATCAGGAATTTGCTGACTAAGCTTACATACGTTTTGGGAAATGGACTTATTGACTTCCGCAAAGCCGCTCAGCTGGCTAACCGATTTACTGCCGATCTTATAAGTCCCGCTAAAACTCTTCGTTTTTGACAGGTAAAAGTCAACATCAAAAGCCGTGGAGATCGGCTGGGTGTCATCATTTTCTACTTTGACCCGGACGTCCAGCGTATTGCCGTTTTCCGTATATACATTGTCATTCGGGTCGTTGGTAGAAAATTTGATATCCTGCCCAAAAGCTGTCTGCATCATCATCATCATCACCAAGCCTAATAGTATCGTTATGCGCATAGTGCGGTTTTATTTAACGCTTGAGTAGCAAAAATAAATAAAAATTGAGATATGTAGGTTTTTTTCTTGTATCAAGAACCGCTTATTAACCCAACTTGGCACTTTAGCTTTATAAATGCCTGATAATTAGTAGTATCTGTTTCCTAATGGTACACTACAAATTTTCTTACTGCTGGTTGAGACGCTGTGCAATTAGTGGCATCATAAATAGTTATCACTTCTTCATTGGCTTTTGCCGGCTTGCGAATGTGGATTGTTTTTTCTGCTGTCGGTAATTCAATGTTCTGAATGGTTTGGGTGAATAATATCCGCATAATGTTATTCCAGTTATAATAGATTCCCTGCTTGGCTAAAATATAACGAATCCTGTTCGGCAATTGGTAAGCCAGGATCGCCAGGGAAATATGAGATTGTACCCGCTCATCATTTTGATGAAATAAAGCCCGTATGTTTAGATCACTTTTTAGGCACCGGAAAGTGGATTCGACTTCCCGAATCAAATGGTTTGCGGATTTCAAATCCGAAAGAGCCGGGGGGTACTACGACTTCGGCTGACTTCCTGGCTCATAG
>CAZIUI010000054.1:0-3722 GCA_964542585.1 uncultured Sphingobacteriales bacterium | reverse complement strand
AGTTTTTCACTATTGATGCAAACCTGGTTCCCTTCTAAAGCTTCAATTCGCGAATAGGGGACTAAATAAGAACGGTGAATCCGGATGAAACCATGGCCTTGCAGGGAGTTTTCATAATCCTGCAATTTTTTGCCAGAGAGGTAGGTTTTCTCCGTGGTATGAATTTTTACGTAATTGCCATAAGCCTGGAGGTACAAAATATCCCTGATCGGTACTTTCCAAATTTTGTCCTCTGTTTTGACAAAAATAGCGGCTTCTTCCGGTCCAGAAGGTTCTTGCTTGGAGCCGGGTGCCATTTGCTGCCTTTCAAGCTCCATTTCATGCAGGGCTTTGTTAACGGCTTTCATGAACCGTTCCAGGGAAAATGGTTTGAGAAGGTAATCGCATACGGCTAATTCAAACCCTTCCAGCGCATAATCCTGGTAAGCTGTGGTAATGATGACCTTAGGCGGACTTGGCAAGGTTTTCAGGAAATTTAAGCCTGACAATTTGGGCAGGTGGATGTCCAGGAAAATGAGGTCAATGGAATGCTGCTTAAGGGCTTCAGCGGCTTCAAAGGCATTGTTGCAAGCTTGCGCCACCTTAAGGGAGGGGAAATGGCCCAGGTATTCCCGGATGATGTCCTGGGCAATGGGTTCATCTTCTATGATCAGGCATTGGTAGGTCATGTTAACGACAAATTTAAGTGTACCAAAAAAGTGCCCCCTTGATCTTCGACACTTAGTTCATATTGACTCGGATAAAGCAACGCCAACCGCTTACGGATATTGGCTAATCCGGTTCCGTCCCGCTTTATTGGTTCGGCTTCTCCTTTTGAATTGACCACCTTGAAATCCAGGTTGTGATCATTGATCGTTACCCGAATATCAATGAATGCTTCCCGTGCTTCGGTGTTCAAATGTTTGAAGCTGTTTTCGATAAAATTGATCAGCATGGCCGGGGGAATGGTTAAATCCCCAGGTTCCCCTTGTTGCTCGTAAGTGACCCGGGCATTTCCAGCCAACCGCATTTTTTGCAAATCAATGTAATTGCCCAAAAAATCAAGTTCTTTTTCCAAAGCTACGGCATCTTTATGGGCTTCATCATGCAAGTAACGAAGCAAATCGGATAATTTCAACATCAAATCCGGGAGCCGGTCGGATTTCGTGATCGCCAGGCCATAGAGGTTATTCAGGGTATTGAAGAGGAAATGCGGGTTCAATTGCATTCTTAAGAGCTGTAATTCGGTTTCCATTTGCTTCCGCTCCATTTGCCTTTGCTTTCGCTTTTCCCTGAAATAATCAAGGGCATATTGATAACCCAGAGAAAGCACCATCAAAATAAGGGCATTGCTGATGTTGATGGCGATTGATTGCTGACTTAGCAAAAAATCAGGGCCGATCAATACCGGTAAATAGCCGGAGGCCAGGATAACGACCGGAAAACACAGGCCATACCACCCATAATGTTTTTGTTTTAACAGGTAGGGAATGAGTAGGAGGAGGTTCAGGTAAAAGGGGAGGAATAAAAGCAGCAATCCCAAACCCAATTCCAGGGGCTTCACCTCAGTTCCTGAATTCATAACCTGGTACCCATAAAAAAGCATCAGGAACAAGCCCGGATAAAAGGTTAGGGCAGTTCGGCTTTTCAACCATTTTCCTGTTTTATCAAGCATTGGTCTTTGTATTCTATGGCATTACAAGTATAAAACCTGTTTGGTAAAGTCCATGAAGCCCATTAAGGTATGGCCATTTGAAAGGCATTTTGGGAAGGGTTGAGCGTGAGGATGGCCTTGTCTATAAACGGCTTGTTCCCCATGATGCCGGAGGCCCCACTGCTTAAGCGGCCAAAGGGAATGTCGCGCCCTTTCATAAAGTAGCCTTTTTGCCCCTTTAAAGCAATGTTTTGCAGGGCCATGTTTTTTTGAATAGCTGCTCCGTAAAGCACTTGGTCTTGAGGAGCATTGCTCTTTTCAGCGGGGATTCGCAAGGTATCGTTGACGGTCCCCTGGGTCAGGGTTTCCCATTCTGCTTTGTTGGTGATCATATCGAATAAGCTGGACCCGGTATCAAAAATCACCCAAAATGCGGTATCCCTTAGCTTGAACTGGACTTTTTTATTTCGAACCCTTGATGGAATTGGTTCGAAGGAACCTGGTGCAACAACCTCCACTGGAGGATTTCCAAAATAAAAGCGATTATTCACGTAATCAATGGTAACATGCAAATCTGCAAAAAAATCATACCCCAAAATGCCGGCTATGGGTTTTCCGTTTATTGTTGTTAAGGCTTCGGGGCTGGAAGGTTTTGAGGAAGTCAGAAAAGCTTGCCGAAAAACCGAATCCTTCAGGGCAAAGTGGCTTGTAACTTTGTTGTCATTGCTGTTGGCAGTAGTATCCACCAAGCTTAAGGCTCCTTGGTAAACGGCACTTTGCTCGGCTCCTAAATCCACCTGGAAATAAAAGGAATCCCCTTTCCTTTGAAACGGGATTAACAGGGCCGCATGCGAGAAGGACTTGCCACTGATGGTTGCCTCTTTCCATGTTAACGGAATGCCCTGAGTTGAGGCTTGAGGCGGTTTTGGGTTGTTTTTGGGATTCTTATCCTGTTCAGTAGCTTCATTTTTTTCGCAACAAGCAAAGCATGCCAAGCATCCGATGATCAATAACAAAATACGCATAACCGATTTGTTTTTTGGTTTTCAGGGAGCAAAGGGAACCCTGAAGAGCACAAATCACGAATCAAAATGGTGAACAACAGGAAGGATGGTATAAATAGAGCAGGAGGCAGGTTGAATGGCATTCACCAATAATTGAAAGCATTTGACATCATGCTTCAGGGGATCCGCCAATATCATTTCCCGTTTAACCGGAGAGGCGGCTCCTTTGCACTGGAAATTCAAAAAAAGCAAGATGATGAATGAAGTACGGTTCTCAAAGGTAAGTTTCAGAAAGCTGCATCCTGTCCATTATCCCATTCCCTTTGCGGTTTTGATGGTGTTTGTTATAGCCATACTGGCAGGGATCATAGCCCAACTGTTAGGCATGCCGGAGTATCGATTGATGTTTACGGCCCCGCTTACCTTAATCCTGGCTTTTCTCTTCAAACGGCCTAAAGCCATGTTACTGAGCACGCCATTTCGGTGGTCTTCTGTGAAATATTACAGCCTTCCGGTAGCGATGGTTGCCGGCATACCCTTACTGACCGGTGGTTATCATTTGGATCATGTTGGATGGGCCGTTTGGGGCAACATGATGGGCATCGGGATTTTTGAGGAGGTGTTGATCCACGGGATTTTCATGGGCCTGATCCTGGAAAAATGGGGTTACACCAAACGCCATTTAAAAGTGGCCGCTTTGCTGGGGGCTTTTATATTTGGCCTCCTGCATTTGAATGCCATTCTGGAAGCCCCGACTGATCCTCACCTGATCCAATGGAAAATGGCTACGGTGGTTTTTGCTACTTTTTTGAGTATTGGATTTGCCGGCCTGGCCTGGCAGAGCCAGTCCATTTGGGGGGTAGCCCTGGTTCACGGCCTTATTGATGTTTTTGCCAATGTTGGCTCCCCCGAAATGTTGAACTACATTTACAATTCCTGGGATTGGCGGTGTTCCGTTGTTTCCATCTTGTATTGCAGCCCGATGCTGTTTTGGGGTATTTGGTTGTTGAATAAGGATTTGGCGTGAGCTGTTGGTATTTAGGAAAATCAAATCTTGTGGACAAAAGTGGCCGTTTTGGAGCAAC
>CAZIUI010000053.1:1928-3758 GCA_964542585.1 uncultured Sphingobacteriales bacterium | reverse complement strand
CACCCTCTTCCGGCGATACAATAGCATGTGCGACCTGCCGGCTGTGGTCGTCCGGCAGGGTGTGCCGGAACGCTTGAATCCGCTTAGTCCCCCGCACACCGGCTTTCTGTGCCCAAATACTCCAACAGTCCGGGCATGACCGTCTCCCGCACTTGTGGGTGGTTAGTTGTGGCTCTCCACAGCTCGCACACACCGCTTCTGGGTACCACTCTCCGCACCGTGGTCCTCGATCTCCTTGTCCCGGCAGATGCCATTCATCACTTCCCCACCGGCCTAGATCTTCGTCCCACTCTCCCGGTGAGGCACGTCCTGCTCGTTCAATCGGTCGTGGTGGGTCTGCCGGTTCATCCATGTGGCGCGGCAGAACGAATCCATCATCTACCCACTCTTCGGCACTCATAGAGTACCACCGTCTAAGCCGCTCTCTCTACAATATTCGCCACTTCGGGGGGTACTTTCCCGCAAGTGCAGGATATAGTAGGACCGCACCGCACCGCACCGCACAGCACCGCCCCGCGCCGTCGTCTCGCTCGCTCCGGTCGCTCTGCTCCGCTTCGCGTCGCTCTGACGCTCGCTCGGCCTCCCGCTCGCCTCCCGGCGACGCTCGGCAGACGGTTCGGCCTCCGGCCTCACCGACTCGCTCGCTCCCGGCGGCTCTTCAATCGCAGACAAGAACAACGACTGACTTCTGCCGTTAAGCTTAATCAGTCGGGGACAAGAGTACCAAACGGACCTCACCATCCTATGACAGAGTGTCCGGTTCGTCTGGCCCTTACCCAGACGGACTTTCAATGTTGCTTAGCTTTTGTTATCCCATTTGTAGCGCATAACAATCCTTAACAGTTTGGTCAGACAATCGACGAAACCGCTTTCGTCAGTCGCCACTATTGACTATCTGACTGACTCTCTCCCGGCTTATGTCGAAAATATCTGCGTATGTCTGTTGTGAGTACGTCAGTTGATTGTACGCCTCGCGGATTCGTTCGTCCCGGTACTCTCGTTTAATCTCTTCTGGGTCCTTCTGCTCTTCTTCGTCGTCAGAGAGGAAATACGCCGTCTCATTGAAATTCTCCATACGCTCCTTTTTCATCTGATACAACTGCTGGTAGTCGCGATCGCCGTCGAGCGGGACCCACCGAATCCGGTGGAGTCGCTTTTCACGCACCTCTCCGGTGTGGTCGTCGACCTTCTTCTTATAGACGACTCCTAGGCCCCGATTGTGGACGTTAATCCGAACGTCCATGAGTTCCTTCAAGCGCTTATCAATCATACTCGGTGACGGCAGGGTGACAATGGTAGATACCTCCCATTGTCGCATTGTACTCCAATACTGGGTGAGCGTCACGTTCTGCTCCGTCATGGCACGTCGTGGGTCGGCCATCTGCTCCGCTTCGTCTCCCAAAAGAACCTCCCCGCTCCGTAAGTCCGTGTACATGTCGACGTATTCTTCTGGGGAGAGAGTCGCTTTCTCCGCACTCCACCCGTGTTCATCAAACGTCTTTGCTAACGCGATCGCGAGCGTTGTCTTACCTGTCCCAGTCGCGGAGTCCCGCGCCGACACGATGATTTTCATATCCCGGTTCTGGTTTCGTCGACGACGCCACATTTGCGATAAGCCGCAGAGTGGGTGATTCGGCGGAATTTGCACGTACACCGGGCGTGGGTCCGGGCGCACCTGCTCGATATTGTAGACTGCCGATTGCGTCTTTTCTACCACCCTCTTCCCCTTGCTCAGTAGCCGGTCTTTCTCTTTCTTATACGTCTCCCCGTACGTGTCTGATAACCCACCTATCCCCACCTGCTCATTGTCGTACTCATTCACCAGCATAC
>CAZIUI010000053.1:0-1918 GCA_964542585.1 uncultured Sphingobacteriales bacterium | reverse complement strand
CACCGGGCGTGGGTCCGGGCGCACCTGCTCAATGTTGTAGACTGCCGGCTCGGTTGTCTCCACCTTTCGCTTTCGGGCACCTCCCTCCCACGCTCTTTTCTCTCTCACTTCAACCTCTTTTTCTCCGTACTTGTCTGCTAACCCACCTATCCCCACCTGCTCATTGTCGTACTCATTCACCAGCATGCCCGACAAGACGTTTTGCGTCACCCAGTTCTCCACAGAGTCGCCACGCTCTGCCAGCTCGATCGTCGTCTCAAGCGGGACGATGATTTTGTCTGGTTCAATGGTCACTCCACCCGGCGGCTTTTCGTCGAGATACTTCTTGTCGTCAGGGAGGTAATCCCCTTCGTAACTCCACCGAGCCACTTCTGGTTTCGGCTCAAGTGGGTAGAACCGTCTGTGTCGCTCTTCTTCTGGTATCTTGTCTCTCAAGTGACGCCGCATCTCGATCTCCGCGTACCACAATGCGCCACTTTGACCGTCTGTCGTTTCTGCTCCGGTTGTAACCGACATAGTGTTAATACTGTATTGTATCATTGGGCGGCAGTTTACTTACATGTACTGTTCACTTCTAGCGCCGTCTATCGGTTATCTCATCTAGAGATGTAAATGAGTCACCACTACCTCTACGCCGTCATGTAAATTGCTCATTTACATTTTTACGGAGACTATTCACTCCGGTGTGCTCCAGTACGGGGAGCCTTTCGTGTGCTCGAGAATCCCGAGTTCGTCGGCGGCTCGAAGGACGCGCTTGATGGTTTCGTCGTTCGGTTCATCGCCGAACTCCACACCGTCTTGATGGCGAATCTGTCGCTTGATACTATCCACGTCGAATCTCGTATTCTGCTGGTCGATTATTGCCGCCCACACGCGGTCGCGAGCGGATATATCACCACTCATATGTGGTCCTATAATCACACAACCACAAATAAGTGGCGATATTCTCCATCGGGGACTACTTATATCAAGTGGGGTCGGTGAGGTGGTCTAGTGCCTCAATCGCTTGTCGCTCGGTACGTGGGTGTTTCAGTCCGGGTGGTGGTAGTCGTCTCCCTAAGCGCCACTCTCTAGCGGCTCGCATACGCTCTTCAATCTCCGGTGGTGGATTGCATTGTCGGAGGTACGCGCCGATGTCGAACACGTCTATCAGTTCACCGTCGCACCCATCTACCGTACACTCTCTCTGTTCGTCGTCCTCGTCGTCGTGACCGTCGCCGTCCTCGTCGATCGCGGCGCCGGCCACCGCCTCGATCTCCCGCTCAAGTACCGACCGCACACCCTCACTCGGTTTCTGGTGTTGCCAGTCCTCGGTCGCATTTTCGACGAATACCGAGTTCGCTAAATCACCGTACCACGTCGTGACTTGTTTCGTCGACTCTGCCGGGAATCCGGTGTGGCTTAGCAGGTATCGGAACGTCCCATAGAGGTCGTCGTGACTCTCTTCGTCCCGTGTCCCGCGATACGGTTCGAGCGTTCGCTCGAACCGCCACACCCACTCATCATCATTGTTCGCCGGCTCCATATCTGCCGTTGTTACGCCGACAATGTGGTAATGAGGCGACCAATAGATGTACTGCTCCATGTCGTCGACGTCGTTTCGGAGCCACACCCAGATACCGTGTTCTGGGTCCTCTTCGCGATACCGCTGTTTCCCTTCGCTAGTCACGCGGTATGGGTGAGGTATCACTGCAAAGCCTCTCATACCCTTCTCTGCGGCTATCTCTGCCGCTCTCGTACGTCCCTCCCAGTATTCCCGCTCGTTCATCACATCACCCTCTTCGGGCGATACAATAGCGTGTGCGACCTGTCTACTGTGGTCGTCCGGCAGGGTGTGGCGGAACGCTTGAATCCGCTTCGTCGACCGCACACCGGCTTTCTGTGCCCAAATACTCCAACAGTCCGGGCATGACCGTCT
>CAZIUI010000052.1:0-3830 GCA_964542585.1 uncultured Sphingobacteriales bacterium | reverse complement strand
GGTTGTTGTAAGTGGAGGTAAACAACTGTGCCACGCCCTCATCCATGAGCTGATCCACGCCTTTGGCAAACTGCTTGGCTTTCATCGGATCGGCATTCTCAATGTAGCGGAACTGTTCGGGTGAGAAACTGGGAATGCCTTTGAAATGCACCTTCTCGCCTTCCGTCAGCGTATCCCCGATCTTAAAATTCCCGTTATCCGGAATACCGATCACATCACCCGGGTACGCGTATTCCAGCGTTTCCTTCTTCTGGGCCATGAAGCCTGTGGGGGAGCTAATCTTCATCTTGCGGTTTTGGCGGACGTGCAGGTAAGCCTTGTTCCGCTCAAAAATGCCCGAGCACACTTTCACAAACGCGATCCGATTGCGGTGCTTGGGGTCCATGTTCGCATGGATCTTAAATACAAAGCCGCTAAACTTTTCCTCTTGCGGCCGGACGGTGCGCTCCCTGGTATGGCTTTCCTGAGGCGGAGGTGCAATGTCCAGAAAGCAGTCAAACAGCTCCTTCACGCCAAAATTGTTCACCGCACTGCCAAAGAACACCGGGGACATCTGGCCCTGCCGGTAAGCTTCCACATCAAAGGGAGGATATACATTGTCCACCAGCTCTACCTCTTCGCGCAGCTCGTCCGTCAGCGGATGAATGTATTGGTCTAATTCAGGGTCACTCAAGTCCTTAAAAGCGATAGTCTCATCTTCACCCTGCTTGCCGTGGGGCTGAAACAGGTTGAGCCGGTGATGGTAAAGGTCATACACGCCTTTAAACCGGCGACCCATGCCGACCGGCCAGCTTAACGGCCGCACGTTAATCTTCAGCTTTTGCTCGATCTCATCCAGCAGGTCAAAAGCTTCCTGCCCTTCCCGGTCCAGCTTATTGATGAACACCATGATGGGCGTATTCCGCATCCGGCAGACTTCTGCGAGTTTTTCGGTCTGCTCCTCTACGCCTTTCGCCACATCTACTACGATGATCACGCTATCAGCAGCTGTAAGCGTGCGGTAAGTGTCTTCCGCAAAATCCTTGTGTCCCGGCGTATCCAGGATGTTAATCTTGTTGTCTTCGTACTCAAAGCCCATGACCGAAGTCGCCACAGAAATCCCCCGCTGCTTTTCGATTTCCATGAAATCGGACATGGTATCCTTATCGATCTTGTTGGATTTCACCGCACCGGCCACCTGGATGGCCCCTCCGAAAAGCAGAAGCTTTTCCGTAAGCGTAGTTTTCCCGGCATCCGGGTGACTGACCACGGCAAACGTTCGCCGGCGGTTGACTTCCTGCAAGAGACTCATAAATCTGGGCGCTTTCAGAAGTGCAAAGGTCGGGGTTCATCGTTGATTAAAGGGAATGACAATGCGTCAATCATGAAAATGGTAAGCTTTCCATCCGTTTTCATAGTAACCGGTAAAGCAAAAATGTAAGAAAGTAAACAACGCTTTTCCGAGTGTTTACTTTTTGGGCTGAAAGTAAACACTCGCTTCCTAACCGTTTACTTTGTGTAACAATTACTCCCCGCTAAAGCGCAAAAACTTTCAGGATTGCTTGCAAGTGGCCTTCTAAACCTGTACAGATTTGCAATTCAATTGCAAAATGGTACAGTTATATCAAATAAACTGCTAATATTCAGCCATTTAACCCTTCTAGCCAATTAAAAGGTTGTTATAGTAGCCGTATACCCCTAATAGTAGGGGTGCCATTTCTCCCATACTTTTGCGAATCCAAAACAGTTAGCATGCATAAGCGGCTTGGTACCATAGTGGCTCAAACTCTGAACCTCCCCGAATCACAGGTCAATGCAACCCTTGCGCTGTTTGAAGCCGGTGCCACCCTTCCCTTCATTGCCCGCTACCGGAAGGAGCAGACCGGCAACCTGGATGAGCAGGCCATAGCCCAAATCCGGCAAGAGCATGAGCGCCTGAAGGCGATCGAACAAAGGCGGCAAACCATCTTGGCAACCCTACAGGAACAAGGCAACCTCACTCCGGAACTGGACAAGCAGCTACGGGAAACCTGGGATCCCCAAACGCTGGAGGACCTGTACCTCCCCTACCGCCCGAAGCGTCAGACCCGCGCCACCAAAGCCCGCGATGCAGGGCTGGAACCCCTGGCTAAGCTTTTATGGCAGCAACAAGCCAAAAACCCTGGAGCATCAGCCAGGCATTATTTGTCAAATAGCTTGACAGACCCGGATCAAGCCCTTCAGGGTGCAAGGGACATCATGGCGGAGGGGATCAGTGGGGGCCCCAAAGCTCGTCAGGTCATCAGGCGCCTTTACCAAAAAGCCGCTGTGCTGGAGGCCAGGGTTATCAGCGGCAAACAATCGGAAGGGGAGAAATACCGGGATTACTTTGACTACCAGGAAAAACTCAAACGCATACCCGCCCACCGGTTGCTGGCTATCCTGCGGGGCGAGCAGGAAGGCATCCTGCGCCTAAAGCTGGGGCCATCCAAAGAAGAAGCCCTGCAAAAACTCCAGCGCCTTTTCCTGAGAGATGGGCAACACCCAACGGCTGAGCACCTAATGGAGGCAATCACCGATAGCTACCAGCGACTCCTGAAGCCATCCATGGATACCCAATTCCGTAAAGAAGCCAAAGCTACTGCCGATGCGGAAGCCATCCGGGTATTCGGGGAAAACCTCCGTCAACGGCTACTGGCCCCACCCCTGGGCAATAAGCCGGTCTTAGCCATTGATCCCGGTTACCGCAGTGGCTGTAAGGTAGCCGTGCTGGATGAAAACGGCCATTTTCAAGCCGCGGCTACCATTTATCCCAATCCGCCGCAATCACGGACGGATGAAGCATTGGCGCAGGTCAGCGATAGGGTTAAGCAATACCAAATAGAGGCTATTGGCGTGGGCAATGGCACGGCCGGTCGCGAAACCTTGCAATGGTTGAAGTCCACGTCTGAGTTGTCAGGCGTAGAACTACACACGGTGGATGAAGATGGCGCTTCCGTGTATTCGGCTTCTGAAACGGCCAGAGCCGAATTCCCGGACCTGGATATTACTGTAAGGGGCGCTATTTCCATTGGCCAGAGGTTGATGGATCCTTTGGCTGAGCTGGTCAAGATTGATCCGAAATCCCTGGGTATCGGGCAGTATCAGCATGATGTGGATCAGAAAGCCTTGAAAGCCGAGCTGGACCGTATTGTGCAACATTGTGTGAACAAGGTAGGCGTCAACCTGAATACAGCCAGTGCCCATCTGCTGGCTTATGTAGCCGGCCTTGGCCCTACCCTGGCTCAAAACATTGTGGAATACCGCCTTCAGCACGGAGCCTTTGCTTCACGCGCAGCTCTAAAACAAGTGCCCAAGCTTGGCCCGAAAGCATACGAGCAGGCAGCGGGTTTTCTTCGCGTACCGGGCAGTCAGCAGCCATTGGATAACAGTGCCGTTCATCCCGAATCCTATGGATTGGTTACCCAGATAGCCAAAGACCTGGGTTGTACCATTCAGGAATTGCTGAAGAACCCCGAAAAGCGGCAGCAAATTACCTGGGAAGAATACCTTTCCGACCAGGTGGGTTGGCCTACGCTGAATGACATCCAAGCAGAGCTGGAAAAGCCGGGGCGTGATCCACGCCCAGCCCTGGAACCCGTACAATTTTCAGAAAAAGTTCAAACCCTGGAAGACCTGAAAGTAGGCATGCGCTTACCGGGTGTGATCACTAACCTTACCCGTTTCGGGGCCTTTGTGGATGTAGGGCTGAAAGTCAATGGGCTGGTGCACATCTCCGAAATGGCGGACCAGTATGTCAAAGACCCGGGTGACATCGTTAGCCTGCACCAGGCGGTTCAGGTGACGGTGCTAAGCGTGGATTTTGAGCGGCA
>CAZIUI010000051.1:0-3842 GCA_964542585.1 uncultured Sphingobacteriales bacterium | reverse complement strand
CTATACTGAATTTTAGGTACATGAAAATATCGTTTCAATTTAGCTTGCCGCTAACTTGTTTATAGAATGCAATTTATGGCACCTAACACTCCAATTCGGAGATATAGGTGCCATTACCATGCATGCTAATGATCAAAAATAAAAACTGCTAATTGGCTTAAAAGCTTTTAGGGTATGCCCATGCCTTTTCAGGGTTAAACGGCTTAACCGATGGATCCCCTCCATTTTGGATTGAATGGCTTTTTAGGTATGAAAAAAGACTCTCAGCCCCTGAAGCCTTTTATTCCCTTTATCCGGGACGGCTGGCGCATCAAAAGCTAATTCATTCAAATCCCTTATGAGCAACTCGGGAGTTATGCCCTATTACGCATAGGATAGGAAAAAACATAAATCCGGCTGGACTGCATTACCATTGGCCAAACAAGGGAAACGGTAAGGCTTAATTCCTTGACAATTAAAAAAGCAGACCAATGAGCCCTTAATGGGTAAAGGCTTTGCTGTCCGCTTGGTGACAATTAATAGGCTCTAAAGCGCATTAAAAAAATTTTTAAGTGCTTCAGCGGGTTTTATAGACTAACCCTTTAAAGCCTAACAATGGAAACTGCTAATCCCCCGAACACTTATAAAGACTCGCTATTCCAGATTTCCAATGATCCGATCCTGCTGATTAACCAGGCGGGAACGATCCTGGATGTTAATCCCAAGGCATTGGATTTTTACGGCTATAGCCGGGCGGAATTTATTGGCCTTAAGGTGTTTAACCTTCATCCTGATAATTTGCAGGAAGAAAGTAAGGCAAGGTTCGAAGAAGTGTGGCATAAGGGTTTTAGCCGATTCAATATCCTTACGGTATTAAAGAATGGCGAGAAGCGGGAGGTGGAAGTTTCAGCCAGTTTGACCAGGGATCAGGAGGACCCCTTTATTTTGTCCATAATACGGGACTATACCGAACAGCATGAGGCCCTGAGGGAAATCAGCCGGTTAAGTCAATTCCCGGAGCAGAACCCTTTCCCGGTCATCCGGGTAGGGCCGGATTTTAAACTGGAATATGGCAATCAGGCCAGCAGGGCCTTACGCAACCAGCTTAATATTAACAAAGGGGATTTACTGCCGCAGGACTGGCAGCAAATGGTAACCGAGCTCTGTAAAAACGGCAATTGTGTTAATTACAAACAAAATTTTGAATACGGGGTGGGGGAGCGCACGTTTCTCTTTTCCGTTTCAACCGTTCAGGAAACGGGCCAGGTTTACATTTACGGGCAGGATATTACCAACCTGAAAAATAACCAAGAGCAATTAAAGGCCAGGAATGACGAGCTGAGTGTTTTTATATACAAGACCCACCATGACCTCAAAAATCCTGTCGCTACTTTGCTGGGGGTTGTCCAACTGGCGGAAATGGAAGTGACGGATGAGCAAGCCCTCGCTTACCTCCGTATGATTCACCAATCAGCCAGTAAGCTGGACGATGTTTTGGTAAACCTTATTAAAGTGCTGGAAATCAAAGACGGCCGGACGAAGTTAGCAGAAGTGGACCTGAAAGCCCTGATTGAAGAGGTTTTTGATAAAGTAAAAACCTATGATCAAAGTGATCGGGTAACCTTCCGTTATACCATTGAACCGGAGCTTCGTACGATAAGAACAGAAAAAAATACCCTCTTTTACATCCTGGAAAACCTCATGGGCAATGGCCTTAAATACCGGGATGAGGAAAAAGATGAACCAAGGGTGCAACTTGATGTAAGTCGTAGTGCTAACCAGATCGTTTTCCGGATAGCCGATAATGGGGTTGGGATTGATCCGGCAGCCCAAAGCCGGATTTTTGAAGTGTTTTACCGGGCTTCCAATAAAGCAAAAGGGACCGGACTGGGCCTTTACCTGGTAAAGAAGGGCGTTGAAAAGCTGAACGGTCAACTGGATTTTCAATCAAAACCCGGGGAAGGGACGGCTTTTGAAATCCGTTTACCCGACAACGACAACGGATAAAAAGCGAGCCTTTCCTGCCTTTTTACCCAATACGAGATAGCAGCTTTTATGAAAAATCCAGCAGATGCTGAAAGGTAAACCTCAATGAATAATGAGCACGGCACAGCCTTCCTATCAGTGTTTTGACAATGCGGTATAATGCGCATTTGTCTTTAAAATGACGGTTGAAAAGCTTTTTTCAAAGGATATTTCAATCACAATTATGAGCATGTTAAGGATTAGCTTCATAGGGGTGCTTCTGATGTTGGGGGTCCTGCCAAAGGTTAAGGGACAGGCCTGCTGTTCCGGCGGGTCCCCTATATCAGGAGTGTTAGGCGTTACGGCATCCGGGGAGCAAGCTGTCCAGCTTATGGTGACCTATGATCAACACTACATGAATCGGCTTTACAACGGCTCGGATTTACTGGAGGTTGATGACCGGCGCAGGCGGATTCATAACCTGATGGTGGAAGGGAGTTACGGTATTACGGATCGGTTGTCGGTATCGGGTATGTTTACGTTTGTGCGTCAATCCCGAACCATCAAAACGTTCAATACAGAAAACACTACGACTTTAAACGGGGTAGGGGATGCCTTTATGCTTTTGAAATATCAAATCATCAATAAAGGCGGAAGCCATCCTACACAGGTAATTTTAGGAACCGGCCCTAAATTCCCGCTTGGCCGGAATGATGTAGAAGGAGAAAACGGGGTTTTACTTGCACCGGACTTACAGCCCGGAACGGGCTCCTGGGATATCCTGACCTGGGGCTATGTGGGCAGGCAAAATGTTTTAAACACCGGATTAGGCTTGAATAGCTACTGGAATTACCGTATCACAACGCCCACGGACCGGGCTAATTCTAATCTGGATTATCAATACGGGAATGAATTTCAGGTCAACGTAGGGTTGAATAAAGCGCTTGCGGTTGGTCAGACCATCCTGAGCCCTTCGCTTTTTGGCGTATACCGGAACCTTGCAGCTGACCAGGTGGATAATGAGGAGTTGGCGAATACGGGGGGTCAATGGCTATACCTGAAACCCGGTGTAAATTGGGATATTGCGTTGAGTAGTTCCTTGCGGGTTGCTTTTGATATCCCGGTTTACCAGGATTTAAACGGAACCCAATTAGGCTCAACCTATCAGTTACAAATAGCTTACAATCATAAATTTTGACTATGTGGTTTTACAGCATTTTAATTATTTGTTCAGGATTGATTATAGGATGTGAAGAAAGTCAGGATAAACAACCGAACGACAATGATGGCGAATGGCTTATCCCAAAAGATGAGGTCCGGGATGGCGGACCGGGAAAAGATGGTATTCCTTCCATTGACAATCCCGATTTTGTAGCGGCTTCCCAGGCCAACTTTTTAGAAGCATCCGACCGCGTGCTGGGAATTGTTCATAACGGCAAAGCGAAAGCTTACGGCCACCCTGTATTGGATCATCATGAGATCGTGAATGATGAAATAAGCGGGCGGCCAATAGCCATGACCTACTGCCCTTTAACGGGAACCGGCATCGCTGTTTCCCGCGAAATCAACGGTAATACGACCACCTTCGGGGTGTCCGGTTTGCTTTTTAATAACAACCTCATCCCGTATGACCGGCAAACGGAAAGCAATTGGTCCCAAATGAAAATGAAGAGCGTGAACGGGGAATTAGCCGGGAAAGCCAATCAGTTTTTCCAGGCAGTGGAAACGAAATGGGCTACCTGGAAGGCCATGTATCCGGAGACCGAAGTCCTCTCGCGTGAAACGGATTTTAACCGCAATTATGAGCGGTTTCCGTATGGGGATTACAAAAACAATGAGCAATTGCTGTTTCCGGTTAGCAATGAGGATGACCGCTTTTTCCGTAAAAAGCGCATGTT
>CAZIUI010000050.1:0-4955 GCA_964542585.1 uncultured Sphingobacteriales bacterium | reverse complement strand
GTTGGTATTTAGGAAAATCAAATCTTGTGGACAAAAGTGGCCGTTTTGGAGCAACGATTCGTAACTATTTTTAATAAGCTGCTAAAAGGATGTTATTTTTAAGATTTAGCACTTTAATTGGAAAAGTTAGGATTTATAATTTTCCCATATTAATTTTTTTGCCTTCATAATTACAAGCCTACCTTTAATCTCCAAATAACGAAACCACGGGCATAGTCAAAAACTCCTGCCAAGGTATACCATTCTTGCCGATCAGGTAAATTTTATCCGGGTTGAATTTTTGTTTAAAAAGTTCCAGATCGGATTGGTTGGTTTTTTCACTGCTTTTGACTTCAAGGGCTACAAGTTCATCACCATATTGGAGAACGAAGTCTACTTTTTTATTGCTTTCCCGCCAGTAAAGCACATTGAAGCCGGATTTCCAGGCTGCATTTAACAAATAGCTGCCGATAGCCGATTCTACCCAGTGGCCCCACAATTGCGGGTCTTTAAAAATAGCTTGCGGGCTTTTCCGGCTTTGGGCGGTCATGAGGGCTGTGTTGTACACTTGGAGTTTAGGGCTGGAGCTTTTTTGATGAACCGGGCGCGTCTGGTAGTATTTTGGAAGCCCGGAAATTAATCCCCCAGTATCCAATAAATTGAGATAATGTGCTAAAGTGGTGGTATTGCCGGCTTCCTGCAACTGGCCCAGCATCTTGTTAAAAGATAAAATACGTCCTGAATAGGAACACCCCAAATGGAACAAATTTCTCATCAGAGCCGGCTTGTTTACCCTGTGTAACATAAAAATATCTTTGGAAAGGGTTGTTTCAATCAATGAATCTCGGATATAGCTTTTCCACCTTTCCGGGTCGGCTTTTAGCTCAGCTGACCCAGGGTATCCCCCGAATAAAACATACTCCTCGGGTGTAAAGCCAAAAGCCTTTTGCATTTCAGCAAAAGACCAATGAGTCAGCTTGATCAGTTCAAAGCGACCAGCTAGCGATTCGGTTAAGCCTTCATGTAAAAGCAATTGAGATGACCCAAGTAACAAGACCTTTAGGTTAACGCCTTCTTTCCGGTCAAGGTCCCATTCGGCTTTCACCTGCCGGCTCCAGTCACGGATCTTCTGTACTTCATCAATGATCAATAACCCTTCAGTTTGTTCTTGGGCGCGAAGTGTAAAGCGGGCATTTTCCCACTGCTGTTCTACCCAAACTGCACTTGCTTCATGGGTATCATCAGCAGAAGCGAACAAGACAGGAAAATCATATTCCTTCCTTACAGCTTGAGCCATGGTAGTTTTACCAACTTGCCTGGGGCCGGCAATCACCTGCATAAACTTTAAAGGCTCTTGAATACGCTTTAATAGGATTTTGTACTCTTGGCGCTCAACCATTATTTATAATTTACTCAATATATAATAAATTTTACTCAGTTCATTGAGCAAATTTACTCAATTAATAAGGAATTTTGCTAAGTGAGAATTGAATTTTCTTACGCGAGTAACGGGGTAAGATCCATTTTTCAAGGGGGTTTGACACTACTCACAAAGTTTCAAAACAGTTCAAATATGTGTTATGAGCTGATGGCCGTTGTTCAGGAAGTTTGAGGATTAAAAAATGATTTTAGCGGAAAAGCTTCTAATGACGCTATTTTGTATTGATTGGATGTCTATCTCAAATAGTTTTTAGACTCAGTCTTAGGATACCAGTCGCAATAATATGTTTGTGGTTAAGGAATTGTAAATAAAAAGGGACGCAGCTTATTAGTGGGAATGAGGAAATGTCTATCAGCTTAAAATCAAATCCTAATTCCTAATTTGCTCAACTTTACGCTTTAACCGCCTAAAGATGGGTTCGGGTGGAGCATCGAAACTTATACTACCCCTAACGCCCACCTTGATGTAGCGGATAATTCCGTTCTTATCGATGATCATGGTAGTGGGAAAACTCCTGACGTTGAAAGGCTTTATCAGGTCCTCAGCGTTTGGGATCTGTGGCAAATCAAAATTTTCCGGATCGCTTTGTTTGAAAGGATAAGCACTAATCGGTGCCATTTCTGATATATTGGTACCTAACATACTGGGTGTACCATACAATCTGCGGTTGTTATCACCTACTGTAATGCTGTCTCTGAAAAAAGCGAACAATTGGACCTGATCATCCTCTTCGTATGCTGAATCTAAACGGTTGAGGGCTGGTATCTCCATCATACATCCATGGCACCCATAGAACCAAAAGTTGATCATGGTAACGTGCCCTTTGAATGATTCATGGGTGATTGGCCGCCCTCTCACCGTTGCTTCCCGAAAGTCAGGAACAGGCTGATCCAAAAAACGGTAAGTCATGTAATTACGGAATACGCTGAGGGCATCACGATCTGTAAATCCGGGTGTTTCTCCACGCTCCAATTCTTTCCATGCTTTGGTGAAATGCGGATTCTGCTTGGGTTTTAGTTGTATACGCCAACGATTTCCGGGGGCTGCCTTCTCCCGAATGGTAAGGGTTAATGCTTGCTCAAGGGCTGTTATCGTGATAAGCGAATCATACCGGATAAATTGGCCCTTACCTTTCAGGGTTATGGCATAACCTAATGGATCCACCTTTACCGAATCTTTCATCAGGTTAAATGCTGTTCCCTGGTAGTTGTAGAAGGGTTGATCCGGGTTGTATGGGACTAATCTTAAGGAGTCGCCATTTGCACACAATTGTGTACATAAGGTAAAGCCTAATAACACAAGGTATAACAGTCGTTCCCTCATAGCCCAGCTTTTATAGCTAAAGCCCTAAATGCAGCTTTAAAACATGAATTGAAAAAGGGTGACTGCCTGAATAAACGGCTATTGGAATTAAAATATTACGAAAACTAATAGCAAAACTCAAAACCAGCCATGGCTTGATTCTATTAAGCCGGTAAAGCCCGGAGCGAACCGCATCAAATAAAGGCTTACAGAGGGGTTAAATGAGCTTTAATAACCATACAAGCTTTGAAATTTGCTGCCCAAAGCAACCGAAAAAGCATAAATGGTAATAAACGTATCGCTCTAAAATGCCCCCTTTCCAATAGTCGTTACCAGCACTACGCCAACTTCGGCTTACGTTTTTGGAATTAAACTGAACGTGCATCACAATCATGAATCCAGCAAAACGCTTGAAGTCGCCTTGGAACCTTTCAAAACCTCAGAATCCAGCACTTCTACCAGCCCTATTCTTGCTTTTTATAGCATTCTTTAATGTTGCTTATGCTCAGCTACCTATTCAGTGGGAAAACAACCTAGGCGGTTCGAATTGGGATGTTGCTAACGATATTGAACAGACTACGGATGGTGGCTATGTGGTAGCTGGTGAGTCTGAATCCAGTGATGGCGATGTGATCGGTAATCAGGGAGAGCCTGACTTTTGGATTTTAAAATGAGGTCCTAACTCTTAAATAAAGTATTAAGAGAAGGTATTTCATGAATAAAAAAAATCAACTCATTAATTTATTTGCTTACCAAGCGTCAAATTGAGATGTTTCTCCAGCTTTTCTAGGGTAAGGTTTTTCGCTAAAAAGCAATCATAAGTCGCTTGTTGATCTGCTTTGATTACCGGCTCTAGGTAACCATTCGCTGTTTTCCTGAAATGCGAAGTATCTGGTAAGGCGGGTTCATTCCTACCGTAAGCTGATGTTTTTACCGGATCTTCATGAGACGATACTGTAGTAGATGCAAGCCTTTGAAGGGTAATGGTTTCCTTGAAAAAATTGCTTGAGGGATCATGGCTTTCAAGTGGCTCAGTGTTAAGCAGATAATCAGCCAGATCCAGCCCTTGTTGCCTTTCAGTTTCCGTTGCTTGGTCTTCTAAAAACCTTGAAACTGCAATCCTGAATTGCCCTTTTAGCGGGTGGATCTGTTTCTCCCATTCATCAGCTGCGTTCAGGTCAGGAAAAAGGATAATAGAATGCGCTTTCAGCGGTGATAGCTTTTCGGCTTTAAGGTTACTTTTACCGCCAGTAGCTAAGCCGGTAAACCCAGGTAAGTATTAGAAGGCGATGATAGCCGTTTTCTCCCTTTCAACGATGGCAAAAGGCCCGCTGCTATTTGGTATCAGGTGGGCCCCAACAGCCCCATGCCAGGATGATTGCTTTATGAATTCCTATTAGGTGTAGTCTTTAGGCTCCAAAAGAAGCGCAAAAGGGCGATTTACTGGCCTTCGGTAAATCGCCCTTTCAGATGTACCTACATATTTTAAGGTAAAAAAAGCGCTAAACGCTATCAGGCTGCTGAAAACCCCCTTCAAAAAACCGGCTACTAAGAGGCTTGCGTCCATCCCGCTCTTGCTCACTGGGCCTCAATTTCTCCGGTAGCTGTTGCGGATCACCAGGATATCCAAAAGCCGTCACTGATACGGGTTCAAAACCTTCAGGTATATCAAATTGGGCCGTGGCCTTATCTGCATAAAAACCGCCCATCTGGTGAGCTTTGAAGCCCAGGTATTCGGCTTGTAGGACCATGTTTTCCATAGCTAGTCCCACGTCATGCCAGGCATGAGGGTTAGTTTCCCCGGTAACGAGATTGGTCACCTCAGCAATGGCCAGCATGAGGAGCGGAGCCTTACCGGCCCAAATCTGGTTGGGTTCCATCAGGATATCAAAAATTTGGTTAAAGGATGCTGAATCAGTTTGCTTGGCGTAAATGAAACGCCAGGGTTGGAGGTTGAAACTGGAAGGCGCTAACCGGCCAGCTTCTAGCAGGGTGGCGATTTGTTCATCTTCCAGGCTTTCATTTAAAAAGGCTCGCGGACTCCAGCGGTCCTGGATAACCGGATTGACTTGAATTTCAGGCGCTTTTACTGGCATAAGTTTCTTTTTTTAAGGTTTTTAATTGAATGGATTGTTTTTCGTTAACTTGACTGCCAATGAATAGGGCCCCGCCCAACAAAGCAATATCTTTAAGCATGTTGATCATTGCCATGGGCATTTGGCCATTCACAATA
>CAZIUI010000049.1:920-5071 GCA_964542585.1 uncultured Sphingobacteriales bacterium | reverse complement strand
CCCCCAACCCCTTGATCCGAAGTCAAGTGCTCTATCCAGTTGAGCTATGTGGCCAGGAAACCACTTTTAAAGGAAAAAGAAATTAAGGACAATTGCTAAGCCCCTTCCTGGGGATACCAATGACATCAACCTGCAACGGGCGCTCCCCGAAAAACTACTGGGGTGAATCAGGGGCTTATTCTTTTACGACTTTTTGATGCTGTTGATGGCCATCTTGGTAGGTTACCACCAGCACATAAACACCGGGTTTTAGGCTATCCGTATCCATAATCCTGTCGGTCGTTTGCTGTACCAGCTGTCCGTTAAGCGTTCGCAGGGAAGCCTGTGCTATTCTTCGACCGGTAGGGCCGTCTATGGTCAATTGATGCTTTACCGGGTTGGGATAAACCGCCAGGGGCTCTTGCCTTGGGGGATCCGTTGTGCTGGTGATTTGGGTACAGCTAAGATTTTGGAAACTAAGAACAACGGTAGGCTCAATGTAACACCGCAAAGGATTGCGGGAGGTTTCAGGTGTTATAAAAGTAGACCTTGGCAGAAACCCATAGCGATGCCCGATCCCTCTAATAAAAGTTTCCATCATGTAAGTGGAATTCCGTTCCGGTTCCGTGCGGTATACCTTTAGGTTGATCCCATTCTTTTCCATGGACTCAATCCGCTTAACGGTGATCTGGTAAAGGCGTGTAGCCGGCAAGGTTTCATTGGAATCCGGCCACACAATCCGGCCTTGGTGAATGACCCGGTCCGGCACTTCAAGGGTAACCTGCTCTCCTTCATCCAGTCCTTTAATCCAGTAAGTGATATAACGCTTACGCTTAGGGCTATACATTTGAATGGTATCCGCGGTCTCATGAATGTATAAAGGCTCATGGAAAAATGTGTCTCGGGCGTTGACTTCCTTAATGGTGAGCCTTCGGGCGGATTTTCCCTGCAATAAGGTATCCCCGCTTTCCTGAATATGCCAATAAGCCGAGTTATCCGGCAAGTAAGTCCTTTTTTTAGTACTGTAATACCACTCAGCCCCTTCTGTCACCAGTTTATTCAGGGTATTAGGCACATCAGGCTCTACCAGGTAACGACAGCCTGAATCATTGAACTGAAGGTCAAGGGAATCATTTTTAAAACAACGAATGAGCCCCGCTTTTTTTTCCGGTACGGAAGGGGAGGGTTCAGGCCAAAAGCCAAGTTGTTTCCCCACAGTTTCAATAAATGTTCCCATTTTAAAGGTAGGTGAGGGAGAGATGGTCCGGGTTTCATAAAACCGCAGGGGTTCCCCATCCTTCACCAGGGTGTCAATGTTGGTAATGGTTACACGGTAAGAGGGCCCCAACCCTGCTCCGCTATCCACCAAAATTGAAGGCACGCCAAGCTTTAGGGTATCACCTACTTGCTGATTGTTAATCCAGTAATTAACAAAAGCCTGTGCTTTTTCGCTGTACATTTTCACGGTATCTCCTTGCTGGTATACGTAAGCTAATACGCCTCTGGTAGTATCCAATTTATTGGTTATGTCCCTATACATTAACTTATGAACTTGCTTGCCCTGGATAACAGTATCCTTGGTACTTTCGATAAAGCGGTAAGCCGAATTTGGCTGAGCACCTGCAAATCGGGAACGGTTATAGTGCCACTTCGTGCCCACACTGCCAAAATCCTGGGCTAAGAGCACAGTTGGTGCTAATAAAGTAAGCATGAAAAACAGCAAGGATAACCGCATAGGAACCATTTTAAGGTTTAAACACCATTTCAGAGGCACAACAGCTTGTAGTGCTGATGGCCAAAAAGCCTTTAGCCGCTCATTATGAGCTTTTATGAATAACACGTGAGCAATCCCCTTAGGGTTGGGTATACCCGTGTAGCGTTGAGAAGGGCATAAGAAAATGGCCTATTTTTTTCTTCATACCAAAATATGAGGCTTGCTCATTTTCCCGGTAAATCATAAACCTTACATGGAAGAACGCACTTATTACTTTTCCTGAAGTGGCGCCCGGTAATTGAAAAGGGCCAAAACTTCAAAACGCACAGATCCGCTTCGTTAAAATCTACAAGGGAATAGGTAATTGCTGATAACCTGTTCTATAAAGCCTGAACCAAAGCCGATTGCTGAACGACTTTGGTTCAACGGGTGGTATGTTTAGAACAACCCCTGAAGGTTAGGAAGCCCTTAATGGGAAGTTTTTTTAAGCGTATTCAGCCCTGGTTGACTTAATTTTCGGGCTTAAAGGTGATGGGCACCCGGTACTGAACACGAGCAGGCTCCCCATCTACTTTTCCGGGATCCCAATCCGGCATGGCTTTGACTGTAGCCAGGGCCTCCTTGTTGAACGCTTCCTCCTCAGCTGCTTTTTCCACTTCAGCATTGGTTATGGAGCCATCCTTAGCTACCACAAAAGCAATGCGGACTTTAGCGGTTTTCCCTTCTTCCTTAAGGGATTCGGGATAGGCTACGTTTTCCCTTAAATATTTAAAAAACGCTTTCTTACCGCCTTTGAATTCTGGCTGTTTATCCAGCGCATTGGGCGATAGGGTTTCCCGCTGTTCAGTTTTGTTTTGTTCAGCTCCTTCCGGGTTGTCATTGGGAGCTTCTTGGTTGTTTGTACAGGCAACAACCCCAGCCGTTAAAGCCCCGATCAAAGCTACTACCAGGCCATTAACGAATTGCTGCCGGCCTGCTTGACGATTTTGCTTAAGCATATGCACACGATTTTGAATTTGTTTATTCCAAAAGGGATTCATGAAAGGATTGGCCCTATTGAGCAGCTGTTGTTCCATTAGCGTCTGCCCGTAGGCGCTCACATCCGCATGTTGCTGATGAATGATGGTTTGGTCTGCCAAATACTCCAGGTTCAGCCGGATATCATTGGAGAGGAAATAAGCAGCCGGATTGAACCAGCCAAAACTTTTCACAACATACGCTATCAGCAAGTCTAAACTGTGCCACTGCTGAATATGGACAAGCTCATGCTGGTAGATCAGGTTTTGCTTTTGCGCATCGGTAGGGATAGCCGGATTCCAGAATAGCCAATGAAAAAAGGAAAAAACGGGATATCCTTTCACCTGCACTAAGGTATGGTCACCATCCGGGTAGCGCGGGTTCTGACGGACAATCCGCAGTAAACCCCAAAGATGGTACAGGCCCTTGCCTAAAAATCCGGCAACGCAAATAGAATAGATGCACAAAGCAAGGGGCCCCATATTCCATGGCTGAATGCTGGCGCCACTATTGTCACTTCCGGTAATGGCAAGCTCCCGGAGGTTATAAGTGGGAAAGGTAACTGCCGTATTTGCCCCAACAGCAAAGCTCATGAAACCGCCAAGGCCAGCGATTAAAGGAAAGCTCAACAGCACCCAGCGATTCATGCGGAAATCGGGGTAAGCCGGGTACAAAAGGCGGTAAAGGATTACCAAAAACGCCAGTAAGGCATGGGCCTCCAGAAGGTTGTAGAGAAAGCTATTCATCACGATCCGGGTTTTGCTGTTTTTCCTTTCGAAGCTGTTCGGTAAGCGCCTCGATATCCTGCAGGCTCAGGTCCTCATTGTTTACAAAAAACGCCAGCAGCTCCTTGTAAGAACTCGAGAAGTACTTGCTCAGGACTGATTGCACAGTGGCTTCCTTGTAAGCCTCTTTGCTCACCAAGGGATAATACCGGTAACTTTTGCCAAAAGCCTCATGGGCCAAAAACCCTTTTTGCTCAAGGATCTTGACAACGGTTGCTACCGTATTGTACGCAGGCTTGGGCTCCGGAAGCTCATTGAGGATCTCCCGGACGAACCCTTGCCCGAGCTGCCAGATAACCTGCATGACCTCTTCTTCAGCGTGCGTTAGCTGTTTCATAGGAACAAACCTACTAAAGATTTAGGATTTCAACTAAAAGTTTAGTTGATTAGGTAGAACACTTTGCTATTTCCGTGCTTCAGCCCTAGGCTGGATAGTCATAGTCACCTTGCCCCTCTCTGAATTGTTCAGATTTACCCGCGCTAGTTAGCCAGGCACAAAACGCGGGTATTAGCAATAGAAAGGGTCAATTTGTACCCGAAAAGCTAAATCGCTACTTTTGTATTGCATTTTAAATGAGCATCAGTTAGATAAGTTTATTTAGAAATCAATGTAGGTTTTCTAAATACAAAGATTATTAATCAATTCATGCTTTTAA
>CAZIUI010000049.1:0-910 GCA_964542585.1 uncultured Sphingobacteriales bacterium | reverse complement strand
AAGTAAGGTCAAGTGTGATAAAATTGTGATAGGTGATACCGAAATTTCGCCTAAATAATCAGTTATGGCTAAGCACATTTTGGTGGTAGAGGATGATCAAGAGCTCGTTGAGCTATTGGATATTCATCTACAGGATGAGGGATACACCCTGGAGAAGGCCTATAATGGTAATAGCGGATTTGAGAAAGCTGTTGCTAATACTTATAACTTGATCATCCTGGACCTTATGCTACCTGAATTGGATGGTATCAGCCTCTGCCGGCAGCTTAGAGGGAAAGACATTCACACACCCATCTTAATGCTTACTGCTAAATCCGAAGAAGTAGACCGGGTACTGGGGCTGGAGTCCGGTGCTGATGATTACATTACGAAACCCTTCAGCATTCGGGAGCTCATGGCTCGCATCAAGGCCATGTTCCGCCGTTTGGAAATGGATGTCAACCAACCGAATAAAAGCCGCCTAACGTTTCATGACCTTGTTATTGACTACAACAAACGCAAAGTGACCAAGGAAGGCCAGCCATTAGAGTTAACACCCAAGGAATTTGATCTGCTTTGGCTATTAGCTTCGCAGCCCGGTTACAGCTATAACCGGGAGCAGATCCTCAACCGGGTCTGGGGCTACGAATTTGAGGGCTATGAGCACACTGTAAATTCACATATTAACCGGCTGCGCTTCAAGATAGAGCCTGACCTTTCCAATCCCACCTTCATTTTAACCCGGTGGGGCATTGGTTATCAATTCAATGAAGATCTGTAAGGCATGTTGCAGCGCTTATGGAACAATGGGATGCTTCGCAAAAGCCTTTTTTGGCGGCTATCCCTGGTTTTACTCATGGTACTTTTGCTGGTAGGAACCGTGCATTTAATTATTGGCGCCTTTACTGCGAAGCGTTATTACCAGGAAACG
>CAZIUI010000048.1:0-5491 GCA_964542585.1 uncultured Sphingobacteriales bacterium | reverse complement strand
GCCGTTCAAACGTAATCAACCTTAATTCAAATGGCAATTTAACCACCAATATTGTTGACGCAGAAAAATCCCAGTCTGTAAAAGTTTCCTATTACTGGGGAGGGGGTATTTGCGGATTTAGCCCTGGTTCTAATGATACCCTGAAATTCCAGTGGTTCAATGGGGAAAACTGGGTTACCGAAAAGCGATATGCAGGGTCTGCCACTCAGCAGCCTTACACCCAGGACAATTTTACAGTAGCGAAAGCTGCGGGCTTACCCGATGATTTCCGCGTTAGGATTGTTAGTGTAGGTTTTGGTGATTGGCAGGTAGACAGCCTGGTTATGGAGCGAACCTCTGTGGATGTTTCGATACAGGAAGTTACCTATCCTGAGAGTGGCCAATGCGGGAAGCGCTCAGCTAAGGTAAGGGTTGTTGTTAAGCAGAATGGTACGGACAAGGTCAATCAGGTAAGCTTATCCGCATCCCTGGTAAATGGTTTCAATGTTAGCGGATCGGAAACGTTCAATACCAACCTTAGTACAGATGAGACCGATACCCTAACCTTCTCCAACTTTACCATAAACTTAAAAGGCGGTGGGGATTATAAGGTAGAGGCCATTAATACCACCAGCAAAGATGCCGTTAACCTGAATGACACCCTTGTGAAAGATGTGAAAATACCTCCAAAGCCCGATACGCCAATGGTTTCCGACACCATGGTTAGTTCCTGTGGTCCGGATACGTTCACCCTGGTGGGCTCCTCATCCAAGCCGGTTTTCTGGACGGATGATCCCAAAACCCGGAAGCCCTTAGTGAAAAAGGATACGCTGACCACCTTTGTGGACTCTACACAAAAGCTCTATGCCTATACCCAGAATGGTTATGATACTGGTTCAGTAGGCAAGCCTGATAACAAATCGGGCCGTGGCCGTTTTTACAGTTTCACCTCCTTTGGCCTTGAGTTCGATGTCACCAACCCTATAACCATTGATTCAGTCACGGTTTATGCCGGCTCTGCTGGTAAGGTTAAGGTCAATGTGAAAGATCAAAATGGTAATGCGGTCGGTAGTAATGCAGTTACTGTGAATGCCGGTGGCCAGCACCGGATTCCGGTTGGCGTGAATGTTCCTTCAGGCAATGGATTTGAGATTAATGCGAAAGGGTCTAATGTGGACCTGTATCGGAATTCCTCCGGTTTCAGCTATCCTTACAAGTTAGCGGAAGCTGCTACCATAACCGGTGGCACCATTCCGGGTTATTACTTCTTCTATGACTGGGCCGTAAGCTACACCGCCTGTGAAAGTAACTTGCGAACCGTACAGGTTAACATTAAGGATACCCCACGGATGGATTTCACCGTCAATGACATTTGTGCCGGGGATACGGCCAAAGTCATTAACAGCACCACCGTTCAGGGAAGTGCTATCCAAAACTATGATTGGGATTTCGCCGGTGAGAACTTTACGGTTAGAAGTCCGCAAAAGCAGATCAACGTAGCGGACACCTATGATGTAAGCTTAGAAGTAACCACCGCAGAAGGATGTAAGGATTCGCTAACCAAGGAGGTTATCGTAGATCCGGTGCCAATGGCTAACTACTCGGTGAATGATACCACGCAGTGCAGTAGCGGTAATAGTTTCAGTTTCACGGATCAATCCTCAATAGCGGACGGTAACTATCAACAAGAATGGAAGTTTGGCGATGGCGATACCTCCACTAAGATGAATCCAACCCATACCTATGCCAACTTTGGTAACTACGATGCTGAACTGATTGTAAGCTCGGATTACCTGGGCTGTAGTGACACGGCCAGCGAAACCATGGTCGTGAATCCAACCCCAACAGCCGGATTTACAAATGCCACGGATTCAGCTCAGTGCCTGGAGGGCAACAACTACAGCTTTACCAACCAGACAACTTTAAGCAGGGATTCGGCAAAATATGACTGGACGTTTGGGGATGCCAGTACCTCAACCATGAAGGATCCCAGTCATAACTACAACAGTGCTGGCTCTTACCAGGTCAAGGTTGTAGCAACTTCGGATAGCGGTTGTATGGACTCCGTTAGCAAGACCGTTACGGTTGACACCATGCCTACGGCCAACTACACGGTCAATGATACCACGCAATGCAGTGACGGTAACAGTTTCAGCTTTACCGATCAGTCCAGTATTGCCAGTGGTACCTATAGCCCTGAATGGCTTTTTGGTGACGGAGATTCATCCTCAGCTGCGAATCCCACCCACACTTACCAGACCTTTGGCACTTACACGGCTGATCTGATCGTCACCTCCGGTAAGGGCTGTCAGGACACCGCAAGTGAGGACATGCGTGTTAATCCTACGCCATCGGTCGGTTTCACGCTTAATGATGATTCCGCCCAATGCCTTGAAGGCAATCAGTATAGCTTTACCAACCAGACGACCATTGGAGAAGATAGCGTCAGCTATGACTGGACGTTTGGCGATGGTAGTCGTTCAACAGCGATTGATCCCACACACAACTACACCTCAGCCGGCACGTATGACGTCAAGCTGGTAGTTACCGCTGACAGTGGTTGTATGGACTCCGTCAGCAAGACCGTAACGGTAGATCCGATGCCAACGGCCAATTACACGGTCAATGATACCACCCAGTGCAGTGCCGGTAACAGCTTCAGCTTTACCGATCAGTCCAGTATTGCCAGTGGTACCTATAGCCCTGAATGGCTTTTTGGTGACGGAGATTCATCCTCAGCTGCGAATCCCACCCACACTTACCAGACCTTTGGCACTTACACGGCTGATCTGATCGTCACCTCCGGTAAGGGCTGTCAGGACACCGCAAGTGAGGACATGCGTGTTAATCCTACGCCATCGGTCGGTTTCACGCTTAATGATGATTCCGCCCAATGCCTTGAAGGCAATCAGTATAGCTTTACCAACCAGACGACCATTGGAGAAGATAGCGTCAGCTATGACTGGACGTTTGGCGATGGTAGTCGTTCAACAGCGATTGATCCCACACACAACTACACCTCAGCCGGCACGTATGACGTCAAGCTGGTAGTTACCGCTGACAGTGGTTGTATGGACTCCGTCAGCAAGACCGTAACGGTAGATCCGATGCCAACGGCCAATTACACGGTCAATGATACCACCCAGTGCAGTGCCGGTAACAGCTTCAGCTTTACCGATCAGTCCAGCATATCCAGTGGCAGCTATAGCCCCAGCTGGGATTTTGGTGATGGCAGCAGCTCCTCCAAAGCCAATCCGACCAATACCTACCAAAGCTTTGGAAACTACGATGCCGAGCTGATCACTACATCCGGTGCCGGCTGTCAGGATACAGCTACCGAGACCATGGTGGTGAATCCAACACCCTCAGCTGGCTTTACTTATACCGGTGATTCCGCTCAGTGCCTGGCTAGCAATAGTTATGACTTTAACAACCAGACCACCATTGGTAAGGGTACGGTTACCTATGAGTGGGACTTTGGTGATGGCACGACCAGTACCAATGCCAATCCTTCGCATAGCTACGCCAGTGCCGGTACCTATGATGTGAAGGTGGTTGCAACCTCTGACAGCGGCTGCAAGGACTCGGTTATCCGTTCGGTGACGGTGCATCCACAACCCACAGCCAGCTACACCGTGAATAACACCAATCAGTGCAGTGCTGGTAACAGTTTCAGCTTTACCGATCAGTCGAGTATTGCCAGTGGTAGTTACAGCACCAACTGGAGCTTCGGTGACGGCACTACTTCTAACAATGTCAATCCAACGAACAGTTATCAAAGCTTTGGTAACTATGATACCAGACTGATTGTCACATCCGGAAAAGGCTGTAAGGATACCACTACCCGTACCATGGTTGTCAACCCCACTCCATCAACAGCCTACACTTATCCGGAAGACTCAGCACAATGTCTGATGGGCAATGGTTACAGCTTTAACAATAACACAACCATTGGTCAGGGCACCGTCACCTACGAATGGGATTTTGGCGATGGCACGAGCAGTACTAATGCCAACCCCAGTCATAGCTACAGCAGTGCCGGTACTTATGATGTGAAGGTTGTCGCTGAATCCAATAATGGTTGCAAGGATTCGACTACACGCACTATTACTGTTTATCCGATGCCTACTGCGGGTTATACGGTTAATAATAAACAGCAATGCATCGCGAACAATATCTTTAGATTTAATGATCAGTCATCGATCTCAACCGGAAGCCTCAGTCGGAGCTGGGATTTTGGTGATGGCAATTCAGGGGTCATCAGCCAGCCCAAAAACACGTATGAGCTGCCCGGTATTTACAACGTACAATTGATTGTAACTTCTGGTAAAGGTTGTAAGGATACAGCTGTACAGCCCGTATCTGTTTACGCAAATCCTGAAGCTAACTTCAATTATGATGAGGATTCCGCTCAGTGCCTGAGTGGTAACACTTACCGCTTTGATAACCTGAGTACCATTAGTGAAGGCTCCGCAACGTATGAATGGAATTTTGGGGATGGGACTACTAGCAAGAATGAAAACCCCACCCACAGCTATAGTAGCCCAGGTACCTATGATGTTAAATTAGTAGCAGAGTCTAACAGAGGCTGTCTGGATTCCATTACCCGTACGGTAACCGTGCAGCCTGATCCTGTAGCTGGATTTACCGTAAACGATGCCGGCCAGTGCCGCACCGGAAACACGTTTAGCTTTACGGATCAATCCAGTGCTAGTCGACCTTTAACCTTTAGTTGGCAATTTGGTGATGGTAGTACTTCCAGCCAGCAAAATCCCAACTATAGTTTCATAGACACCGGCAGCTATAAAGTCTCGCTGATCAGTACCACGGATCAGGGCTGTACTGATACTGCCGCCCAGCTGGTTCGGGTAGAGCCAGTACCGCAAGCGGCCTTTACCGCCTCGGATGTCTGCCTGGGTGATTCCGTTGAGCTGACCAACCAGACCCAGTTTAATGGCAATAACGCCAACCTGGCTTACACCTGGGCGCTGGGCAATGGGGATACCCTGAAGGCTCCGGCCGGGAAGTATCAGTATCAGGAATTCGGGGACTACGAAGTGGACCTTATCGCTACGGATACCACCAGCGGCTGTGAGCGTGTGGCTACACAGACTGTCAGCGTCTTTGATCAGCCTGAGCCTGGCTTCACAAGCAATAGCATTTGTGAAACCAAACCCCTCACTATTAACAGCACTAGTGAATATGATGGGCGCGGTTTCCTTAACTTCCGGTACACTATCGGAGGCGATACCCTGAACCAGCGAAACCCCTTGGTGAGAAATCTCGACACCGGTTCTTACAATTTAACCCAGATCATTACCGCTTCTACCGGTTGCCAGGCTAAGAAGGATACAACCATTGCAGTCTATCCCGCTCCGAAGGCGGCCTTTGACGGTGATATCAGCGTCTGTGCCGGTGATCCCCTGAGCATCACCAACAATACCCAGTTCAAAGGCCTGCCGGACTCCCTCACCTACACCTGGACCCTGGGCAACGGAGATACCCTGCGCAC
>CAZIUI010000047.1:0-5649 GCA_964542585.1 uncultured Sphingobacteriales bacterium | reverse complement strand
TCATCATCATTGCCGAAAATGGCGAAGGCTGGTAGGCTGCTCATGAGGAGCAGGGTAAGGAGGGTATAAGGCCTCATAAGTTAATTCTTGATTTTGCGTGAAAATTAGGGATTTGGTAGAAAAACGGGGACGGGATGAGTCGTGGTCAAACCGGGCCACTCCTTTAGTAAAGTAAGCAAAGCCTAAAACTTACTCCTGCAAGTACCCGAATTTTCCATTGTTGAAATCATCAAAAGCCTGTTTCAATTCTTCCCGGGTATTCATGACAAAGGGGCCCTGGGCAGCTATCGGCTCATCAATCGGCTCCCCGCTCATGACCAATACTACCGCATTTTCACCGGCCTCAATGGAAAACGCCTCACCTTGATTTTCAAACAACGCAAAATGGTCGGTATCCACCTGTTGCGTATCATTGACTGTGATGCTGCCTTCCAGCACCAATAAGGCCGTATTGTAATTTTCCGGGAATTCGAATGCGGCATGGCCTCCTTGATTCAGCCGGGCATTGAAAAGGTGAACAGGCGTAAAGGTGCTTGCAGAACCTTCCGTGCCCTGGTAATTCCCGGCAATCACTTCAAGGGTTCCACCCCCATTGGGCAGGGCTACTTTGCTCATTTCGGCATGCCGGATAGCCTGGTATTTAGGCGCGCTTTGCTTGGCTTCAGCCGGCAGGTTGACCCATAGCTGTACCATCTGGAAATCACCTCCTTCCCTGCTGAAATTTTCCTCATGGTATTCTTTGTGCAAAATGCCGGAAGCGGCTGTCATCCATTGCACATCGCCTTCCCCGATGACGCCTCCGCTACCGGTGCTGTCCTGGTGGGCCACTTTGCCCCTGTAGGCAATGGTCACCGTTTCAAACCCTTTGTGGGGATGGACGCCAACGCCTCTGGGCTGATTGGTGGGCGAAAAATAATGCTTCGGATTGTAATCCATCATAATGAAAGGATTCATCCGGTGCATTCCCACTTGGGGCCCGACCGGAATGAAGGTGTTAACCCGGAAGCCATCCCCTACATAGTGAGGTTCTCCGGGTGCTACTACGACTTCTACTTGTCTCTTGCTCATGGAGATGAAATTTTATGAAACAAAGATACCCCTTTTTGAAAGGCTTTGTATTGATGGCTGTTAAGCATTCAAGCCGGTTGATTTTTGGCTGCCAGGGCTTTACCCATTCGGCTCAGGCTTTCAGGTGTGATATGCAGGTAATAGCATTAAAAATCTAAGGGATAATCGTGGTTTAACCGTGCCACGTCTTTGGTAAAACCATTGAAATTATACATCCAAAAATTCGTTTTCCTTTGTGTCCAGCCGTTGAGGAATAATAAACGGCCATCTTTTTGCCCAGCACGCTAACCAACATTTATGACCACCAAACAAACAATCGTCAGTGACTGGCTGCCCCGCTACACGGGCTGTAATCTGGAAGCCTTTGGCCAATACATCCTGCTGGTCAACTTCAACTACTACGTAGAGCTATTTGCCGAATGGCACAACGTGACTGTTTGTGGGTATGACCGGCCCATGCTGAGTGCTACGGCTGATGGAATTACGGTGCTCAACTTTGGCATGGGCAGTGCCAATGCAGCAACCGCTATGGATTTGCTGAGCGCCATTCAACCAAGTGCTTCTTTATTTCTGGGTAAATGTGGCGGCCTGAAACGCAAAAACAAGGTAGGTGACCTGATCCTGCCCATTGCAGCCATTCGGGGTGAAGGTACCTCGGATGATTTTATGCCTCCCGAGGTTCCGGCACTTCCGGCCTTTGCGCTCCAGAAAGCCACTTCAACAACTATAAGGGAGCATCAGCAGGATTACTGGACCGGCACCGTTTACACTACCAACCGCCGGGTGTGGGAGCACGATGAGGGGTTCAAGCAATATCTGAAAAAGGTCCGTGCCATGGCCATTGATATGGAAACAGCCACACTTTTTACCACTGCTTTTGTCAACAAGATTCCTGCGGGTGCTCTGCTATTGGTAACCGATCAGCCGATGGTGCCGGAGGGTGTCAAAACCTCCGAAATGGATCGAGAAGCCAAGCAGAAATACACCCACGATCACCTGCAGATTGGCATTGACTCTTTGAAGCAATTGATCAACAAGGGTGAAACGGTTAAGCATTTACGGTTTTGATCGGTCCCCTTCCTTATAAACTTTCGTTTTCAAAATAAGTACCTTCTTATATAGCTTCATTCAGCTTTGAGTAATTTGCCCACACTTCGTCAGTGCCTTTTCCCATTAAAGAATCCCTACCTTGGTAGATGTGGAAAAATGGTAACGCAATGGCACATTTCTTTACTATAGCCTTTTTAAGCTGCTTAATGTTGGCAAGTCCTGGCCTGGAAGCTCAGAATGGTGCTCCGGCTAATATCACTAATACCAATCCTGAAGCTCATCAAGTCCTGAAAGGCAATTATAACCCCGATGATTACCCCACCTCCGGCTATCCGTCAGATCATTTTCAAACCGCTTGCAAGTTGCCGGGTAAGGTGTCACCGGATACCCTCCAACAATTCCTTGAAGTATTGGAAGGCTTCCATACGCGTCACACCTATTCAATCACTACATCACCCGATACGGGCATTGGTGCAGCCCGGCGATGGGTCAGGAATAAATTCAACCACTTTAGCAATAGACGGGATGCCCGTTTACTGACCGGCTTTCTGCGATTTGATTGGCTAAATGGTCCTTGTGAAGACAGTGCCCGTATGAAAAATCCCTATGCCGTGCTACCCGGGCGCGATACTGCTACAGAGGGCCTTGTGATCCTGACAGCTCACCTGGATAGCCGCTGTGCCGGCCGTTGCAATGATACCTGCCGCGCACCGGGCGTGGATGACAACGGCAGTGGAACAGCCCTGGTGATGGAGCTGGCTCGCGTAATGAGTCAGTACAGCTTTAAGCGAACCCTTGTTTTTATGGCCACCCAGGGCGAAGAGCAGGGACTCTTGGGTGCTTATGCCTTAGCCAGGTATGCGAATCAACATGACCTGTCTTTCAGGGCTAATCAGAACAATGATATTGTAGGCGGCATCATATGCGGAGAAACGGCTTCACCACCGGGCTGTCCGGGCAAGGGAGCCATCGATAGCACAAGTGTCCGGATATATTCCTCCGGTAATATTCAGCAACGTAATCGCGGTTATGCCCGCTTTATCGATATCGTTTACCGGGAAAAACTGAGGCCCTACGCTTCCGTACCCATGAAGATCAATATCATGAAGCGCGCTGACCGTGAGGGCCGCGGTGGTGATCAACTGGCGCTCAATGACAACGGCTACACCGCAGTACGTTTTTCTTCCACGCATGAGCATGGGGATGGCAGTGGCGGTCCGGATTACAAGGATCGCCAGCACACGGTTAATGATATCCTTGGCGTAGATACCGATGGGGATGGCGAAAGAGACAGCTTCTTTGTAGACGTTAATTACCTGAAGCGGAACACGGTTATCAATGGCCTGGCAGCCGCAGAAGCAGCTAATGGTCCGCCAATACCGGATTTTGAAGTAATGAATGAAGCAGCTAATGGCCCTGAAATCCGGATAACCGGTGGAGAGGCTGCGGAGTACCGGCTGGCGGTTCGTTCCTCACTAACCAGTGACAGCGTAACCGGGCTATACCGGTTCTCTGATGAGCGCTTTGTTGTACCGGACCTGGATGCTGGTAATTTTTACTTTACCAGCATTGCAGCCGTCAGCGAGCAGGGTATCATGAGCCCCTTTACCTCCGAAAAGCTTAACCAAGCCCCGAAAACCACTGACGATCGCCCGGAGGATGCATTGCCCTACCAGGCCGATTGCGCCCCAACCGGAATACCTGAGCCGGGTAATGACCATGACCAAGCCCAAAAGGCGCGGTTGGGCAATCCCTTTCCCAATCCCTTTGCCGAGCGTGTAAGGGTTCCCATCGTCCTTCAGCCAGCAGTAACGTACCAAAAAGCGCAATTGCTATTGTACAACAACAGCGGAACGCGCGTCTACCAAAAACCCTTGCATTCTGTACTTGAGCCCGGGCAACAGACCGTAGCGCTTATCAATCCAGGTCTGGCGCCAGGCTCTTACCGGCTTCAGCTTCAGCTCGATGGTTTGCCACAAGATAGTGAGCAGTTGATCATTCGGAAACCTTAGCTTAAAAAGGTATGCTGAAGGTTCATCCAGATTAGGGATGCTGAGTTGGTAGTACAATCCCGAAATGGTGCCGGACGGTTTCCTCAAACGATTTGGTCAAAGGCTCTTCACTGACGGTACCATCCCCATAGCTGGTGCGCACTTGATTTCCGGATACCGTGAGGCGCCCGGTTGCTGTAGGCATACTGATGAATGGCTTTTGAGTAAAGGAGGATTCCGGGCTGGTCTGATGGTAGCGGCACATTCCCGCAAAATCTGTGATCCGGCAAGGTTGATCCCGGAATAGATACTGCGGCTCATCCGCTTCTTCACGGATCTTGGAAAGGCGGTAATAGGTTTGATCATGGGAATCGATGCGGAATTGTCCTCTTGCCAGGTTATGCACTTTGTCAAGCTCAAAAGGTACCGGATCAAAAGGAAACTCCCCAAACCCGACATCTGAGATGTAGGATCCTTCCGGCAAATGAACGAGGACGCTCATATGATCAAATTCTGGCCCGTAATTCTCCTTTTTGGTGCTGTAAACACGGCCTGAGATCAGGTCAGCATGGAAGCCAAGTTTAATCAGCAGAGCATGGTAAAGAAAGTTGAGCTCATAGCAGAACCCTCCGCGACCGTAGACAACAACCTTTTCATAGAGCTGCTCTATCGATAGGTTAACAGGCTGGCCATAGTGGATGCTCAGGTTTTCAAAAGGGACGGTAAGCAAGTGGGCTTTCTGGAGTTGAGCCAGTCCATCCCGGTCTATGCCGGGCAACTCCTTGAAACCAAGAAGGGAGAGGTAGCGATGAATATCCAATAGCTTAGTTTTTACCTAATGGCTTAGCGCTTCGGTAGTAGCTTAGCCATTTAGTTTTCCGCCGCTTCAGGTTCCAGTAATTGCTCCAGTTTGGCAGCAAAAAGCGGGGCATTTGGCATGGTCAGGATCACAGGATTTTTTCGCTCTTCAATTGTTAATTGCACGGTGTTATCTTCCATGCTTAGCGTTACATCCAATATAGTATTCAGGCAGTATTCCCGGGCACCGTCACTTACTAAAAGGACCCGGCGGTCTGTCAGGTACAGGTTACCCTCCATATCGGTATCGTATCCGATTTCCTTGTAAACCTGCTTATTTTTCTGGTAGCGGTTCATGATATTTTCCTTAAGGATCCGGCCTTCTGTGCGATGGTAGCAAGTTTCGCCCTGCTTGAGGTTAACATCGGCCTCTACGGGTTCCGGGGCTTGTTGCATTTGTTCCCGGATAGCTGCCATTACCTTGATCGTGTGAAGCTCCTGCTCAATGGCATCATCGGATAAACCCAGCACTTGCTGTAATTCCCGGAGCTCAGTCTCTTCCTCCACATTGATCACATGATCCTCCAGCATTTCTTCCAGGACTTCAGCAAATACGACTTGTTTGACCTGGTTCCTGGTTTTTGCTGGTACGGCTAACAGTGCTTCAATGCCTTCAAGGTCAGCAGGTGTAAGGGTTATCCGGCCTTCCATGTAAGCGCTTATCAGGTAAATGTAAAACCAT
>CAZIUI010000046.1:0-6369 GCA_964542585.1 uncultured Sphingobacteriales bacterium | reverse complement strand
TTGCTCGAGCTGATTAGCGGCTGCTTCCAGACTGTCCAGGTTAGGGGTGCGCTTATCCTTGGGCTGGGAATACTGCTGGGCGAGGAACTTGCGCAGGCCCATCCATTCTTTATAAGTGCTCATCAGCGCCGAATCGGCCTCCTGGCGGATGGCCCGCCGCATGGCGCGGGTGCGGGAGAGCACAAGGCCTTTGAGCAGGAGCTCGTTGGTATAGGCCAACTCGGTGATTTCGGGTAAAGTGTCGTGCACTTCTGCGGCATATGCATGATATTGTCTGAAAAAAGGTCGGACCTCCCCTACATAATCCAGCTTGCCCTTTTCACTTAAAAACGCAAATCGCTTGTCTATGTTGCTTTCAATATTCCTGCGAACTTTTTGGTAATAGCTAAAAGCCTGCTTGTAGTTTTGAGTTTCGTGATAAAGATCGGCCAGGTTGTTAAGCGTGATTGCATATTTAGGATGATCTTTACCGAGGGTTTTTCGCTCAATGGTCATGGTTTGCTTGAACAAGGTGTCAGCCTGATTGTAGCGGCCTATTGTTCTAAATAAATATCCCAGGTTGTTAAGGGCGCGGGCATACTGTGGATGCTCCCTGCCCAGTGTCTGGCGTGCGATGGTCTTTGCTTTTTCAAGATTTGCTTTTGCTTTCTGGTAGCGGCCTATTTCTTTATAAATATGGCCAAGGTTGCTGAGGGAAGTAGCATAGCTGGGATGATCTTTCCCGAATGTCTTCCGTTTTATAGCCTTGGCCTCTTTTAACAATTTTTCCGCCTTCTTTAATTGGCCCATTTTTTTATACAAAAGCCCCAGGTTATTGAGGGAAGTAGCATAGCTGGGATGATCTTTCCTGAATGTCTCCCGTTTTATGGCCTTGGCCTGCTTATATCTTTCTTCTGCCTTTGGATACCGGCCTATCTCCTTGTATAAATTCCCAAGGTTAACCAAGGTTTTGGCATATTTCGGATGGTTCTTCCCCATGGTTTTTTCCCATATGGTTTTCACCTCCTTATGGAATGCTTCGGCCTTTTCGTAACGGCCCATATCCTTATATAAATAGCCCAGGTTGTCAAGCGTGATGGCATAGTGGGGATGCCGCTTGCCAAGTGTTTTTTTGTAGATGGTCTTGGCCTGTTTATAAAATGTATCCGCCTTTTCGTAGCGGCCTATGTCATTATATAGAAGCGCAAGGTTGTTGAGCGTTGCAGCATACTTTGGATGACGCTTGCCGAGTGTATTTGCTCTAATCGTTTTAGCCCGTTGTAACAATGCCTCGCCCTTCTGGTAGCTTCCTGTTTTTGTAAATACATGCCCTAAATTGGTGAGGGAGGTGGCATGCATGGAATCTATTTGGCCAAAATGGTTTTTTGCGAATTCCTTGGCTTTTTGAAAATATAAAACCGCTGTGTCGTATTTCCCCTGGTGAAATAATGATTCGCCTTTGCTATTAAGCGAATCCCACCTGGCCCTGGCCACGCTGTCAGGTTCAGTGGCTGCAGTAAACAGGGGGCATACACTTAGCGCAAGGAAAAGCAAGCGCATCGGTCTCATAGCTATAGGAATTTGGTTTGGTCAAGCTTAATTAGCATACCACCGGTAATAAGGGCTAACAAGGTCATGCCTCCCATCCACCAGTAAGCAGGAGGGGCAGCTAAGCTGGCCTCTTGTTCTTTTTCCTTCCAGCCCCCGACCAAGACAAAGGAGGCCCAGAAGTAAGGCGGATACTTATTGGCTAACTGTTGCTGGGCATTCCGGAAAGCCTGCCGAATTGACTGGCCTGCGGTCCAGTTAGCGTAAAAATCCTCCATGAGCTGCCTGGTCTGCTCATCCGGCACCTTCCACAAGCTCATGATCAGGTAGTCCACACCGGCGATACGAAAAGCCCGCTGCAGCCCATAAACGCCTTCACTACCCCGAATTTCGCCTAATCCGGTTTCGCAGGCACTCAGCACCACCACATCGGTTTGGGATAGATCCAAACCCGCAATCTCATAAGCAGTAAGGATCCCATCTTCTTGTTCATAAGGATTCTGCCCGTGCTTCCAGGCATAATTGCCCCCGGCCATCACCAAACCGGATCTTAGCAACGGATGGCCATGGCTTTGAAAGGGAACGTTTACTTGATTCGTGTCACTATTCACGGGCTTTTGACCGGGAAAACAGAAGCCATGGGTGGAAAGGTGCAGGACTTCCGGACTTTGGCCGCTCAATGCTTTAAAGGCATCTTCGGATGCTTGATGCCCCTCCAGCAGCTTAACAGCCACGTTGGCTGCTGTTAATCGCTGATGTATTTGCTCAACTTCCTGTGATGATCCTTTTAAAAAATTAAAATGGTCTTTCACCGAACGGCTTTCCTGATAGCCATTAAGGTCATTCAAAGCAAGCGTTTGATCAGGGCGTTTAGGCCTTCCCCCTGTATCCCGGTTATAAGCATACCGAATACCGCCAAACATGGTCACTTCTTCCAAATGAGCAGCTAACGGTTGCGTTAAATCGCCGGTACTATTCATCCTTAGCAGGTCACACTGATGCGTCAATAAATGCCCGTGCTTACCGGTTGGAATCGCTTTGAAGCTAAGTTTGTGTAAATCACCAACAGAACTGAAGTATAGCTTATCAATGCCCTTAAGGGCTTCGTCAATGGGCTTCCAGAACTTGTGGTACAAAAATGACCCATGGTGCTGCCATTGGTAAAGGCTATCGATCCGGGAACGCTTGTTTTGGCCCTTATTGGGTAAGCGCTTTTTCAGAGCATGGGTAGCCATTAACGGAACAAATGTTACTCCCGGCTCTCCGCCTTTCAGGATAAGGGCCCCATAGCGCTGAGGGTGTTGCTGTTCATGGTTTGCCTGATAAGTGACAAACTCCAGAGCGGCCTCCTTCGTATTTAACGGATTAGCAACAGCCTCCCATTCCGGTGCTATGGTTTGTAAATAGGCTTGATGGTTTTCACCTGTGTAAGTCACCAGTTTGCGCTCTAATTGATTAGCCGCCTGCTTAAGGCTGTCTAAGGGCTTATCCCGCTTACCAGGAGCTAACGCCATTTGCCGGCCTATGGCCTGATGAAGGCTTTGCCACTCATCAAAAGCTTTAGTCATTTCATGCTTAGTGGCTTTGCCATTGGCCTTTCGGAGATTCTGCATGCTTCTCAAGACCAGGCCCTTTATAAGTAAGGCATTGTTATAAGCTAAGCGGGGTAATTCAGGGTATTGCTGATGGTAAGCAGCCATAAAGCTATTAAACTGCCGGAAAAACGGCCTTAGCTCATTGATAAAATCCGTTTTACCCGCTTCACTAAGGAAAGCAAATTTGTCCCTGATTAAAGCCCTGGCAGCCGCATTCCCTTGCTTAAAATAGGAAAAGGCTTTTTGGGGCTTATCCTGTTCCTGGTAATAGGAGGCTAATGCGCTTAAACACTTCAGGTAGCGCGGATGCTTTTTGCCTAAATGCTGTTGAACATGGGTTAAGGCTTTAGCAAGGGTTGACCGGGCTTGCTCATATTTCCCCAGTTCCCGGTAACACTTTCCTAAGCTTAAAAGGATCTTGCTATACCGCCCGTGGTCTTCCCTAAGGTAATGGGCAAATTGACGCCTGGCTTTTAAATAAAATTCCTCAGCTTTATCTGCCTGCCCAACCCGCTCATAAGTTTTGCCCAATTTCATCAAAGCGGTAAAGTAATTCATCTGCACGTTTCTGCTATCCAGTATTTCCCCATCCTCAGCTACTGTCATTGCTTTGGTATACCACTTTCGGGCCTTTTTAATTTGGCTTTCCTCCTTATAAACATTACCCATGTTCTTAAAAAGCGCCACTTTTAATGGGTGTGGACGATCCCAGTATTGATCCTCAATTTGAATCCCTTGCTGGTAAATGGCTTTTGCCTTATCCAGGCGACCGAGTTGCAAATACGTGTAGCCTATGGAGTTATAAAGAATACAGTACTCGCGGTTTCCTTTGCCGGTTGTCTGAAGAATTAATTCTTTGGTGGTTTCAAAAAGGGGGAGGACTTTCTCATACTGGCCGGTACCATTATAGCCCATGATCACCTTATTCAGGGCTTCAACCCGCTCAGTAGAGACAGGGCCCCATTGATGCTCAGCATATTGCAGAAGCTTTTGAGCAGCTTCTACAGATTCCCGGTAGTGCCCTTCCTGGTAGTAGTCATAAAACGTATCCATTTTGGCTTCAAAGGCCTGGCAGGATGGGCTTGTATCAGCCAACGCTGAAGAAACGCCCAATGCCCAAACAAGGGCCCATATAAAGCAGCCTTTATACATATCCCTATCCTTTGTTCTGCTTGATAAAACTATAAAAGCTTAACAGAACAAACATAATAAGTGATATGATTTATAGCTTAATCGGGCGAATTCAGCTTTTGCAGCAAATTTTGAGCATCTTCATGATAGCGGGGCGCGGAGCTTTCCAGCAATAATTGCAGTTGCTTTTTGGCTTTTTGTTCTTGTTTATTAGCCAGATAGGCCAGGGCATTGTACCATAAGACTTTAGCTTCCGGCTTTCCTTTATCTTTTTGCAGACCTCCAAAGACCTCAATGGCTTTCTCCGGATGGTTGGTTTCTATCAACATTACGCCTTGATAAAAGGCCAAATCGGGATTTTGATGATCGGCCAGGTACTTTTTGGTAAGGGGTAAAGCCCTCTTATATTCCGCATTTTCGTAGTATTCCATGATTTTCCGAAGTTGTTGCGGCTTTTCTCCGGATGTTGCTCCCCTTTCTTTAAAAACTAAGGTGTTGGGGGGTTTTTCATAGTAGGTTTCAAACAGGCTCTGATCATTGCCAAAGAATCCCCAATAAGCTGCTCCTCCGATTGCGAATACCACCAATGCGGCCCATTTAGCCCATTTCAGCATGGTTGGGCTGAATAATGAAAGGAAAGTTTTTTTATCCTCCGTATTTTCCCAATCCACTTCCGAGGTAGTCCTTATGGCTTGAAGCTTTTGCCAGGAGTCCTTCAGGTCTGCTGTTAAGGCTTCCTCATTTTCCATCGCCAAAAGGAAAACATAGGCATCTTCCACGGCTTTTTTAAGAGAGGGATCCGTTTCCATTTCCTTTTCGAAAGCTTGTTGCTCTTCCTGCTTCATCTTTCCTTTCAGGTATCGCTCAATCTGATACTGCTGATCGTTATTGTCTTGATTATTTGCCATTTGTTGATGGGTAGAAGTTTGGGAAATTGCTCGTTAGGAAATAAGCTGCTTTAAGCAGTTTCGGCATTTATAGATTCGCTTTTTGCAGTATTGGTAAGACCAATTAAAATCCTCCGCAATGGCTTGTAAAGTATCTTTCTGGTAGTAAAATCGCCTTATAATGGTATAACAAGGTTCCTGAAGTTGCTGAAGGGCTTGTCTCAATTTTTCTATTCGTTCCTCGTATGCGAGTAGATCCAAATAATACTCATACGTGAAATGATCTCTTTGATCATCCTCTTGCTGAGGCAGTGAAACCTCCCGATGCCGACCCCTTAGCTTCTTATACCAAAGATGCCTTGCTACGGTTTTAATATAACCTTTCAGGTTTTCTGAGCGGTATTTCTCATCCCGAATATTTTGAATAACAATAACCATAGTCTCCTGAAACAAATCCTTTGCCTCTTCTTCAGTTCCCGAGTTGCAAATCACATCCTGGTAAATAACGGGCGTCATGGTTTGGTAAAGGTATTTGAGAATTGAAGAATTTTTATCCTTCACCCCTTTGAGCAATTCTGCTTCCTTATATTCAGGGTTTTTTAATACCATATACCTTACATTTCAGATAGTTACCCTTTTGCGGGCATCAAAATTTTAGCAACACTAATCTGAAAGAATTTGACTGGATAAAAATAAAGTTTTAATTCTTGTTCACGCTGGAATGTATTAAAGATTAATTTTATCATAACTCAATTGAGCATTATTTAAGCTTATATAAGTAGGTATCTTGGCAATACTCGTTAAATTCAATTGCTCCTGGTACCCTTAATCTCAAAATGAAGAAGAACAGAGAAAAATAATTCACTCCCTCCTTAGTTGGCATAGGGCGTAAGCGCTCTCAAACCCCACGAGCTTTCAAAGCGATGGGAGAGAAGGTCAAGCGCTATCGAGCCGTTTTCCCTAATAAACTTTTAATACCATTTAAAACCGGAAAAACCTCACAGGCTAATTACCTTCTAACTTAAGGAAACGGCATATAGCGCGGCAGGAAAAGAAAGCGAGCGGATAGTTTGACCGCTTACGCCCTCCAGCCGCGATTTTTGGTTCTTTTTGTAAAAAAGAACGGAGAGACTTTAAAACATTTGGGCAATAAGTTAGCCCAAACAGCACACGTATAACGCGGATTCAACGGATTAGCGCGGATGATAATTAAGTTTGAAGGTCAGTAG
>CAZIUI010000045.1:0-6719 GCA_964542585.1 uncultured Sphingobacteriales bacterium | reverse complement strand
TACCTCATACCCAACACCTTAACCAATCAGGCCATTGACGTTTCCCTCCCTGCTTACAACCTTTCCCTCATTCAAAGTTTGCATTATTTCTTTGTAGAGAACAGAAAATCCGCCAGGCATTTCCTGAAAACTTGTGGAATTCCTACCCCTTTTGATGATCTTGAATTCCGCTTAATGGATAAAAATACCAAGCTGGATGATGACTTTAGCCTATTTGAACCCATCTTCCTGGGAAATGACATGGGGCTGTTATCGGAAGCAGGACCTCCGGCTATAGCCGATCCCGGTTCGGGCTTAGTACAAAAAGCGCATGAAAACGGTATTTCCGTTAGACCCTTGGTAGGCCCTTCCTCGATTTTCCTGGCTTTAATGGGCTCAGGGTTAAACGGGCAAAATTTTACATTTCATGGTTACCTGCCGGTGAATAGCAAGGAAAGGCAACGGCAAATAAGACAATTAGAGAAGACATCCCTGGAAACCGGCTATACCCAAATCTTCATGGAAACCCCTTACCGGAATGATCAGTTATTGGCGGATATCCTGAAAGTTTGCAAGCGGGATACGCTCCTATGCGTGGCCTGTGACCTCACCAGCCCCAAAGAAGAGGTCCTCACCGTTTCCATTGCTGACTGGCAAACCATGAAGCAAAGCTTTCATAAAAGGCCGGCTATTTTTCTCCTGAACCGGGATTAAAAAAGGCTTGCGAAGTAGTTAACGAATTACCCGGATCTCCCCCTGGTAATAATGGGTAAAACCGCCCTTATCCTTTACTTCCACCTTGTACAGGTAGCGCCCTGCCGGTACCGCCTTGCCTCTGTAGGTGCCATCCCAGGCCGGCTCTTCCTGCATGCCCGTGCTATGTATTTCCTCGCCCCAACGGTTGTAAATGGTCATCCGGTAACTTTCTATGCCTATGCCGCGTATCCGCCACGCTTCATTTAGCCCGTCTCCATCCGGGCTAAAGGCATTCGGTATGAATATACGAAAGGCTTGCGCTACGTATATGCGCCCTTCCATCGTATCACGGCAGCCATTGCTGGCCTCTACACCAAGGCTTACCGGGTAATTACGGCCCGGCTCTTCAAAACTTTTCTTCAATGTATCCGCGTTTTCTCCCGTTAAATCACCGTCTATCCACCATTGTTTGCGCTCCGCTTTCCGGCTCTGGTCAATAAAACGGGCCGTATCATCCACCAATACCGTGTCTTCCGGAACGCTACTGAAGGAGGCAACCGGCAATTCCTTTGACCTTAAGGCTATACTGTCCACAGCAGGCTCGGAACAGCCGTCCTTTAGCGTCACTACCTGGCTGCCCGACTTGAACAACCGTTTGTGAACTACCGAATCATCACGCCTTACCCCGGACCACTCAAAACGGTATCCCGGACTATAGCCCCCTCCTCCGTTCGCCTTCAGCTTTACTTCCGAGCCCTTGCATACCGCACTGTCTTCCGCGGATACCGTTACCTCAAGCGGAGGCCTGACATCCAATACCACGCCTGCCGTGTCTCTACAGCCTGCCTCATTGCTTACGATCAGAATATAAGCCTGCTTATCCGGTAACTGCGCCTTCGGATGGGCTATCGTATCATTCGATAGGTATTTGGCCGGTATCCATTTATACCGGACGCCTCCTGAGCCCTGCATCGTATATACCTGGTTGTGGCAAAGCAGGGTGTCCGGGCCGGCTTGGGCTTCCGGCAAACGGTGATGGTTCAGCCGGTAAGTATCCAGCCTGCAGCCTTTTTCGGTTTCCCATAAGGTATAGCTTCCCGTATCCTTTACCCATATGCCGGGCCCAGGATGGGTAACGCTATCCTCACCGGGCAGGCTCCAGCCATAAGCCAAGTCCTGGGTAGTATCGGCTACAAGCAGGGTGGAGTCATACGGGCATAGGGTGTCGCCAGCCGCAAGTACACGCTCGTATGCAACATGCGATAACCTGAATGTATCGATCATACAGCCGTAAAAGGTATCCTTCAGCAGGTAGCGGCCGGTATCCGTGGCTTCCAATTCCGGGGTGGCTGCTTTAGGCGTGCAGGATGGAAACCAACCGGCGTGCTGTAAAGTATCTGCCCTTAATAAAACGGTGTCCCGCTTGCATACCGTATCCCCCTGGTAGGCGGTGGCAGGCCGTTGATACCGTTTTAGCCTGAACGCCTTTAGCGGGCAACGCGGGAAGGTATCCAGGTACAGGGCATACCGGCCGGGCTTTTTGACCCAACGGTCCAGGCTGTCAACTACCTTACCGTTTTTAAAGCTATCTACACCGGCCGGCAGCCAGCGATACTGCACATTGCTGTCCGGAGCACTTAAATAGACAGAATCTCTACGGCAGAGGGTCGTATCCAGTGGAAAACGGGCCGGATACTGCTGCAGAAAGGTGACATGAATGCTGTCTTTCGTCTTGCAGCCGTCCCGGCTAATGGTAACCTTGTACAGGCCGGAGGTGTCTATTTGCAGGGAGGCCCCCGTATCACCGGTATTCCAGCTATAATTCAAAATTGAAGTGTCCGGGCCCGGTTTTAGGATATGCGTGCTGTCATAGCAGATCACCGTATCCGGGCCCAGGGCGGGACAGGTGTAATGGTACGGATTGCAGTTGCAGTAATATTCCGTCTTTGGTTTGACCTCCTGCCATTTAAAACTGGTATCCCTTACTACAAATGGATAGGACAGGGAATCAAACCGCGCTTTAACATTGATTGACCGAGTCCGGAGCGGATAGTAGGTCCGGGGCTTAAAAATGTTAAATTTTTGTTTCAGGCATTGCCCATTGCTCCCCGGCTCGATTTTTAATACAGAAGCCCTTTGTCGTTTTTTAAGGTTAATACCCGTCATTAAAAAATTCGTATCCCGGGTCTCTACCACCGGGCTACTTTCACCCCACCGGCTAATCCTAAAGGTAGAAGGATATTTGTAGTTTTCCAGAAATTTCCCGTTTCGGGGATCAAACCGAACATAAAAGGGACCTTCGTTATTATAAATTACGTCATTGGGTTGTACAAAAACAAATAAAGACTCATCCCTGGCTTGCCTTAGGTAAAAATCATTTTCCGGCCAATAACCATTGCAACTTTGTTTCCAACCATAAAGACCGGTTGGAGGATCAAAAACTGTTCTCCAGGCTACTTTTCTTTTTCCATTTAACTTGAAAACAATAAGGTGGCCGGAACCTTTATTACACGGGTCAGGATTGAAGCCGCCCACATACCCTGCCACATAAAGGCCGGAATCCTTACCTGCTGTGATACCTCTTAACCTAAAATAATGTGTATTTCCCTGATAGTTAATACATTTATGCCCTATTCGAAATTCTTTAGCCCCCGTGATTTTTCCTTTCTCAGTAACAAAGAATATCCGGTTCCCATCACCTAAAAACGCAAAGTCGTTTTTGGTGATCCTCGTCATGTCCCTTTTATACATTCCACCCCGAAAAATAGCGGAATCAGCGGATTTTGCCATGGCCACCGTCCCATCAGGGCGTAATTTCATTAGGGTTCTAAACCTATCCCGATTAAAAGTTTTATTGTGACTGTAATAGCCGGAAAACAGCAACCCTCCATCGTTGGTGGTTGAATAATAGAAATCAGTAGACTTGTATTTCCTACGAGGAACAACTTCAATAGCCTTGGTCCAGGCTATTTTTCCCTGATCATTGATCTTTATGAACAGGGTTTCCAGGTAATCATCATACCACCTGTTCAGGGTTTGCGGATCAATAAATAACTCGTTTCTGAACTGGACAATTAAATAAAATGATTGGCTGTCACTCCTTACAATATCGGAATTAATCACCCCGTGACCAAGGGATAGTTTTTTGCTCCATCGGGGTTTTTGGCAGGTATCAAAACGGGCTATGTAAAGATTGGTAGAGTCCCTCCGTATCGCATTTTTTTTTAAATGCTCAACACTATACATGATCCACCCCCCTCCTGGGATGTTCTTGATTGAATTGGAATTGGTCATGCAATTCCATTTGTAATTTACGGTATCATAAGAGCGCTGAAAAGGCCATTGAATACCCATAGCCCCCAAATCCTGGGCTTTACAAACAGTAGGGGCCATGTGAATCAACCCCCCAAGTAACACTAAAAAGATTAGCCGCGGTCGAAAAGCCGGTTTACCGGAATATGGTATGGCTTTTTCATCCTTCATGATAGTCAGGTATTTAATGAAGTTTCATTATTGTATTAACGATAAAAAGGCCAAGCCTGTTGCCTAATTAGCTTTTTAAGTAAAAGTAGCCCGGCCATTCCGTGTACCGGGCTACCTTTTTACTTAACACTTAGCCATTATTTGACAACCAGCCTACCCTGCAGCCATCGCTCATCAACCCGGAGCTTGAAAACATACTTTCCTTTTGCCAATTTCTCCAGGTTGTATTGGTATTCATTGGCACCCTTTCCGGCCCGGAAGGTTTCTTTAGCAACAGGGCTCCCTTGCATATCAAATACCGTTAACCGAACAGTTTGACTTGTTGAAGCCCGGAATTGCATGGTAACCTGGTTAGTAGCCGGGTTAGGCTTTAAGGTCAACGTTTGGTTCAGGGTAGCCGGTTCATCATCTTTTCCTGTAAAACGCCTCTTACCGGTTGAATCCTGGTCACAGGTATCATGGTTACAAGGCTTAACACTTTTAACTACAGCATTAGCGGTTTTCAGGTAAGGTTGCTTTAAGGAATTATCCCGTCTATCCTTCACGGCAGGTTGGAACTCAGATTTTTCACAACCAAACTGGATTAGCAGTCCGGAAAAAACGATTATTCTGAAAAGGTTTTTGACCAACTTTACAGGTGTCATAACATTGTTGATTTTGTTTATCGATCAATTCTGTGATGCCAAATTCCCTTAAAAGAAATACTAAATTTGTATCAGTTATTTTTTAAAAATGACACCTATAAAGTAAAAAGCTAAAGTTGAGATTATCCATTCAAAAAAACTGTTTAGAGCGGGTTATGAAATAATTAATGGAATCAATCGCTATTGGAAGCAAATTCCGGGATCAGGCTATAATTATTACCATACAGGGATTTTAGAAACAGGGAAAGCATTGAGGGTATTGCAGACAAAGGCTTAAAATGACAAGGTTATCATCAAAATGGCATTTTTATAATTATAATGACATGAATATTTTTAAAATGAATTTCCATGAAGCTCTCCTCATTGAAGACGTTGCTTAAAATGGTCCCCGGGAAATACCTGAATCATTATTTGGTGCCCTGGCTACAACCGAAGACCCTTCAATTGTTAACGCTTCTCCTCCATAAAGATGTACAAACGGACCAGGAGGCCTATGAGGCAATAAGCAAGGATAACACAGTAAAGAAAAATTCCTACCTCAAACTTAAGGAACGGCTTGAAGAAAAGGTCTTCACCCTTTTTCTAACGAGGGATTTCAGTAAATTAAGGAGCTCCCTTTATTACAGGAAATTATTGGAGGCTTACCGGAAAATGCTGATCAGCCGTTTGCTTACCTTTCTCGGTATCATAAAACCGGCCTGCGAGATCGGGGAAAAATCCCTTAAGATCGGGCAACAATTTCACCTTTACGATGTGGTGTATTTCAATTCCTGGACCCTTTGTACCCGGTATAGCTTTTTGGGGGATCATAAAAGGTTTCACCATTATGCCCAGATCAACCGGGATGCCAGAAATATCCTGAATATAGAAAATGAAGCCTTCCTATTTTTCACGGAATACAATACCCTCTTTACCAAAAAGTCATATTTAAAGGAAACGGAATACCAACGGCTCCGCCAATATTTGGAAGAATGCCGGATGAACCTGGAAAAATCCTTCACCCATAACTTATACCTTTACTACTTGCGGTTGGGTGATTTTTTAAATATGGTAAACCGGGATTACAGGCAAGTCATTGAAGAATGGGAAGGTTTTGAAGAATACCTCGAAAAAAATCCGCATTTATTTGTAGAAGGGCAATATGCGGAGGCTAACCTGAAAAAACTGGAGGCTGCCCTAAACCTCCAATGGCTCCAATACGGGGAAAGGTTCCTGAACAATTGCCAAAAAGTCCTTAAACCAAGGGAAACGCACTGGTTCATTGCACAGGAATATTATGTTTTACTCCTGATCCAGGAAGGGGCCTATAAAGATGCTTTATCCCATTTAAAATCAGTAAAAAACCACAAAAATTTCAACCGTTTACCGGCTTATTTTCCGGAACTCTGGCATATTATCCATGCTTACCTTCAATTCATATTTGAGGCAGGTTGGACCGGGATCAAAGAGGCACCCGGTTTCAAAATTTATAAGTTCCTGAATGAAACACCCATTTATACACAAGACAAAGCCGGCAGAAATACCAACATTCTTGTCATACAAATCCTTTTTCACCTCTTGAGGCAGGAATGGGAACCTATTATCGAAAAGGAAGAAACATTACGCCTCTACCGCTACCGGTACTTAAAAACGAAAAATTATAAACGAACCCATTTATTTATTAAGTTACTATCGCTCTTACCTCGCAAAAATTTCCAATACAACAAGGTTAAAAAGGCAAGCGAGGAAGATTTTCAGGTCCTCAAAGCTTCCAAAACTTACCACGCCCACGGTTTGGGCATGGTAGAAATTATTCCCTATGAAACGTTATGGCATTGGGTTTTAACAAGGCTTAAGGATTGAATCACCCCTCCTCTGCTTCCACAGACTCCACTTCAGGCACTACCCGCTTCAGCAGGCCTTCAATGCCGTTTTTCA
>CAZIUI010000044.1:0-6845 GCA_964542585.1 uncultured Sphingobacteriales bacterium | reverse complement strand
CCGTCATATTTAGCCATTCCTCCACCATCAGTCCCGATCCATTTGGTGCCGCCATTATCTATGGCTATGGCCTCAACATCATCATCAGGCAAGGCTGAATTGGACTCATCATAAATCGTCCAGCTGCTGCCGTCATATTTAGCCATTCCACCAAAAGTACCGATCCATTTGGTGCCGCCATCATCTATGGTTATGGCTCTGACATTATTACCAGGCAAGTCTGAATTGGAGATGTTATAAATGGTCCAGTTGCTGCCGTCATATTTAGCCATTCCTCCACCAGTCCCGATCCATTTGGTACCATTATTATCTATGGCTATGGTTTGAACTACGTTACCAGGTAACTTTGAATTAGCACTGTTAAAAAACGTTTTTTCACCATTATTTTTGTTGATTTTTACTAGCCCTCCAGAGGTTCCTACCCACATAAAATTACCTTCTTCTGCTATTGCCCAGACAAAATTGCCACTTGTAAAATTTTTCCATTCCGGATAGGGGTCTTGCTGGGCTTTGGCACTTTGGGCTAAACCCAATACTAAAACGCCTACCATAAGGCATTGGCAGTAAAAGGTGATTCCCTTAAAATACGTTTTCCAATTGAAATGTTTTGTTTGAAGTTTCATAAGTAATTAATTTTTGGTTTGACAATTTTTATATTCAAAACCTGACAGGTGCTTTAAGACCTGTCAGGTTTTGAATGCCTAAAACCAACCTAACAGGTTTCTCAATACCTGTTAGGTTTAAGTTAGCGCAAGGTCTCAAACCCTGCGCTATAGATGAATAGCCATTAGCTACTTTGTTTCCATTTATTTCAACCATGTTTCAACGTTATTTCACAATCACCTTCTTCGTCCTCACCGCTTCATCCGTTTTCACCTGCAGGAGGTAAACACCCGCTGATAGATCACTGACATCTATGGTATGCCGGCCTTTGCCTGCCAGCTTGCCGGATTGGACGGTGCGGCCGGTGAGGGTTTGGAGGTCAAAGGTTCGAGGTTCAAGGTTTCCTTGTTGAACAATGGTAATTTGGTCGGTTGCTGGATTGGGATAAATGTCAAGTCCTTTACCGTCAGTATTGGTAGCAATACCTGTGGTTTGGATTTGATAGCATTGGGAAGTATCGGTACAGCCATTGTTGGTGACGGCTACCGCATATTCACCGGAGGTTTCGGGGGAGAAGCTTTGGCTGGTAGCTTCACTGACCGGTGCATAATTATTCTTACAATCCAGCCATTGGTAGGTGGCGCCTGAGGTGTTGGCTTCCAGCGTTTCTCCTGTTTTGTTTACAGAGGAATCCACATTTTGAACTGTGAGATTAATGGTAATAATGCTGTCGCAGCCATCAACCGTGGCATTCTTCAGGGTATCCTTGTAGTTACCGCTGGTCCGGTACGTCTCGTCCCCACTTGGCGATTGGTAGGAGCGGCACACTTCAGGATTGATGGTAGAGCGGGCGGGCGTGCATCCACTTTTCGGACCCAGTTTCACTACCCAGATATCGGTGCCGCCCTTGTTGCCGCTCAGGTCCCCATCCGAAGAATTGGCCACCCCGGCCATGACGGTACCGCCATCACTGATCTGCTGGATGGAAAAGGCGTCATCATCATCAGAACCCCCGAATCGGTTTTCCCATTCTTTCCTCCCGCCTTGATCTACCTTCACTGGACGGAATTGCTCCTCACCACCGCCCAGTATAAAACCGTTATCAGCGGTTTGATCAATAGACTGGCACTGCTCAATACCATCGGTCCCATAGGTTGCTTCCCAAATAATGGAACCCTTTCCCCCATCCAATTTCACCACCCAGTAATCTTCGCCTAAGAAAGCTTTTGAAACATCCTCGTCCTTTGATTGGGTAATTCCTGCCACCACATAGTTCCCATTATCCGTTTTGACCATGTCGGTCACCAGGTCCGGGCGCGTGCCGCCCAGGTTATTCTCCCAAATGATATCGCCATTGGGTTTCAGCTTGGTCACCCAGTAGTCCCAATTCCCGTAGTTGTCGGATACATTGGAATCAGCTGACTGGGAGTGCCCTGCTACAACAAAACCCCCGCCGGCTGTTTGAAGCAATGTTGTAGCCTGATCAGTTCCGGAGCCCCCATAATTGCGCTCCCACATGATCTGCCCAGTCCCGGCTTTTAGCTTTACCAGCCAGTAATCCCGGCTACCATAATTGGTAGAGACATCGCGCGTATCCGAGCTGGAGTGCCCGGCGACCGCGTAATTACCATCAGCTGTCTGCCGGACGGCAAAGGCAAAGTCATCACCCAGGCCGCCATAAGTATCTTTCCACTCAATGTTACCGCTCCCGTCCAGCTTAAGGATCCAATAATCCTTTGTGATACCGCTTCCGTAGTGGTTGGCTACATCCTGGTCATCTGAGCCGGAGACCCCGGCCACGATGTAGCCCCCATCCTGCGTTTGCCGTACGGAAGTGGCTTTATCAGTCCGGGAGCCCCCATAGCGCCGGGTCCAGGACACTTGGCCCTGGCCATCCAGTTTCACCAGCCATACATCCGGGCGGGCTATGCTTCCGTAATTGCCATTCAAATCCTGGTCATTCGAGCTGGACCAGCCAGCCACCATGTAACCGCCATCGTTGGTCTGGCGGATACAATTGGCTTTTTCATTTTCACTGCCGCCCAGGTTCGTTTGCCACTCAATGGGTTGCCCCTTAGCAGCGGATGCCAGCAAAAAGAACAGGGGAAGCAGCCATAGCCAATGGTTAGCTTCCCTCGAATGCTTACAAGGGCCAAAAGCGTTGCCAGGGCCTTTCCAACTAATTAATTTGCCAATTACATCGCTCATGCCGCATCTATTTTTATTCATTATTGGCATAAAACTGACCGTTTAGCCTTAGGGAGTCTTTAGCACCGGGGGCAGGCTTAAGGATGACATCTAAATACTCCCCTCGTATTGTTTTTTCCTTAATCTCAGCAAGCCTTACAGCCCCTTCGCTTATCTGGTAGGTAACCGAATCAAGGCTGAGGGACACCGCTACAAATTCAGTTTCTCCGTCAGGCCTGTAAGTTCCCGTATCGATTTCCTCAATGGTCCGGTCCGCTTGCGCTTCCCCATAAGTAAAGGCGGTAGTAAGGGTGTTGCCGTTATTCTGCCAATCCATCACAACATAATCCGCTCGCGAGGCCACTCCGGCGAAAATGGTGGTAGTGGAATCAACAAAAGTGGCGTTCCCACCTTCTAAATCCAGGTTTGCGTTTCCGGAAACATTAACATCAACGGTTCCCTTTTCTATATTAGGGCCACTATCTTCACCGCTATCATCACTGCAACTAGCAAGCATGAGAGATGTACTAATAACAGCTAATCCAATCAGCGTTTGCTTAAAAAAATTTGTACGTAGCATGAGCATAGGTCTTAGTTTTAGGTATAACGTATCAATTCTTTAATACGCTGACAGTAGAACTGTGTCAACAGTGAAGAAAAAATGTTTTAAATTTTTTTACCTTATTGACTTTCAACCCTTTAAAGCCCTACTGCCTGCCTGGGCTTGAAAAACGCATAGCTGGTATGGATCCCTGTAAGCTTTTCGCGCTTGAATAGATGGGAAAGGTTATGGTAAGCAATTATTAATCAGCTACTTACTTTTATGCTAGCCCTGTTTCCTCAACTTGGGCATACACAATATAACACACAGGTGATAAATTGCTGGCATAACAAATTTCGGTGAAGGAATGCTGTGGAGATTTTAAGGCATTAGCCGATGCTAATTGTAAGGAAAAGCTTCAGGATTCCACCCCTGCCTAATCCTGCCTAATGATCTATTAGTAGGATGACAGGGGCGAATATCCTTTAAAAATGTTATCCGCTTTTACTTACTCTCCTTCCTTTTCCAGGGCCTTGAAACTTCCATTTAACCGGATGGAATCTCTAGAGCCTTGCTTCTTCTCTAATACCACATCTTCGTAGTTCCCTTCAATAGAAGTCTCCTTAATTTTGGTAAGGCTAACTGCCCCCCGAGTCATCTCATAAGTGGCTGAATCCATTTGAAGGGTCACGTCTACAAATTCTGTTTCTCCATTAGAGGTATAGGTTCCGGTTTCAATCTCCTCAACCTTGGAATCGGCTTCGGATTCCCCGTAGGTGAAGGCGGTAGTAATTTGCTTATTATTCTTAAGCCATGTCATATAGATGTAGTCGGCTTGCGTAATTATACCCGGAGAGATAAGAACAGTGGAGTCGATATATTCAGCTTTCCCACCTGACAGGTCCAGGTTAACACTACCGGTAACTGTGGCATCCAGCGTTCCAGGTTCAACATCAGGTCCGCCCCCCTTATCATCCTTGCATTTCATCATTCCAATGGCAAGGGTTACAAAAATACCAAGGAGAGCGGGCCTCAATCTATCTATATCCAAATACCTAAGCTTCTCCGAGTTTTTATTTAGTGGCATGGAAGGCACCATTCAGAATGACACTATCCGAACCATTAAACATTTCAAGTTTGAGATCCTGAAATTCACCAATCACATTGGAGCTATTTTTAGTGGTAACTTTTACAGAACCGCTTTCAACACTATAACTAACGCTATCAATTGTACCACTGCCATCCATAAATTTATCAGGCGGATCGACTAAATTGGATATGTCCAATGGTTCATAGGTTCCGGTACTAATGCTTGAACTTTCAACCTCTGACACAGAAAATTGTAAAGAATTGCCATTGGTACCGGTCCAGCTTATTTGCGTAGAAGCTACTTCCCTCCCACCAAAAAACTGACTGGGAGCGCTACTATCCCGAAAAGTGGCATTACCCCCGGATAAATCAAGATTAGAACTTCCTGAAACCTGGGCATCCACCGTTCCTTCTTCCACACTTGGATCACTGCTACCCCCATCATCACTGCAACTAGCAATCATGAAAGGTGTACTAATAACAGCTAATCCAATCAGCGTTTGCTTAAAAAAATTTGTACGTAGCATAAGCATCCTTTTTAGTTTAACTTCAAATTAGCAATTAAATTCATTTGATTATTCCTTTGGAAAAGAAACTGTGTCAACACTCTTTAAAAGAATTTTATTTATCAAGGCTGAAAATACATCATGTGGGCTTTTAAGCATTTGAACAATTTTTTAACTTAGAAACGTTTTATAACACAGGATTTCTGAATAATTTTGAAACAAAAGTAAATAAATCTACATTACTTTGAGCAATTGGGATATAAGCACGGTAATTGATAAGCTTAACAAGGGGGATGAACAGTTATTCCAAGAGCTTTATCAATATTACAAGAGGGATTTCACTTGCTGGCTACAGCACAGCTACGAGATAGATGAAGCGGTAGCTGGGGATTGCTTCCAGGAAGCCCTTTGTAACCTTTACCTCAACGCTTATTCCGGCAATATTGCTCATACTCACACTAACCTTAAAACCTATATTTTCGCTATAGGCAAATACCAACTATTGAAAAGGCAGGAAAAATATAAGGCCGAAAACCACGTAAACGAGGTTAGCAACCCTAGTGCAGATGAAGAAATGGTTTGGCCATTCTTGTACGATCCAGAATTTGAGCCTTCACCGGAAGTAAAACTTGTTTATGATAAACTGGACAACCTTAATCCTGCATGCCGTAGGATTTTGGAAATGCTATACCTTAAACAAGATACCTATCAACAAATAAGCGAAAAATTAGGTTACAGCAAGCGTGTTTTAAGAACCAAGAAGTGGCGTTGTTTGAAAAAGCTTAGGAGCCTAGTTAAAAACGAATAACTTGTAAAACACCTCTTGCCATTCTGTAACTGATAAAAACTTTGAAATAGAATTGGTTATATAGCAAACTTGTAACCTTCACACTTAGCCAAATTCAAAACAGGTAACGCTTGGAAGAATACATCCTTGATGAATAAGCTCAAAAACCGAAATTGTTTATACTATTCAAAACCTTCAAATAAATCTAAAAGGCTTCGGAAAAAGCTATTATTTTTTGATCTCCTAAATCCCTGGCAGTTTTTCAGCTACTTTCCCCGATATTTTTACAAGTAAAGCATGTTTAAAACCCTTTTCAACTTTAGAATTAAGGTTTAAAGATCGGCTTAGACATTTTGTCCATCACCACATAAATGAAGCTAAAAATAAAAACCCCGATCTATCCAAATCGGGGTTTTTATAAAGTTGATGGGTAAGCAAGCTTAATCAGCCTTTATAATTTCTTTTTCATAGACCTTATCATCCACCACCAATCTAATGATGTAAAGGCCTTGCGCTTGCTCATCACTGAAATTGAACTGGTATTCGTACTTGCCGGGATTTTGGGTAACACCTTTAACCGGGTAGCTTACCCTTTGCCCTTTCTGATCAAATACCTGCACTTGCACAATAGATGACTCATCCAGGTGGTATTCAATATTCACAGCCTGATCAAAAGGATTAGGATAAGCATTAAATGATACCTTTTCGGGTTGATTCGTTCGTTCGATGTTTACAAAGTCCAGATCTATTGATTGACTAGAAGTAGATTCGCAGCCATTGGCGTTGAATACCGTCAAGGTTACTTCATAAGATCCACTTGAGGAGTAAACATGGGTTGGATTCACGGAATCAGATTTTTCGCCATCCCCAAAATCCCAAGCGTATTCAAGACCAGATTCATTACCAGCTTCAAAATCTACCCGCTCGTTATTGACTTTAGTGAAAGTAAAATCACTTGAAACCGTATCCCCAACCTTCAAGGGCGCGGATTCGCTGCTCGTGCAACCCTTGGCAGAGGTCACCGTCAGCCCAACAGTATAAGCACCACCGGTTTCATAGGCGTATTCCGGCTCACTGGTGCGCAGGGTATCTCCGTTGCCCAGGGTCCAGGTGTAGGTGAGGGAGTCCGGCA
>CAZIUI010000043.1:0-7118 GCA_964542585.1 uncultured Sphingobacteriales bacterium | reverse complement strand
ACTGTGGTGAAAGTGATGGCTTTCCCGGTCTCGACAAAAGTCCGTTGCATAGCCAAAACCGGCCCAGCTCCTTTAATTTGTTCAAGTTTGAAACGGGAAAGGAAGTGAATGGTGTCATCCACTGCTATACCAAAAGCAATGGTAAAAATGATAGATGTAGTGGCCTTTAGCGTGATTCCAAGATATCCCATGATGGCGCCAGCAATCAACAAGGGGATGATGTTGGGAATAAACGATATCAAAACCATTTTCAACTGTCTAAAAAGTAAGCCCATTAGCACACCAACTACCAGAAAAGCAAGGGTGAGCCCAGTAATCAGGTTACCGATCAAGTAATCATTGTTTTTATCTACTAAAAACATCTTCCCGGTGATGCGGAAGTCCGCGACACTTTGATCAATGTTGTTGTTTTTCCATTTTCTTATTTGATCGTAAAGGTCTTTGACGTTTTCTGAACCTATATCCTTCATCTTGCCGGTGATCCGGCCCATTTTCCCCTGCTCACCCATTACAGCAGCAAATGTTCCGCCCCCAGACTGATCAAGGAATTGGTTGATCTTTTGAAAACGACTTGGATCTTCTGGTATATGGTAAGCCGAGAGCTTGCCATTGGAAAAGCTTTTATTAGCTGTACGGTATATCGTAAGCGGGCTAACGACATGGTTGATGGGATTGTAGGTCTTGAGGTGCTCTTCAAAACGCTTTACTGCTTTTATGACCGCGGGATCATCAATTTTGTGAGGCCCTTTTGGCAGAATAGCGATCTCCAGAGGCCGAACACCTGAAAATTTGCGCTCAAAAAACCGGAAATCCTGTCTTATCTCACTCTCTTTAGGGACACTGGTTAGCATGTACATGTTACGGGAAACCTGGGAGAGGCCGATCCCGAATATGATTAAAGCTAGAACGGTACCAATCCAAATCCCCCGCTGATGGCGACTAACCCAGCTAAAGACCTGAGCTAGCAGGGAAGTACTGGCATCAGAAACTGAGCTTGTACGGCTCAGCTGATCTGCTTTAAAATTTACCAAAACCATGGTTGTAAAAGCAATGACGGTGAGGTATGCCATGAAAACCCCAACAGCCGCAAAAATCCCAAAAGTGCGTAAGGGCGGGATTTGCGAGCTTAAAAGAGCCAGAAAACCCACTGCGGTGGTTAAGGAAGTTAATAAAGTAGCAAACCCGATCTCCCGGATGGTAGTGGCCATGGCCTGGATTTGATACTCACCTTTCCGGAGCTCGTCTATGTATTTGCTCATGATGTGGATCACATCGGACATGCCAATGATAAGCATGAGTGTAGGGTAGAGGGTGCTCATAATATCCAGCGGTACTTGCAGCATACCCAGAAGCTCAAAAAACAGGAGCATCCCAAATACCACGGAAGCCATTGGTATGATCACGCCCAGGGGCTTTCGGAAAATCAAGTAGAGGATGATGAGTAAAACGATGTTACAGGCGATGACATAAAAAACAACCTCCTGTTTGATCTTCTTCACAAAGTTGGCTTGGCTAATTGTACGCCCGGCAAATCTTAACTCGTTAAATTGAAAATCTTTTCCGAGTGACTTGGTCTGGCTTATAAAAAGCTCAGCTGAATCCTGCGGAAGCATGGGCTGGGTTTTTACCAACATGGTAAGCGCCTCTGCATCCGGAGATATCAAGTAGTTCGGCCATCGGGGATCCTTAAAGATTTGGGTGCTGTCTTGGTTGTACCGCTCAGGCTGATCAACGTGAATGAGTGGGACCGTTATGAAGCCAAATGGCCCTTTAACCGGCTCTTTAATGCTTGTTATATCGGTAACACGCTGAACTGCTGGTAAACTGTTTAGCGAGTCACCAAAGCGTTGTACTTTCTTTAAAAATGCCGAGTCAAAAACACTTTCATCACGATCAAAACCGATAAGGAGGAAATTATCATCCTGCTCTAGCCGGTCTTGGTATTTTTGGAGGAATGTTAGGTGTTTATTGTCAGATGGGAAAAAACGGTCAATGTTGTATTGAAAATTGAGTTGGGTAAGGAAATAGCTAAGGCCTATAAGGAGTATTAAAAAGCCAACAATAAAATAGCGGTTAAGCCGAAGTAATGCTTTCATTAAAAAGAGGTGTTGTGAAAATCTTGGGTAATGTCATACCTTATCATGAAAGCCTTAAAAAGTATTTTTGTTCAAAACCGATGAATCAAAAGCCTGATTCTATTCAACCATAAGACCACATTTAATCATTGACAGATTAATTTGGGTAGTGCATTCAATTTGTAAAGATTAATTAATTTTATTTGTGGTAAGCTCCAATACTTATGCAATTCTAAATTGAGTTGTTTTGACCCCCTTAAAAACTCGTTCAGTCTTACGCTTAGGTTTAATAGGGTTCAGTTTAGTGCTTGTTGGTGGGGCCATCTTTTGGTACCAAAATTTACAAGAGCCGCAAAATTCACAGCAAGTAAAGCTTAAGAAAATTGTAGATAAAGGCAAGGCTCTGTTAAAGAGGCAAAATTTTAGAAAAGGCTACCGCGTTTTTGATTCCGGCTTACTTAAGGCCCAAGCATTTAAGGATTCTTTTTACATAGGAACTTTCCTAATTAACAAGGGTGCAGCGGCTTTTAGATTAGGGGATTTTAGGCATGCTAAAAAACATTTTAAAGCAGGTTACCAAGTTTTGTCAGTAGCCACTCCGGATTCTTTCAAAACCCGTTCATTAGCTGCTAATAACCTTGCCGTCATTTATGATAAAAAAGAAGCCAATGATAGTGCCCTATCTTATTACAAGAAAGCACTTGCTTTGCACGAAAAAGCCGATCCAAAAGCCAATAAAGGCGTTTATTGGATGAATATGGGTAACCTTTACAACGGTAAAGGTCAGTATCAATTGGCTATCAATCACTATTTGAAGGCGCTTAAAGCTTTTCAGAAAACAGACCAAGTCACCAAAAACGAAAGAAGAACTTACGAAAACATAGGTATTGTTTACATTGAGCTTTATAAGCCCTCGCTTGCTTTGAAGTACCTGAGAAAAGCTCTAAGCAAAGGTCAAAAGGACCCTTCCCTTAATCTGAAAGCCAATGTCCATGAGAACATGGCTGAGGCTTATTTGGAAATGGATAGCTTAGAAAAAGCAGTTCCTCACCTTCAAAAGGGTGAAGTCTTAAATAATAAGATTGGTGATGTTTATAGCCTCGTCAGTGTTTGGAAAAAACAAGCTAGGTTAGCCCTTCGTAAAGATCAAACCCAGAAGGCTTTAAAGGTTTTAGAGCGGATTACCGATACATTGAAACAAAAAAACTACAAAGTATATAAACCAGAAACTTACCTGCTTAAAGGTAAAGGGTTAAGTCAGGCAAATGAGCCTAGAAAAGCTAAACAGTTCTACTTTAGCGCTTTAAATCTCTCCAGAAAACGAAATGATTCAAACGTATTAAAAAAAGCCTACAGGGCATTAGGTAAACACTACGAAGACCAAAATCAATTAGACTCAGCCTTATGGGCTTTTAAGCAACACAACCAAATACAGAAAAGGCGTAGTAGGCTTTTAAATCAGAAAAAGGCGGAAAACCTAAGGTCAGAATTTGCTTTTCGCAGGCAACAACAACAAATTCAGATTCTGAAAAAGCAGAAAAAAATTCAGTCCCTAAAGGCTGAGAGGCGCCAGAGGCTTGTATATGCTATGGGAGGAGGCATCCTGCTGGTATTAGTAGTGACCGGCCTTTTGTACCGGTTAAACCGAAGCCGACAAAAAGCCAACCAGCAGCTGAGGCAAAAGAACAAACTGGTGGAAGAGAAAAATCAGGCTCTGGAAAGGGCAAATGAGGAAGTTAAAAAAGCTTCCGAAGCAAAATCCAAGTTCTTGGCAATGGTCAGCCATGAAATCCGAACGCCCATTAATGGGGTGATGGGAATGACTGAAATGCTTAAGGAAACAAAGCTGAACGGGGAGCAGGATGAATATGTAAAAGCCATTCGGTCAAGTGGTGAAGCCCTCTTAACGGTCATTAACGATGTGCTAGATCTCACGAGAGCTGAACAGGGTCGGATAACAATTAACGATTATTCGTTTTCATTAAATGAGCTTTTAAATGATATTGAATCCCTTTTGAAGCCTGTCATACAAAATAAGGGATTAGCATTCCACAAGCATTTAGATGAAACGCTGCCGACCTATATACGGACTGATGGAAACCGCCTTAGGCAGATGATTATCAATCTTCTTAACAATGCCATGAAGTTTACGAGTGAAGGGAATGTTCTTTTAGACGTTTATAACCAAGGAATTGAGAAGAATTCCAAAGATCAGAAACGTTGGATAGCTTTTGCTATAACTGATACAGGTCAGGGCATTGAGCAAGAGGTCCAAAATCAGTTATTCAAAGCTTTTGAGCAGGGCAATGAGACATCTCCTGATTCCAAGGAAGGAATAGGACTTGGACTGGCTATTTGTCACTCCATTAGTCAGGCGATGGGAGGGTATATTGATTTAAAAAGTCAGGTAGGGGAGGGTTCCACTTTTACTGTTCACCTTCCGGTTAAAGAGGGAAGCGCTAATGAATCGACCAATTATCCCTATGCTGATGGTTCGGGAAAAACTCCTGACCAATCTCTATCTCAAAAATATTCGCTTGATATATTGGTGGTAGAAGATGATCAGCTAAACCGTGAAATTGCCTGCCGATTTCTTTCCAGCTATGGCTACGAGGCAAAGATGGCAAGGGATGGAGCCGAAGCTGTAAAAATGATTGAGGAGGGTCACAGCCCTGACCTCATTTTAATGGATATCCAGATGCCACGCAAAGATGGTTTGACAGCAATGTCAGAGATCAAGTCTTTTTTTAAGGAAAACGAAAGACCTCTTATTGTAGCCCTTACGGCTGATGCTATGGAAGGGGCCAATGAGCAATACCTAAAAGCTGGCATGGATGATTACATTAGCAAGCCTTTTAAAAAAGATCGCTTTCGCACCCTCCTTCAAAAATGGGGGGAAGCTTTGAAAAAATAACAAGAACTTAACCTTTTGCTGTCCTCGTTGAATGGCGGTTCCCATCTGTTTACACCCAACTTTTATACAGTCAATCTAAATTTTCCCGACATTCGCGCAAAAATTTAGAGGATTTGGAAAAGCATGATTTTCGGGGATACCGCGAGTACAATCAGCTGGACTTAACAGCTGTTCAAAAGGCTATCCTGAAATTCTGGGAAGATAACCGCATTTTCGAAAAAAGCATTGAGCAACGCTCCAATGCCGATACTTTTACTTTTTATGAAGGTCCGCCATCGGTTAATGGAAAGCCTGGCATCCATCACGTTCTTAGCCGAACAGTAAAAGATATTTTTTGTAGGTATAAAACCAATCAAGGCTATCAAGTCCGGCGCAAAAGCGGATGGGACACGCATGGCCTGCCTGTGGAGCTGCAAGTAGAAAAAAGACTAGGCATCACAAAAGATGATATTGGGAATAAGGTCTCCGTGGCTTACTACAATGAAGAATGCCGTAAGGATGTTCTGCAGTACAAACGAGAATGGGAGGAACTTACCCGTTCTCTCGGCTTCTGGCTGGATTTTGATGATGTTTATATCACTTATGATAAAACTTACATTGAATCCCTCTGGTGGGTGCTGAAACAGCTTTTTGATCAAAACTTACTCTATCGGGATTATTCTATTCAACCGTACTCACCGGCTGCCGGAACAGCCCTTAGTTCCCACGAGCTGAACCAACCGGGTTGCTACCGCTTTATAAAGGACACCTCAGTTACAGCCCAATTCAAGCTGAAAAATACGGATAATGAGTACCTCTTGGCCTGGACTACCACGCCCTGGACCTTGCCTTCAAATACCGGTTTAGCAGTAGGGCCGGATATTGATTATGTCAAGGTTCAGACGTTTAATCCCTATACTGGTCAGGCTATCATTGTGTACTTGGCTAAAGCAGTCCTTTACAACTTCTTCAACCCTGATCAGGAAAATGCTCAACTAACGTTTGAAGGGGATCCCAAACAATTGCCTTTCCAGGTTTTGGGAACCTTCAAGGGTAAGGAAATGGAAGGCTGGCATTACGATCAGCTGCTACCCTACGTTCAGCCAGAAAGTGGAAATCCATTCCGTGTGGTCACCGGAGATTTTGTTTCCACAGAAGAAGGTACAGGTATCGTTCATCTGGCCCCGACTTTCGGAGAGGATGACTTTAAAGTAGGCAAAGAGCAAAACCTTCCACCTCTGACAGTTCCGGACCCCGATAATCCCAACCGCCAGATACCGCTCGTTGATAAGAATGGGCGCTTTGTAGCGGAAATGGGCGAGTTTGCAGGACGTTTTGTTCGCAACTATGAGCCCAATGAAGCGGATCATCAGGATGTGGATGTGGATATAGCTGTTAAGCTGAAAAAAGAAAACAAGGCTTTTAAAGTAGAAAAATACGAGCACAATTATCCGCACTGCTGGCGCACGGATCGGCCATTGCTTTACTATCCCTTAGAAGCTTGGTTTGTGCGTACAACTGCGTATCAAGACCGGATGATCGAGCTTAACAAAACCATTAATTGGAAGCCGTCATCCACAGGAGAAGGCCGTTTTGGCAACTGGTTGGACAACATGGTAGATTGGAACCTGTCCCGGTCTCTATACTGGGGAACACCCATTCCGATCTGGATAAGCGAGGATCGTAGTTAGATCAAGTTCATTAGTTCATTAGAGGAACTCAGACAGGAGGTCGATAAAGCCATAGAGGGTGGTCTAAAACAAGCTCCAATTCCCGAAGATTTTGATCCCCATCGGCCACATGTGGATGAAGTGACCCTGATTTCCGATTCTGGTAAGCCCATGAACCGTGTGGAGGATGTTATTGACGTGTGGTTTGATTCCGGAGCGATGCCTTATGCCCAATGGCATTATCCCTTTGAAAATCAGCAAATCTTTAAGCAAAACTACCCCGCGGACTTTATTGCAGAAGGGGTTGATCAAACGCGGGGCTGGTTCTACACCCTACACGTTTTAGGTACGCTTCTTTTTGATTCAGTGGCCTACCGGAATGTCATTGCCAATGGACTTGTGTTGGATAAGAATGGCAATAAAATGTCCAAACGGCTGGGAAATGTTGTGGATCCCTTTGATATGCTGAATGGGAAGGGA
>CAZIUI010000042.1:0-8724 GCA_964542585.1 uncultured Sphingobacteriales bacterium | reverse complement strand
CCCGCGAGCGCCACAATGTTGGCATCTACGCCTGTGTACTGCATCAGGATAAAGACCATGAGCACTGCTACCGGCAGCAGGCCGGAGATCAGCAGCGAAGCGCGCAGGTTAACTACCATGATCAGGATGACCAGGATGGTGATCAGCACCTCCAGCGTGAGCGCTTCTTCCAGCGTTCCCAGCGTCTCCTGGATCAGGCCGGAGCGGTCGTAAAACGGCACGATATCCACTTTCGAAACCGTTCCATCTTCCAGGGTCTTCCGGGGTAGGCCATCATCGATCTGCCTTATCTGTTCTTTGACGTTCCGGATGACTTCCATGGGATTGGCACCATACCGGGCCACTACAACCCCTCCGACAGCCGGTGCTCCGGCTTTATCCAACGCGCCCCGGCGCGAGGCTGGTCCCATGCTTACCCGGGCCACGTCTTCAACCTGGATGGGCGTGTTGTTGCGGCTGGTGATGGTGGCCTTTTTCAGGTCATCGAGGTTTTCAATGTAACCCAGACCACGGACGACATATTCAGCATTGTTGATCTCCACAGTGCTGGCCCCTACATCCAGGTTGCTTTCCTGCACTGCTTGCTGCACCTGGGTCAGGTTGATGTCATGCGCCTTCATGGCAGCTGGGCGGACGTCCACCTGGTACTCCTTAACGTAACCGCCTACGGAAGCCACCTCGGCCACGCCATCGGCTGATGAGAGGGCATACTTCACGTAGGAGTCCTGGATGGTGCGCAGCTCCTGCGGATCCCAGCCGCCCGTAGGATTTCCGGCTGTATCCCGCCCTTCCAGCGTATACCAGTAGATCTGGCCCAGGGCAGTGGCATCAGGCCCTAACTGGGGCTGTACGCCATCCGGCAAGGTGCCTTCCGGTAGGGAATTCAGCTTTTCCAGGATGCGGGAGCGGCTCCAGTAAAAGTCTACGTCTTCCTTGAAAATGATGTAGATGCTGGAAAAGCCGAACATGGAATTGCTGCGGACGGTCTTAACACCTGGCACGCCCAGGAGCTGCGTGGTCAGCGGATAGGTGACCTGGTCCTGGATATCCTGAGGCGAATGGCCCTTCCATTTTGTAAAGACGATCTGCTGGTTGGGGCCGATGTTGGGGATGGCATCCACTGGCACCGGGTCGCGTGGCAGCGGGTCCAGGCTCCAGTTGAAAGGAGCCGTGATAAGCCCCCAGCCAACAAGGGCGATCAGCAGTAAAGCAGTAATGAGTTTATTGTAGAGGAAAAAACGAATAATGGAATTCAGCATTAGTGACAGGCTTTGCTTGAAAGACAAACCAGTAGGAATGGCACCTGGCTTGGTGAGCGCTAAGCACGCTAAGCCACGGCTAAGCGGGCAATGCTGAATTCACATCAAAGCTGGAAGGACTGCACGAACACACGTAGCCCACGAGTAGCAGTGGGTAAAGCGTGTGATGGGGGAGCTTGGTAATAAGGAGAACCGGAATGAAAATCCTGTTCTAATAGCGAAGGCTGATAGGGCTTGAGCGCAAAGAAGACAGGCTCAAGGATAACCTGAAAGGTGTGGGAAACCGCTAAGAAGGCATCTTCTACCTTCAGCGTTTTGATTTTATTATCACAGCAGTTTCGATTATGCTGATCTGACGATTGCTCCTTTTCACAATGGCCACCCGTTGATGTCTGATCTTCACAATGAGAGCATGAAAGCATTTGCTCGGATACGCAGAAATGATCAGTGGTGGAGGTCGTCACTACCTCCATATGCGCTAGCTCACCGCCGCAGTAGTGTTTTAGCAGACTGATGCCTGTAGTGCTTACGAGAAAGCTTAGGAGTAATATTGTGACAAAAAAATTTCGCATAATCATTCGGCTAAACGACAGCTTAAATAAAATCGTTTTGTATTAATATTAAAAAGATAGCTTAGTTACCTTAAAAAGAATTATTAGAACAAAACCGGCAATAATAGAGAAGATGGATTGAAGGCTGCAAAATAGGAAACAATAGTTTCCTAGGCTGGTAATATTATTAAGTAGCCAAATATGTAACTAGCCAAGTTGTAGCCATTATGAAACATTGAGCACTAACTTAAAGATTTTACCCACAGTTTTATCCTTTAATCCTCATTTTTACTAAATTTATTGACAGGCCTATTTTTAGTAAGCAAACCCTTTCCGAAAATCAATTATCTCCGTATTGCCTGTTTTTTCAAAATTAAAATTTGATTTTACACTACTCTCAAAATATTTGATGTAAACAAACTTTTTAATTTAGACGCTTTTTATTTATCTTAGTAAAGAAAATTAAAAGAAGTTGTAAAAAAGTTGAGATATGAAGCATCTATACAGCATTTTTTACGCATTATTTTTAATAATCCTCTTTTTTGGATTAACTGCGAAAACTGGTTTTGCGCAAGGCCTATCGGGTAGTTACACAGTAGATACCGCAGGCTCAGGGGATTTTGACAGTATAAGTGCAGCTGCCAATGCCCTTAATCAAAAAGGTGTAAGTGGACCTGTAACGATTAACATTAAACCAGGTACTTACCATGAATCGGTGAAATTAGATTCAATTAAAGGCGTGAATGCCCAAAACACCATCACCTTTCAGTCAAGTACTCAAGACACCGAGGATGTATCTATCATTCAACAGGGCAGTAGAGATTCCATGGTAATTTTTACGCTGCACAAGAGTGACTATCTGGTTTTCCAAAAATTAACTTTCAAAACCCAAACTTCAAACCAGCGAAGGCTTTTCCATAATTTCAGGATTTTGGATGGTGTTACCCATGTGACCATTAAGGATTGCCAATTTATATCGCTGGCCTTTAGTAGCCGAGAAATCATTGTCGCTGAGTATGAAAATTACCAGCAGCTCAATCCTTCTCACGATATAACGCTAAAAAATAATACCATAAAAGGTGGAGACATTGAGTTTAGCGGGAGATTTGGCTCATCATACGACACAAACTTTAGTATGAGATCCATTCATTTTCGTAGAAACCACTTTAAACCAGTGGCTCCTCAATATGGTGGAATGCTTGGTCAAAGTATAAGTGTAAATAAAATCAAAAACCTGAATATTAAAAGCAATAGCTTCAATGCATCAATGAGCGATGCTATTGCTATCTATGCTTCTAAAGATGTTGAAATTATTGGTAATAAGGTATATGGAAGTTATGGTGGAGGCTTTGTTTTTGGTTCTGTGGATCCGATCAAATCCAACTTTCTGGTTGCTAATAATTTTATACAAGTTTTTCAGAGAGCTATAGATTTTGACGGTTCCGCCAAGGGCTTGAGCGGAAAGTTTTATCACAATAATTGTCTAACAAAAGCAAAAAATAGCTCAACGGTAAGAATATTTGATAAATGTATCTATAAAAATAATATATTTGCCAATAAAAAGGGATTTGCAGTTTACATTATTGATACTTTATCCTTTACGTCCGATCACAATAATTATTATTCAGGCTCGGATAACATTGCTTTCATAGAAACTAAGGGTTTTTCTAATCCACCTGACACCTTTGGTTTAAGTCAAATTCAACAGCAATATGGTACTGATCAAAATTCCCTTACTGTTAAACCGGGATTTGTAAGTGACTCCAATTTACATATTACGAATGATAGCCTCCAAGGAAAAGGCACAGCGATTAACCAAATAACCACCGATATTGACGGGGATCAACGGGACTCCCAAAATCCGGATATCGGGGCAGATGAATTAGAAGCCACACCAGACCTTGTAGTGACAAAAGCCTCCCTATCTCCGGATTCCATCACTAGCAGTAGCGCTTTCAAAGTCAATTGGACCGTTAGGAACAAGGGTTCCTTACCGGTCAAAACCCCCTGGAAAGATGGGGTCTACTTATCAAGGGATCAAAAACTTGATAAAAAGCGGGATTATTACCTGGGATCAAAGCAAATCAATGCGGACCTTCCTTTCGGAAAAACCTACTCCCAACAATTAAGTACTACTTTTCCCTACGAAGATAGTGCCGGGCAATTTTATGTACTGGTATTTCCCAATGATTCAGGTACCACAGATGACCGATCCAATAATCTGTACCCTATTAAAAATCCTTTGAAGGTTAATATTGGGGATTTACCAGATCTTGAAATTACCCAAATGACGGCTCCTCAAAGCATCAACTCAGGGGAGGAGCTCCAATTGTTCTATGAGGTCAAAAATACTGGCCAGAACATTACTTCCGGCAAATGGAAAGACAAGTTTTACATTGGCAGTGATAGCAGTGCTTTACGTAATGCTTTAGCCAGGCCTAATGATTCATTGGTCCTCGTTGAAGAAACCAATAAGGCGCCCATAAGCCTTAAACCAGGACAATCCTATCAAGCAACGGTAACCTTACAATTTCCTTTACGTTTTTCGGGGCAGTATTATGTGAAGGGGTTCACAGACCATAAGGATAAGGTTCATGAGGTCAATGAAACAAGTTTTAACACGGAGATCTCAAGTAGTTTTAAAGTGAACCAAACACCTTTACCGGATTTAAAGATTACCCAGATTAATGTTGATCAGCGGTATTTTTCGGGAGGATATGCCAAATTCAATTATACCATCCAAAACGCTGGCTCAGATAAGATTGATGCTGCAGGCTGGAAAGACCAAGTCAAACTCCTCAATGCGACAAAAGAAGACGAAACGGAATTGGGAACCATCAATAATAGCAAACCCCTAAAACCCGGTCAAAAGCTGCAGGTTTTTGATTCCTTTAGGATGCCTGCTTGTGTCAGTGATACCTTCCAGTTTCAGATTGGAACCGACCTCAACCGTAAGGTAACTGAACTGGTTGAAGCCAATAACGGGCGGCTAAGTGATACTTTTAAACTGATCTTAAAGCCTAAACCCGATCTTCAAATTGAAGATGTTTCAGTTCTTTCTAAGAATCCTGCGACTGAACAAAGTGATGTAAAGGTAGAAGTCAAGGTTAAGAATGATGGTAACACAAAATATGAATATGGCGTTGACGGTCGGCTTTACAATGGACTGTATTTATCAAAGGATGCTAAGCTTGAACTAGACAAGGATCGCTTTTTAAAGCTCAAACCGCTTAATAAGGATATTTCTGCCGGTGGCACAGTGAAAGATATGCTTTCTTTTAGGATGCCGGCGGATGTACCGGGTAAATATTACATGCATGCTGTAACCGACAAAAATGACCAGGTGTGTGAGGTTCCCTTTGAAGATAACAATAAAGGCAGAACATCTGGTCAAATTGATATTCAACTAGCGCCGCCAAAGGACTTAACCCCTGCCAATGTGTCTTTTAATCCAAAAGACAGGAAAACAGGTGAGCAAATTAACCTCACCGCTACCATCAAAAACCAGAAACCAGGGACTATTGACTTTTACGAATGGGAAGATAAAGTGTATCTTGTAAGCGTTAATGATGGAGATTCCGTCAGATTGAAATCCCGCAGAAGAACTTTTACCCTAAATGGCAATGACCAGTATCAATTAAAAGCTACTTTCAATCTTCCCCTTCGGCTTACTGAGGGCAATTATTACCTCGCCATCGTAACAGACTATCAGGATGCTGTTTATGAGCACCAGGCAGAAGGCAATAATGCCTATAATTCCAGCCAGTTCAGGATAGAAAGGGATTCTAATGCGGTTAGCGACTTAACGGTAACTTCTATTTCCATTAATAATTCGCCAAAGGCTGGTAACAAACTCAAATTCAGTTACACAACTAAGAATGCGTCTCAAAAAGCAACAGCCTCCAATGGATGGATCAACAAGGTATCATTGATCAATGCTTCCGGGGTGCCAATATCCTCTAAGGAAATTTTGCATTTTGGTAAGCTTGACAGTAAACAATCTCAATCCACTTCAGCTGAAATTGAAATACCAGAAGGGAAAAGTGGAAATTATATACTTAAAGTAGAAGCGGACACTAAGCAAAAGATTTTTGAATACAACACGCAAAATAATACCCAGAAAAAACAAGTTCCTGTTCAGCAGTCACCATGGGCTGACTTGGATGTATCTATCCAACAAATTCCTAATCAGGCACGAAGCGGACAGCAAATTAATTTTCAGTATACCCTGGATAATAAAGGGACTGGTGCTATTCAACAAAAGACCTGGGTGGATCATATTTATCTATCTAAGGATGAAATAATCGATGAAGATGATCCCAAAATTACTGAGGTGAAGCACGTTAATCAAGATCTCAAAACCAATAACACGCTTACCCGGCAAATAGATACGATCCTACCCCGCTATGTTAGTGGCGATTATTACATCATCGTGAAAGCGGATGCCAGCAAGCAGATATTTGAGCAAACTAAAGTGACCAATAATATAGCTATTAGTTCAAACCAGGTTGATGTCAAACAGGCTTTGCCGGCAGATTTAACCGTTCAAAACGTCAATATCCTAAGTCAAAAAAATGAATCCTTAACATTTGAAGCAGAGGTTCTCAACAAAGGACCCAATGATATTAGAGGTAACTGGTACTACAGTGCTTTCTTAAGTGATGATCAAAAGCTTGATCTGAAGCGTCCTGTAAAAACAGATAGCACGGCCATTAAACAGATTCTCGCTAACAGCTTTAAGCGTATCCAGGTCACGCTTGATTACCCCACTGTTAAGCCAGGTTACTACCACGTTTTACTCCGTTTGGATAACTTCAACCAAATTCCTGAAACCGATGAGAGAAACAACACTTATTTATTAAAGGATAGCTTTCAAATCCAGCTTATCGATACTTTAGTAGTGGATCAACCAAAGCAGGGTCAATACAAAATAGGCGGCGGTAATGCTGAAAAGGTTTACTACCAGATGGATGTTGGTAAAGATACCGGAATTTACCTGAAACTGAGACCGAACGACCAAAACCTGGCGACTCAATTATTTACCAAAACCGGAGCCATTCCTGACCCGCTTAATTATGATCACAAGCACAATAACCCCTACAATGCCAACCAAGATCTCATCATCCCTTCTCAAGACAGCTTCCGGTCGGATTACATCATGACGCGAAGTACATATTTACCGGGCAATAAGCTTACCTACCCCTTTACCATTACGGCTGAGAGTAAAACTTTCAGCATCGAGGAAGTAGATCCAGTAGATGGTAGTAATTACGGGATGATTGTGATGGGGATTTATGGTTTTGATTTTAATGATCAAACGCAATTCATGCTGCAAAGTCAGGACCAGTCAGATACTATAAAACCTATTCAAAAAGCAGTAATTAGTTCAACGGAAGGCAGGGCCCACTTTGACTTAAGAGATCGAAGTCCGGGCCAGTATGATGTAGTGGCTGTAAAGCCTGGTGCTACCACAAGGCTTAATCAGGGGTTTGAAGTGCTTGACACTGGATTGCGAGATCTGAAAGCAGAAGTCACAACACCCAGCAGAAGATTGGTTGGCGATAAGGCTTATCCTAAGGTGTTCGCTAGTAACAAAGGAGAAATCAATGCATATGATGTGTCCCTGAACGTTATATTTTATGGGGATAGCCTGACCAAAGATGATTTAAACGTCCGTTTCAATGGAAGTGATGCCATTTATCAAGGTGATAACCTTAATCCGCCAGGAACTGGTAATATTATCGATAGTGCCGGCATTAAGGTTTATTCTGTTTATTACCCGGTGATGCCATCATCATCCACGACTACTTTTACGTTTGAAATGACAGCTAAGCAAGAAGCTAAGGTCAATGTTGAGGCTTTTTGGACTCACCATCCCAAAACAGATTGGGCCTTTTCCGGCGATGTAGATGATTTGGCCTCTTCGCGATTTTTACAGGTTTATGATTCTATTATTGCCCGACAATTGGGTAAGTTGAAATACGATAGAGGTAAACTGGATAACTGTAGCGAGGATCTTAAGATTGAGAACATGGAAGAGACCGTATTAAAGGAACTCGGGAAACAGGCCCTTAGGATTCATCCGTTTAATCCGGTAGCAGCTGGAAAGCGGAAGATTGCCGGGGAAGTAATAAAGGGTGCCATAAATAAAAGGGGATTAAACTATGCTGATGAGTTTGCCCAAACAGCCCGAAAAGCTTTAAAGGCGAAGCATAAGAATGAAAAATTGTGGGGATTGGTTGAAGATCCGAACTACAAAAAGCAAGTTAAGTTTGTTTTCAGTTGCATTAAAAACAATAAAAAGTATCAAAAAAAGATCCTTGGGCCTTGCCTTAAAAAAAATGAAACCGGCCTCGATAACAATTACGTCATTGAGGACGACTGTAATAACAATGACAACAGTGGTGGCAATGGAAATGGTGAAAATAATTTCACGGAATATGTCGAATCAATAGATCCCAATGAAATAATAGGGCCTTCCGGTTTTACCGCCCTGAAGCTAGTAAAACCGGGCAAGACCATGAATTACGACATCCTGTTTGAAAATAAGCCTACTGCTACTTCTCCGGCTCAAAAAGTCAAGATTACCAATCCCTTACCGGAAAATGCCAATGTAAAAAGTTTTCAACTGGAGAAATTTGGCTTTGGCGACACAACCTTTGATTTGCCCACACAACAAAGGACTACCCAACAATACACATTAGGTTCCGGTAATGATCGTGTGATAGTGAAAATCAAAGCCGGGGTTGATCCGGTCAACCGTGAAGCTTTCTGGACTTTGAGCACCATTGATCCGGAAACAGGACTCCCGCCTAAGGACCCATCCAGAGGATTTCTGCCGCCAAATGACTCAACCGGCAGAGGAGAAGGGTTCGTCAGCTATCAGATCAATGCCAGGGAAAACCTTAACCACG
>CAZIUI010000041.1:0-9533 GCA_964542585.1 uncultured Sphingobacteriales bacterium | reverse complement strand
TTGGCTGCTAGGTCCGAGGTTTTGGCTAAAAGATTCCGTCAGTCAGCCAGGTTAACCAAGATTTCTCCCTGGCGGTCGAAATGGCCAAGTGGAAAGAGGTTGAAACTAGGCATCATTAAGATTCTACTTTTGCTGCTATTTTTGCCACTATTACTTATATCCGTTAAAATGACCTTTTGGAGCCAGAATGGATAATGACCAAAGGAATAGGACCCTGATGATGGGAATTGAGCAAAATACCGCTTACAAAAACTAATTGGTTAAGAAACTGAATCCTGCAACCATTGTTACCAATGAAGGATAATAAAAATTCAATCATGCAGCCACTGGATCTGGTGATCATTGGGGCAGGGCCTACCGGAATGGCTACGGCTATTGAAGCCCAAAAACAAAATCTCTCGTATATCATGTTGGATAAGGGTAGCCTTGTCAACAGCATCCGGCACTACCCAACCAATTCCACATTTTTTTCCACGGCCGAACTACTGGAATTAGATGGTTTGCCCTTCCCTACTACCACACCGGGCAGACGTCCAAGCCGCGCTGAGGCGCTGGAATATTACCTGGCTGTAGCCCGGAAGTACGACCTGAACGTGCAACCTTTTACGCCAGTTGACAATGTGGAAAAAACCGAAACCGGTTTTACGGTCTACACCCCAAAAGGCCATTACGAAGCACGCTATGTCGTAGCAGCAACGGGCTATTATGACCGGCCGAATTCCCTGAACGTACCGGGTGAAACGCTTCCTCATGTCTCCCACTACTACGATGAAGCCTATCGTTACATCGGAATGGATGTAGCCGTAGTAGGCGGCTCTAATTCAGCCGCTGAAAATACGTTGGATCTTTACCAGCATGGGGTTAATGTTAAGCTAATCCATCACGGAGAGGCCCTTAAGCAAAGCGTCAAGTATTGGCTAAAGCCGAACCTGGAAAACCGCATCAAGGAAGGCTCCATTCCGGCTTACTTCAATACTGAAGTAAAAGCTATTCACGAAGGAAAACTGGAATTAACAGACGCTAACCACGAAACCTTCTCTATTTCGGCTGACCAGGTTTTTCTAATGACGGGTTATCATCCAGATGCTTATTTTCTGCGTAAACTTGGCGTTGAGATCGATGAATCAACCCTGAAACCTTATCATGATCCCGATACGCTGGAAAGCAATGTGCCGGGCCTGTACTTAGCAGGCGTGATTTTGGCGGGTTACAATACTTCAGAAATATTCATTGAAAACGGCCGCTTTCATGGGGCACCCATTGTAGCTGATATCCTCAAAAAGACCAAGGATAAGGCACCTGTTTAAATACCGTTTAATGAAATTATATCAGGTATTTTCAAACATTGCCCACAGAATAAGGCCTCAGATTCAATAATCATAAAAAAAGGGAGAAATCGTTAAGATCCCTCCCTTTTTAATGCCCGCAATAATTATCCGATTAATTATACCGTGAAGGATCAATCATCTGAAAAGCCGGAGTGTAGACGCGGAATTGCTCTCCCGTGCCGACTTTTTCCATGGTGAAAAAGCCTTCCATTTTCCCGATGTCCGTCTGCAAATTACAGCCGGAAGTATATTGGTGAGATTCCCCAGGCTCCAAAACTGGTTGGCGACCGACAACCCCTTCGCCTTCAACTTCTTGTTTGACAGCGTTAGAATCGGTGATGTGCCAATACCGCCTAAGGAGCTTGATAGTGTGCTCGCCTTGGTTTAGGATAGTGATGCGGTAAGTAAAGACGTAGCTACCTGTTTCTGGTTCGGACTCGTGGTCATGGTAGCTGGTCTCAACTTTTATGGATACATCTCTGGTTTCGCTTTGAGCTTTCATGGACATATCAGTTGTATTTAAAAAGGGAACAAGTAAAGCATTCTATGGTTTCATGCAAAATCTACATGGCATAACGAATGGCTCCAATGGGATCCATTTGGGAGGCTTGATAAGCAGGTATAATACCTGCCAGGACTCCTATTAGGGTAGATAAGGTCAGACCGGTTAAGATATTGCTTGTAGTCAGTAATAGCTGGAATGCAACCAACTGGTTGATCCCGTAGGCAATAAGCCCGACACTTAAAATTCCGATCACCCCACCAATTATGCACAAAATAATAGATTCCACGAGTACCTGTACCAGGATAAAAGTATTAGGAGCGCCTATGGCTTTTTGGATACCGATGATAGGGGTCCTTTCTTTAACAGAAACAAACATGATATTGGCTACGCCAAATCCGCCCACCAGGATCGAAAATGCCGCCACTAGCCATCCAGCAATATTGGCTACCCGCAGCACCTGGTCAATTTGCCGGGTAAGCATAGATACGCGGTTAAGGGCAAAATTGTTCTCCTCCTTAGGTTCAAGATTTCGGATAGACCGCATGACGGCCGTAAGATCACTTTGCAACTCGGACATGCTCTGACCTTTCGCTGTTTTAACCATAATGGAAGTCCGGGCATTCTCACCTGAAAGGGTGTAAAGTTTTTCCCCCAACGAAACAGGGATGAACGCTTGGTTATCCACACTGCCTCCAAAATCAATCAGACTTTCACCGGCCTTCTCCAGGACCCCTGCAACTTGAAGCTTTCGACCCAGGGCGTCTATCGATTGCCCTACAGCTCCGCGTTTTGGGAAAAGGTTATTCGCCACCTCATGACCAAGGAGCACTGTAGCGCTTCCTTTCTCAAACTCAGCTCCCGAGAAGTAGCGGCCTTTTTCAATTGGGAGGTTTCTTACAGCCGGATATTGCTTAGTAATAGCTTTTATCCGGATATTCTCAGCCACTTGCTTCCCCGCCTTAATGGTTTTACGGCCAATAGAGGCATCAAAAGCAATGGCTTCTGCTTTATCATAGCGGTTGGTTAGGAGTTTCATCTCCCGGATGCCTATTTCCGGACGGTTGATATATTTCCACCAAGGGTAATCGGAAAAATCTCCCCACGGCCACTTGTCCACATAAATGACATTTTTGCCTAGCTTAGAAAGGGAAGATTTCAGGTTGTAATTCAGGGAATCCACCAATGAAAGAATGGCTGATATGCAGAAGATCCCTATGGTAACACCAAGTAGGGAAAGCAGCGTTCTTAAAGGATTGTTGCGCAGATTTTGAAAGGCAAAAATGGCGCTCTCCTTTAAGCCATTTATGAATATGGTAAAGCGCAAGGCTTTTTATTTTTCAAGGTTAACACGTTGCATCGGCGCAAAGGTTGCAATTTAAAGTGAATCAATGTAAACGTATCCAATCCCTGGGAATGCTGTATAGTGGGCAGCGTTATGCTAAGGCGGTTTTCACCACAGGCATCCACTTGGTAAAGATCGCTTTGAAACAGTTTGTAAAAACCTTGGGGATTTTTGAAGGGTGCCAAAACAGGAACACTTTTTCATATCCATTCAAGGTATGTAACGAAAGCTTAAAACTTAAGCTTAAAAATAAATAAAACCGACTATTTAGGAGATCATTTGATCAGTGAAACTTGTATTATATAAAACGGGAATGCTTTAAAAAGGGTAACAATAGAAAATTTGGTCTTTTTTGTAAGTTTATTTTATAAGCCTACGAAGGTAAAAGCCTAGTTTATGACAATAGAAACAAACGTGGAAGGGATATCCTAGCTGAATAAAAATTAAATTTAATTTATTAGATTTGAAATAAATCTCCTTTTATGAAAATTGAAAATCATAAATTAGTGGGTGAGGATGGGGAATCTATTAAATACCAACAGACCCCGAATACCGGTGGCTCATTTGGAGAAGGCCTGCCGGATACCATTATCATGCATTACACAGCCGGAGCCAGCGTGGGCTCTTCTGTTAAGACGCTCACTAATCCTAATAATGAAGCTTCAGCGCATATGGTCATCGGGAGGGATGGAGGGATTGTCCAGTTAGCGCCCTTCAATGTGATAACCTGGCATGCCGGCCCAAGCTCCTATAAAGGTCGGGAAGGGCTAAACCAATATGCCATTGGAATTGAAATGGACAATGCTGGTTTACTGGAACAGCAAGGAGAACAATTTGTCTCATGGTTTGGCCGCAAATACACCCGTGAAGAGGTGGTAAAAGCGGTCCACCGGAATCAATCTGTGCAACGCTATTGGCATGAATACACAGAACAGCAAATCCAAACTGCTTTTAACGTCTGTCAGCTACTGACCGAAACCTATGCCATTGAATACCTGGCCGGGCATGAAGAGATCGCTCCCAAACGGAAAAAGGATCCCGGACCGGCTTTTCCTCTGGATCAGCTCCGTCAGGAAATCCTGGAAAAAGACCTTAGTCAGAATAGCGGCGAACCCGATACCATACCAGAAGACGGACAGGTCATAGCCTCAGCCCTGAATATACGGAGTAACCCTTCATCTAATGCTAAAAAGGTTGCGAAACCTTTACCCGAAGGGACGAAAGTGACCATACAAGAAGCCCGGTCTGGTTGGTATCACGTCAAAACGCAGATCGAAGGCTGGGTTTCAGCTGATTACATTGAATAGCTTATGAAACTGATATGGACCATACTTACAGGCTTAGCGGTGGCAATTTTAGCCATCCTGGCCATGGAGGTTTTTGGGGTTGTGGATATTCATTGGCAGCAAATAGCCACCGGGCTTGGGGTGCTTGCGGGTCCCTTTAAATACCTCTTTTCCCAGTCTGAGTCAACCCAGCAAAAAATTCAAGGCATCAGACAGGAACATCAGCAAGAGCGTGTGCGCGAGGACCGCTTCCAGGGAAAGCTAGCAAACACCATTAAGGATCAGGAAAAAAGGGTTGAGGCCTTTCAACAGAAGGTTGAGGAACTGAACCAGCAAATGGAGCATCTGGAAAAACGAGCTGATACCGTGAAGGAAAAAGTGGAAAATATGGGAGTCCAGAAGAAAAAGGAAAAGGCAAGGGAGCTATTTGGGGAGTTTTAAAAAGCCGGTTTATGCTTAAAAGCAGTTGGGGTATTTTTGGACTGGTATTACTGATGCTGCTGAATGTTGCCCAAGCGCAGACAGATAGCATGGCTGTAATTTATCCCAATAATACCCGCGAAATAACTGCTGAAGAAGATACGCTGTGGATCCTGAGTGATCAGCAAATGGAGCAGGCAATCACTATGGCTGAAAAAGGCGCCATGTATGACTCCTGCATGCGCCATTTTAATACGTTTAAGGCCTTCCATGATAGCCAGATTTACCGGAAAGACCAGATCATTGAGCAGCTGGATTCCGGATACACGCGATACCGTGATAAATGGGAAGCTTCTAATAAAAGAATAGAAGAGCTCCGGGTAAACCTGGAAAAAGCCAAGAGCCGGCAGTTCAATACTGCTCTTATAGCCGGCGGTAGTGGGATTGTGTTAACGGCTCTGGTCTTCCTAATCCTATAAAAGCGAAGCAGTTTTATGACAGGATTTAGCTTAATAGCTATAAGGCAAACAGCACTTACAGATGCCGGTCTTTTCCAGTGGCTGTACATTCCGCTGGCCATCTGGCTTGTACTTGTGGTGCTCCTGATGGTGCTGCTGTTGCGGAAATACACCTTTGGCCAATGGTCACCTGAGCATCCCAATCCTTACCGCAAAGAGACAATGGGCCTGCCTCGTGGCGTTATGCGTGGCATTTTGACCCTTACGCTTTTAGTGGTCGTGGTGTTATTACAGGTTTTGGCCATTCGCTTTGAGGATCTTCAAACCCGAATGGGAGATTTCATGGTGGCTTTTCAGATGATGCTATCCTTCTATTTTGGTAGCAAGGTGGTTCATCACCTGGGCAGTGTGGATGAGCGAAAGAATAGGGAAGCTGCCAAAGCGGCTGAGAACATTGAAAAGGCCAAAACCCCGGAACCCTCAAAAAATACTCATGATGAAACTGAAGAACAAGAAGGACAAGACTTTGACGAGCCCAAGGCAGTCGGATGAAGACGACAAGGTCCATGCTTTTTTTGCCACCCAATGGGAAAAAGTCGTTTTCATCGGTAGTTTGGTAGGATTGGTCTTACTGCTTATCCAGGCCATTCTCCGATACCAGGGCGGAGGTTGATTTGTTTTTTAAGAGGAAAATGAAACTTTTCTCTTCAAGGGACCTGGGGTAGAAGAAAGCCGGGAAGGCGACCTCTTATTGCTCAGAGGCGCCATACGGTTGGGATTTCAATTCTCAAAAGGATTCCCGAATTTATCTTTGTTCATGAATGCAGAGTCCGTTAACGTCTGAAAAAAGGCTAGCATCTGTTGCTTTTCCTTTTCATTCAAGCGGATATCCCGATTAAGAATGGGTGATCTATTAGGTGTCTGATGAATACCGGTATCATAAAAGTTAAGGACGGCTTCTAAGGATTTAAGCCGGCCATTGTGCATGTAAGGAGCTGTTAGCACAATATTTCTTAAAGAAGGGGTTTTAACCTGCCCAAAATGTGACTTTTTGCCGGTCACACGCCCTCTTCCCTTATCAATGTAGGCTTCAAAAGAACGGGCATTTTGCAAACCAATATCCCGGTATTTGAAATCTGAGCCTAAGGGGTTTCGATCTATGGTATGACAATGGAGGCAATTCCCCTTAGTGGGTGAAGTCACCAATTCAAATCCCCTGAGCTCTTGTTGGTTCAATTGCGTCTTAGGCGTTAGCGCCTTGTCAAATTTGGATTGATACGACAATAGGGTTCTTAGAAATTGACCAAGGGCTTTTGCTATGAGGGTGCTGTCTATTTTCCTTTTGCCAAAAGCTTTTTCAAATTTTGATTGATAGAAACGGGTATTACTTACTCGTTTGATGGCCGATGACCAGGACAAATTCATCTCATGAGGATTAGGTACCGTTTCCAGAATGTGGTTTTCAATACTTTGGCTTCTTCCGTCCCAGCCATAGGATGGGTGCCAGGCTAAGTTGAACAAAGGCGGCACATCCCGCTTAGTTTTGACTTTATGACGGTTACCGCTAAAAGCTTTTGCTTGTTGGTGACAAGAACTACAAGACTGGTTGCTATCATTACTCAAAACCGGGTCATAAAAAAGGTGTCTTCCAAGGTTTACGCCTTCTTGCGTAACAGGATTGGAACCGTTTTCCGGTTTTTCCGGGAACCGTTCCATATCAGGGAAATCATACGGTGTTGAAGTTGACTTATACTGCGCGGCTCCTATCATACTTCCTATGATCATAAGTATGAAACCCCCTCCCAAAGCTTTAGTTTTGCTAATCAAAATCACTAATAGAGGCTATTTTATTTCAAAATAAATGGATGCGTCTCTATTTGATCTGTTGTGTATATTTTAATATAGTATAAGCCCGGCGGATTTTCTTGCAAGTTAGTAGTAAAATGTATATTGGAAGGGGAAAGTTGTTTGACAAGTAAACCCTTGGTATTCAGGATTTTAATTGTAGTGATCTTTTGAAGGTTCCTACGCTTCTTAAGGCGAAATTCCAATTTCCCTTCAGTTGGAGAGGGAAACACTTCTAAATAGGGCGCTTTAGCATCCTCTCCTACGGTATGAACAGCAGTCCGTTCAAAAACCATATCATCAATCATCCATCCTTCACGGTTGCTTTGCGTTCCATTTGAAAAAAAGGTAAACCGGAAGATCAGCGAATCATGTTGATTGATCCATTCTCTTTTAAAACATAACCAGATGTCTTTCCAGTTGGAATCAACCTTGTTAAAGCCTAATGTGCCATCTTTAAGGGTGTCAATATTCTTCTTTTCAAACCCATAAAAATTCTCAACATTGATGTTGTCAAAGGGGCTCATCCAGGTTTTCCCGGTGTCTACGGAAAATTCAATAGTACCCAGATCTCCCTTGTCAATATCAATTTGCTGTACCCACATCAACTTGACCGGGGCTCTGCTCCCCGGCCGATGAAAACGTTTTAAGTTTATTCCAAACTTGAAACGCCCCGTGTCCGAAGATGGATAAGTATTGCTTGTATCGGTCATTAAGGCGTTGGGGGGCGTTGATGCTTCATTGAAAATAGATTTTTGCGGCGGCCCTATTTGCCAAAAACTACCCGTATCCTTTTTGATCAACAAAGCCCTTTCTGCGAGGGTATCCCTACCATCGAAAAACTGTTTCAGAGCCTGAGCTGAAGAGCTTAAAGGAATGAAAAGGGCTAGCATTGTAACGAAAATTCGAGGTTTCATTTTATTCATAAGCAACATGTTAGAGGTTTACTAAGCAAAGGATAGAACGCGGATTAAGCGGATGGTCACGGGTCAATTGTTCGGAGTTCCAATTTAATATCTTATAATAGTCCTTTTCCGAATTTCAATATGAGAATTTGAACAGCCAAGGCTGTATCAGGCTCAGGTAAGGGTGTTCAAGTTCATCCAATGCCCGCTAGCTGTTGGGGATATTGTTGATTGGATAGGTCTCTATCCTTTTACTGCCAATTTCAAAAATCTGTTTTTCATTCACCACAAAATCCCCTTTTACTGGCAGTTTTACTTGATGACTAGCACTGCTCAATGGGTTAATAGAAAAAGGCCCTCCTAACGTATCCTCATCTTGGTTGGTATTTTCCGGGTATATTTTTTGGCTTTTGCAGACCGCTTAATGTTATTTTGCCGGACCCTTGTATCCGTGATTTTTTTGACTTCATTGAAGGTTTCAAACTGGCGTAAATCAAGTAATTCCTTTCAAAGGATCTGTTAAAGCGTTCAATTCAAGCAAAGCGTTTTGAACAAGTTACCAAGGTTGAATAAAGACCAGTTCTTTATATAAAAAATAAAGCTTAAAGGATGGTTGGTATTCGGTATAGGTTGCAGGGTAGTTATCCAACACTCATACAATTTCCTTGCTTAGCTAACCTTATAACCCGGGGTTGGTTACAAACATTACACCTGGGGTTTAACGAATCCTTTAACTATAAAATAACTTTAACAGTCCCTTTTGTCCCGATCTTCAAGACGGATTAAAAGTGGAAAAGGAAGAAGGTTTTAGCCTTTAATTGATTCATTTAAGGGTTAAAGCCATTGTTAATCAGATATTTAATCCTCTGGCTAAAGCCAAGCGCAAAAGCGATTGGAAATTTAATCCTGCCTATCTTAAATCATCATTCAATATGGTATAATGATCAGAAATAAAATTATAATCATGCTGAAATTTGTTTTTCTCCACCTTACACCAATTCAGTGGAAACTGAAAAGCTATAGTACCCTCACTTTAAACTTTTACTCAGATTTTTTCCAGGATGATTTGTTTCCCAATTCGCAGAAGAAAAGCGGAAGGTTGGTAAACAGGGGTTTATACCTACGTACTACAACCCTTTTTCTACGGTATTCATACTTCATTTCCCACCCCACTACTTTATTTCTACTTGTTATAACCTATGATTACATAGTTACAGTATTACAATGGCATTTTCATTATTTTACTAACCAGCACCCCCGCCACCAGCACCACCGCCTGCACCACTTCCGCCTCCGGTAGCAGTGGTAGCCGCTATTACCGTGGCTGCAAAAACCGTATTCATGGTTTGGCCTACGGCCTGGGTATTTTCCATACCCGCTAAAAAGTGAGGTTCGGCATGGGGAAAAAGGGCTTCAAAATCGTTAGCCAGTTGCTTTAAATCGG
>CAZIUI010000040.1:0-9809 GCA_964542585.1 uncultured Sphingobacteriales bacterium | reverse complement strand
CGGTGACAACGGGCAGCAAAAAACCTTTAACGGGCAGGTGACGGTGATTCGGTAATTGGATACCAAAATAGCTATTAAAGCTTTACCTTTTAACAAGTAATTGAATGAGGAATGGCTAAATATCTTCTGCTCTTATTCGGCCTCTGCTGCTGGTTAGGCGCTCAGCCGCTTTCCGCTCAAACTTTTGATTGGGCCAATCAAGTAGGGACGGTTCCTACCAACAGCACCGGCGGCCTGGACGCGGAAGCCATTGCCGTGGATAGCGGTGGGGGTAGTTACTTTACCGGAGCTTTCGATGCCGATACTTTCACTTTTGCTAACGATACGGCCACAACCAATTTTGGTTTTTTCAGCAGGCTGAATAACATGGTCATCGGTAAATACAGTACCAATGGCAACCCGGTCTGGGGCTACGCACCCTCACCATTGAATGGTGGGGTTAGCGGCCAGGACATTGCTTATTACAAAGGCCATCTTTACGTTTCTGGTGAGTTTGGGGATACCGTTGCTTTTAGTAGCACTGATACGCTTGTTGCCAATACCGATGGCTCCGCTTTCATCATGAAGCTGGATACTTCAGGCAACCTGCAATGGGTCACAAAGAAAGATAGTGTAGGAAGTACCAGTATAGCTGTTCACGGTTCCGCTGTCGCAATTGGTGGTGAAAAGGAAAACTTCGGTAACCCAGATACCTTTAACCACTTTTTTGCTAAGTACGATACCACGGGTACCCTCCAAAAAACCATAATCAGTGAGTATAAGCCTTCTAAGACTCTTTACCAGGAAGTAGGAGATGTGGGTATTGATCAGAATGGTAATATTATCGGAGGCGGTGATTTTAAAGACTCTTTAACCTTCGGTAATATTCAGATCAAAGGGTTTAAAGGAGTGAATAACAATAATGATGGCTTTCTCGTAAAATTTGACCAAAACCTTAATCCTCTCTGGATGGAGCGCATTGGTGACGGTAGCTTTAAAAACATGGAAGAAGTCAGGGGGATTTATGTCAGAGATAGCGGACAATTTTACGCAACAGGAGTCTATGAAGATAGCCTTTTGTACCGAAAAAAAGGCTTCAGTGGAGGTGGAGCCGGGGCTTCCGGGTTTATAGGCGAATTTCAAAGCAATGGTAGCCTGAACTGGCTTTCCAAAGTAACAACCAATTCCTCAGCTGATGCCAAAGGCAATGGGGTTATTGCAACAGCGGATTCCGTATTTGCGGTGGGGGAGGTGGATGGTTCTACAGCTAATTTTGGGAAAAAGACCCGCTCAGTATCAGGCGCTTACGGGGATGTGTATGTTGCTAAACTGGATGAAAAAGGCAATTACAAGTTTGTGGCTACTACCGGGGCCACCAGCAACAGTTCTAAGAAGTCCGGAGCATTTAGGCCGGACCGTGATATTGGCCTGGATAGCAGTAGAGCAGCCTATATTTCGGGTGGGTTTGCCAACAAAATTTCTTTCGGAAATCAAGGCGTATCAGGTGGCGGTAGCTTTGTAACCAAGCTAACCAATCAGGGCATCATCCTGGACACCCTCTCCGACAGCACCTTCTGTCCCGGTGATTCTGTACAGGCGCCTTTTACGGTGGTAGGGCAGTTCGATTCCAGCAATACCTTTACCGCTCAGCTTTCGGATTCAGCTGGCCAGTTCAAGTCGCCAACGCTGCTTGATTCGCTAAAGGGCCAAACGGGAGATACCATTCATACCGTTATCCCGGAGAAGGTGCCGGCCGGTACCAGGTACCGCATCCGGATTGTATCGGATAATCCGGCTAATACCAGTAACCTTAACCCGGCTACGCTGGAAATTCAGAACAAACCCAATCTATCCCTTACAGCGCCTGCAGTAACCTGCGGTACCGATTCGGTAAAACCTATTGTGACCACTAATGCCAGCACCTTTAACTGGTCGCCAGGCAATGCGGTAACAGATTCGGCAATCCAAACCCCAACTTTACTATTGAATAACAGCAACAACTTTTCCCTTACCGTAACCAATTCAGTCGGCTGCACCACTACGAAACCCTTAGGTGTTTTACCCAAAGTGGATACCAGCTCAGGAAATGACAGTTTTTACCTGAAAGCCTATGGGAATGGTAGTGACGACAAGGGTAAGGCCGTAGTGCAGGCCTGCGATGGTGGCTATGTTATTGGTGGTCAGATCAACGACTCTATTGGCATGATGAAAATCAGTCCATCGGGTAAGACTAAGTGGAGCAAAAAATTTAAGGAAAGTATAAGTTTTTATGATGATATTGCAGAAGTTATCCGTACCCAGGATGGGGGATATGTGGCCATAGGTGAGCACTCGCGAACAATTGTTTACCTCGTAAAAACAGATAGCAAGGGTAATATTGAGTGGGAGAAAAATTGGAACGGAAGCTATTATCCCGACTTCCAGGATGTAACCCAGGCTGCTAACGGGGATATTCTGGTGCTTGGGGAATCTGAGTCCTTTAGCAATAATGCTTTTCAGGAGGTGGATATTTGGCTTAATCGCTTTTCGAATAAGGGCAAGCTGAAATGGTCTAAGTATTTTGAAACGGCTTCTGATGATGGAGCCAGTGAAATCCTTCGGGTTGCCAAGGACTCCTTTTTGGTTACAGGCTCCGTGGTTAAGAACAGCAATCGGTCTTATTTTCTGATGAAGATCGATGGGCAGGGCAATAAACAATGGCTAAAGGAGCTATCCAACTTAGGAGAATTGGCTAAGACAGCGGATGATGCCATTGTTATGGCTGGTACCAAAACCAGCGATATCCTGGTAACCAAAATCGATTACCAGGGCAATACCCTTTGGAAGCGTCAGATAGGCGGTTCAAAAGGATTCCTAACCTTTAGCGATGTGGGTAATGATGTGGAAGGGCTGGATGACAGTACCATCCTGGTGGCCGGAGAGACCGAGGTTTATGGCAATGGTCAGTTTGACGGCTTCATGGTCCTCTTGGATTCAAAAGGGAAGTCCTTATGGAGCAGTACTTTTGGCGGGTCTTCCAGCGAGGAGCTATTTGGTATTGAAGTAACTGCCAAAGGAAATTTTGTAGGGGTTGGCAACACTTTCAGTAGCAATCTCGGGAAAAGTGATCTTTTTGTCGTTAAAACCGATACCAGCCAAACCACTAAGTGCCAGAATGACCCCAATCCCCCAAACAATAAGGATGCTTCGCGAACAAGTGGCAACTTAAATAACCTGAACAACCTGGTTAGCAATAATCCTGGTTTTACTAGCAATGCCTCTTCCCAAAGCGGAACGATCAGGGAATTCCTCTTTTGCCCGGTAAATGCGGATTTTGCTTATAAAGATACCTGCTTAGGGGCTACCACCAAGTTTTTTGACAGTACCTTTCAGGATTCGCTTAGCAGCTATTCCTGGAGCTGGAACTTTGGGGATCCGTCAACAGGCTCCAGCAATACTTCCAATCAGCAAAACCCCACCCATGTATTCTCAAAGGCAGACACCTTTGACGTCAAGCTTGTCGCCTCTACCGGGACTTATTCCGATTCCATTACGAAGTCCCTCATCATCAAGCAGTCCTCGCTTGCTGTTAAAGCACAGCCTCAGGATACCACAATTTGCCCTGATGATAGCGTTCAGCTAAGCGTTAGCGATACAAGCCTGCGCTCCTACCAGTGGCGTCCGGGAGATCGCGTTAGCGATTCCACCATTACAGAACCTTATACCTATCCCGGACCGGATACTTTGGTTCTAACCGTTCGGGATTCCTCAGGGTGTATTAACCGCGATTCCATAACGATCAATAAAAAGCCCAATAATCCACAACCACCTGATCTGACGAAACTCAACACCCAAAGTGCATCCAGGATCCAGGTCAAGTGGGATACACCCGCAGCTACTAAAAACTTTAAGCAATACCTCCTATACCGCAAGCCTGCTAATCAAAACACTTTTGGTGTTACGGATACCATATCTACTTTTGATAGCACTTCTCTGACCGATCTCGGAATCTCAACTGCGGACTCACAGACGTATGATTACGTAATAAAGACCCAGAATGCATGCGGAACCTTTAGTGACCCCAGCGATACCTTACGTTCTATTGCTTTGCAAAAGCAGATTCTGAGCGACAAGAAGCTTCGTGTAAAGTGGAATCCTTCGCTTTTTGATGATTCCTTTAAATATGAGGTAGCGTATGATCGCGGAAGCGGCTTCCAGTTAGATACTACGCTCTATCAGGATACTTCTTACAAACGAATTTCCTGTAACAATGAAGGAACCTATGAAATAACCGCTATTGATACTGGTAGCAGCGATACCGTGATTGCTAATCAGATCAGTCCTGCTATTAAAGATACCACGCCCCCAACTGCTAATCTGCTATCAGCCTCTCGTTTTGGCCAGGGAAAGGAAGCCACTTACCGCCTCACCCTTGATCAAAGCGACTCCGGTGATTTCAAGGAATCCGTGGTTTACCAATCCGTCAACCAGGGCAGCTACCAGCCGCTTGACACGCTGGCCAATGCCAATGGCGTGATCAATAATTACGGCAGACCCGCTTATCCTGACAGCAATAAAGTCTGCTTCCGTATTCAGCCTATCGATACCTGCGGTAATAAAGGACCCCGATCAAGCCCTTATTGCCTGATAGATCTTGAAGGTAAGCCCGGAAACAAGTTAAACCGGCTATCATGGACACCCTACAAGGCCTTTAAAGCCGATACTGTACAAGTTCAGGTTCTCAAAAATGGTAGCTGGAATAGCCTAACGAACCTGGATGGAACTGATACGGCTTATGTGCACAAAGGCCTTAATTGTCTGGACACCTTCCAATACCGCATTAAATACCAAGAGACAGGTAGCAATGGGCTGATAAGCTATTCGGATTCTGTTCAACTCTCCCCTTTTGATACCACCCGTCCAGGCACGCCAAAAATAGCTTATGCTTCTTTTGGTTTTAACTTTAATGGTCTATTCAAAGTCAAGTGGAATGTTACGCCCAATACAGACTTGTATATCGTTGCCGGTGACACGTTGTTTAACCAGCATGATACCACCTATTCCTTGACATATCCAAGTCCGATTGGTAAGGCTAAATGCTTTACAATAGAGGCCCAGAATGTTACTTGCGACACCGTGTATTCAGCAACATCCATGAGGCATTGCCCGCCTTATCTGAAGGCTGAACGCATCCGATGCCGCTCGGCAGTCAAATTAAACTGGAAGCCATACCAAGGATATGATAGTTTTGATGGCTACGATATCGGCATCAAAGCTGACTCCATCACGGGCATAAAGGTCTTGGATACCGTTGGTCAAGGCAGCACAAGCTTCATCCACAAAACTGCCGATACGGGTGTTATCTACAATTACCAGTTAAGAGTGAGAGATGGAACCCCCCTACCCCTCGAACCGCTTTCTAATACCGTTGAGTTGAATAACAAACCTGACCTGCCATTGCCTCCAAAAGTTTTCGGGGCTTCTAAAATAGTCACCAATGACACGGCCGGAAAGGTCAAGGTCAAATGGAAACCTGTACCTGATAAGCAGAACCTTGACTATTACAACCTCTACTACAAACCCCGAGCAGCCAACAGTTTTCAACTTTTGAGAAGCAACCTTTCCCTAACCCGGAACAGCTTCGTTCATCAGGGCCTCAATACCCGTAATCGTAACCATCAGTATTATTTAACAACAGTGGATAGTTGTGGACGCGAGTCTGATTCAACCGGGATCCATACCACTACTAACTTATCCCTGACGTTAAAAGAGCTGGAACATAAGCTCAAATGGACACCCTATGCGGGCTTTAATGTCCAACGCATCAAAATACAAAGGGCTTTTGGTTCGGGGGGATTCAATACCATAGCAAGCCAAAGCATCTTTACCTCCCTTGGCACCACCTTTATCGATTCCAATGTCCGTTGTGGTGAGCAATACAGTTACCGGATTAAAGCAATTGGTCCCAAAGGACAGTATATTTATTCGGATACGGTTACCGAAACCGCTTTTGATAACACCCCTCCCGATCGCCCGAACCTTCACCGTATATCAGTGACCAATACGGACACCTCAAGCGGTAAAATAGAGCTCCTTTACACCGGGCCACCACAAGATAACCGGAAAGGATACAAACTTTTCAGGCAATCGGGCAATGATAGTTTCAAGGCGATTGATAGCATACAACTGGGTAGAAGGAAGAAGTTACGCTATGCTGACAAGCCCTTGAACACCTATAAACGCCCTTATTCCTACTTCATCAAAGCTTTTGACCGTTGTGGCAATGTCTCTTTTCCAAGCGACACCCACCGATCTATCAACCTTAAAGCCAATCCCAAAAATGGCTATATCCAGCTTAACTGGACGCCCTACTTTGGATGGGGCTTGCGAACCTATAAGCTTCAGCGCAAAGAAAGCCTTCAGGGCTGGAAAACTATTCAGAACCTTCAAACGGGACAGCTTAGCTACCGGGATAGCCAGGTCATCTGCAACAATATTTACCAGTACCGGATTGTAGGCAATGAAAGCAACACACCCTACCAAAGTTTTTCCAATACCGATACAGCTTTGTCCTTTAAAAATGATCCACCTGCTCCGCCGGCTATCCAACGGGTGACCGTCACTGCAACCGGAAAATTAGACGGTGTTAATAAGCTGAGCTGGAATCCTTCTACTAACGCGGATGTATTTAACTACATTATTTATCAAAAACCAGAAGAGGGATCGTCATTTAGCGCATTGGACACCGTAGAAAAAACCACTTACCGCGATTCCCAGGTCAACACCCAAAATCAATACTACGAATACCGGCTAAAATCAATTGATCGTTGCCTGGTGCCCAGTGACAGCTTTTCTACAACCCACCGCAGTATACACCTTGAGGCCAAAAATGGTAACGAAGCTATCCCGATCAACTGGAATGCTTACCAGGGTCGGCCGGTGAAAAAGTATGAAGTTTTGAGAGGAGGCGAGGTAATTGCTACCGTAAGTGGCCGCACAACGCAGTATGAAGATCCTAAAGTCACCTGTGACACCTTTTACCACTACCAGGTTAGGGCAATTTTAAGGGGTACTGATCTGCAGTCCCGGTCCAATACCGACAGTGCCCAAAGTTTTCAAAAGCAGGATCCTCCACCTCCTTACCTGCAGCGGGCCAGTGTTGTATCTTTTAACAATGCTGTAGAAGTGAAATGGCAGCCAAACAAAAGCACCACCATAAATTCCTATGAAGTATTCCGGAGTACAGATGGCCGTTTAGCCAGGGTTGCACAAATTCAGGATCAATCCAGGACCAGCATTACGGATACTTTTGATATTCCCAATGAGCAGGTTTGCTACTATGTGAGAGCTTTTGATGCCTGTAACAACCAAAGCCAGCTAAGCAATCGCGGTTGTGTCATGGATCCCCAAGTAGAGGCGCTAAAGTTGAAAAACAAGGTCTCATGGCCACCCTACCGCAAGTGGCAGGATGGGGTCCAATCTTACGAAGTCTTCAAGCAATTACCAGGCGGGAGCTATACTTCGCTTGCCCAGCGGGATAGCAATGCCCGTTTTTATACCGATAAGCAATTGCGCGATTCAGCCAATCAATTCTGCTACTACATCCGCGCACAGGGATTTGGCTCTGAAACCTACAGCCGTTCTAAAAGGGTTTGTGAAAAACAACCACCAGTGGTGCACATCCCGAACACTTTCTCACCAGGCGTCACAGCAGGACTAAATGACCAATTTGGTCCGGAAGGCTTATACATTGCCAAATATGAAATGGAGATCTACAACCGCTGGGGAGCGCAGATCTTTAGGACTTCCGACAGTGAAAGCTGGAACGGTACCTACAAAGGAAAACTTGTACCCCAAGGCGTTTACCATTATCAGATCTTGGTAACAGGTGAGAATGGCGACCGAAAGACGTTTGATGGGACGATAACGGTGATTCGGTAAGTTTTTAAAATTTAGCTCAATGTTTATATACTTAAGTATGTTATTCTTGTAATTGTGAATAAGCCTGTTTAAATTGATTGAAAATCTTTAGCAGAAGGCAATTTGATAAAACATTGCTAATGCTATTTACCCAACCATCAATTATTTAGATTCGTGTAAAAATATAGGCTTTTTTATTGCGGAAAGTTTCTAAACCTAAAATGTAGTATGAAAGTAGCGCTCCGATCTTCCCTGATAATACTCATCCTCAGTACTTTAGGTTTTGATGATGTTTTGGCCCAATTGGATACTATACATCGAATACCACCTTTGCATAGCAGGCAGCAACGAGATATTGAAAAACATTACTTATACCTTTCTACACCAGTTACACAATCCTTTAATGTTACGATAAAGGATGGAAATGGGAATACTTTTAAAAGCTCCCCCTACAGTTTGTCCAACAGCAATCCCAGACAGATACTTGTAGGAGATGGACAAAGCCCGGCAACTAAGCTTATGCTACCCTATGATAGCTTATATCGGGTTTTGAAAAGTAGTGGGCTTACACTTGAAGCTTCGGAAAAGTTTTTTGTAAATGTTAGATATGACGGAGGAGCTCAGGGCGCGGCCTTAACTACTAAAGGGCAAGCCGCTGAAGGAACTGAATTCAGGGTTGGATCCATGCCCCAACTAAGTGGTACAAATAGAAGAAATTTTATAACGAGTTTTCAGGCCACTCAGGATAATACTACCGTGGAAGTAAAAGACTATGACAATGGGGTCACTTTTGAATCGGGGCTTTTGCCCAATCCTATTACGAAAAATAGCCTAAAGATTAAGCTCGATGCTGGAGAATCTTATGTATTAGTAGGACATCCGGACCAAAATGCAAGTAATCAGCAAGGTTTTGTGGGGGCTCTTGTTGAGTCTGATAATCCGATTGTTATTAATACAGGTAACTGGACTGGTTCCATAGCAAGTGGGTTTGGCCAGGATGCGGGCGTTAATCAAATTGTTCCGACTAAAGCTACTGGTAAAAAATACGCAGTTGTGGAAGGAGAGGGGCCTTCTTCCCAGGAAAGACCTATGGTGTTGGCCTGGCAGGACAATACCAAAGTATTCATCAATGGTAGCAATAATGCAGCCAAAACCCTCAATGCCGGCGGATGGTACCTTCTGCCTAATAATGACTACCAGGGAAATAATCACAGAAATATAGCTATACAAACATCCAAAGATGCATATGTTTACCAGTTTTTAGCTGCAGATGATGCCAATAAAACCACGCCGGGGATGAATTTTTTAGCGCCGTTGGACTGTGGACTGCCTCAAGAAATTGATTTAATTCCTTCTATCAATCAAATTGGTTCTCGTTCTTTCAACAATGAAGTATTTGCCATCACTAAGCAAAGTGCAACCCTGAAAGTTAAAGGGAATGCTATCAATAGTGGTAGTGAACAACTTTCTGGATTCTCAGACTGGAAAACCTATAAGATAAGCGGTCAATCAAATGATGTTTCCATCTCCTCCACAGGGCCGCTAACGGCCGGATTTATTGGTAAAAATAACTTTGCAGGTTATGCTGGCCTTTACTCAGGCTTTACCCTTGACCTTCAGGCTGATTTCGCCTTCAAAGACACCTTAACCTATTCCCGTAAAACCTCCGGCTGCTTTAACGATACCATTGATATTGGCTTTACCGGTGAAAAAGAACCGGGCACAAAGTTTAAGTGGGATTTTGGGAAAGCTAAACCGGAAAATGCCTCCGGTGATCCCACCAGTTTTGACCAGGCTAATCAAGGCCCTTACCAACTGATTTACCGTAAAAAAGCCTTTGACAGCCTTATCTTTGATACCGTTAAACTGGTAGTAAAAGATGGCGACTGCAAGGATTCCATCAAAAAAGCCATCCGGATATTTGAGGTTGA
>CAZIUI010000039.1:4727-10388 GCA_964542585.1 uncultured Sphingobacteriales bacterium | reverse complement strand
TGTAAGGGTTATCCGGCCTTCCATGTAAGCGCTTATCAGGTAAATGTAAAACCATAGATCCCGCCAATAGGCCTGCTGATCAGGTAGTTGATTTTCCTTAAACTTGTTGGGGATCGTGTTTAAAGGCGGATCATTGTCCAACTGATTTTTCAGGGCTTCCAATTGTTTCTTAGCGCGCTCATTGTATACCTTTTCATAGATCGGTTTACTAATACTGCCTCCCAGGATCACAATGCCGGTCCAAAAGCCAAAACTCAGGGGGTAAGCCAGGTAAATAAGGAATAAAACCACCCCTAAAACCAGTCCACCGATAACGGGGGTATTGATCATCTTAGGGAGTGTAGGTGGCTGAACCTTTCGGACTTCCGGCTGCTTAATGGGCGATTCATAGGTATTGCCTGTATTGATAAAATAGTGTACCTCACCATCCGGCTGGCTGGCTGTCGTTTGCTCCTTCTTAGCCTGCTTTTCGGAGGATCCGCTGCCTTCATCCAGGTATTTCCGGTAGACTGCCCCACCTGCACTGGTTCCTACAAATGGCCGCATGCCGGGACTAACACCCACGCGAGCCGCTGAGCTGCCGGTGGAAGCCCCGACACCCTTTGTACTAAAGTTTAAGCGAATCGGGCCAATGTTGAAGCCCGGCCGAAAGAAGAACCCCACAATATGCTCTTTTAGGGATGTTGCCTAACCGAAATTAACGTTCTCTGCTTAAAAGGCCTAATGTCTTATATTGCTAAACATCTTACAGATAATGCGGGATATCAACCGGAATATCTCTATAACCGAAAGCGCCAAGGTTTACATTCTCATTGAGCAGAAAGCGCGTTGGGGACTGTTGCCAATGTTGATTGTGGCCCATGGCTGGTGGAAGCTCGTCCAGCACGCCAAGGGTGAAAATGGGAAGATTTGCCCATTGATCATGAGAATGCTTGAAAGTTCAATACGGGATTCCTTAGCAATATGTTTTATAACTCCAGGCTGCTGGCCTAAGTTCTTAAACGGCTTGGTTGGGAGCTTAAAGCTTATATTGCCCCCGACTCCTTTTAATAAAGGATAAGATTTAAAACATCTCAATACCCATTGAGGTCGCTTTGGGTAGCTGGTGTAGATAGCGGTCCGTTAGTTTTGCCGCAAACCCGCTCTTTACAAAATTTTTGCTTGGTTTGTTTAACAAGGGATGAAAAAGTTTTCAGATTAAGCCAGATCATCGAAGCAATTTTTATTATATTTGTTATGTATTAATATTTTATTACAATTTGTAAAAAGGTCAAAATTTTATGAAAAAAATTATAACATTTGTAGCCCTACTAAGCATGACCAGCCTAATGGAGGTTAGTGCGCAAAGCTATGAGCATGGCTTAGGGATACGAGGCGGAGCTACCAGCGGCATCACCTACAAACAATTTCTGAGTGATCAGGATGCAATGGAATTTATTGCTGGCTTTCAGGGAAACGGGATTCGGATAACAGGCCTTTATGAACGTCACATACCTGCTTTTGAAGTTGAAGGCCTCTATTGGTATTATGGCATAGGCGGTCATGTGGGCCTTTATGACAACGGCTACGACCCCCCTTACCGGGATGATGATTTTAATACCGGAACGGCCCTGGGCGTTGATGGCATAGGCGGCCTGGAATACTGCTTTTCTGAAATCCCCATTACCCTGAGCGCAGACATCAAGCCTTTTATTGAATTCACAGACCCGGACATTTATTTGTGGGATTCCGGACTTAGTGTTCGGTATACTTTCTAAGCGGTTTTTACTTGTAAACTTAATGGGAGGGCTAAACTTTTGACAAGGTATTCCTTAAAGCTTCGATTTATGACCGTAAATGAATTAGCCCGGGCATTGAAACAGAAAATGGAGAATGGCCTTCCGGGAAAAGCAGCCCACGAAGCCATGGCCGCTGATCTCCCGCCCAATAATCCAGAAACTCCGCAACGCCCACAAAAGGGTGCAGTTGGGATCCTATTCTACCCGGAAGCGGATGCCTTTTACCTGTTACTTACCGCTCGTGCAAATAACCATAACCCCCTCCAAGGGGGTACTATTGGTTTTTCGGGGATTCGTTATGAGCCAAAAGCGCAAACCACGGAAGAAGCTGCCAGAGAATCGTTAATGCAAGAGCTTGGCGTGAAACCGGATCAGTTAACCGGTATAGGCGCCCTAACCGACCTGTATGTTCCCAATAGCCGCATTCAGGTTTTTCCTTACCTGTTTTTAGCCGATGAAAAGCCTTCATTTGAGCCGGATCAGCAGCTTGTTCAGGAGCTGGTGCCGGTTCCATTTAGCGCGCTTTTTGAGGAGCGACAGTGGCAAACCATGGAAGTACCGCTGGCCGATGGCCGAACCACCAAAACGGCTTTTTTCACTTTTAAAGGTGCCCGGATTTGGGGACCAACGGCCATGATCCTGAATGAGGTTATCCAACTACTGGGGACCCTGCGCGTGCTGCCTTACACCGATGACACTACAAGTGCTAACTAAGCGCTTGGAAGGCTGCTTCTTAGCACTTATCAAATGAAAAAATTATATTAGCCGCAAAATACGGCCATGCCTGCCAATCCCGACAAGTTTACCGGCTATTTAAAAACTTTAGGGCCCGGGCTGCTTTATGCCGGAGCTGCGATTGGCGTCTCTCACCTGGTACAGAGTACCCGTGCCGGAGCTGAATATGGCTTTGGGCTGATTGCCTTTGTCATTGTAGCCAACATCCTCAAATTCCCCTTTTTTGAATTTGGGCCCCGCTATGCCATAGCTGCCAATGAAAGCCTGATTGAAGGCTATAAGCGCTTGGGGAATTGGGCGATTACATTTTTTGTCCTGATCACCGTTGGGACCATGTTTGCCATTCAGGCTGCGGTGACGATTGTAACGGCTGGCTTGGCTTCCCACCTCTTTGGAATGGGATTGGGCTCAGTGGGTTGGAGTGCTGTTATTCTGTTAATCTGCTTCCTGGTGCTAGGTATAGGTGAGTTCAAAGCGCTTGACCGGCTGATCAAAGTCATCATCGTTGCACTGGCTATTGCCACGATTATAGCGGTATTAGCTGCTACACGCCTGGGCATTGGTGGTGGTGAGGAAGCAAACCCTTTCTGGGGATCCTGGTCAGCCCTGCCTTTTGGGTTTGTTATTGCCCTCATGGGCTGGATGCCGGCACCGCTGGATATTGCCGTCTGGCATTCGGTCTGGACGCAGGAAAAACGTGAAACAAGCGGACACGATCCTAAGCTCCGGGAATCCCTTTTTGACTTCCACATGGGGTATTGGGGAGCAGCTTTTCTCTCGGTCTGTTTTTTGACGCTTGGCGCCCTCGTGATTTATGGAAGCGGAGAGGACCTGCCATCCAAAGGTTCAGCGTTTGCGGCCCGTTTTGTCGAGCTTTATACCCAAAGCTTGGGAGATTGGGCCTACGGGATCATTGGGGTGGCCGCCCTCACTACGATGTTTAGCACTACTATTACCGTTTTAGATGCCTATCCGCGTGTTCTTCAGCGCACAACCGTGATGCTTGTGCCCAATAAGGGTATTCACTACCAATCCCGCATTGGCTATTGGTTGTGGATGTTGCTCGTTGCCAGCGGTGCTATCGTCTTGCTGGCTTTTCTATCAGAGAGTATGACGTTTATGGTGGACCTGGCTACAATCCTGTCATTCCTGACGGCTCCGGTGCTGGCTGTTATGAATTACCGGATGATCACCAGCCGACAGGTTCCGTTTAGCTTTCAGCCCAACCAACGAATGCGGTACCTTAGCATGCTGGGCATTGGCTTTTTATTGATCTTTAGCCTGGCTTATATTTACTGGAAAATCAGCGGATTCTAAAGGCCTTACGCTCAATGGTTCTCTTAGCTGCCAACATTGACCTTAACCTCCAAGCCCTTGGTGCTTTTTTGGTCTATTTCTTAGTTGTTCTGGCTTTGGGACTTTACAGCTCCCGTTTTTCAGGGAAGGGGCTAGGTTCATTCTTCCTGGCTGGGCGCAGTATGAGCCGCTTTACGGTAGCGGTATCTGCGGTTGTTTCCGGCCGAAGCTCCTGGCTGGTGATCGGTTTTACCGGTATTGCCTATACGCAAGGAATGGATGCTTTATGGTATGGGGTTGGTTACACCGTAGTTGAGTTTTTCCTCTTTCTGTATTACGCGCCCAAGCTTCGCGCATTCAGTGAAAAGCACAACTGCATCACGTTGCCGGACTACTATGCAGCCCGCTTTGAGGACCATAATGGACTCCTGCGAGGCCTGATTGTGGCGATTTTTCTAGTGTTCATGGTTAGCTATGTATCCGCTCAGTTTGTGGCCGGTGGAAAGGCCTTTGCCTCCAGCTTTGGGGTCTCCCAGGATCAGGGCATTTACCTGTCAGCGGGGATTATCCTGCTCTACACCGTTCTGGGCGGTTTTATGGCAGTCAGTCTGACAGACGTGTTCCAGGGCTTTTTCCTGGTAATTGGACTGATCGGCCTTTCCGTTTACGGCATTCTGCAACAAGGGGGCTGGAATGAAGTTTCGGCACAATTAATCCAAATGGAAGGCAATTACTTATCGGCTTTTGATATTTCCACCCTCGGCTTTCTGGGAGCCATTGGCCTTGGGCTTGGTTCTCCGGGCAATCCCCATATCCTGATCCGGTACATGTCCATTAAGGACCCGGGTCAGTTTCGGTGGACGGCTGTGGTAGGTACCATCTTCAACGTCCTGATGGCGGGTGGTGCGCTCATGGTCGGCTTAATCGGGCGGGTTTACTTTCCCGAAGTTAGTAGCTTGCCGGAAGCGGATGCGGAAAAAGTGTATCCCGAACTGGGCCAGTTATTGAGCCACCCGGTATTTTTTGGATTTCTGCTGGCTTCCATTTTTTCCGCGATCATGTCCACGGCGGATTCCCAGCTACTGGTAGCTGCCTCCAGCCTGGTTAGGGATATTTACCAGCGGCTGTGGAAGAAAGGTGCTGAACTTCCGCAACGACAGCTTGTGCTAATGAGCCGAGGTGCTGTGGCTTTACTGACCATCATTGCGGTCTACCTGAGCATCCAGGCCCAGGCCCTGGTGTTCTGGCTGGTTTTGTTTGCCTGGGCCGGTTTGGGGGCTGCATTGGGGTCTACTTCCATTCTGGCCCTGTTTTGGGAAAAAACCACCAAAGCAGGTGTTATTGCCGGCTTGTTAGTGGGCACCGGGACGGTAATGATCTGGAACAACATTCCCTTTCTGAAAAACACCATCTACGAGCTAATTCCGGCTTTTTTCCTGGCATTGGCCGTTACAGCCGGTATTAGCCTAATGACACAGCCCCGCCAATCCATTTCCTGAAATGCTTAGGCTACCGCTATCAGAGAGATCTCCACGTTAGCTTGCTTGGGCAGTTCCCGAATAGCAATGGCTTCCCGTGCTGGCGGCTGTTCCCCATCAAAATATTCCCCGTAAATCTGATTCACTTTTGGAAAAGCGTTCATATCCGCCAGGTAAAGTGTGCATTTGACAACATGCTCCAGGCTCAAGCCAGCTTTATCAAGAATGGCTTTGACGTTGCTCATCATCTGATGCGTTTCTTCCCGGAGTTCTTGGTTTTCAAGCTCGCCAGTCTCCGGATTGAGCCCAATCTGGCCGGATACATACAGCGTATCTCCGACCTGCACAGCCTGGCTGTAAGCACCAATAGGCTC
>CAZIUI010000039.1:0-4627 GCA_964542585.1 uncultured Sphingobacteriales bacterium | reverse complement strand
ATACATACAGCGTATCTCCGACCTGCACAGCCTGGCTGTAAGCACCAATAGGCTCCGGTGCCTCCGGTGTGTGAATGATGGTTCTGGAAGTGGTCATAGCGTTCGGTTTTAGGCTTGCCGAAGGTAAAACTTCAGCCCAGAAAGTTTTAAATTCGACCCTTCAATTCACAATTATTGCTATGCGTTTGCTTTTCACGTTCCTCCTGAGCTCCCTCTTAAGTGGGGGTCTGGCTTCAGCCCAGGATTCTGTTAACCTTGATGAGAAAGACCCTTATGACTGGAGTGCTAAAGTCGGGGCTTATAAAGGAATGGGCTGGTACGTCATGGCGGAACCCTTGAGGGCCTATAAGGTACTCGACCGATCCGATATTGATGTTACCAATGGGCAGGTTGATGAAGTGCATTTAAAGCAGCTCTACAACATATTTAAGTACAGGGGCCTTAAACTTAAAAAAGCCTATCCGGAAGCAGATGCCTTGCTTTCGCCGGACGGTTCTACCGTTAAGGTTATCCGGTATACGGATGACGTGGAGCGGCACCGGCGGATTGGCAATGTGCAGACGGTCGCCGGGAAAGAGGTTTACCTGTGGAGTGAGCCGCTTAAAGTCAATGACGATGCCTTTAGGATATATGGAGAAGGCCAACTGGAAGCACAGCGTAACTACCTGGAAAAAGGCATGGAAAACTTAGTTAAAAAGGCCAATAAGGTCAGTCAGGAGAAGGATCAACCTTACGATGCCCTGGTGATTAAAAAAGATTACATCCAGGCGATCAAGTATTACACCCCGGATTCCTGATGTTGCTTGTCTAAGCCGGGTTTAACAAGAAAATTTTCATAGGACCTGTACTAACCCAAGGATCAGCAGTGCAGGGATGGCCTGTGTTTATCCGATAATGCTACCCATTAGTTACCCCTACCAAATAAATTTAGCGTTCCTTCCTAGCTTTTATTGGTTAATAGCGGAATCGGTTCAAATTTAAGCCTTAAAATCGGCTAATTGCTTACCCATTTTACGAATAACTATCAGTAAAAGAACGATCGGTAAAAGGGTTTAAGCGATGATTTGAGCGATGGTTTTTTGTAACATGAAAAATAGAATAGCTTTAACAGTTTTTTTAACATGGAACAGATGCGAATTATGGCTATTTAAATGTTAAAACAATAAAAATTTGCATAACTCGCTTTTTTGTTTATTTTTGTTAATGAAATACAAAATACCATTACTATGAGACTACGTGACATTAATTTCCGATCGAGCCTTAGCTTGGCAGTGATCATGGGTATGTGCGTAAACCTCCAAGCAAATGAAGGGGGGGTGAAAAATTGCAGAGGCAACGCTTGAAAGACAAGGTGCCTTTTAAACAAGCACATTTTGTGGAAAATGTGGGGCAAATAACCACTACGGACAATGAACCTGCTTCCCAGGTAAAGTTCAAAGCCACCAAAGGGGCAGTTTCCGTTTACTTCCAAGAAGACCGGGTAAGTTATGTTTACCCTAAGCGAACGTATCAAGCTACTGAAAAGGTGGGTTTGATTGATTCTATGTACCAAACAACTCAATTGTACCGGGTAGACATGGTGCTAAAAGGATCCAGTCCAGCATCAAAGGTTGTTGGCCGCAAACCAGCAGAGGCAACCTCAAAATTTTTCCGCAAAAGGATGGGGCAGATAAAAGCTAAGCACTATAAAAAGATTCTTTACAAAAATGTGTATCCTGGGATTGATTTGATCTACAAATTCAAAAATGGACAGCTTAAGTATGAATTTATCGTAAAAAAAGGAGGGAATGCCAGTAATATTCAGATGGTTTACAAAGGAGCTGATGAGATGTATAAAAATGAAAATAGAGGCATAACCCTTACTCATAGCTTTGGCAAGCTAAAGGAAGGAAAGCCAGTGGCTTTTGAATCCCTTGATAGGAAAAATCCTGTATCGACCTCCTTCAATATAAGTAATGGACAAACAGTTAGCTTTAAGATGGAGCATGATTTAAAAAAACCGTATGTGATTGATCCCTTCTTAAAGTATTCAACCTATTTAGGGGGCTCCGATAATGACCGAATAACTTCTATAGCTGTTAATAAAGCTGGTAATAACCAACTGGTTGTAGGCGGCATTACACCCAGCAGTGATTTCCCAATCACTACAGGACCTAGTTCTGTTCAGGGCGGTAACGATGCTTTCATCGCCCAATATAGTAGTAGCGGTAATTTACAGGAAGCCACATATTTATCTTCTTCGGCATCCTTTGATATAATCAAGGACCTAAGCATTGTGAATCAATCCAACGGTTTTAAAATTTACGCCATTGGCACAAGTACTGAAGGACTGGGAAATAGCACCATTAAAATGAACGGCCAACAACCGACAAAAAGGTTTAAGAGTGGTAGCCAATCTATAGATTCTTATATCGCTTTCTTAGCGAAATTTAACGCCAATTTGGCTTTAGATAAGTATAGCGTGGTAGGTTCATCCAATAACCTGAATAAGTTTTTTGGGGAAGGGATCGTAGCAAAAAACGGGATGCTTTTTACCGCTTACACCTATGAGGCTGCATCGGCAGACTTTCCTAAAACTCAGGCGGGTAATTATAATGGTCAAAAAGAAGGGGTGATAGCCAAGGTAACCAGTGACTTACAAACCTTAAAATCTGCCCATTACCTCGGAGGCAATAAAGATGATATCATAACTGACCTAAAAGTGTCCTCCAATTACACTACCCTCATCAAGGGTATAACCAATAGTAACCAGGACTTGATGATTAGTTCTACCCCTTCTTCCTATCCTTATCAATCAACCTATGGGGGTGGAAAAAGCGATTATTTTTTTGCAAGTGTTAATACCCAGCAATCTGCTGGAAGTGCACCTATAACGGCTTCCTATTTAGGCGGATCAGCACAAGAAGGGAAGTTAACCAGAAATATCAACGCCAATGAAAATAACTACAACACCGGTTTGGATATTACCGAAGCATCAAATGGGGACAAATACATTCATATTACCGGCTTTTCACTAAGCAGTAATTATCCGGTAACTAATAATGCCCTTGAAACACAATATGGGGCTAAAAAGGAAATCGTATATTCAAAAATAAATGGCTTTATCGATAATAGCCTTTCTTATTCTACCTATGTCACTGGCGATAAAAGGGATGAGGGAAAATCCATTATTGCTTACAATAAAGATGAAGTGCTTATTGGAGCTATAACCAACAGTACCGACATTTATAAAAATAACCAAAACGCCTTTTACCCGGGTGATGGCCAAGCAACATATGGGACTAGTGTTTTCCGTAAGAGTGGCGGCATTGATAATTACTTGATAAAACTTGACCTTAACCAAAGCAATGAGCTTAGGTGGGCATCTTTCTTTGGTGGCAGTGATGATGATTGGCTGGTAGACTTGGCCAATTATCCGGGAGGTCCCTATGAGTTTTATTTTACAGGCTATACAATTAGTAACGACTATCCGGCTACCAACAATGCGGCCCAAGCTCAAAATCAGGGTTTGAAGGACGGGTATATCACAGGTTTTACTACAAATCAAACCTGTAAAACTGCTGCTCATACCACGATTGATTATTTCCAGTTTTCCGATCAAGGAAGGCTAAAAGGGAGTTTTAAAATCAAATATCAGATTATAGTGCCAAAGGGGGTGACTGCTACAATTAAAGAAGCTGATATGGTATTTAATCAATGCGCGGAAATAATCGTTCGTGAAGATGCCTCTCTAACCATAAAAGAATCGCTTTTACGGTCCTGTAACCGGTTTTGGAAGGGGATTATCGTGAAACAAGGCGGAAGATTGGAAGTTAAGAATTCGCGTATACAGGATGCTCAGGTAGGTATTTATGGTAAAACCCCTGGTAAAGTAGTAGCTTACGAAACCATATTTAGCGACAACATTCACCATGTTCTTCTCGAAAAATTTGGTGTTACCGATGGCAGTAATCCAAGCGAATTAAGGGACAATATATTTGAGGATATTAGGTGTAAGCAGCCAAGTAACCTTAAGTGTAGCCGAAACCTACCTAATTGGACAGATAAATGTAATATGGTGAATGTTGGTGCCAAATCCTCATCAAGTGCTTATTCGTATGCGCCTAAAATTATTGGCAATAGTTTTAAAGGAAAAACGATTAACCTGCCCAATGTGAAATCCACCAAAGGAATATTGTTCCATAAAGTGAGTGGATACGGTAATATTGCTGATCCTAAACTTATTGTGAACAACACCTTCAAAGATCCCATTGAGAAAACTTCCATTGCAATTGAAGAGTCCAAGAATTTAAAAATTACCGGTAACATGCATACTCTGAGCACAGATCAGATTGGGGTAAACATCAAGAATAGCAAGGGAGGGATGATCAAAAATACAACGATAGAATGCAATGGAAAACAAAGTGAACTGCCAATAGGAATTAAAGGTGAAAATCAATCTTCTACGGGGCTGATAGGTGGCAATTGGAGTATAATAAGCGCTAACATTTCAGGTGCTGAGTCCGCTATGAAGTTTGAAAATATGAGAAATTTAACCATTCGGGATAACACCCTTACGAATTTCGACCACGGCATTGAGTATTATGCCGACCAGAATTATCCGAATGCTACCGAGATCAGGAAAAAC
>CAZIUI010000038.1:0-11301 GCA_964542585.1 uncultured Sphingobacteriales bacterium | reverse complement strand
CCGATCAGCTATTCCACCGGGTAAATCGCACCACACTGGAATTGCCCGGTGGAATAAGCTAAAAGAACACCAGCATTAATTGATTTAATTGGATAATTTGGAATAACGGGTTATTTTTATTTATAATGATATGGTCTTTTAGCTTAGCTGATCTTGCCGATCAGCTATTCCACCGGGTAAATCGCACCACACTGGAATTGCCCGGTGGAATCTTTTCAAATTCACATACAAATGTATTACACTTACGTGCTTTATAGCTTTAAAGACGATAAACTTTACGTGGGATATACCGAAAATTTGAAAAGAAGAATAGTTCAGCATGAGCAAGGAGAAGTTAATGCCACCAGATCAAGAAGACCATTAAAACTTATCTATTTCGAAGCTTGCTTAAACCAATCTGATGCTATTAGAAGAGAAAAATACTTTAAAACCCACTATGGCAGGATGTTTTTACAAAAAAGATTAGCTGATTGGTTTAAGCAGGAAAGCTGAACTATTCTTATTCCACCGGGTAAATCGCACCACACTGGAATTGAATTAGGTTACTTTAACAAGTTTGGCAAAACAATAGTAGCAGAAATGGTAAAGGTTGAGTGATCACTATATTCTCTCTAACAGCACAGAGTTCGTTCGCTTGAAAGAATTATCCATTGCAAAAGTAGAAAACACTTAGAACAGTTCTTAGCTTCCACTTGATCTCATCGTATATAACAGTTGCTGTATTAATTGAAGTCGCTTTAGTACCATCATGCAAAGTACCGAGAAAACTATTCATTGAATAGCAACTAAGCCATTGCAGCAATAGTAAGCAAGTCGTTGGAACTATGCTAAGCAACCATACTGGCGTGATAGGCAAACAACCCAGGTGGCTAGAGCGGTCGTAATATCCATAGTTAAGCATCGTAAGCAAGGTTTTAAGTAGGCTGTTAGGGTCAAGCTAAGGAATGATGTGAGAACCCCGCTCCTAACCATGCCTTTTACTTGAGGCTCCCCTACATACGTAAGGGCAGCAAGTATAGTTTTTAATCATCACCATGTTGAAGTGTTGATATCGATGAAGTGGAGGTGAGCTTAAATCAACACCTGCAGGCTGTAGATTGGGGAAGCTGTTAATAATGGAAAAAAAACATGCCCTTATGCTGATATTAACCTTCAAAGGGTTCGCCAAAACTTAAACTTCTATTTTAGCTGCTGCACAACCCTTATGCTTTACAGCTTGCCTGGCAAAAGCGCTGCACAGGTTTAAGGGGTCTAGGATCACAACGCTCTTAGGTTTCCAGACACGGAATGGCTTTACCTGGCACAAATACCCAGATATATAGCCTCCATCATTGAGTCAAATCTGATGGGTTTGGCAATGTAATCATTGATCCCGGCTTTTAAGGATTGCTCTTTCGCGCCTTTCATGGCATAGGCGGTCTGGGCTATGATATAAACTTCATTGTTGAATTCCCGAATTTTTCGTGAGGCTTCATATCCGTTCATTTCGGGCATCTTGATGTCCATTAAGATCAAATCAAAATCCGGATTTTGATAGCAGGTTTCAATTGTTTCAGTTCCGGATTTGGTGTGTGTTATTTGGCAATTAAGGTTTTTCAGCAAGGCTTTTACCACTAAAAAACTGGCATCGTCATCCTCAGCCACCAAAATGTTCAGGTTTTGATGTCTGATGGCTTCTAAGTCATAATGGCTGCTTGTCAGCGATGTTTCATTTTCCGGGCTAGCTTTCTCCGTCAAGTCAGCGGGTTTATAAGGCAGGGTGATGTAAAACGTGGACCCCTTGCCCTCTTCGGAAGTCACCCTGACGTTGCCACCAAGCATCTGGGCATAGGATTTTACGATGGAAAGGCCGAGGCCGGATCCTTCAAAAGCCCTTTTATCTGAAATATCCGCTTGCTCAAAACGGTTAAATATCCCATCAATCCGGTCATCCGGAATGCCAATGCCGGAATCTGAAACGTAAAACTCAATAGTTGAAGCCCGCTTACGGCATCCTAGATGAATCCTTCCCTCATCGGTGTACTTGATGGCGTTTTTAATCAAGTTCGTAAGGATAGATTCCAACTTACCCTCATCCGTTAGTATCATGGTGTTCTCGGGCGGAAGGGAATAGTCTAGCTGCAATTGTAGGCCTTTCTTCTCAGCCTCAGGCCGGAAGAATTGGGTCAGCTCCGATAACTTTTTATTAAGGTCAGTTTCCCTGGATTCAAGCTTTAACGTACCGGTTTCAATTTTTGAAATAGCAATGATATCATCCACGGTATTCATGAGGCGTTTACCGCTTTTATGGATCATATCAATGTATTGATCTTTCTCTTCACTACTGATCTCCGCTCTTATCAGCCAATCCGTGAAGCCAAGTATCCCATTCATGGGCGACCGTATTTCATGACTCAGGTTTGCCAGGAAAGCTGATTTAAGCACGTCATTTTCCTCTGCTTTTTCCTTAGCCGTTTTCAGCTCATGTTCCATTTCCTTGCGATCAGTGATGTTGTTAAGCACGGTTCGGCAAATGGCTTTCCCATCCTTATCCGTAAAGACCTTGCTATCTAAAAGCACCGTAAAAGGTTCAACCGGATTTTCCGTGATGGCTGCATTCTCGTTGGAATGATCAGGGATTAAATGAATTTGTAGCTCGCATTGATCTTGCCCGCTTTTCTTCAGGACCTCGATAAGGTGCAAATACAACTTATCCTTGTCTTGCGTGCTAATAAAATCATAAAAGCTTTTGTTAATTAAATATCCCCTGTTGGTATTTAATTTCTGAATTGCCGTAGCGTTGCAATCCAGGATGTTACCATACTTGTTAAGGGTTAAGTAACTTACAGGAATGGAATTGTAAAGGTCTTCATAGCGCTTTTCAGATTGCTTTAACTTTTCTTTGGTGTTCTGTAATTCATCGTTCTGCATCTCTAGTTCAGACTGGTGAACCTGGAGCTCATGGATTAATTCCTTAATTGAAAGGAGATCATCCTGGTCCGGTACTTTTCCCTGTTCATTAAAGGTGTTTTCCAGTTTTTCTTCTGCCTTTAAGCGCAGTTCTCTGAATTTATTTGTTTTCGATTGTTCCTTATCCATAGCGGTTAGCTTTACACACTATTTTTAACGTGCTTTTATGAATCCCCCTCTTTGCCTGTTACGTTCTCCAATTGACGTTCGGTCGTTACAATGGCGTAGGTTTTATGATAGTTATTAATTAGCGCTGAAACCGTAAGCCATATCTTTACTATTTCTCCTGATTTTGTGATGCGGCGCGTTTCAAAAGATGGTATCATTTCCCATTCCTGAACTCTTTCCATCAATTGCTTGAATTCCAATTTCTGATTCTCGGGTATGATATCGGTGATGTTCATTTGTAAAGCCTCGTTCTCTGTATAACCATACATCTTTTGTGCGACAGGGTTCCAAGCAGTGATGTTCCCTTGGAGATCTAGCGCAAGGATGGCATCATTGGAATCTTTAACCACCGTTGCTAGCCGTGAGGCTTCTTTTAATTGTTTATTATCGGTTATCTCAATAAAAGTGATGACAACCCCGTCAATGGTATTCTCGGTGGTTCGGTAAGGTATGAGCCGTACGGCATACCAAGCCCCTGATGCTGTTTGAATTTCCTTCTCCTCTTTGCTAAGGGTTTCCAGGACGTGCTTCGCATCTTCATAAATGTTTTGGTAATTGATGTTTGAAGTAATGTCACTTATGGGGCGGCCTATATCGGATGGGATCAGATTGAAGATATTCTCCATGGCTGGCGTAAAGCGCTTTATAAGGAGCTCATTGTCCAGGAATATGGTAGCGATTTCCGTACTAGCCAGTAAATTGTTGATATCACTTTTCGCTTCCGCCAGGTCAGCTATCTTTTGCTTCAGCTCTGAATTAACGGATATCATCTCTTCATTGGTGGACTGCGCTTCTTCCTTGGAAGTTTCCAGTTCCTCGATGCTACTCTGTAGCTCTTCATTGGTTGATTGTAACTCTTCATTCTTGGATTGCAGCTCTTCGTTAGAATTTTCTAGTTGCTCAATGGTTGTCTGCAGGGATTCTCTGATCGTATTAAGCTCCTGCTCCATCATCATGTAGCTTTTATCACCATCTAAATCCTCTGAAAAGGCTTCTTTGGCTTTTTCAATGGTAAGGTTAGGGGTTTTTTCTTTAAACACCACTAACAAGACATCATGACTTTCCGCTGTAAATGTCAGCGGATGAACGATCAGGTCAAATGCTAAAAATTCATTCTTATGGCTGATCTGCAGATCTTCCATGTAGGAACTTTTCCCTTGATCTAAAGCCTCCTTTAGGGTTGTGAGAAGTTTATACCTCAAAGATTCTTTGGCCACGTTAAGAATGTTCAGGCTCGCCTTTCCCCGAGGTAGGGCAAGGTATTGGTCGGTTTGGCCATAGAGGTACAGGATCTCATAATTTTTATTGAGCACCGCGCACGGATAGCTGTATTTTTCAAGAATGGTACGCTCTATCAGGTTCTGAATATGACTTTGGGTTGCAGGTTTTTTTTTGGCAATTTTGACGCTCTGCTGCCTTGAACTTGCTTTTGGAACATCGGGATAATCAAAGGTTTGATTGAGATTGCCAGGCAGCTTTTGATAGATAGGCTGTTTATCATCAACCGGCTTGAAGACGCGCTCAAATTCTCCGGGTGATTCCGAAGCGCCAAGGAATAATATGCCATTTTGATTCAAGGCGTAATGGAATACGGGGAATAACCTTTGTTGTATTTCCTGGTTCATGTAAATAAGGACATTCCGGCAGCTAATGAGGTCTACCTGGGAGAAAGGCGGGTCTTTGATCAAGTCCTGCTCTGCAAAAATGACCATGTCCCGCAGCCGCTTTTTAACCTGGTATTGGTGGCCATCCAAAATAAAAAACCGTTCCAGCCGCGCTTTGGAGACATCCGCAGTTATGCTTAAAGGATAAGCTCCAACGCGAGCGAATTCAATGGAATCGTTATCAATATCGCTAGCAAATATTTTACATTCTACCAGTTGCTGTTTTTCCTCCATGGTTTCAATAAGGATTATAGCCAGGGCATAAGCTTCTTCCCCTGTAGCGCAACCGGGTACCCAGATGCGTAGCGTTTTACCATCCTCTAAATTATCTAATAAATCAGGGATAGCTTCTTGCTTTAGCGTTTCAAAGGCCTCCTCGTCCCTGAAAAAGCTCGTGACTGTAATCAGTAAGTCCTTAAAAAGGGTGTTGACTTCGCTTTTTTCACGTTCAAGATAGTTTATATAATCATCCAATTGTTTTAGCTGATGAACGGCCATGCGTTTTTCGATGCGCCGGTAGATCGTATTTAATTTATAATATGAAAAATCGTGACCGGTTTGCGTTTTAAGAATCTTGAAAACATCTCTTAGGGCCTCATGCTGGTTTTGCAGGGAATAATCCGCTTTCTCAAAAGCCGGTATCTGAGGATGACGGATGTATTGAATCAGCTCATCAGCCATCTTATATGTGGGACGTACCAGGTCTACCATGCCTGTACTGACAGCACTATGGGGCATGCCTTCATAATCGGCCTGATCTTCTGCCTGGGCCATGGTCATACCCCCGGCACTTTTGACTTCCCTTAAACCGATGGTCCCATCTGACCCCGTGCCGGATAATACGATGCATATAGCATTGTTTCCCTGATCTTCCGCTAATGATCTAAAAAAATGGTCAATCCGAAAAAAGCCCCGGTTGTTCGCATTGACTTCGGAAAGTTTAAATTGCCCATTAACGAGGGCCACATTCTTATCAGGCGGATTTAAATAAATCACATCCGGCTCCAAGGCCATTCCTTCTTGAACGACTTGTATTGGGAGAGGTGTGTGCTTGCTCAGCAAGGAGCTCATCATGCTATCGTGTTCAGGGTTTAAATGCTGGATAACCACGAATGCAATACTGCTTTGATGAGGAATTTCAGTAAAGAAATTCTCCAATGCTTCCAATCCCCCAGCCGAAGTACCAACGCCAACAACTGGAAAGCTCTTGCTATTACTCATAAAACAAAAATAAGTATTCCCTAAAAATTTTATGAGTCTTCTAAAAGAAAAGTTCGATTTTATACAAATTATTATTTTATTAATTTTTTTATTTTTAGCTGAAATATATGCTGTAAAAAACGGTTAGCATATCATTTAAATCATGAAAAAAGTGACAAAAGCGAATGTTTGTAAGTAAAATTTAGATGTGAAATTTATTTTTCACAAAATTTGGCTGCCCAATTAAACAGGAATATTTGCTTTGGAAAAATATTACCATATTTAGCATTCAGTATTGGCAAATTGCATAAGTAATGGTTATGAATTAGTGGCTAATCGTATTTAAGAAAGATGGGAATGGAATAAGCTAAATTTGAGGAAGACGCTTTTTGTAGGAATGAGGCTATTTTTTTTTAGTCCCCCATCAGGAGGTCCTTTTTAAGGGCGTGAAATGCTCATAGCCGGGTCTTTCAAGGCCTGGCTAAAAATCCTGTTATCAAAGGCTTTATGACCTTCACCAACTGGGTTGGCTCCCTGGTAGGCCATTTTTAAATATTCCACGTCACTGAAAAAACGCATTTATGGTAATTGTTGGCTGCGTGAGTTTAAACCAGAAAACCGGATCTTGAGGAATAAGCTTTGAAAAGTAGATTCAGGTAATAGCTAGCTGGTTTATTTTGTTGAGGACAAACGGTTGAAATTGATAATAAGCCTCAAGCATTGATCCTATATGGCTTTTGATAATTTTGAACGATGATCACAAAAGGCTTGAGAGCATATTAGCTATGATTGAGGAATTAATATCCAAATATTTTTAATTTGTTAATTCAATGCCTTTTCAAGTTAGGCTTTGGTTTTACATTTAGATGTTTTCATTTGAAAGTGTCGTATTTCATAAACTTTAGGGTAGTAGTTTTTATATGCTGCGTCTCTACAAACTCATAACCATTGTAGGAGTCTTTTTAGCGTTTAGTGCTAATGAATTAAAAGCCCAATTAGACACCATTCATTGGATTCCACCCCTCCATTCGAGGCAAACTCAAGATATTGAGGACCATCACCTTTATTTATCCACACCCCAGCAGCAGTCTTTCAAAGTGACCATTAAGGATGGGGCCGGTAATGCTTTCAAAAATTCACCCTATCAAATATCAAATAACAATCCAGCCCAGATCTTAGTAGGTAATGGGCAAAACCCCAGTACCAAATTAATGGTATCTGATGATAGTGTGGGAGTAAAGTTGAAGAATAAAGGGTTAAAGCTTACTGCCCCCAAGGCTTTTTACGTTAACGCTAGGTATCGAAGTCCTATGCAAGCTGGGGCTCTTACCACTAAAGGAGAAGCTGCTAAAGGAAAAGAATTTAGGGCTGGGTTCATGCCTCAATTTCTAGCCCAATTTCGAAGAAATTTTGTCACAAGCGTACAGGCAACACAAGATAGTACATCCATTAAAGTGAAGGATTATGATAAAAATGTTGAATTTGAGTCGGGAATCTTGCCCGGTAATCAAAGATTAAAAAACGATAGTTTTAGTTTACTGCTTAACAAAGGAGAAACGTATGTATTCACCGGTTATACGAATGTTAACGCTAACCTGGAAGGTTTTCTTGGGGCCCTGATAACATCTGATAAACCCGTAGTAGTGAACTCAGGTAATTTTACCGGGAGTATTGCTAATGCCGGCGGGCAGGATATTGGTATTGATCAAATTGTTCCGGTTAACCGGCTTGGAAATGAATATGCCTCAATAGAAGGAAATGGTCCTAGTTCTCAAGAGCGACCAATGGTATTAGCAGCCTATAACAATACAAAAGTTTACATCAACAATGCCACAGCGCCTGATACTACCCTCAAAGCAGGTGAGGAATATTTGATACCTCATAATAAATACCAGAACGGTTCCCATAACAACATGGGCATCCGTACCTCGAAGCCCGCTTATGTGTATCAATTCCTTTCCGCTAGTACAGGAGGACTTCCCACGACATCGCCAGGGACCAATTTTTTAGCTCCTTTAGATTGTGGATTACCTAAGCGTGTAGATATTCCTGAGATAACTAAAATTGGCAGTAACACCTTTAGTGGGGATATTTTAGTTTTTACCCAGAAAGACAGTACTGTTAGGGTAAATGGAATTGTCCAAAGCGGTGGCAAGCCGGTTCCAGGGTTGCCAAACTGGGAGACGTATAAGATATCCGGTTTTACAGGTAATGTAACCGTCAAATCCACAGGCGCTATGGCAGCTGGGTTCTATGGAGTTGGCACTACTTCTGGCAAAACACCAGGATATGCAGGCCTTTACTCAGGTTTCACGCTAAACCTTCAGGCCGACTTCGCCTTCCAGGATACCATCACTTACACGCGCGAGACCTCCGGCTGCTTCAATGACACGATCAACATTGGCTTTACCGGGGAGCAGGAGCCCGGCACGGAGTTCAAATGGGATTTCGGCAAGGCCAGTCCGCTGGATACTTCCGGCAATCCCGGTCAGTTTGGCCAGAATAACCAGGGCCCTTACCAGCTGATCTACCGCAGCCAGGACTACGACAGCGTGGTCCGCGACACCGTCAAGCTTACCGTGAAAGATGGTGACTGTACTGACTCCATCAGCAAGGCCATCCGGATCTTTGAGGTGGATAGCGCTAAGCCTTCTGAAATGCAGAATGTCACCGTAGCCGAGGATTCGGTAGTTAAGATCCGATTCAAAGGGATAGCGGTCAGGGACCTGAACCGCTACGAAGTCCTCAGGCAGCAAGGTGGCAAAGGACCATTTCAGCAGGTAGATAAGGTAGTCAATCCGGATAAAGCTGATAGTTCCTTTACCGTATTCGATACGGTTAACACCCGCACTAGCCAACTTTGCTACACGATTGCCACGGTTCGTGGTTGTAAGCCCAAGACCTACTCTGATACGTTCTGTGCAACCCAGCTGGAGGATCAGGCAGGGAACAATGCAGCTAAGCTCACCTGGCAGCGGTTTTCCGGCTACCCCATTGATAGCCAGTTACTGCTCAGGAAAGCTGGTGCTACTTACGATACCATTGCACGCCTTGGGGGTTCGGACACTACCTACACCGATACCCCGCTGCCTTGCAATAAGGCGCAGTTTTACCAGCTCAAGAGCTATGAACAAGGCGGAGACCGGACCACCCTTTCAGATACAGCCAGAGTTGCCCCATTTGATACCCAAGCACCGGCGGCACCGGAGGTCCAAAAGCTGAGTGTGTCGGATGATAACAGTGCCCACCTCACTTGGATGCGTCAAGACAGTTCGGTCACCCGTCATGAGTTGTGGTTGAAAGCCGATGCCCAAAACTGGCGGATCATCGATACCGTGGGTATTCAGGAAAGCTACACCTTCAGCGGGCTGGATACAAGAGACAGCCAGTACTGTGCGCGCATCGTGGGCATTGATTCCTGCTCCAATAACCGCTCAGCCTTCAGCGGGGTCCACTGTGCCGTTCAGCTGAAAGGCACGCCCGGCAACCTGAAGAACCGCCTGAACTGGCGAGCTTACCAAGGCTTTAGCAATCCCACTTATCAAGTCCAGCGCCTGAATGATGGAAAATGGCAAGTAATTGGCAGTGCTGCTGACACCAGCTACATCGACAGCCTGAACCTCAGCTGTGGAGTCACGGAGCGTTACCGGATCCGCACCATCTCCGGAAGTGGAGTGGATACCAGTTTTTCCGATACAACAGCGGTTACCCCGGTAGATACGATTGCTCCACCCGCAGCTGATCTAAGGTATGTCAGCGCTACTTTAAATGGCAAGGTGCAGCTGGAATGGAACTGGCAGACCAACACCAATCAGAAATTTTTTGAGGTCTGGCGGAACCAGGGCAAAGGCACTAGTTTCACAGTGCTGGACACCGTAGTCCTGGACAGCACTTATACGGATCAGACGGCTTCACCCAGCAGTACTGATCATCAGTATTACATCGTAGCCACGGACAGCTGCCGGGCTCAGAATGTGAATGCCTCGGACACGGATCGCATGGCGGTACCCAAAGTGCAGACGGGCGCCTGCCGAGCTGAAAACAGGCTATCATGGAATGCTTACGATGACCTGCCCCAAGGCGTTGACCAATACAAGATTTACAGAAACAAGCAACCAGCAACCAGCAACAACTTTACCCTACAAACCACGAACAACCAACAACAAACCACCTACCTTGATACCAATGTAGAAGACGGCACCACCTATTGCTACCGCATCAAAGCGGTGGATACACAGAGCGGCTACAGCTCCTGGACTGCCTCCTTCTGCCAGGAAGTTTTTGAATACCCGGAACCCGACACTCCTGATTTGATCAGGGTTTCCGTTACCCAAACCGGACAAACCAATGGCGCTGTAAAACTCACCTGGGACCGCTATGAAGCTGATACTTTTGCTGAGCGCTACTACCTTTATCACTCAGCCCAAGGCAGTAACGGACCCTACCAGCGCATTAAAACCATTAATAAGCTGGATGATACCACCTACACGCAAACGGGCATCAACACAGCCAATAAGCCCAACAGCTACCGCTTGGTGGTTTATAACCAGTGCGGAGATACCAGTGCTTTCAGTGAAACCCATACCACCATTGATCTGAAAGCCGCGAACCAGAACCTGGCCGTTAAGCTCAACTGGTCAGCCTACCTAGGATTTGAGGTAGGTGCTTACCAGGTCCTGCGTTCAAAGAATGGAAATGGTTTTAAGGAATTTAGCGCAATCGGTCCAGGAGTAACGATGTTAACAGATAGCAGCGTTGAATGTGGGGAAACTTATGCTTACCGCATCAATGCAGTTGACCGTTTTGGGCAAGATAGTAGTTTTTCTGACACTATTGTTCGGGTAGCCTTTGATACCATTGCCCCGGATAGACCAGACCTAAAAACCGCCTCAGTCATTCGGACCGGGACAAACAATGGAGCCGTAGCGCTCAACTGGCAGCCTTCCTCCTCAGATGACGTTGATAATTATATTGTTCACCGGTATGTCCCTGCGGTTGATGAATTCCAGAAGATTGATGTGGTGTCTGACACCAGCTACTTGAATGAAGGCGTCAATACCAAAGAACGCCCTCAGCGGTATTTCATCACAGCCACGGATAGCTGTAACAATGCCAGTCCGGAAACCCGCACTCACAAAACCATTCAACTGGAGGCCAACGGTATATCAGAGGCGGTGAGTCTGGACTGGACGGCCTACCATGGCGTGCCAGTCCAAACCTACCGGATCTTGCGGGATGACAGCCTGCTATACCAGGTGTCAGGCGCCACTACCCAGAAGCTGGATCAGCCTGTTCTGTGTGACAGTACCTACCAATACCA
>CAZIUI010000037.1:0-12637 GCA_964542585.1 uncultured Sphingobacteriales bacterium | reverse complement strand
AGCGATTTCATAGCGGACTACGAACCGGAAGTCCTCTGCCTGCAGGAGACCAAAGCCCAAGACGCGGAAGCACAGCGCCTGCTTCAGGATTTTGACCACTATTACCTGTACCATTACGGGGCAGCCCGAAAGGGCTACTCCGGGACAGCCATTCTCACCCAAAAGGCACCGAATGATGTCTACTATGGGCTGGGACAAACGGCTTATGATGAGGAGGGCCGCGTGATCACGCTGGTGTTCCCGGACTATTACCTGGTCAATGCCTATGTGCCCAATGCCGGGAGTGGCCTTAAGCGCCTGGATTTCCGCGAGCAATGGGATCAGGACTTCCGGGCCTACCTCTCCAAACTAGCTGAGCGAAAGCCCGTAGTAGTTACAGGAGACTTCAACGTAGCCCATGAGGAGATTGATATTGCCCGGCCTAAGCAGAACTACAACAAGTCAGCTGGCTTTACTCAGACGGAGATCAATGGCTTTGAAACTCATCTGGATCAGGGCCTGGTGGATACGTTCCGAAGCTTGTATCCGAATAAAGTGGTCTACTCCTACTGGAGCTACCGGGCCAATGCCCGTGAGCGCAATGTCGGCTGGCGGATTGATTATTTCCTTGTTAGTCAGGATTTGTGGCCAAAGGTGAAGGATGCCACTATGCTCAATGAAGTTCAGGGTTCTGATCATTGCCCTGTAGTCTTGGAGCTTAATTAAGGCTTTTTCGTCAGTCAAAGCTTTTTTTCTAAGGCTTTTCAACCTTCAAAAGCGACTTTTGCACGCTTTTTTTTGAATTAAAAGTCGCAGTGGTTGAAAGCTTATTACCATTTTTTAAAAGCCAACTTTTCAGGAGTAAGCTTTGGCTGGCTTTTGACGTTGTTTTCCAGCTTTGGCCAAACCTTCCTTATCTCCCTTTACATCCCGGAGTTTGTAGACACCTTTCAACTCTCAGAAGGCACTTTTGGAAATATCTATGCCGGGGCCACAGTAACAGCTTCGGTGGTGATGCTTACCGTAGGCCACACCCTTGATTACTATCCCGTAAAACGGGTCACTGCCTTTACAATTACTGGCCTGATCGTATCGCTTCTGATCCTGAGCAGCTCGCCTAGCTGGATTTTTATCGTATTAGCCCTAATAGGTTTGCGCCTGTCTGGGCAAGGAATGATGAGCCATATTAGCCAGACCGTAATGGCACGCTACTATACAGAAGACCGCGGTAAAGCTTTGAGCATTGCCTCGCTTGGCTTTTCCATCGGTGAAGCTATTTTCCCTTTTCTTATCTCGCTACTTATTACCCAAGTAGGATGGCGGGCAGCCGCTCTGGCAAGTGCAGGCGCGCTATCAGTGTTTTTGGTTACCCAGCTTTTCCGGCAGCTTCAGCATTTTGATCCGCCCAAGCAGACTAAGGATCACGATCAGCATCGGGCGTTGTGGCAGTCTTATTGGGACATTGTGCGTGAAAAGCGGTTTTATGCCCTCCTGCCCGGGATCTTTGTGATGCCATTCACTGTAACCGGCATCTTCTTTTTTCAGTATGTGATTGCCGATGAAAAAGGGTGGTCCGTCACCCTTTATTCCGCTTTCTTTACCGGTTTTGCTATAGCCCGGTTCCTGTTTTCCTTGTTGGGCGGTCTGTGGGTGGATCGCTTTTCAGCACCGGTCGTTTTCCGGGTTTTCTTGCTTCCGCTTATGCTTAGTTTTATTCCGATAACGGTAATGGATCACATCAGCGGAGCGCTGATCTTCCTGGTGCTATCCGGGATTTCCATGGGCCTCAGCGGACCCGTGAAAAGTGCCTTGTTCGCTGAGCTTTACGGGACTGAGCGCCTGGGTACCGTGCGTAGCTTGTTTACCATGATCATGGTGGTTAGTACAGCGCTAGGGCCATTATTGGTAGGTAATCTGATGGACTGGAACGTCTCGCTGGAAGTCATCCTGGGTAGCATGATAGTCTTAGTGGCAGGAGCCGTGATAAATTGTCAGCGAATTGTACAATTTACTGCAGCCTCCGGTACTAAGTAGCACATTCCTTTGATATAGCATTCATTTACTACGCCGGGTATGGGAAGTAAAATAGGGTCAGATTTGGTACAGGGCTGCCTATATCGGATGGTATGGCAATTGAATATATTAATAACGTATATTTTACTATTTCTGAGTAAAAACTCAAACCAAAAAGGCCTCCTATGTTGAAAAAAAGCTTAATGATCAGTGTGCTTTTTTGTGTTACAATTCCGGTTTTCAGTCAGAAGGAAGAATTAAATGGCGGGGATGGCCGTTTCAACTTTGGTTATGCGCGGGTTCAGGTAGATGAGTTACAGCAATTCCTACCTGATGGTGCTTCCGGCCTTTCCCCTAGTGAAGACCATTTCGTTGTAGGGGGTCAGGGAAGCTTTATCTTCAACAATCTCATCGTCAGCCTTGAAGGATATGGATTGGAAGGGGCTTCCTCATCGTCCCCAAACTGGAGTGTGGGTACAAGTGGAGGCATGGCTCTGGCCAACCTGGGATATGATTTCGCCAAAAGTCAGCGGCTGTTGATCGCCCCCAAGATCGGTGGTGGGGTAGTTGGGTACACAACCGAAATCGATGAGGAGCAGGATGTCGACTTTACAGATGTTAAGGGGAATCCTGACAATTACGGTCGCACCCTTGATATCAGCCAATCAGGTCCGCTGCTTCACGCCGGTCTTCGGTTGGATTACTACCTTGTTTTCAATCAAAAGGAAAAGGAGAGTGGCGGACTGCTGGCCAGCCTTGAGGCAGGCTATTGGTATCAGCCGGCTAGTGGGGACTGGTCTTATGAAGGCGGTAGTATCAACAATGCTCCGGATTACAATTTTGAGGGCTTTTACGTACAGCTAGGCTTAGGCGGGGGCGGTTTTCAACGTTCAAAAGGGAAATAGTAGGTTAGTGATCCTTCTACTAATAAAGAAGTATTTAGGTCAACAAAGCTTTGAGCAGGTCAATTCGCTTTCCAAAATCTGGGGCTAAGTATCCCAATCCCGGCGAGAGGGGTTTTCGTTTCAGGGTATGCCTAACCCCGATCAATAAGCTTAAAGGGTGTTAACTAAATTGCTAAAAAACGGATATACCAAAAAAAGTATCCATAATGGTAATCAATAAAATAGCTCCCACGAAAACAGGGCTTATAAAGCCTAGCATTATGGAAATAAGACGCTGAAGGATAGTCCCCTGAAAATTGGGGTGTCCCTGTTCGATTTCCTGTCCGAAGTAACTAAATCGCCATTTGTAAGCTACAAATAAGGAGACCATAAAACCGCCAAATGGAAGACCGACATCCAGGAATATATCTTCAACTACTGAAAGGAATTTTAAGGCCTCATTTCCAGCTCCGTAGTGAGCAAACTGTGTAAAAGTTTGTACTGCTCCAAAAGAGAGCATGCTAGGCAATCCTAAAATAAAAATCAGTAAAGCGAGCAAGGCTACAGCAGGTAGACGCTTCAGCTTAAACTCATCCTTGAGATAAGCTACCGGAACTTCAAGTAAAGAAATGGTGGAGGTAAGGGCTGCAAAACAAAGTAGCAGGAAAAACAATCCCCCGATGAAAGATCCAATTATTGGGCCCATTTGCTGAAAGATGGCCGGTAATGTAACAAATACCAAAGCAGGGCCTGCGCTTTGTGCTTCAGGGCCTTGAAAGAAAATTAATGGAAATATTAATAAGCCTGATAGGAAAGCAATGGCCATATCAGCCGTAGTTACCAGGGCAGCTGAACTGACGATGCTATCCTGTTTACTAAAATAGGAACCATAGGTTATTAAAGCTCCCATTCCTAATGACAGGGAAAAAAATGCCTGGGAAAGCGCAGAAAACCAGGTTTGCGCATTTATTTTACTAAAATCGGGTAACAAATACCGCTTAACCCCTTCCATGGCATTATCCAGGGTTAAAGCGTAAATAATGAGACCCACGATGAGAACCACAAGTAAAGGCATTAGAATTTTGGCCCCTCGTTCAATTCCTTTTTCAACGCCACCAGCTACAATAACTGCTGTGAAAAGCATGAAAACAAAGGAGTATGCTAAGTTATCACCCACATTGGTCGTGTAGGTGCCGAAAAAATTGCCGAAATTTTGTTGCTGAAGTAGGTCGCCGGTGACCGTTTGCAGAAAATAGCCAAATGACCAGCCGGCTACCACGTTGTAAAAAGATAGGATCATAATGCCTACAATAATCCCAATGATGCCTACAGCACCCCAGCTTTTACCGCCTATGAACTTGTAAGACCCATAGGGATTTAACTGAGCATGCCTGCCAACGCTGATTTCTGCAATCATAATAGGCATGCAAATAATAAAAACACAAAAAAGGTAAATAAGTAGAAAAGCTGCGCCCCCATTCTCGGCTGCTACGTAAGGAAAACGCCAAATGTTGCCAAGCCCAACGGCTGAACCAGCAGCCGCTGCAATAAAGCCGATTCGGCCGGAAAAAGAACCTCTTCCTGCCTGAGACATAGGCATTGTTTTTTCAGCTTGTGCAAAGCTATCATATCCGCTGCAGTCTGACTAATAAGTAGCTTCGGACCTTGTAGCCAAAATAACGTGGCTTAATGTTTGTACATTTATACTAAAATACGGGGCTTATGGCACGCAAAAAGCATCAAAAGCAACAAGCTAAAAGTAATCAAGCGGATGTTCATGAAGATCTGAAGGGTTTGGAAATCAACATCAATCCTTTCGGGGAAATAGAAACCAATTATGATATTCAAAAAATAAACAACTTCCTGAACGAGCATGTGGATGATAAGAAACTGAGAGAACGAGAAGAGTTGAAGCGAAAAGGGCTTTCAAAAGATCAGCAAAACGACAATCAAGCTTCGGATAATCAAGACAGCACCGATTCCTCAGAAAACCCTTCGCCTGAAGATAAAAATGAAGATGAGGATACCGGCGAGGAAGGCTTACCTTAATTGAAGTGGTAGCAATGCCTTAAATAAACTACCTTTGCTCGACAGAAAATAACACCATACTCTTCATGGAGCGTCCTATAAGAGTGCTCGTTGGAAAAGTTGGACTCGATGGCCATGACCGCGGAGCTAAAGTAATTGCTACCGCATTGCGAGACGCAGGAATGGAAGTGATTTACACAGGCTTGCGACAAACTCCTGAAATGGTGGTTAATGCTGCTTTGCAAGAAGATGTGGATGCCATTGGTATTAGTAGTTTATCAGGAGCCCATATGACCATTTTTCCTAAAATTATCGAACTGATGCAGGAGAAGGGTGTTGATGATATTCTATTAACAGGGGGTGGAACGATACCTGAAGATGATAAAGAAGCTCTGGAGAAACAGGGTGTGGATAAAATTTTTCCACCGGGGACCACTACTTCTGAAATTGTTGATTACATCCAAGAATGGGTGCGTACGCATCGGGAATTTTAAAAATTGTAAGCCAATATGAACTTCGATAACTTGCTTCACCACGCTTCTGAGGGTATAGCAACGGTTAAGATCAACCGTACTAAAAAGCTCAATGCCCTTGATATACAAACTATTCAGGAAATTGATCAAGCTGTCCATTATTACCTGGAAGATGATCAGATTGACGGTATAATCATTACAGGGGAAGGGGAGAAGGCTTTTGCTGCTGGTGCCGACATAGGGGAATTTGCTGAATACACCCCCGCTCAGGCAAAGGAGATGGCTGAAAATACCCGCAGTGTTTTTAAGCGTATTGAAAATGCCCGCAAACCCATTGTAGCTGCTATTAATGGATTTGCACTAGGTGGCGGTTGCGAACTAGCCATGGCTTGCCATATGCGCGTTGCCACCTCCAATGCCCGGCTTGGGCAGCCTGAGGTTGGACTCGGGTTAATCCCCGGTTACGGTGGAACACAACGTATGACACAGCTTATCGGGAAAACGAAAGCTATGGAATTTCTCGTGACCGGTGAAATGATAACAGCCGGGCAGGCTGAAAACATGCAGCTTATCAATAAAATGGTAGAACCTGGCGAGTTGGAGGATTACTGTGTAAACCTGCTTCAAAAGATAGGAAAGCAATCCCCAATGGCCGTTGGGAAAATTATTCAAGCGGTAAATGCTTACTACCGCGAAGGTGAAGATGGTTTTGATACAGAAACGCATGAATTTGCCAATGCCTTTGGCACGCAGAACTTCAATGAAGGTGTGAATGCTTTCCTTAATAAGACCAAACCTGATTTTCAAAGGGGCTGAATTTAGCTGAACAACTGCCTCGGTCATGAAGCAGCTTTTTAAGAAAGCCCCCTACTTTTGGCTGGCCTACGGACCATTACTACTTGTTGCGCTCGCTTTCATGCTTTTCCTAAAGCGTGGGGAAGCAGTAATCTGGCTTAATGATCACTATCAGCCCTGGGCCAATCACCTTTTTTACTATGGAACGCTTCTCGGCAATGGGATTTTTCTTGCTGTTGTAGCCATTGGCTTACTACTGTATCGCTACTGGTTAGGCTTGACAGCCGGTATTGCATTTATAACGCAGGGAATTCTTGTTCAGACCCTTAAAAGGATGGTCTTTGATCATTGGAGACGTCCTGTTGGTGTCCTTGCTAATCCGGAGCAAGTTTTTGTTCCAGCCTGGCTAGAAGCGCATACCCACTTTACTTTTCCTTCAGGCCATTCGGCTTCGGCTTTTTGTTTATTTACCATTCTGGCCTTTCAGGCCAAAGGCCGTCCTTTGCTGCAAATTGGCTGTTTATTGCTGGCTGCCATCTCAGGATTATCCCGTATTTACCTCCTTAAGCACTTCCTGGGGGATGTAGTGGTAGGGGGGCTATTAGGTACGCTCATTGGTTTGGTGGTTTATGCCTGGTTGGTTTATTATCCGCCACTCTTTTTATCCCGATTACCTTGGTGGCCTCATTCGGATGTATTGGTAAAAACGAATAGGTAGCCTTGTTATGAGTTTTTCCAGCATTAAGCTTTCCCCATCCATCACTTATAGCTTAATCGCTATTGGCGCTGCACTTCTTTACTTGCCCTTCCTTGGTCAAGTTCCCCTTTTTGATTGGGACGAGATCAACTTTGCAGAATCCGCCAGGGAAATGTTAATTACCGGAAACTGGACCCGTGTTACTGTTGATTTTCAGCCTTTCTGGGAAAAGCCACCTTTCTTTATTTGGCTGCAGGCCCTTAGCATGAAAGCTTTCGGAATAGATGCCTATGCAGCACGTTTACCGAATGCCTTATGTGGCATAGCTACCCTTGTTATTTTATTTCATATAGGCAAAAAACTTTACAACAAAACATTCGGTTGGTTTTGGGTCCTGGCTTATGTAGGAAGCATTCTTCCTCATATGTATTTTAAATCAGGTATCATCGATCCTGTTTTTAACCTCTTCATTTTTCTTGGGGTCTATTGGTTGACACTGATGACAGGACCCCAAGCGGAAGCAATTCACTACAAGCGAAAAACCAGCTTAATAGCTGGCATTTTTATAGGGCTAGCGGTGTTAACGAAAGGGCCGGTAGGCTTACTGATGCCTATGCTAACGGGGCTAGGGCTCTGGGCCTGGCATCGCTTTCGTTTCATGTTTTACTGGCAACATTTAGGGCTTTTTTTACTGATAACCCTATTCATTTCCTCAGCGTGGTATGGTTTGGAGACGATTAAGAATGGCTTTTGGTTCTTACAGGAGTTTATCCTTTACCAGGTTAAGCTTTTGACGAAAGAAGGAGCCGGGCATGGAGGACCATGGTACTACCATTTTGTAGTGTTGCTGCTCGGCTGTTTTCCTGCTTCAATCTTTGCCCTTGGAGGGCTTTATCATTATGGCTACTTGACGAGCTTCCAGCGGCATTTTAAGAGGGTGATGATCCTACTGCTATCAGCAGTGTTACTTGTTTTTTCAATAGTAGATACGAAGATCGTACATTACTCTTCCCTGGCTTATTTCCCGCTAACCTACTTAGCGGCAGATTTTTTTTACCATTGGATGAAAAGCTCTCAAGTCCACTGGCGGGCTTATCAATCTTTTTTGCTAGGGCTTATCGGAGTGGTATTGGCTGTGGCTTTTACGGCTTTACCAATCTTAGGCCAGCAAATAGACTGGCTCCAGGAGCGCATACAGGGGGCATTTGCCAAAGCCAATCTTAATGCGGAAGTCCACTGGGCAAACGCGCAGGCAGTTTTCGGAATATTGTACGGGCTAGCAATCCTGACAAGCTTAGGCCTGATGATTAGGGAAGGAAAAACATACCGTAGCGTAGTTGTCCCATTTATTAGTACGATGTTACTTGTACAGGTAGCGCTTTACGTTTTTGTGCCGAAAATTGAACGGTATACCCAGCACGCTGCAGTTGAATTTTACCAAAACCTTCAAGGGGAAGATGTTTATGTGGAAGTTCTGGGATTTAAGAGCTATGCGCACTTCTTTTACAAACGCAAGCAGCCTCGCAATGCCCAGGAGCATGTTACCCAAGAATGGTTGTTAGAGGGCCCCATTGATAAACCAGTCTATTTTGTTGTCAAAAACCATGACCTGAATAACTATTACCCAGATCCGGAGCTGAAGCTTATCAAGCGAAAAAATGGCTTTGTATTCCTGAAACGAATGCCACCCCAATCCTAGATATTACAGCCCCTACGCTCGTAAACTGATTACAACCTGATCTAAGTATCTACAGGGGAAATAAGGAAGGATTGTTAGTTTTGCACTTTCTTAAAAAAAGGCTCCATGACCAAGTCTCTTTCCTTCTTTTGTTCTGCACTTTTTTTTGTTGGCAGTTTAATAATACAAGGTTGCAGCCAAAGTCCATCAAAAGCTGTCAATCCCGCTGAAAGCGATGAGTGGCGGAAAATTACTCATATCAAGGGCCATAAAGGGCAATTCTCTGATCGATTTGAGACCAAAGGCCAGCCCTTGATGATTACCTATCATGCTGAAGCTACTGGGGACTACACGCACTGCAATTTTGAGCTCGGGATTGTGGAGGGAATTGAGGAAATGTATGACAGCCCTATTATTTCCTCACTGAATCGTGATAAGATATCCGGTAAGGAAATGATTCAACCGGAAGGACAGAGCTACTATTTACGCCTCAAGGTTTTGGAAATGCATTACGATATTAAGGTTTACCGAAAGAAGGCACCCGATCCGACCAAAGTGACTTGAAGGGCTAAAGAATCCACAGGTTTCCGAATGCTTCTAGTAAAAGTACCGGAAATCCTGGTTAGCTTCTATGGATAGCAGCATGTGGTAAAAAAGGCTTACCACACAGGCCACATCATCTTTGCGCGTCATTTCCACTGTTGTGTGCATGTACCGAATGGGCAGGGAAATCAAAGCCGAAGGCACCCCTTGGTTTGAATAAGCAAAAGCATCTGTATCCGTTCCGGTGCCTCGTCCGGTTGTACGCCTTTGAAAGGGAATGGCCTTTTCATCAGCTATGTTTTCAAGCTGATTTACAACATTGTACTGCACCGCGGGACCATACGTAATAGCTGGCCCTTTGCCACCCCTTACGTCCCCTTCCGTAGTTGTATTCATACGGGGCGTTTGTGTATCATGGCAAACATCGGTGATTAAAGCCAGGTCAGGCTTTAAACGCTCTGCCATCATTTGCGCTCCTCTTTGGCCCACTTCTTCCTGAACGCTATTAACAACGTAGAGTGTGAAAGGCAGTTTGTCGTCATTCAAGTGAAATTGCCGTGCTACTTGCGCAATCATGAAGCCACCAATGCGATTATCTAGCGCCCTGGCTGACAGGTAACGATCATTGAGTACCTCAAGCTCATCAGCAAAGGTGATCGGGCAACCCACATGGATACCCAGGTTAGCTACCTCCGATTGATCAACACATCCGGCATCCAAAAACAAGTTTTTAGTTAACGGTGCTACTTCTTCATGACCCCCTCTTGAATGGATAGCAGGCCAGCCAAAGACCACAGGGATACGGCCTTCTTTCGTATGAACAAAAGCCCTTTTGGAGGGAGGAATTTGGTGATCTGCCCCACCGATTTTTTTCACGTAGATGAAACCATCATCGGTAATGTGGTTCACAAACCAGGCTATTTCATCCGCGTGGGCCTCAATAGCCACCTTGTAATCGCACCCGGGATTGATGACCCCGGCTACACTTCCGTAATTGTCAACAATGTAATCCTGGATATAGGGGCGTAAGTAATCCAACCACAGCTTTTGACCCGGAGCCTCAAATCCTGAAGGGGCAGCATTGGCCAGGTATTCAGTTAAAAATTTCATTCCTGATTCATCAAAAAGCTTCTTCTCTTCCATGGTGGTAAATTTTCAAAAAAATGACCAGAGCCTTTCTGGAAGGCCCTGGTCATATGATTTAATTCTTGAATAAGGAGGCAGGTCACTTATTGATTTTCAGGTAGGGCATTATCAATCACACGCGCTGGAAGCTTGTTGTTGTCATTTTTCAGGAAATGATCAAACCAGCGCATCATACGGATATTGTAATCGTACTGCGCGGTACTTCGGTCATAACCATGCCCTTCACCGGGATACCGTACCCATCGAACCGGAACATTCGGTTTCCGAACCTTAATGTGCCGGTACAGCTCCATTGATTGCCCGGGATGAACCCTTGTATCTTCTTTACCATGGGTGATCAGAAGAGGCGTTTGGGCTTTATCCACATGGTAGATAGGGCTGCGCTTCAAGTACTTCATCCAATTCCCTTCATAGATCCACTCACGGTTATGAACGAGGTACATCTCCATTGGGATATCAGTAGTTCCCCATTTGGAAATGTTGTCGCTAATGCCAAAACTTTTCACGCCAGCAGCAAAGCGGTCGGAATATTTGGTGGCCATCCATGCTGTAGCATAACCGCCATAAGAGCCACCTGTGACGCCTACCTTGTCCTCATTTGCTATGCCTTCATCAATCAGGTGATCTACCCCGTCTACAATGTCGTCAAATTCTTTCCCGGCAGCATCGCCCTGGCTGGATTTCAGGAAGTCAATTCCATAGCCGGTACTTCCGCGATAGTTGGGGTAAAAAACTGCATAGCCTTGGGCAGCGGCCACCTGGCCCGGGTAGATGTAACGCGTGAGCCAGCCATTGCTGTAGTGACTTTCGGGCCCTCCATGCGCTACTACGATCAAGGGCACTTCGCCACCATCATAACCAACTGGCTTTATCAGGATGCCTTCGAGGGCTTTACCATCTTCAGCCTCATAGCTAACAACCGATTGATCACCCATCGCCACATCACTCATCCACTCATTGGTGTTTGTGATGCGCTCCGGTGTTCCACTGCCATCCTTATAGTAAATCTCACGGGGATGATTGGGCTTTGTAACTACAAAAGCAGCATTACCATCCGCATTTCTTGAAAATTCCTGGTACATCAGGTTGGTTTCACCAGGCTCGTATGTATAATCCATAGATCCGCTTTCCGGCTCTATAACACCATATCCTCTTTCAGTGCCTTTGCTAGCAAGGAAATGAATTTTATCGTCCTCATGCCAGCGGATCTGCTCGAATTTGCCTTTGAAATCGGGTTTAATGTTCCGGACTTCAGCGCCATCTTCTGCATTGCTGACCATGATCCGTCCTGCTATTACATCGTGGATGTCATTGCCAGCTAAAAGGGCAATTTGCTCACCATCCGGACTCCAACGGATATCTGCCAGCTTGCCGTCATGCTCTAGTTCAGCTATCACCTCCTGATTCTCAAAGCTAGCAATCTGGACGTCTTTTTTCATGTAGTAGTCATCAATCTTGGGGGTGGGAGCAATAGAAAATGCGATCCGGTCACCGGAAGGCGAAAACCTTATGGTATAGATAGTACCCTCAGTCTTGATGGGTTTAGGCTCCGGGTCTTCATTATTGAGGTTAGCTACAAAAGCTTTAGTGTTCACCATGCCTTCCTCAAACAATTCCGGCTTGTAAGGGAGGTCTGTTTGGCCAGCTTTTTTGGGGTTTTTAGCCGTAATCACTATACGGTTTCCTTTTGGGCCAAAATTATAGCCACTAATACTGCTCTGGAAGTCCATTAATTTGGTTGGGGCCCCGCCATCAAGGGGCATTTCGTAAAGGGCACGGCCCTTATCGCCTTCCAGGCTGGTTAGGAACGTCAAGGTATTGTGGTCCGGTCGGAAAGCAACATCTCCAGCATTCCCCTGGGTATAAAAAGGAATGATATTATCCTCCTTGGTGTCGTAAAGGTTTAGTTTAAGACTGGCCCTGGCATTTTCCTCCATGGGATCGGGTGATTCAGTAACTTGATAGGCGATGTACCGGCCATTGGGAGAAAGGGTTGCATTGAAAGCCCTTTCCATCTTACTGACGTGGTCTACATTCATGCCTTCCTGAGCCTGAACTTGTGGCACAGCGAAAATTCCAGCGGCCATCAAAAAGGCTAAACATTGTTTTAAATGCGTCATAAATTATGCGCTTTTTGGTTGTTAAGAATTGCTAAGCAAAAATAGGTAAAGCATCGTGTTTCAATTAAGCATACGGCCTTAGCGGTAGAAGCGGTACAATAACAAGGGTAAGAGTAGGAGGTCAGCTATTAGGGCACTCAAAAGCGTTAGTCCAATCAATAAACCGATGTAATACGTAACAGTAAAATCCGAAAATATCAGCGTACTGAACCCCGCTAAAAGGACTACTGTGGTGAAAGTGATGGCTTTCCCGGTCTCGACAAAAGTCCGTTGCATAGCCA
>CAZIUI010000036.1:0-18108 GCA_964542585.1 uncultured Sphingobacteriales bacterium | reverse complement strand
TAAAACCACCATCCATGCTCCTTTTAGGGGAAGGCTGGGATTAAAACAAGTTAGCCTTGGTAGTTACGTCTCCCCCGAAACAGAAGTGATCAGGCTGGTGAAAACAAAGCCCGTTAAGATCGAGTTTGCTGTTGCCGCTAAATACGCATCCCTAATCAAACCGGGGCAATCCTTAACATTATATCCTGATAAACAAGATACTACTCTTAAGGCCAATATTTATGCTATAGAAGCACTCATTGATCAAGGCACCCGCCAGCTTAGGGTTCGGGCTCGCTACCCCAATGAAGGGCAAACCCTTCAACCCGGCAGCTTTGTAAAAATTGAGCTTAACTTGACCACGGACCCTAATGCCCTGATGATACCGGCTATATCGGTTATTCCCGAATTAGATGGCAAAAAGGTGTATGTGGTAAGCAATGGTAAAACCGAGCCCCAATCCATTAAAACTGCTCAGCGTACCGATGACCGGGTGCAAGTTGTAGAAGGGTTAAAACCCGGGGATACCGTTGTAAGCAAAGGCATTCAAAAAGTTAAAGCAGGGACAGCCGTTAAAATCCAGCATACAGTCAAGTAACACGCAAACAACCTTCCGCTGTATAAATTAAACAAATCCAGGGATTAATAGCAGTATGCTAAGCTTATCCTCCATCAGTATCCGCCGGCCCGTGCTAGCCACGGTCATGTCCCTTACCATCGTCCTCTTTGGGATATTGGGCTATAACTACCTGGGCGTACGGGAATACCCGAATGTCACACCACCCATCATCACGGTTTCTACGGACTACACCGGTGCAGACGGTAGCCTCATCGAAACGCAGATCACCGAACCACTGGAGGAAACCATCAACAGCATCTCCGGCATCCGCACACTGTCGTCCGTAAGCCGGGATGGGCGGAGTACCATCACGGTGGAGTTTCAACTATCGCGCGAACTTGAGGCCGCAGCCAATGACGTGCGTTCCAAAGTGGCCCAAGCAAGGGGTCAATTACCCGAAGATGCTGATCCGCCGGTAGTGGAAAAATCGGATGCCAGTGCTGAACCCATCGTTTTCCTGAACATCAAAAGCGATAAGCGCTCCCTCTTAGAACTCACCCAGCTTGCGGACAATACCTTCAAAGAGCAATTCCAGACGATAACGGGGGTAAGCCGGGTTTCGATCTGGGGCGAGAAGATGTATTCCATGCGCTTGTGGATGGATCCCACTCGCATGAATGCTTACAAAGTTACGCCTACTGACGTCCGCAATGCTTTAGAAGAGGCTAACGTAGAACTCCCTTCAGGTGCCATAGAGAGTGAGACCGTGGAGCTAAGCATCCGTACCAAAGGACGCCTGGAGACTGAGGAAGAATTTAACAACATGATCATCCGCGAGCGGGATGATCAACTGGTGCGCTTTGAAGATATCGGGCAAGCGCGCTTAGCACCAGTTGATAAGCGAACCGTCCTCAAACGGAATGGGGAACCTATGGTAGGAACGGTAATCCGTCCACAGGCAGGGGCCAATTACATCCAGATCGTGGATGCCTTTTACGACAAATTGGACAAGATCCGGCCGGACCTGCCCTCTGATATTGAACTTGGGATCGGTTTTGACACCACGGAGTACATCCGCTCATCCATTGGCCAGGTACAGACAACGATCATCATCGCTTTTCTGCTGGTCATCACCATCATCTTCTTTTTCCTGCGGGACTGGCGGACTACTGTCATTCCGGTGATCGTAGTGCCGATCGCCATCATTGGCAGCTTTTTCCTGATGTATGTGCTGAATTTCACCATCAACGTGCTAACGCTGCTGGCCCTAGTGCTGGCCATTGGCTTGGTAGTGGATGATGCTATTGTAGTGCTGGAAAACATCTACGCCAAGATCGAAGCCGGCAAAACCCCGAAGGAGGCAGCGTTTCAGGGCTCCAATGAGATCTTTTTCGCGGTGATCTCCACCACCCTGGCGCTGGCGGCTGTCTTCCTGCCGATCATTTTCCTGTCCGGCATTACCGGGCGGTTGTTTCAGGAGTTTGCCGTGGTGATCGCGGGCTGTGTGATCATTTCCTCATTCGTGGCCCTGAGCCTCTCCCCCATGCTTAGCTCCCGCATCCTGAAGAAGCGCGAGACCCGCTCCTGGTTCTACCAGAAGACTGAGACCTTTTTCGTGAGACTGACGGAGAGCTACCGCCGGAGCCTGCGGAGATTCATGCGGTACCGGTGGCTTAGCTTCCTGATCGTAGCCGGGCTGGCAGGCAGTGTCTACGGGCTTTACCGGGCAGTGCCCTCAGAACTGGCGCCTGTGGAAGACCGCGGCAACCTGCGCATGTTCGCCACAGGCCCGCAGGGTGCTACCTTCACCTATATGGATCGCTACATGGATAGCGTTATCCGAATGGTAAAGCGACAAGTACCTGAGCGCCGGGCCATCATATCCGTTACGTCCCCGGGTTTTGGAGCCAATACCTCCAAAAACTCGGGCTTCATGCGCATCATGCTTACCAAGAAGGCCAAAAGGGATATCCCTCAGCAAGCCATTGCTAAACGCTTGAACAAGAAGATCAGCCAAATTCCCGGAGCGCGTGCTTTCATTTCGCAAGAGCAGAGTATAGGAGGGGATTTTGGTGGTCAGCCAGTGGAATTTGTCATTCAAGCGCAAAGTTTTGAGGAATTGAAGCAAGTGCTCCCAGACTTTATGCAGCGGGTAAAAAAGAACAGCACTTTTGCTTTCACGGACGTCAACCTGAAGTTTAACAAGCCAGAACTTGAAATGACCTTTAACCGGGAGCGGGCCAGGAAATTGGGCGTTGATCCACAGCAGCTTGCGCAAACCCTTCAATTGACTTACAGTAGCCAGCGCATGGGTTATTTTATCATGGACGGAAAGCAATACCAGGTGATCGGCCAGGTAAAAGACCACAACCGCAACGAACCTTCCGACATCCGTAAGCTTTATATCCGTAACCAACAGGATGAGCTTCTACCTTTGTCCAACCTGGTGAACCTCAGTGAGACCAGTGGGCCACCCACCATTTACCGGTATAACCGCTACACATCGGCCACGGTATCAGCCAGTCTGGCAGGAGATCAAACCGTGGGCCAGGGTATTGAGGAAATGCGCAGGATTGCTGACACCGTTCTTGGGGATCAATTTTCAACTGCCTTATCCGGCACTTCCAAGGATTATGCGGAAAGCGCCTCAAGCCTGGTGTTTGCTTTTATTCTGGCATTGGTGATCATTTTCCTGGTCTTGTCCGCCCAGTTTGAGAGCTTTCGCGATCCGCTGATCATTATGCTCACTGTCCCGCTAGCGCTTGCCGGGGCTTTGTTTGTACTTTGGTATTTCAATGAAACCCTCAACATTTTCAGCCAGATCGGGATCATCATGCTGATAGGGCTGGTTACCAAGAACGCTATCCTCATCGTTGAATTTGCTAACCAGCAGAAGGCCGCCGGTTACGACATCCAGCAAGCCGTTGTCATAGGCGCAACCCGGCGGTTTCGCCCAATCCTGATGACCAGTATTTCAACTATTCTGGGAATTTCCCCCCTTGTTTTGGGAGGTGGAGCCGGGGCAGCAAGCCGGGCTTCTATGGGTATCCCGGTCATTGGCGGGATGATTTTTGCCACATTATTATCCCTTTACGTGATACCAGCGGTTTATACCTATATCTCTGAAAAGCAAAAAACGGTAAGCAATGTAGCTGCCATGGAAGCTGATCAAGAAGCTTAAATTATTTCAGAATTTATCAATGCGCATTCAATTACCTACCGAAAATTTTAGTTGTTGGCTTATCTCTTTTTTAATCATGCCATTCTTGGCCTTGCACCCTACTCAGGGATTAGCGCAGGACACTTTAACCCTTGAAAAAGCCATCCAGAAAGGATTGGAGCAGAACTACCAGATTCGGATCGCAAGGAAAAACCGGCTAATTGATCAGAACAATGTATCACGGGGCAATGCCGGTTTTCTTCCCACCCTTCGCTTAACGGCCGATCAATCAACATCCATTAGCAATACCCGTCAGGATTTTATTAGCGGGGAATCCGTCAACCGCAAAGGTGCTGAAAGGGAAAGCCTGAATAGCCGGGCTGAGTTAAGGTGGACCCTGTTTGACGGCTTTCAGATGTTTACCGATTACCAACAGTTAAAGACCATCCGCAAACGAGGAAAAGCAGAATTTAAAAAAGCTGTCCAGGAGCAGCTTTCAGCCATAATTGATCAGTATTACCAGTTGATTAAGCAAAAGCAGTCCTTAACCACCCAGCTGGAAGCCTTACGGCTGACCAGGAAGCGCCGCAGCCTTGCCAAAACCCGCATGCATATTGGTGCAGGATCCGAACTGGCCTACCGACAGGCGCAAAGCGCATACAACGCAGATACCGCCAATTACCTGCAGCAGCGCAGGGAGCTGGAAAATGGTAAAACACGGCTTAACCGTTTAATGGGCGTTAATCTTAATAATGCTTTTTTACTACCATCCCAAATTCCTTTACAGAAGCCCTTCCAGTACCAGCCCCTAAAGCAGCAAGCCTTAAAAGCCAATCCTACCCTTCAGCAAACCACTCAAAACAAGCGCATAGCCAAACAAAACCTTAAGAAAGTACAGGCTAATAATTATCCGGAGATTGGTTTAAACCTCGGCTATAATTTCAGCGAAACATCCTCTGAAGCCGGTTTTCTGCGTGAAAGCAGGGAGCATGGGTTTGATTACGGGCTATTTCTGACCTATGACTTATTTCAGGGCTTTAACAACCGCCGAAAAGCCGATAATGCCCGAATTCGGATCGACCGGTCCAACCTGGCCCTTGAAAAAAAGCGAAAGGAAATTTTATCACAACTCCAACAAGCTTACACTACCTATCAGGAAAGCCGTAGCAGGCTGGAGTTAGAAGAAGCAAACAAAAGCGTAGCTAAGGAAACTTTTCGGATTGCAAGCGCCAATTACAAAGCCGGGGGAATTGATTATTTACGGCTTCAGCAAGCCCAACAGGATTACCTGGAAGCCCGGCAGCGATTCGTTGAGGCCCGCTATCAAACAAAACAGGCCGAGATTAAGCTAATGCGATTGAGTGGGATGATTCTTGATAAGTTTTAAATGTTTAAAGCGCAAGAATGTCAAAGTTTGGTTTAATATGAATTTTGGGGCAATTATGATTTTGGTATCATACCTTAGCCTTTTAAACCAATGATTATACCTTTTTTGAGGTAGGGATGACTCCCTTTAAACTGCCAATTTTAACTTATGTGAAACTTTTCACCCCTCAAATTCAATAGGCTAAGTAAAAAAGACGTTTTTTCTGGTCCGGGCAAGACTAGGTGTGGCGAATTTTTTAGCCGATGAAGGTCGTAAGATGGTGGTTTAAAAATGTGTTTAAAGGATTACAGAATTAGGTAAAAAAATTGTTTTTCAATAGTTTATGTAGTAGCTTACCTTTTGGTCACAAAGTGGGACTTTTATCGAAAGTTTCGCCTAAAATAATTTTTAATTAAACTATCAATATTTTAACTTAATCAAATTTTTCATCTTATGCTTCGATGATTCAGTTGATGTTTAATTTTTTTGTTTCACAAAAAGTTTTATTTAACTTTTACTTTAATAATAGCAAAGACGTTTAGTTACACGATTTTCAGTTGAAAGACATAGAAGACATGATAGAAATTACAACTGAATCCTGCCGTTTCTCAAGGGTCCAATAATTAAAAGTACTTACAATATGGATAAAAAACGTGTAGCCATGAAACTAGAACCAAAAACAAGCGTAAAACAAACCTATTTGAAGGTTGCCATTTCTTCAATTTTATTTCTCCTTATTGGGTTTTTTACTCTAGTATACGTTATGGATTGGAATCTGGGTATTTCTCAGCCTCCTCAAGGAGGACAGGGTAATAAATTATCATCCATACAAACCGGAACCTGGGATGATGGTAAAACTTGGAATAAGGGAAAAAACGTAACTTCATCTTCACCTAATTTTACTAGTAATCCCAAGAAGGAACTCGATTACAACATGGATACGGTGAATTTTGCTGGTGGGTTAGTTAATAATAACCGCAACAATTTCAAATCCCTTAATAAATGTAAAGGTAATTCAAAGGGATCTGCGCTATGCAGGGCCTTAGGTAATGGAAGGGGTATGGATAAAGCATCGGATGTGATTCAATCCAATGACGGGAACTATGTAGCTATTGGCCGTTCTTCATCCTTCAATAACAATGGCCAGGTTTCCATTATAAAGTTTAAAATTGGGAAGAACAATAAATTCCAAAAGATTTGGGAAACGCAGGTTGGCAATAAAAATCAGACTGATTGGGGATACAGCATAGTTCAAAATAAAAACGGAAACTATGTTGCTGTAGGAGCCGCGAAGGTTAACAATGTTGGTAAACAGGCGTATATCATCAAATTAAGTAATCAAGGTAAGTTACAATGGCAACGTACGGTCGGGCCTGAGAGCAGGGACGTAGCGAATGATATCATGATTACCAATAAAGGTCATTATTTGTTAACCGGCACCTCTGAGGAATGGGGCCACAACAGTAATGGTATTTACGTGCTTAATTTCAAGCTCCGCTCTAGCGGAGAAGGTCTTATCAAAAGGTGGGACCGTATATTTGGTGCTGAAGGGAAGAACAATGAAGGGGCATCTGCCAGCCAATTAAACAACGGGGATTTTGTGATTACAGGCTACACTAAATACGATCAAAACGCCAACCAATCCAACGGTGAGATATATGTTGCCAGGTTAAGTGTTAATGGTAATATTAAGTGGGGTAAAACAGTTGGCAATTCCAAAATAAGTTATCCTAAGGACATGCGCGTAGATAACAATGATAATATTGTTATTGCTGGGTATGGAAAATTCTCCGTTAATGGCAGCGGTAAAATGTCAGCCATTGTTCTTAAAATGGATAAAACCGGTAAGCTTCTTTGGAGCACTGGATTTAGAAAGCAAAACAAAGAAGCCCGAGGCATGGATTTAGCGCTTAAAAATGGCAACTACATTGTAGCGGGTTATTCCTCTACCCAAAACAAAAGCAAAGACGGCTATATAGCCAAACTTAATTCATCAGGACAGGTGCAGTGGGATAAAGTTGGTGGTGCTTCTTCTAATGAGAAATTCTATGGTGTTATATCGACAAATAACGGTTTCATGGCCGTAGGAAGAACCAACAGCAGTCGCAGTGGTAATGGTGACATGTTGATAGCAAAAGTGGGAAGTAATGGAAAAATCTGCGGAAATTGTTCACAAAATTCTATCCGGAGTTACACAAAACAAGGTCTAAATCAGTTTAAGGCTGTTAGCAACGGAGATTTCCTACACGATGTAAAAAGTGTAAACTATTCGAATACCGCTATATCCAGCACTAAAAAATCACAAACCTCATGCAGCCCATTTTGCAATGGTTTTGGTGGCGGAAGTGATGAATGGTTCAATGATGTGATTGAAACTACCAATGGTTACATTTTCGTAGGACGAAGCAGTTCTTTTGGCAGTGGTGCAAAGAATATTTATGCCGTAAAGGTTGATAAACAATATAATGTCAAATGGGAGCACATTATCGGAAGTAGTAGCGGTTACCAGGAAGCTCAGGCAATTGCCCCTACATCTACAAATAAAGAGTACGTTGTTGTGGGTAAATCTGGTACTAATTCGTATGGTAATTACGACATCTATGTCGTTAAAATCAAGGATAAAGGCTCTAGTGTAAGCGTTAAGAAGGAGTGGTTAATTGGAGGGCCGAGTGATGACCTGGCCAATGACTTGGTAAAACTTCAAAATGGAGAATTTATCTTAACGGGTAAAACTAAAAGCTATGTCAACAATTCTGATGGCATTTTGGTAAGGTTTAGTCTATCACCATTCAACATGGAATGGAAGAAACTTTTTGGGTCACCTAACGCCGATGAAGGAGCCAATGCTTTAACAAAAGCCGGTAACAACAGGATTGCAGCCGTCTCTTATACCGATGACCAAAACAACACTGGAATCTATGCTACCGAATTTGATTTAAATGGGAACTTCCGATGGGGTAAAGTTTTGGGAGGGCCCAATACTGATAAGCCTTTTGGTGTTGCCAGTACAAGTAATGACGATGTTGTGTTAACTGGTCAATCCAAGGTTACCGGTGTTACTGGTACACAAGATGTTTATGTTGCAAAAATCAGTACATCAGGAAATATTTTGTGGAATAAAGTATTGGGTAAAAACAATGGCGTGGACCGCGGACGAGCTGTTATTGTTAACAATGTTGGTAACATTGTGGTAACCGGTGGTTTTAAAGATCAGAATACCCGAGAGGTTTACTACACCACGTTGACGCCCGATGGCACAACATTGTTTACCAATGAGTTCGGTGGTGGTAGCTTGGATTATGGCCATACCCTTATTCAAAACAGCAACAACGATTATGTTATTGGGGGCCGAAGCGAAAGTTCTGTTTATAGTAATAATAACAAAGCAGCTTTGGTTTACCAGATAAAACCCAATGGTACACCCGGTAAAACCACGGGAGGTACCAACAAAAAATCGGGTCCTATTCCCCAAAGTAATGATGTTGCGGTTGTTACTAAGCAGACTATAAACGTTACCAATGCAGATCAAACAACCAAGGTTCTGCAACTTCAAACTAACGGTAAGGTTGTAGTAGAAAGTGGTCGAACATTGACCGTTGAAGATCAGCTAAACCTTGGTGTTGGAGAGGTTGAGGTAAAGCAAGGTGGAAAATTGGTAATACCGGATACCGCTAGCATCAATGGAATGGATGGCGTTAATCTTACCGGTAAAATTGCCTTTGAAAATCCATCCGGTCGGATTGACAGTGTTGAATTCCGGGAGGCCCATAATGGAAATTTGCACAGAGCATCTATCCATAGTATTCCAAAGGGTAATGATTTTATAGCAAGTTACACCCAAAAATCCGCTACAAACCTCAGCTCGGTTTTTGGGAATAAATTACAATCAGTTTCCGACTTTGAGTACTTTGACTTTTCTCTGCAAAGTGGGTCTAGTACCGTTCAAAATGGGAAAGTAAAAGTTACCCTCTATTGGAATAAAAATACGCCTACACCGATGAGTAACCTTCCTTCCAAGAATGATCTTGTAGTAGCCCATAACAACAAATCAAAGACTCAGTGGGAGAGTTACGGCCAATCTGAATTTAGCGGTAGTCTAAGTGGTTCGGGAAGTGTCACTTCTAATAAGGTAAATAATTTTAGCGAATATACATTTGGCTCTACCTCCTCCAACGGAGCTTTACCTGTAGAATTAACGAATTTTACCGCCAAGGAAGTAAATCAGCAAGCCAAACTTGAATGGCGAACAGCCTCTGAGACCAAAAATGACTACTTCAAAATACAGCGTAGAGGTTCCGATGGCAAATTCAAAACAATTGGCAAACGCGAGGGTGAAGGCACCACTCTTGAGCCACAGAACTACAGTTTTACTGATCTTAACCCCTTAAATGGTACGAATTACTACCGATTAAAGCAAGTGGATATCGATGGTTCCTATGAATATTCAAAGATCAAAGCGTTGGATTTCGGGGAAACTGACAAGCAATCCCTTTCGCTAGAAAAAGCCTATCCCAATCCTTTCCAACGTCAAATTCAAATAGTCTTTACCTTGCCATCTCCTCAAGCTGTTCAGCTGAGGTTAAGGAGCGCTTCCGGCAGAATTATCATTAACAGGTCAATTGATGCTGAAGAAGGTAAAAACCAGCATACGCTTAGGGTTAACCAAAACCTGAAAAGCGGGGCTTACATTTTAAATATCCAAAGTGGCCAAAATCAAGTAACTAAAAAGTTGATTCACCGGTAAATCCTTTGGAGAAATCCAAGCTTTCAAAAAAACCCTTCTACAAGCGTAGAGGGGTTTTTTCATTTCTGGTAAAGAAAAAAAATACTGGGATTTTAAACTGCCTTCACCTGAGCGGTTCTACTTTGGGATTCTATTGCTCAGCCTCCAACCTTTCGTGCTTTTTCTCCAAAATCTAAAAACCTGTTGCGCGGCCACTTAATCATGGTTATAACCTTCGCCCAAATCTTCCTCTAGGGGAACACCAAGTCCAAGGACCAAACGGTTTACAAAGTTGAAGTAGGCAATTATCATGGCTACATCCAGGATTGCACGGTCATCCCATCCTGCTTCTTTTAAAGGCTGAATGTGCGCTTCATCACTAACATTAGCGGGATTGACGGTAAGGACATAAGCGTAGTCACAAAGGGCTTTATTGGCATGGCTTAACCCCAGTAAGTGGTAATCCTCGGCTAAGTCATCCACCTGTTCTTCATCTTTCCAGAAATGTTGAAGGGCTGAAGAATGGTGCTCCACGCAATACTCACAATTGTTATAGGCTGATACCACCACGGCCACCATTTCCCGCTGATCGCGTTTGAGTGGTGACTGGGCAAACATCAGCTCCATGTAAAGTTCCATGTGCTGAACTATAGTCTCTGGATGAAGGCTCTGTAACGTATGGATTTCAGCCAGCTTACCGCGCTTTTTAAGGATGTCATCGTAAATTTCCTTTAGGCGGCCTTCGGCAGCCTCGTAGGGATGGGTCTGAATATAGGCCATGACTTGGGCTTTTGCATTCAAAAATACAGGCTACTGATTATGAAACCATAACTCGTAAACATGTTGCTACCGCCACCAAAACCCCAATTAATACCGAAAAGGAGGTTGCCCTCATCTGCGGCCCCAGTGCAATGAAAATCTTGATGCCGTTTTCAAACAGGCAAAATCAAAAAGAGGCTTGCCATTAGCTTTTGAGCCAATAAAGCATGGCTTTTTACTAATCCAATCTCTTAGGGCGGAAAAAGTTTACGGTTTCATGGCTTGGTTGCAGAGGGCATGGAGGCTTTGGTTCCTTCATCGCCAACTTCATATCCAAACAATTCTTCCCTGCTAAGCCTTTGGACCTTTCCATATTGCTTGGCCGTAGCTTTATCCATTTCATCCAGATCAGTCATGATCATCATGTCATAATTCTGCTGCTTGATGTGTTGCTTAAAAAACCGCTTTATGTCCGCCATCGTCATGGATTTCACCTTGTTGTAAATGTACCGGTCCCGGTCCTGCGAAAAGCCGGCCTCTTGGTCGCTGAGGTAGCTAAAGAAAATGGATGCACCGGTTGTGCGGTCTGTTTCAATGTTTTTCAGGATACTGGTTTTGGAGGTTTGGAATTGTTGTTTGGCCTTTGGCATATCGGTCAGCAACTCCTTAATGGCTTCATTGGCATCCTCCATTTTGTTCAATTGCGTACCCACATAGGTGCGGCTCACATGGTGCTTACCCGTATCAGGGGATGAAAAATAGCCGTAAACGGAATAAGCCAAACCTTTGGATTCCCGTATTTCCTGGAATAAGATGGATGATAAGCCACTACCGTAGTACTGGTTATACAGCCGGGCATAAGGAAATAGGGTAGTATCGTGTTGTTTCCCGCGCGCCACCATGGCTACCTGTGCCTGTACCATGTCATAATCAGCCAGGTAAACTTGATTCCCGGATGTTTTTCGGATCGTATATTCCCGCTTATCCGGGATGGGCTTTAATTGACCCGGCACGGGGTGCTCGTCCGAAAGGATGGCTTTGACCTTACCTGGTTCGCGCGTTCCGTAGTACAGCATGTAATGGTCATGCTTATACAAGTTTTGGACTTTATCCACCAACTGCTCCGGGTGAATCTGCCGTAAACTATCTGAGGGAATTTTATTGGTAAAACCGGATTGCGCCCCATACATCCCATAAGTGCTGAGGGCCCGGAAATTCCAGCGCTTGCTCTTTTTACGGTTTTTCCGTTCCTCTATTTTGTTGTCCACCATTTTCCGGTAAGCCGCTGTATCCGCTTTGGCATTGGCCAGGATGTGCTCCATCAGCTCAATGGTAGGTTCCAGGTTTTCCCTGAGGCCACTTACCGATAAATAGCTGCGGTCACCGGATGTCGATACATTGAAACTGGAGGCCAGTTTGTAAAATTCCTGCTCGAGCTCCTCTGGTGAGTATTTATCCGTACCGATCTTTTCCAGGTAATCAATGGCCAGGGATAGCTGACGGTCATGCTGGCGGCCAATATCCGCCATGTAATAGAGGCGGAAGAGCTCATTTTCCTTGTTCTCAATGTAGTTGAGCTCAATGCCTTTTTTAAGCTCACTGGTCTGAATACGCTCATCATAATCAAGGAAAACCGGCTCAATGCGTTTCGTTTCCATGGTATCAATGGCTTTATGGAAGGCTGATCGATCATCCCTGTTGATGTCCACCGAAGTAATAGGTGGTTTTGGCATTTCCACAGCCGAAGTGTCTTCACCATTCCTTTTGTAAACAATGACCCTGTTGTTGTTCAAGTTTTGATTGGCAAAATCAACCACATCCGATTTATTGATGTCAGCAAGCTTTTCCAGGTAATTAACCTGTTCATGCCAAGGTTGATCCTTGATAAAGGCATCTACAAACGTAAACGCTTTGTAATTAGAGCTTCGCCTTTGGATGCGCTCCTTCTTTTTATTCTGAATAACGGCTTCCAGCATCCAATCCGGGAAATCGCCCTGCTTAAGTTTGTTAACCTGCGCCATCAGGGAATCCTTAACGGCTTCAAGCGACTGATCATCCCTGGCCTGCCCGTAAAACTGTAATTGACCATATTCCCGGTAAAAATTGCTGTAGCATCCCCCATCCAGGATTTTTTGCTGCTTTTCCAGGTTCAGGTCTATTAAGCCTGCCTGGCCATTGTACAACAGCTCATCAACCAGGGACACCATCAGCTTAGCCGTATCTGTAGCCGGAAAGCGGTAGCCTACGTAAACGCGCTTGGCTTCCGGCCCCTGGACGCTTTTAACGATGGTACTGTCAATGGGATCAGCCTTGCCATGATTACGGTCTTCCTTCAGATCAGGATTGGGTTCCATATCGCCCCACTGCTCTTTGATAAGCTCGAAAGTCTTAGCTGGATCCAAATCACCCGAAAGGCAAATGGCCATGTTATTCGGCACGTAGTATTCATCCTTGAAGGCATGGACATTTTTCATGGATGGATGCTTCAGGTCTTCCGGCTTTCCAATGGTACTGTACCGGTAAGGATGCCCTTGAAATAAGGCCTTGTTCATGGCCATCCGCGCTTTTCGGAAATCGTTATCCTGCGTCTGGTTAAATTCTTCAAAAACCGTCTCTAATTCCGTATGGAAAAGCCTAAGTACCATATCTCCAAAACGCTCCCGTTCTAAGTGGATCCATTTCTCCACTTCGTTAGATGGTATGTTGTTCATGTAAACCGTGCGGTCCTTACTGGTAAACGCGTTGGTACGGCTCCCGCCCATGCTGGACACAATCTTATCGTATTCATTGGGAATGGTGTATTGGGCAGCTTCCTGCGATAAACTGTCAATGGTGCGGTAAAGGCGAGCCTTTTTGGCACTATCGTCCGTTTCCTTGCGCTTTTCATACAACCTGGAAATCTGTTCAAGCAAAGGTTTTTCCTTTTCCCAGTTGGTAGTGCCCAGCTCGGAGGTACCCTTAAAAAGCATGTGCTCCAGGTAATGTGCTAATCCGGTAGTTTCTTTTTGTTCAGAAGCTGACCCGGCTTTAACGGCAATGAGGGTCTGAATTCGCGGCTCCTCTTCATCTTTGGTTAGGTATACCTTCAAACCATTGTCCAATTCGTAAACCCGGGCATCGTAGGGATCATTGGTAACGGTTTTATACTTGTTACCATTTTGATCGGTTTTGGTTTGGGTTTTAAACTTGTCTTGGTTGGTTTGCTTTTCTCCTGCGCAACCTAAAACCAGAAGAGCCATTAAGCCATAAAATGTTAAGCGGTAAATCATGCTATTTCATTTTGTTTTAGTAGAAGTCATAAAAATTTCAGCACTATGGTGTGCTTAATTTTCATAAAAAAAGTTTTGGATATGGTTTTATCAATTTCTAACAATTATAAAAATTTTAATTAGAATTATAAAAACCTCTAAAAAGATACAGAAAGGAGGGCAATCAGCGGTCAGGAAAAAGGGTTAGTACCATTTATCAATTAATAAAACTTTTGAATAAGAAGCCATTTTAGTGGCCACAGGAGGATTCGAACCCCCAGCCCCTTGATCCGAAGTCAAGTGCTCTATCCAGTTGAGCTATGTGGCCCTTTTTATTTCGTAGTGATCTGACAAAAATACGAAGGCTTATGGACAACCCGGAACATTCCGCTACAGAATGTATTAGGGAGTCTGAGGAAACCCAGCCTTGGTAACATTTTGTCTTCTTAGCTTCTGAAAAAACTGCTCCTATTTTCGATTTTCCCTACTAGCTAATGCCAAAAGATTATCCCTCCTACACTGATAGTTTGAAGTCCAACAGTAACCTCTCTCCTTTATATCTTGGAGAACTTCGGCCAAAATCTAGCTTGTTAAAAAAGAATAACCATTGAATTTTGGTAAAAATGGCCCGTGGCTTTTATAAAAAGCTTCTTATCACAACTTTCTTGCTATGTGCGATTGGGATAGCAGCTTGCTTACCATCCAATTGGTCTAGTCAACCAACACTTAAACAATTAAATGAAGATGAAAGGCATTTCTACGTTGTAATCCATGGTTACCACACAAGCTTAGTGTTACCCATGGATTCCGCTGCTCGCTATTGGCATTACCCTGGTTTGCCCAAGGGCAGCTATCTGTCCTTTGCTTGGGGCGATTCAGCATTTTACCGTTCTCCGGGGCAGCCGCTTGGAAGAGGCTTGAGCGCTGTGTTTTGCCCGACCCCTTCAGTCATGCATGTGGTCAGTTTTGAACAGCACCCAAAGGATTACTTTGCGGATGACAAGGTGTATGCCCTGGCTGCGACCCCGTCTGACTATCAAGCCATGCTAACCTTCATCGGGCAAAGTTTTGAAGTTTCTAGGAGTGGGCACTGGGAGTACCTTGGAAAGGGGAAGTACAAAAACTCAGGTTTTTACAAATCCGCTGAAACCTATCACGGTTTTTACAACTGCAACAACTGGGTGACCACTGCTTTGAAAAAAGCCGGTCACCAGGCACCGCTATGGGGCGGCTTCCCTTTTATGGTAACGCTTTACTTGTAAGGTTCAGCAATAGCGCCGAACCTTAAGTACGGCTATTCAGCGCAGCAACTTGAAACTGTATCACTCCGACCCATTACACGGCTTACCTTTTACGGTGAACAACATCATGCGCAAGGGGTCCAGCCTGAAAACCCATGCGTTTTAAGCTTTTAACGCTTTATTACTTTTTGCGTCACCGTCCCGTGCTTAGCTGTTTCCAACCTGAGCACATACACCCCTGAACTGAGGTTCTGAATGTTCCAGCGAAGGCTGCTTTGCGGTGCCTCAATTCGCCTGAGGCGTTGCCCCAATCCGGACCACAATTCAATGGCCTGAATAGCCTTTGAGGACTTATTTCGTGAAATTTCAATGGATAAATAATCCTTAGCGGGATTGGGAAAAGCCTTAAATGAAACTTTCGAAGACCGCTCAATTTTACCCGTGCTGTTGGATAACAGGGAATCAGCCACCCGGGCATTGGGAACGCCATATCCCATTAACGTGTCGGGTTCATCCGCTTGATGGCCACTCTTTTCAATGGCCCGCATGATTTGCATGTAGGTTTTATCCGGATGGGCTTCCATAAGGCAAGCGGCAATACTGGAAATCATGGGTGCCGAGGCGGAAGTACCACCAAATCCAATATCAGTAACACCTTCCGGACCAACACCCCACATGTTGCTTATCTGGGCTGCTACATCCGGCTTGGTCCTGCCATCAGCTGTAGGACCGGTAGCAGCACCAGGCATATAGCGTTTATTACCCGAGACACCGCCAACACATAAAACACTATCTACATTGCAGGGCGTAGTGGTCCGCCAATTAAAATTACCAGCGCTGGTAACCACAAGCATACCTCTACGAGCAGCTTCGCGAGCTGCTTTGGCTACAATAGTGGTTTCACCGTCCATATCCCTGAAGGAATAATCCGCAACACCATCATCAAAGGTAAAGTAACCAAGAGAGGAAGAAATGATATCTGCACCAAGCGAATCAGCCCATTTCATAGCGGCCTTCCACTTGCGCTCATCCTCATGAGTTTCAGTATCGATATCATCCGTAATGGCTAATAGAAAATTAACATCAGGAGCACCACCCACGAACTGGCCATCAGCCTTAACCGCAATGTTAGAGGAAACAAACGTTCCATGGGTTGATTTATGGTAAACATAAGCGGAATCCGTCCAGAAATCCTTAGTAGCCTTTATTTGCCCATTATCGAATAAACGCTGAAAAAACTTCTGAGAATCCAACCCGTCATAGCCAACATCCAGTAAGGCTATGGTTACGCCTTCACCGGTATAACCCTGCTGGTGAAGGTAATCCAGGTTCACAAGTTGAATGGGGGATTGGTTCCTCCCATAATCCAATGAATCCTGAGCAATCGCAAATTGAATGGTCAACCCCAGCAAGACAAGGGTATATGACAAAAGGGAAAATGGCTTCAGGCGACTCATAAACTCAGCTTTTACTTATTTTTTAACTTAAACTTATAATTTATGATGAGAAAAAGCTAAAAGCAGTATAAGTTAACGCACCTGCCATGAGCGCTGGTTATTAAATAACTACTGAGCTGGCTGCCTTCATTCTTATTGGGCATTAAAGTTGGCACATTTGGAACAATAAGGAATACGTTTTTAGCCAAATCAAATTCCTATACTCCCGGTTGCGCCTGCTAAGGAACATAACAATTGGTATGCGCGCAAGAACCGAATCCAAAAACATGAGAAACGCACCTGCTTCCATTCACTACATCAATGAAGGCGAATGGTTTTTCAATAGCAGCCGTTGATCTATAAAAGGAAAACCAATCAATTGCTTGCTTTAAGCGCTTTGCTTGCAAAATCGTTGCCCTTCAAAACCATTTCAATCCGTTTAAGCACTGGAAACGATGACCGACCTTCAAACCCGTGACCATGTAAAGGTAATGGTCCATAAATTTTACGAAAAAGCAACCCGGGATGACCGCTTAGGGCCCATCTTCAATGATGTCGCGCAGGTTGACTGGGACCATCACCTACCCCGGATGTACGATTTCTGGGAATCCATACTGTTTGGAACCGCCCAATTTGACGGCAATCCCATGGATACGCACATCCGGTTAAACCAAAAAGTGGCTTTAACCCCAGACCTCTTCGAGCGTTGGTTGCACTTGTTCTTTGAAACCGTGGATGAACATTTTGAAGGGCCAAAAGCGGAAGAGGCCAAAAATCGCGCTCAATCCATTGCCGGTATCATGCAGTATAAGATCCGGGCCCATTAGCGAATGAACCAATAAATAGGTGGCTATTCAACGGTTTCGCTTTCGCGGCTTTATTAGCGGTAAGCGGATGCTTTCCGTTTTTTTCGCTATTGAAGGTCAAGCGTCATTTTTGCCATAAAAGCCTTTCCATCTCATAATCCTAATTTGACCTTACTCCTTTTCAAAAAAGGCAATATCAATAGCAAATGCAAGGGCCAAAAGCATTTTCCGCCATCCCTGTTTTTCCACGTCATTAAACTGAACATGGAAGTTGTCTGCATCTGCAAAAAGCTCCTTTCCCAAGCCGGACCATTGCTTGGTTATGGTAGCTTTTTCATCCCCTTTATTCAGGACTTTGAACCCAAGCTTCCCAATGTAAAAGACACTGGCCTCTGCTGTAAAAAGCACCCTTTCTTCTTTATCAAGCACGTCAATTTGTTTTTTCAAAAGGTTGAACCTTGTTTTAGCCTTTCCCACTACATGGCCTTCCGGATCTTTGACTTCATAATGCGGAAAAAACAGATGAAAACCTTTGGTCAAGCTCAACTTAACGTTACCCGACTCATCCGTGATGGTAATGGTAAGCGGGCGCCCCTGCGAATAGACTAAACGCGCCAAAGCGGTGAGGAAACCGCCTGGCTGCTCAGCTGCAAAACCTATGGCCTGTCCTTCATCATTTTTAATGGTGTATTGGTTACGGGTCTCAATACCGGTCAGCACTTCCAGGCCTTCTACTTCCTGCTTGATATGTAAGATCTCCGGTAAATCCATGGGTCAACGTTTGTGGAGCTTTTATCAAAAAACTGAATCCTGAAGAACGTGTCCAAAGCT
>CAZIUI010000035.1:0-18592 GCA_964542585.1 uncultured Sphingobacteriales bacterium | reverse complement strand
ATTTCAATGCTCCCTTTGTTCATTCAAGTTGTTTATGTTTTGCATGTGCCCCAACTTGTTTATAGAACCCAAATCGTGACGCCTATTACTCAAATCTTGTTGGATAAGTGTCACCATGTTTGATTTCTATATTTCAAAACTAAAAATTTACAAATCATCAATAGGGCTTTTGATTTGCTGAATATTTTGGGTACTTACATGCGTATAAATTTCAGTTGTACGGCTGCTTTTATGCCCCAAAATCTCCTGAATATATCGAATGTCAGTGCCTGCTTCCAATAAATGAGTGGCATAGCTATGCCTCAGCCAATGTAAAGTAGCCGGTTTTTGAATCCCGGCTTTTTTCAGAGCATGTTTCAATACATTCCGAAGGCTGTTTTCGGAATAGGGTGTCCCCGGTTTTTGACCTTCAAAAAGCCATGTTTTAGGCTTAAAAGCTTTATAATAGGCCCGCAAAAGCTCAATGATTGTTTCACTTAAGGGTACCAACCGGTCATTCTTTCCTTTAGCCTGCCTAACAATTAAGAGCTTCCTCTCTGAATCAACATCAGCAAGTTTTAATGTCAAAAGCTCACTTCTTCGTAATCCACAGCCGTAAACCACCGATAGCATCGCCCGGTGCTTAATGTTCTTAGGAGCTTCCAAAATGCGTTTTACCTCATCCTTGCTCAGCACATTGGGTAGCTTCCGTTCTTTTTTTGGCCGGTCAATCAGTTCCGGATCCAGTTTGCGATTCTGCCGGTTACTAAAAAACAACTTTACCGCATTAATGACCTGGCTCTGGAAAGACTGCGAATAGCCACCGGCTATAATATATTCCTTGTGAAAACGCTCAAGATCATCGTTGACTATTTCGGCCGGTTCTTTATTTTTCATAAACCGGAAAAACCGATAAAGCCCATCACGGTAAGTTTCAACGGTATTTTCACTATACCGCTTATTTCGCATCCAATCCAGAAAATTGGTAATAGCCGTTTTGATCCCGGGGCTTACTTGTTCCAAGGAAGGCGGTTTTGCTTTGGCAGCCGGTTTTTCATCCTTTTTCAATGCGCTATAATCTACCCAGGCTACCCCTTTCAGGGCTTGAAAAAGCTTGTTGATCGCACCTTTTACAGCCGGCATGTACCAGCACTGGTTCGTTTGGCTCCATTGAGCGCCCGCCTGTTTGACCAGCTGATGAATTGGCCTGTTATAGGTAAAATGAATCCAAACCACCCTCCGCTGACGATGCTTACCCGGTGCTAACCGCACAACTTCCATAGGCACTAACCTATTAAGCAAATAACAGTTTGCAAAATCCGTATACTCCTGCAAAATCAATGCTTTCAAACCCGGGGCCCGGGAGCTTAAGCGAAAACTAACCCTTAAGATCGCCAATTAACGAAGTAAAATACCGCAACCTTGATTGAGGTCTCGCAGAGCGTTAACCGCGACTTTGCCGCCTTTTTCAAAAAAGGAAGCAAGCGCCTTACAATTCACTGTCACAAAGCAGCCTAACATGCCATGGAGAAAGCTTACCCCTCCTAACATCACCGCTTCTCCGGACGAAGCCAGGCAGGTTATCATAAAGGCGTCATTGCAGGATCCAAAAAAAGCGGAACCACTGATCAACAGTCCCGCTTTTTGAAGGCCTTTCAAAGGAGGCTTAAAGCCGCTTTAAACAGCTTTTAAAAATCCCTTGACGTATCAAAGTTTTCCAGGATATCCGCCACCCGCTTAATGAAGGAACCCCCATAAGCTCCATCAATGATACGATGGTCGTAAGACATGGATAGGAACATCTTATGCCGGATGGCTATGGCGTCTCCGCCTTCTGTTTCTACCACAGCCGGTTTCTTCTGGATGGCACCCGTTGCTAATATGCCTACCTCCGGCTGATTGATTACCGGGGTACCGGCCACATTGCCAAACGTGCCCACATTGGTTACCGTAAAGGTACCGCCCTGAATTTCCTCCGGCTTGAGCTTGTTATTCCGGGCCCGGCCGGCCAGGTCATTCACCTTCTTCGCCAAGCCGATCATGTTCATGGTATCGGCATCATGGATCACCGGCACGATCAAATGGCCCGAAGGCGTAGCCGTGGCCAGGCCAATGTTCATGCGCTTTCGCCGAATGATTTCTTTCATGGCCTTGACCACCGCTTCAATAAAGATCGGGGTGAACGTCAGTTTCTCGCCCTCCTGCTGCTGGAATTTTTGCTTATTGCGCTCCCGCCACTGCACCAGCGGGGTCATGTCTACTTCTACAAAAGAGGTTACATGCGGGGAGGTCCGCTTAGAGCGCACCATATGGTCTGCGATCATGCTGCGCATGCGGTCCATTTCCTCTACCTCATCGCCTTCATACACCGGCACTTCACTTTGAGCCGGTTCAGGCTGTGCAGCCGCCGGCTGTTGTTTTGGTGCTTGTTCCCGGCCATCAGTAGAGGGCTTAGGGGCAGAGGCTGCCTGTGGCTGGGCCACCTTACCAGCCTTCCGGTCTTCTACATATTGCAGAATATCCTTTTTGGTTACCCGGCCTTCTTTGCCCGTACCGGGCAGCTCTTCTAGCTCCTCCATGCTGATCTGCTCCTGCTTGGCAATGTTTAGGACTAAAGGGGAGTAAAAGCGCGTCCCTTCGCCTTTCTGCGGCGCAGTGCCTGTAGCGGCCGGCGCTGCCTGAGGTTCTGGTGCCGGGGCTTCAGCCGTTGCTGTGGTAGCTGCCGCTGCGGATTCCCCAGCCGGGGCAGGTTCGGCCACTTCCTTACCCCCACCCCCATCATCTTCGATCACATTTACATCATCCCCCACCTCATCCTCGGTAGCAATAACTGCCAGGGGCTCGCCCACTTTTACCACATCATCCGGGTTGTATTTGGTTTCTACAATAGTTCCGTTAACGGGGGAGGGAACATCCGAATCAACTTTATCAGTGGAAATTTCCAGGACGGCTTCATCGGCTTCTACGGTATCGCCTTCCTGCTTAACCCATTTCAGGATCGTAGCTTCTTGAATGCTTTCCCCTAATTGGGGCATCAGGAGCTCAACCTTTTTAGTCATATGGTAATGCTATTCCGTTTTACGGTTTGTTTAAGGGCGTAAAATTAAGCACTTTAACCACCAATCAGAAATGGGTCATTAGCGAGTGTAATTGACTTCTCCAAAAAGACTGTAGCGCCGCAGCATATCCAAGCCCATAGTAGCAGCCATGTGGGTATTCTTTTGTCGGTCTTTGAAAAACTGGAAGCGCTTGGTCAAGATACTTTGCCGGTCGCCAACGGCTACACAGACCGTCCCCACGGGTTTATCAGCGGTACCGCCTTCGGGGCCTGCCACTCCGCTGATGGCAATACCGTAGGTAACATTCCACTTAGCCAGCACCCCGTTTACCATCTCATGGACGGTTTGCTCGCTCACGGCTCCTTCAACTTCAAGGGTATTGCTGCTCACGCCTAGTTCTTTTGCTTTAAGGGCATTGGTGTAGGTAAGCACGCCACCCATGAAATAAGAGGAACTACCGGGGATGCTGGTCAGTAAATGGCTTAGGTAGCCACCGGTGCAGCTTTCAGCGGTAGCCACAGTGGCTTGCCGCTCATTCAAGATATCCCCAATCTTAGCTTCAAGGGATGCCCCATCATGTCCGTAAATGTAGGAGCCGACCCGCTGATGAAGGGTTTCACTAAATGGCTGTATAGCCGATTGAAATCCCTGCTCGCTGAAGCCCCGCCCCGTCAGTCGCAATTTCACGGTTCCCAAAGAGGGTAGATAAGCGAGACTAATACCATCGGGGAGATCAGCAGCAATATCAGAAACTTCTTCGGCCAAGATCGCTTCCCGGATACCTACGGTATGAAAATGCTTGTGCTGTGTAGCGGGTAACTGAAGATGCTGCTTCAAATAAGGAATTAACGTATCGGTTGTAAAATGACGGAGTTCTGCGGGAACACCAGGAAAAGCAAAGGCTACTTGTTCTCCATTGTCAAACCGCATGCCGGGAGCCGTTCCTTTCTCATTACGGAGAGGCACAGCTTTTTCAGGTAAGTAGGCTTGTCCTTCATTCAGGCTTGGTCGCTTGATAGCTCTTTGTTGCAGGTACTCATCCAGGTAAGCTTTGGCGGTTGAGTTAAGCACCACTTCGCAATTGAAAAATGCACCGAAGGCTGTTTTGGTGATATCATCTTCAGTTGGGCCCAGGCCGCCAGTCGCAATGATCACATCAGCGGTATCCCAGGCCTCCTGTAGCGCTGACAGGATTTTATCCATTTCATCATTGATAATGCGTACCTGTGTAACGTTCAAGCCGGCCTCGTTGAGGTGATAGGCAAGGTAAGCGCCATTTTTGTCTGTTGTCAGTCCATTCAGCAGCTCGTCACCGATGATGATCAGGTATGCGGTTTTCATTCCAATGAATTTATGCGTTAACGTTGCTGTCGCTGTTGATACTTCAAGTCACTCAAGACCGATGATTTAGGCTTTATATTAAAGAGGTAAAAACTACGGTCTGAAAAGGGGCTCCATTCAAAACTCATTTCCCAGCAATGAAGATCCCGGCTTACCCTTACAGTTGTAGGCTGGAACTGATTCTGTCTTATACTATAATTCAACTGGCTCCCGATTTTCCAATTATCCGTGAGCTCAAGGTCACCCCCTAGACTCATGAAATTTCGGGTAATTTTTTGCTCTAACCGGCGGTTGCTGTAGTTAAGGTTGTAACTCAAATTAAAATTCCATGGGACATCAAAATCCTGGTAGCGGCTACTTTGGAGGGAAGGTAATTCCCGTTGGGTTTTATCATCAGGTTGGCCATTAAAAGTTTTGGGATTTAGATTAGCACTTAGGTTCAATCTATAGCTGGTAATCCGTCCAAAGGAACCCGTTTCAGTCAAGGCAAATTGTTTCTCCCGTGTAGTATCGGCGGGGTTCAGGTAATAAGGATCCAGGGTGGCTCCAAAACGAATGTTTACAGCATCAAAAAGTTTCGTTCTGGCGCTCAGTTGAACGGGGCTTAAGCGAAAGGAGTCGGCCAGGAAGTTATATTTCGTACTGATATTGAATTGATCAATAAGTTGTACCTTTTTAAGCGTCTGGCCACTATCGGTTTCCTTGCGCACCTTCATTTCCATGTTGTTACCAATATCAATCCCCATATTTCCTTGCGCCCCTCTTGAAACCCCACTAAAAGGTCCGCGATATTGGAAATACTGTTCCCGCTGCCCATTTCTATTGTAGAACGTATTAAAATTGTTGAAGCGCCGGTCACTAAAATCAGGTTGGTAACTGAAATTAAAAGAAGGAGTGATTTGATGCCGGATGGCTACGATATCAAATTGATTAACATTGAAGGTTCCGTAAATTCTGGTGGACAAGTTAGCATTAAATGTGTAATTGCGAGCACTATACAGTCCCTGTTGAAAATTCCTGATAAGGGTGTCCTCCACGTGGTCATACCGGCGGGTTTCTTTTTCAAAAAAGAAGCTTTCATTGTAATTGATGCCAGGAGAAACGCTCAGGTAAGTAAGGAGATTAAAACTTGTTTCCAGGTTGGCACGGTGCTGTAAGCCGGTACGCCAATCGCTCCATGTCCCCTTCTCAAATAGCACCGAATCATTGGTTTGGAGCCGGTTTTTAAATTTCAGGTCATAATTCACGCCAATATTTTTCAGGATTCCGGCATCAGCTGAAGAAAAAGGCTGAAGGCGTTTGGAACTCAAATTACCATTGGGCAATGTCACATTGAAACTACCGGTTGTCAAATTCTGATTTTGATCCATTGAAAGGGTTAACTGACTAAATGGGGAACGGGGTAGGGTATGCGTATAGGTAATGGAAGATTGTAAATTATTACTAAGCCTGTCATTAGGGCCCGTGAGGCGGTTCCTGCGCTCGGATAGGGAACTGATGTTCACATCAGCATTAAAATTACGGTAAGGATGGGCAGAGTTACTTTGCTTATGTTGCCAATTGATGGCAAATGACCGGCTTTCGCGAAAATCAGGATCGCTTTCGGCCCCGAAAACATTCCGGCCATAATTTAGAAGGACGCTGCCATTGTACTGATAACGCACTTTGTAATTGCTCTCGACCTTGGCATTCCAACTACCTTTTGAAAAAATGGAACCCACGATTTTAAGGTCCATGTGCTCATTAATACCCGTATAGTAGCCGAGGTCTTTGAGGAAAAAACCACGCCTGTTGTCTTCTCCATAGCTAGGAAATATCAATCCAGCAGATCGCTCCTGCGTATTGGGAAAAAAGCCAAATGGTAGGAAAAGTGGTAAGGGAACCCCACCTACCACGATATTAGCGGGCCCAGTTACAATCTTATCATTGGGGATGGTTTTAATCTTTTTAGCCGAAAGGTAAAAATGGGGATTATCTTTATTACATGTTGTATATTTTGCCTCGCTTGCATAAGCTACATCATACTCATTTTTCTTGACTTCCTCTCCATGCAGGTAGCCTTGTCCCTGTTGTGTTCGAAGGTTGTATAGTTTCCCTTTTTTAGAGCTGAAGTTGTAATCCATGCTATCAGTCCGGAATTGTTGATCACTTTCTTTAAAAACGGGCTTTTGTTTTAGATCACCGGAGTCATTCAACCCACGTGCCTGAACAAGATTGGTTGCCCAGTTAAGCTTGATCTTACCCGCGTTAAGCTGCAGCTCTTTGTAGTTAACTTTTGATTTATTGAACAGGGTGGAGCGCTGCTTTTTTAGTTGAAAAACAATCGAGTCTTTGGCTTTGTAATCCACTTTTTGCTTTAGGGCGGAGGAGCTAATCAGGGAATCCGGGAGCCAATTTTGTTGTGTGGAATCACTAGCCGCTGTATCTGTGGGCTTATTAGCCGTATCCTTAGGCCATACCCCTGCATATATGGTCCCATTTGCCTCAGGAGGTGAGGGGGATATGCCCACCAACAATACCAATATCCCTAACAAGGAACAACCAGTTTTTATAGTTTTGTATAGGTACAAGGAAATTGGATTGTTCTGCTGAAAAGCTTATTTGATTTGGCTAAAGACAAAATCAATGCAATGGTGGCTAATTGTGTAATGCGGAGCGTGATTAAATTCATTCTGGTTTTCCTCATGCTGGTAAGCTCTGCTTTCTATTCCTACAGTGGCGATCCATCTTTACGTATTGATACCATTGTAATAGACCCAGGGCATGGGGGCATTGATGCTGGATGCACAAGCCACGGTGTTTTAGAAAAAGATGTGGTGTTATCAATTGCCTTAAAACTTGGCAAATATATCAAAGAAAACCTAGACGGTGTGGAAGTTATCTACACCCGCAAAACAGATAAGTTCGTAAAGCTTTACAAGCGTGCCGAGATTGCCAATAAGAACAATGCAGATGTATTTATTTCCCTGCATGCCAATGCCTCACAGTATACGAAAGTGCATGGCTCTGAAACTTTCTGCATGGGGGTAAACAAATCAAAGGAAAACCTAAAGGTAGCTAAGCGGGAAAATTCAGTGGTGCTATTGGAGGAGAATTATGAGAAAAACTATCAGAACTACAACCCAAAATCCCCGGAAAGTCATATTCTATATGCCATGCAGCAGAACAATAACCTCGAACAAAGCCTGAATGTGGCTTCAAAAATCCAGCACCAATTTGATGATCGCGTTCATCGCCACAACCGTGGCGTTAAGCAAGCAGGGTTTGTTGTACTTTATCGAACCACCATGCCCAGTGTTTTGATAGAAACCGGCTTCCTGACCAATCCCTCAGAGCGAAACTACCTGACATCCGATCGTGGGCAAACTTATATTGCATCTGGCATCTTCAGGGCTTTCAGGAACTACCGTAAAACCATGAACAGCAAGCTGAACTAGTTTTTAGAACCCCCATATCTCCCCTATTTAGCCCACCAATCATAGTAAGTACTCATCAATGATAATTCCGAGAGGTTTCCTGATTTACTTGCTAGTTTTGCGCTAATAAAATGACGTCCGGATTGCGTAACGAAACGAAGGTTGGCCTATTAGCCGTATCAGCAATAGTTTTATTAATCATTGGCTACTCCTATGTTTCAGGAAAAAAGCTCTTCACAAAAAAATCAACCTACTACGCGGTTTACAACCAGGTAAGCGGCTTACAAGTCAGTAATCCGGTCGTCATCAATGGTTATCGCATTGGAGAGGTGGAGGATATACACATCACTAGCCCATCCAATCCGCACATCCTCGTGGCTTTTTCTATAAAGGATGATATCCAGGTGCCACTGGATACGAAAGCAGAGATTTACAATGCTGATTTGCTAGGCTCCAAGGCCATACGGTTAAAAATGGATACCATTAGCGAAGCAATGCATAAGCCGGGTGACACTATCCGTTCAGGCACAAAATCATCGCTTCAGCAAACCATTAAAAATGAGTTGGCCCCCATTAAAAACAAAACCGCCTCACTTATAACCCAGATCGATACTTTAGTGCGCAACGTCAACATGGTCATGAATAAAGGTGGCCGTCAAGCCTTGGCCAGTAGCATCGATAATTTTAACCAATCACTGGAGAACCTGGAAAAGTCCACAAATCAAGTCAATAATCTGCTAAGCGATCAGGAAGGTGATTTCAGGCAAATGATCTCAAAAGCATCATCGGTAGCCAAAAACCTGGATCAGCAGAGCAAGGCTATCAATAATACCATGCAGAACGTTTCAAAGTTTAGTGATTCATTGGCAGCGGCTAATCTTAAAGCTTCTATCGATACCGCTAGTCGGGCTATGAACCGCTTTAAGTCTATAATGAAAAAAATCGATCGGGGTAGCGGCACAGCAGGCAAGCTTGTTAATGATTCCCAGCTTTACTATAACCTAGAGCAAAGTTCAGCTGAGTTGGACAGCTTTCTAAAGGACCTTCAAAAGCGGCCCGGGCGGTACGTTAAAGTTCCAATTTTCGATTTTTAAAGAACTATTACATCACTACATGAGCAATTTTGAAGGTTGACGGATTAATTGCACCTTTGCAATCAAAATAGCATAATGATGGGCAAGACATGTCAATTGACCGGGAAAAAGCCGCAAGTAGGAAATTGGGTTTCCCACTCAAACCGTAAAACCAAGCGCAGGTTTAATCCCAATTTGCAGGATAAAAAGTTTTACGTACCCGAGTTAGGGCGGTATATTCGTTTAAGGGTTTCTAACAAAGCGATCCGTACCATTAACAAAAAAGGCATTTACCCCTACATCAAAGCCCTTGAAAAGCAAGGCAAAAAAATTTTATAACCTATGGCTCAAAAGGCAAAAGGTAATCGGAAGCAGGTTATTCTGGAGTGCACAGAACAACGCAATTCAGTTGTGCCCGGCATGTCCCGGTATCATACCATGAAGAACCGGAAAAACACCCCGGAAAAGCTTGAATTGAAGAAATACAACCCATATTTGAAAAAGCATACCCTCCATAAAGAAATTAAGTAACCATGGCTAAGAAAAGTGTAGCAAACCTGCAAAAGGACAGCGGTAACCGGGTAAAACTCATTCGTCCTGTTAAAAACAAGCAAACAGGTCGTTACAGCTTCCGTGAAGAAATGGTCACACGGGAGCAGGCCGATGAGTACGTGAAAAAACAGCAATAAGGGCAACAGGCCCTTTCATTGGTTACCAAAAGCTTCCTTTTCACAAAAGGGAGCTTTTTTTATTACAAGCCTAAGGTTCTTTTATGGGATTTTTTGATGTTTTCAAAAGCGGTAAACAACAGGAAGCTGATAACGGGAGTAAAGCAGATCAACATTCAGATAAGCTTGAAGAGGGCCTGGAAAAGACCAAGTCCAGTTTTTTTTCTAAGCTGGGTAAGGCCCTTGTTGGCAAATCGCAAGTAGATGAAGAAGTCCTGGATGAGCTTGAGGATGTACTGGTATCCGCGGATGTCGGAGCTGATACCACCGTTAAGATCATCGAGCGCATTGAAAAAAGGGTGGCTAAGGATAAATACGCCACTATTCGTGAGCTCAACCTGATCCTGCGGGAAGAGATCCAGAATCTGATGCTGGAAGGCCAACAACAGGATTTTGAAGATTTTACACTGCCCACGACAAAACGGCCCTACATCATCATGGTCGTAGGCGTGAATGGCGTAGGCAAAACCACGACCATCGGGAAGCTGGCCTACCAATACCAACAGCAGGGATACAGCGTGCTCCTTGGAGCTTCAGACACATTCCGCGCAGCAGCTGTGGATCAGATCAGCGTATGGGCTGATCGTGTGAATGCGCCGCTGATCAATCGAGGTATGAACAGCGATCCCGGTGCGGTAGCTTACGATACCGTCAATTCAGCTATGGCTAACAATTACGATGTTGTGATCCTGGATACTGCCGGCCGGTTGCATAACAAGAAGCAGCTCATGAACGAGCTGGAGAAGATCAAACGGGTAGTTCAGAAACTGGATCCCGAAGGCCCTGATGAGGTAAACATGGTCTTGGATGCCTCTACGGGGCAGAATGCTGTAGAACAGGCGCGTCAATTCCTCGACACCACCGCTGTTAATACCCTAACGCTTACCAAGCTGGATGGCACAGCAAAAGGAGGCGTGGTTATTGGTGTCATTGACCAATTCCGGATACCCATCAAATACATTGGTGTTGGAGAACGAAGCGATGACCTCAGGGTATTTGACCGGAAGCATTTTGTGGACTCCCTTTTTGAAAATGCCGATCGCTTTTCCAGTGTCTAGCACTCAACGGAATGAACTTTGCGATTTGATCTGCCTTTAATGTGACTAAAGCCCCGGTTATGGAACCGCAGTGTCTACCCTACTCCGCTACCAATATTCAACACCCCCTGACCCTTGATTACCTCAATAACGCTTCTAACCTACAGGAATTCTACAACTACACCCCGGATGAAGCAGGAAGTAGCAAGGCATTGCAGGAAAGGCCGGATTATCCAGTTGATCGCAACTTACTGACGCAAACGCTGTGGCATCAATACCGGGAACTGGGGGTCAATCCAATAGATCCAGGGCCAGATGAACCCGTCATCAAAAATATCCGCTCACTTGAAGATGAACAGACTTTTACAGTGGTCACCGGCCATCAGCTAACCATCCTCGGCGGGCCGCTTTTTTACTTTTACAAGATCGCTGCGACCATTCATCTTGCCCAGCGCTTGAGCCACCAGCACCCTGACAAGCATGTGGTGCCCGTTTATTGGATGGCTACAGAGGATCATGATTTTGAAGAGATCAAGGACATCAATCTGCTTGGAGAAACGTATACGTGGCAAAAAGAGGCAATCGGACCTGTGGGACAACTCACCCCGGAAGGCCTGCCTGAGCTTATAAACAATATCCAGAACAACATCAGAGAACAAGAAGCCTTTAAGCCACTGGCAAGCCTATGGCAGGAAGCTTTCAGCCTTTTTGCTACTTACGGCAAAGCTTGCCAATATTGGTTACACCAAGTGTTTCGAAAATATGGCCTCGTTATCCTTGATCCCAGCGAGGATAAGCTGAAGCAGCACATGGTGGACATTTTTTCTACGGACTTAAAAGAACAAGTGCACGAACGCCTGGTAAGTTCCCAACAAAAAGCCCTGGCTGATTACAACCTGCCAGTGAATGCGCGTTCTATCAATATCTTTTACACCCAGCCCGGCATCCGGGAGCGAATTATCGCCAGCAATGGAGGCTATGAATTAGCGGACCACAGTCGGTATTTTGCCCATGACGAGCTTATTCAAACACTTCAGCAGCAGCCGGGTCAATTTAGCCCAAATGTGGTCTTGAGGCCCTTATATCAGCAGCTAATCCTACCCAATCTGACCTACATTGGCGGTACAAATGAGATCGCCTACTGGCTGGAGCTCAAGCCGCTTTTTGATCATCATCGCGTGTTTTACCCGCAATTACTAGTCAGAAACTCCGCCCTTTGGGTAGGCAAAGGCTTACAGAAAAAGATCAAGAAGTACAGCTTAACTTATGAAGACCTCTTCAAGTCGCGGGATGCTATAACCAAGACATACTTGGCAAGGGAAACCGACACGCAGCCGTTTGATGATCGTATCCAGGCTTTACAGGATGAGTACGAGCGCTTGATGACCCTTTGTGAAAGCTATGATGATGAAATGAAATGGCCTATTATTAACCTGGCCAAGGAACACCGCAAGGCCCTGGAGAAACTTCAGAAAGATACCCGGAAGTTTGTCAAAAGCCGGAACGAGAAGGCCTTACAGCAGATAGAAAAGACCCTGGATAAAATTTTTCCAGAGGGGATTTTCCAGGAACGTTACGAAAATTTTATTCCCTACTACACCAAATACGGGGAACAGTTTTTTGATAAGCTTATTCGCGATTGCAACCCCTTCCAGCAATCCTTACTGATCTACGAGGAATAAGCCTACAAAAAGGAATTTCAGTGCTGATATTTGCCCCATGGTGGTACCGGCCAAAAGCCTTGAGCAGCAATCGCTAGACTACCTGAAAAGCGAGGGCCTTCCAACGCCGGATGACGGTTTTCATCTCCTTTTAGCCGTTAGTGGGGGCGTGGATTCTATCGTTATGACCTACGTTTTATGGCAATTGGGCTTTCGCTTAGCTCTGGCACATGGGAATTTTCAATTGAGGGGCTCTTCTGCTTATGCCGACCAGCAATTGGTGGAAGATTGGGCAAGTACCTTGAACTTAACATGTTATACCAGGAAATTTGATACACAGGAATATGCCCGGCAACGTAAGATTTCGATGGAGATGGCCGCGAGGGATTTGCGTTACGATTGGTTTCGCAGCCTTTTAAGCGAAAAGGGTTACCCCTACCTGGCCACTGCTCATCACCTGAATGACCAAGCTGAAACACTCCTGCTCAATTTGACGCGGGGTACCGGCATCAGAGGTTTGACTGCCATCCGGCCACTTAATGGCTCTACCATTAGACCGCTTTTATTTGCCGACAAGGATCAATTGATCAGTTATGCCAAGGATCATAACCTCAAGTGGCGAGAGGATGAAAGCAACCAGCACGGTACGCATGAACGTAATTACATCCGTTACCAGGTTATTCCAGCCCTCAAAACCCTAAATCCCGCTATAGAACAAACGATTGGAGAAAACATCCAACACTTCCGGGAGATTGACCAGGTTTGGGAACGCACCTACCACGAGGAATGGCAACGTTTGAGTCAATTAAAGGGAGAATGCTGGTTTTTAAGCCGTGGTGGACTCAATAAGCTCAAGCCTTTATCCCCGTACCTTTTTGCTTTCTTATCCTCCTTTGGTTTTAACAAAAATCAGATAGGGCAAGTCCAAGAAGCGCTTAATCATCAACCCGGTGCCTTATTTTACGCTGAGCAATATCAGGTGGAGGTGGCACGGGATTCCTTGATCATCGGTCCGTTCCCCTTTCAGCAGCCAACCCTAACCTTAAACACCCTCCAAAGTGCAGGTGTGGCCGGTGGTTTTCAATTTAGCCTGGAGTTAACAGAACCTCATGCAATAGAACTCCAAGCACCCCATTATGCTTGCTTAGATGCGGATAAGGTAAATTTTCCCCTTTCCTTTCGCCTATGGAAAACCGGAGATCGCTTTTATCCCTTAGGGATGCATGAAGCAAAAAAACTAAGCGATTTTTTTATTGATGAGCATTACCCTCGCTTGGTTAAGGCGCAAACCTTGATTATGGAAACGGGAACTGGTCATATCGCCTGGATTGTGAACAGCCGGTTGGATGAGCGTTTTAAAGTAACGCCTCATACGAAAAGGGTATTAGTTGTTTACTACCAAAATAAGTATTAGGTTACCCGTTAAAATTTGCTTAATATCGATTACGTATTAAAAAGCTCATTTATGAAGTCCATCGGTATTCTTACCCTTATAACACTAATGTGCTCCAACTTTGGTCTTAGCCAGGATTACGAAGTAAAACATAAGGAGCCCGCTAAGCCGCATACCGTTAATTTTAGTTCCATAAACGAAGATTACTTTTCTAGTCTGCATACCCTAAAAAAGCCTAAACCCGGTGGTGAAAAAGCCGAAGAGCAACTAGAAGCCATCAAGGCTGAATATGGGCCTAAGCAGGCCAACAGCCGCGCAAAAAACCAGGAATCAGCACCTATAGAAGCCCCACAGGCTAGCAAAGGTTTTCAGGGTAACAAACCTGATGGTGTACCTAACGATAATGACTTGGCTATTAATCAGGACGGGACCATTGTCTCCGTCACCAATTCCCGCATCAGCATCTTTGATACCTCAGGAAAAAGATTAGAACGGCATTCCCTGGGAGCTTTTGCTGACACTTTGAATCTTACCGGTAATAAGTTTGACCCCCGCGTAGATTATGATCCTCGCGCTGATCGCTTTGTATTGCTTTTTTTAAATGGCACTGTAGATTCAACTAGCCAGATAGTAGTAGCCTTTTCAGAATCTTCAGATCCAACAGACAACTGGAACCTTTACAGTTTACCGGGTGATGCCGTGAATGATGGCAGCTGGTCCGATTTTCCAGCCATCGCTTTGACCAAAGATGAGGTTTTCATTACGGTGAACCTGCTTTATAATGACTCAACCTGGGAAGCTGGCTTCCGTCAATCTATCGTATGGCAATTGGATAAACAAGCTGGTTACAACGGGAAAAGCTTGAATCAAACGGTTTACAGTAATATTACTTTTTCAGGAAGGCCTCTACGAAATTTGACACCGCTACAGGGTGGCAAAAACCTTAAAGGGCCTGAGGTCCATATTATATCTAATGACAACTTCGCCACCCAATCCCAGCGTTTTTTCGTAGCAACTATTACCGGTAAGGCCAATGATCCCAATACTCAGCTAAACATCAATTTGGTTCAAGCAGATGAACCTTACAGTGTACCCCCATCAGCAGACCAACCATTCAGAAATACGGGCTTTGAGACCAATGATGCCCGTATCCTGGATGGGTATCAGGTGGATAATACCCTTCACTTTGTTGGGAATTCGCGGGTTTTGAGTAATAACAAAGCGGGCATCTACCATGGTAAGTTAACCAATCCACAGGCAGCCAACACAATGAAGCTGGAAGTAACAGCTGCACCAGGCAAGGAACTGGGCTATCCTTCCATAGCTTTTGGTGAAAAACAAAATGGTGAGCATATGGGCCTCATTATTGCTAATCACAGCAGTAATAATACCAAGCCTGGTTTCTCAGGAATGCGGTTTCAGGGAGTCAACCATTCGGCTGTGAAAACTTTAAAGCAGGGGAGCAGCAGTGTAGATCGCCAGCAAGCGGAAGTTGAGAGATGGGGTGATTACTCAGGTTTACAAAGGCGCTACAACGGTACCAAAACCTACTGGGCAGCCGCTTATTATGGTTTTGAAAAAAACCTGGCCAAGGAAAATGGAACCTGGATCAGCCGAATACGCGCGGAAAGCCTGGTAGGTAAGGAAGAAACTCAAGCCAAAGCAAACGCCTTTGAAGCCTATCCTAATCCTATTCAAAATCGCCTCAATCTGAAATTCAAGCTGGAGCAAGCCCAAATGCTAACCTTTACCCTATACAATGCGGGTGGGCAACGTATCCAAACCATTCATGAAGAATTTACAGCAAGCGGAACGCATCGTTTCCAGTTTTCAGTAGCGCCATTAGCAAGCGGTTCCTACGTATTGAAAGTCCGATCACCGGATAACCTTATTGCCACCAAAAAGTTGTTAAAATAGGGCTCCATGAGCCAGGATATTGGTACGCCAGCCCTGCTGCTGTATGAGCCAGCCCTGAAAAGAAATATCCTGGCTGTTCAGGCAAAAGCAGACCAACTGGGATGGCGGCTACGCCCGCATATCAAAACGCACAAAATGCCAGCCCTGGCTCAGCGTCAATTAGAGGCGGGCGCTGCAGGCGTGGCTGTGGCTACCCTGCATGAGGCTACCGTAATGGTAGAAGCAGGCTTTACCAATGTTCAGATAGCCAATGAGGTCATCCATCCGGCGGCCATTGAGCAGTTCCGGGCCCTGAGTGAGCGGGCCCACCTGCACTGCGCTGTGGACAGTGTTACCGGGATCGAACGACTTGAGCAGGCATTCCGCCATAGTGATTATCCGGCTGAGGTCCTGATCGATATTGACACAGGGCTTAAACGAGCAGGCTTATCTTCCGAAAAAGCAGTGCTGGACCTTGCCAAAGCGATCGCTGCCTGCTCCAATGTGCAATTGGTTGGCCTGATGACGCATGGTGGTCATAGCTATGGCAGTGCTGATCCAGCGGTATTACAAAGCTATGCTGAGGCCGAGCAACAGCACATGGAACGCCTGGCAGCAATACTTGTGCAAGCCGGATTCAGCCTGGATACTGTGAGCATTGGAGCCACGCCCCTGCTCCCTTACCTCCGGCCTTCATCCGTAATCAATGAACTGCGAACCGGCAATTATGTGGTTTATGACCGTTCGCAAGTAGCACTTGGCACGGTCAGCGCTAATCAGTGTGCCCTTTCAGTGCTAAGCACCGTTATAAGCGTCCCAACGCCCGGCCGTGCTGTACTGGACGCCGGCAGCAAAAGCCTGACGACCGATCAGGGAGCCCATGGAGCCGGTCTGCTTACAGGCTTTGGTTATTTGCCGGAAAAAGGTGTAACCATCCAGCGTGTGTCTGAGGAGCACGGGGTGGTCGTGTATGATCCGGGAAAAGTGTCAATGGCCGTTGGCGAAACGGTCCGGATCATCCCGAACCATGCTTGCCCGGTTATTAACTTGTTTAACCAGGCCAACCTGGTGGGTGGTGATCTTAATGACTACACTACACACCATATTACTTAGTTAACAATCCGTAACAGGTCAACGATACCGATTGAGCGCCAAGGTCTATGATCTTTGCTAGTTAGTGATTTTCCAGGTGCTAACCTTTCTAATTGTCAGGTAAGGCTTCTTTAAGGGTATTCCGGAAAGCTTTGCTGGTTAGTACAGCCTTATCGAAGGCCTTCATTGATAAGCGCAGTCGCATTTGCTCCAGGTACGAAAGCTCTGTTAGGAAGTAAGCCATTTGCGTCTTATTGCCTTGTTGGTCAGTGGCATAAAGCGCTTCGGTAAGTAAAAATTCGGTTGATCCGCCTTTACTTCCGGCATACTTGAGCTTTTGCCGGCTGTCGGAAAGGCTCAGCGTTCCGGCAAAGACCTCATCTAAATGATTTTGAACAGCTTTCCTAAAATAGGTTCTGCTGTTAATTTTTTTCATGACCGATACATAGGCGTCAGCAGTAGAAGCTGGCAACCGGTCGGACCAAATTTTTCGAATAGCTTTGCCAAAGTTACCCAGCTCTTGCTTATAGGTTGTATCCGTTTTTAAATGCTGGTGAATCTGTTGCGTAGCTGTTATATAGGCATCTTGTGATAGCGATCTTAAAGCTTGCTGAAGTTCCTTTCCTTCTAAGTCAGGAAATCGTTCTTTTCCGATAAAAAGGGATGATACAATATAGTATACCGGCGAATGCTTTTCCAGGCCTAAGCTATCCAGGCGGTTGTTTACCCGATTCATTCCTAATTTGTTAAGCAGCCATTCGGTATTGGCATTAGAACTAAATTGGATCATCCCTTTGGCTACTTCGCGTATACTGATCTTATCATCATTTATTTGATCCTGAACAGCTTCAATCCACTTTTCGTGGGCACCTCCATCAGTGCCGGGTACATAAAACTTTTCCAGCGTATCCAGAGGGACTTGGTGATCCGGGTTAAGCTGTCCTCTGGCACTTTGCTTGGCATACTCAATAGCTATGATGATCTTCATGGTGCTGGCCAAAGGCATCATCTGATCAGGATTTTGCCTTGCCACCGTTGTATCGTTCCTGACCAGGGATATAGCACCTCGCTCTGGATTTTCCTTAATGAAATTTAATATCGGCTTCTCATCAGCAGAAAAGTAGTAGCCAATGACACCAATCGTTAAAATACTAATACTAAGAAGGATCCCAATGCCTGTTAAAACATTTTTTAGCATGATCTTATTACATTTGATTTTTTGTAGTAGTCAGGTAATGAAAAATGGTGCATAAAAAAGCGGCCCGATCCCGCTTATGCCGTTTGCATGCAGGGCCGGGCCTATCAAGGGGCAAGGGTAAGGCTTAGTAGGTAACAGTGAAAGTGCCGGAGGTAACTGCTTCTCCTTTGGCAGTGACGCACTGGTACTGATAAATGCCAGGCTTTAGGTGATGGGTCTTAAGTTTAGTCAATCCCTTAGAGAGGGTGAAGGCCTGCAGCTTTACACCTGAAGTCTTTAGGATTTTGACCGTAACCACCTCATCGACTTGAGCGGGTTGGTACCGGAACTTGGCTTCATTAACCGCGGAATTGTGGTAGAACTCAACCTTTTCTCTGGCATCAGGCTTAATGACTACCGTCTTAAGGGTATTAGCAGGCTGATATGTATTGTTATTAGCGCTTGCGGATTGGGCGCCGGCTAAAACTACTGCAAGGGCTAACATGCTAATAAGACGTATCATAACGGATCATTTTTTTGATTTCCACTCACAAAATTGCCCCCTTGTGATACGCTTAGCTGTTAATACCTCCTTAAAAATTGTTAAAGTGTGTTAACTCTGGTATGATCCCCACAAACAGCGATTAAAACTCCGAACTAAAGTGAAAGCTGAGCTCCGGGTAATCTTCCTGTGCTACCTTGAGCATCCATTCGGACTTGGCGAGGAAGACATCGCGGCC
>CAZIUI010000034.1:22056-23650 GCA_964542585.1 uncultured Sphingobacteriales bacterium | reverse complement strand
GGAAAAGTCAGCGGTGCCGGGCGAGGCAGCTTCATATTGGTAATGCACAGCCGTCTGATAACGCTGCACCAGGTTTTTGAACAAATAGGGCTCAAATTCCGGATCCTCGGGGCTGAGGTACTCAGCTTTCAGTTTGCCATATTCCTCCTTAGGCTTGCTAAGGCACAGGGGCGACAAGCAGGTAAAGTCCGCTACTTCTCCCCATTCCGGCACAGGCAGCTTTTCTACCTGTGTTACCTGAAAACGGGCCTGCTGCTTACGGTTGCCCAGCACACACGCCTGCCCCTGAAACAGGCCTTTGATAAAGGTTTCAGCCGCCTCTTCTAAAGCCACACTAAAGATTAGTGTAGCCGCAGAGCTGTATACACCGAGGCATCCTGCATCCGGAAGTGGCCGGGCATCCGGAATCCGAAGCCATGAGAAGGTAAAAAGCTTGTAGTGATGGTTTCCATCGGTGTAACCCTGGTTGTGCAGCCACCGGGCAAAGGCCGGATCGCCCTCATTGAAGGTCTTATAGATCCACGCTGCCAGCAGGTATTGGTAATCGAAAGGCAGGTACTGGGGCGGTTCACATTGCAGGGTCAGGCGAAAACGCATCAAATTGGTTTTTGATCTATGTTATCAAAAATAAGAAATGAAGCGCCTCTATAATTCAACTAATGGTATTCAAACCTTCCATAAGGCATTAGCAGAAGGAGAACAGTTCTGTTCTAATCGGGTCGATCTGAAAGCATTAAGAGTAGGTGAAAATGCCCTGTTAGCCGCCGGTGTGACGTTGACAGGTACAGAACCATGCTCATAGTCAGTGCTTGTGGTTGAGCCGTCAGGCTCAAAGGTCTTGTGATGGTCTTGGCAAGCAACAGCCTCAAACCATCGTAAAGCATAGGAGAAGGCTACTATCTGGGTCGTGATGCTCAGCACATAGTTACAGCCCTCCTCACGTGATATCCTTTTTCAATTTAGCCTTTCGGGTTTAGTAAATAGTTGGTCACGGAAAACCAGTCCGGAAATTCCTCGCTTCCGAATTGAATCAATTGCCCGCGAAATTCTTTAGCTCCGTTCTTTTCTCTGTCGTCAATTAAAAAGTCTCCGGTATTTAAGTGTTTGTGATGAGAAATGATCAATCGCTTATAGAAAAGGCTTGATTTGCCCTTTCCGAAGTAATGCTGGATCCACTGAATCTTGTCAGTCCACGCACTCGGGTTAAGCCAGGGTGCTGTTGATAGAATGAAGAGCTCATATTGGGTGGCTAATTTTTGAACGGATTGAATGGCATAGGGATAGGGATCCATTTTTGAAAAAATTCCGGGTACTTCATCAAGTCTGCCAGCATATTCCTTAGTTGTCTCTTCATCCAGCCTTTCTATAGTGGATTTAAAGTCCACCAAAACATTGTCCATGTCAACGTAAACAATCTTTTTGATCATCCAATTATTTTTGGTTTTGAACTGATCGGTAAAAGTCTTTGGGTTAGAGCTACAGATCGGCTTCCTTTTCGTCCGGAGTCAGGTCATTGAGGTTGGTCAGGCTGTCAATGCCCTGTTCCAGGGTAACCAGTACCCGCACCAGCTCATTGACGTTGAGGTCATCAACG
>CAZIUI010000034.1:20993-22046 GCA_964542585.1 uncultured Sphingobacteriales bacterium | reverse complement strand
GCACCGATATCTTCTGGTCCGATTTTCAGTTCCTCGCCCTGCTCAAGCTGCTCATCAGCCTCTCGCCATTCCCCTTTCATAGCCAGGTCAAGGGCGTTGCCTGAGAGATGATTCAGGGTGTGCTGAAGGTACTGGACAGCTCTGATCAGGCTTTTGCGGTAATCAGCCGTAGGAGATTCAAACGAGGGGGGATCAATTTCCTCGATCCAGGTATTGCCGTGGCTGTCTATCTTCTCCGCCAGGTGGGTCATGGCCTCTGGCTTTGGTAAAAGAGCCACATCGGCCTGATAGACCTGACGCTGATAAATTTCAAACTTGTTCGATTGCTTCATTGCCCAGTTAGCGACCTGCCTGCTGGATCCCACAAACTGCGCCAGCTGGCCATCGGGCAGCACAATGATAAACACATCTTTGGTCATAAATAACGGATTTATGAATTAAACAAATAAGAGAATAGGCAGTACAACAAGCGGTTTAACTGCCTGCAGGGCAGTTTGCGGTAATTGTGTTCGGTGAAACCAATTAGCGCAACCTCTTAAAGCAATATGAATTTACAAAAAATTCATTAAAATTCCAAATTACATCAGTTATGACGCTGAGCTCAGTTGGGCCTAGGCGAACGGCGCTGGATTTACGGTCTGAGAGGAAGGTAAAATCTTATGGGAGCTACAGCTGGTTTAAAGCTGTAATGGCTTAAGCGCCTGAGCCACAGCAGAGCTCTTTTACACTATTGGGTGTATCCAATGCTTGCTTAGTATAGTTAGTTAAGGTCAATTGTATGGGGTTGCGAAAACCCGAAAGCGAATAGAGCGCTTTCTACAGTCCAGAACAACTAAGTATTTCACCAGATCCGCAACCTTGTCCTACTGGAAAAAATTTTAGTAAACTTTTCAAATAATGCACTTTTTCAAGACTCTAACCCGGGGTACATCACGAAAAAAGAAATGGCTTCTGAGGTCCCTTCTCTGGTGCCCTAGAAATTTTAAAGCATCGCTTAAAAGGCCTAAAAGTCGCGTTTGGAGAGAGTGCCCCCGCTTGGATTCGAACCAAGAA
>CAZIUI010000034.1:0-20983 GCA_964542585.1 uncultured Sphingobacteriales bacterium | reverse complement strand
GCCTTCATATAAAGAAGGAAGTCATTGCTTAATAAACCTCAAAAAATTGCAAATAACAACAGTGCCCCCGCTTGGATTCGAACCAAGAACCCTCTGATTAAGAGTCAGATGCTCTGCCTTTGAGCTACAGGGGCAACACAGTCAAAGGTAAAAGCCTGACCGAAAATCCCCAAAATTATGAAGGCCGCTTTCGTAACCGCTCACTCACCAGCTACGTGCTTCCGAAAGAAAGCAAACCCTAGCTATTTACCTTTACCCGGACTTGAAATCATAGCCCCCTTCCCCCTATAAATCAGTCAATAAGCCTCATTCGAGTATTTACTTAAATTATTGAAAATAAATGTTGTGATTTTAAGTCAATTTATGAATATTTGTGGGGAGAAGTGGGAAAAAGTGGGGAAATGGGCTAAACAGGTTTAATCGCCATATGGCAGGTTTTTTAGGAGAATTTGAGTGCAAATTAGACAACAAAAGCCGGTTTATCCTCCCATCAGGGCTTAAAAAACAAATGCCCGAGGAGGCCAATGGGCACTTTGTTATCAATCGTGGTTTTGAGCGCTGCCTGGCCCTGTACCCCAAGAATGAGTGGGAAAAAATTTCCAAGGAAGTTGAAAACCTGAACGACTATGACAAGGAAAAGCGGGTTTTCATGCGCTACTTTTTCCGTGGCGCAACGCCCCTCGTGCTGGATGCCTCGGATCGCTTGCGCATACCCCAGCAATTACAGAAACATGCCGGTATTCAGCAGGATTTGATCCTATTCGCCTATAGCAACAAGATTGAAGTTTGGGACCGGACTACATACGAGCAAATGATGGATGAAGAACCCGAAGATTTTGCCGAATTAGCTGAAAAAATATTAGGATCAACCGCAAGCACTGAAAAAGAAGATTAACCATGTTAGCCTACCACACGCCTGTTCTGCTTCAGGCTAGCATAGACGGATTAGCCATACAGCCAGAGGGTACTTATGTGGATGCTACCTTTGGGGCTGGCGGGCATAGCCAGGCCATTTTGGATCAGCTAGGACCCAACGGTAGGCTCATCGGTTTTGATAAAGATCAGGATGCCGTTGCCAATGAAATACAAGACAACCGATTCCGGTTGGTCAACCATGATTATGCTTACCTTACTAATTTTCTTCATTATTTAGGAGTCGCACCGGTTGATGGGATTCTTGCGGACTTAGGCGTGGCCTCTCATCATTTAGAAACCCCTGAAAGGGGATTTTCATACCGGGCAGATGCTCCCCTGGATATGCGGATGGACCAGGAAAATCCGCTACCAGCAGCTAGCATCTTGAATACTTACCCTGTAGAGGCTTTAAAACGCATCTTTGGCCAATACGGGGAAGTGAAAAATGCCAAACAGGTAGCAAGTGCGATTGAAGAACAAAGACGGCAGAAACCTATTGAAACAACGGGTGAGCTCAAGTCAATTCTTCAGGAAACCGTCCACGGGCAGGATAAGCTCAACCGCTACCTCAGCCAGGTATTTCAAGCCTTGCGCATAGCTGTTAACGGAGAATTAGATAATCTTAAGGCCTTTTTAGAGGCTACGCCACCTTTACTGAAACCCAAAGGGCGATTGGTGGTCATCACCTATCATTCACTTGAGGACCGTATTGTCAAAAACTTTATACGAGCAGGGAATTTCAGTGGTAAGCAAGAGAAAGACCTGTACGGGCAGGTAAATCCCCCACTGGAGCCTGTAAACCGGAAACCCGATAAGCCTGCAGAAGAGGAAATTCAAGTCAATAGCAGGGCCCGCAGTGCCAAATTGAGAATCGCAGAAAGACCGGAGGAATAACCTATGCCGGATATCCCTGAAAACACCATCCATCCCCGCGATAAAAACAATGGGAGCGGTAAGGAAAGCCCTGGTTCTAACTCCAGAATGCTAGCGCATAAGCTGATCCCTTTCCTGGTGTACCTGGCGATTTGGGGGGTAATTTACATCGGTAACAGGCACTATGCCCAGCAACTTGAACTCAAGGTCAATAAAATTCAGGAAGACCTGCAGACCCATCGCGCTCATTACCTGACCATGAAGGCAGAACTGATGTTCAAAACGAAGCAGTCCGAGGTGGCCAAAATGGTTGATACATTGAACCTGCAGGAATTGACCGCTCCTCCTGAAAAATTGCAAGTAACGCCCACTGAAAAAGATCAAACCCAGAAGCATGAACATTAAAAAAGACATGGTTTGGCGCGCCTACGTAGTGGTAGGCTTGGTGGTGATCCTTGCCATTACCATTGTATGGCGTATTACTGACTTGCAATTCAAAGAAGGTAAAAAATGGCGTAACCTGGCTGATAGCCTAACGACAGCATTCCGAACCATCGATTCCAAAAGGGGTAATATCTATTCAACCAATGGAAGCCTATTGGCAACCTCGCTGCCCATCTATGAAATAAGATTGGACCTCAAGGCTGATGGCCTTACCAGAAGCATTTTTTACAACAAAGTAGATACCCTGAGTGCATGCTTAAGCGACTTTTTCGGGGATCGCTCTGCACAAGCCTATAAACGCACCCTCATCCGTCAGCGAAAAGCCGGGGAGCGCTTCTTCTTATTAAAACGGGAAGTCAACCATAACGAACTAAAAAAACTTAAAGAATTCCCGATTTTTAAGCGTGGACAATATGGTGGTGGCTTTATTGTCCTGCAGCAGAGTGAACGGATAAAACCATTTGGCAAGCTTGCCAGCCGGACCCTGGGCTATAAAGTTCCGGGCGTGCAGGGCGTAGGACTGGAAGGGGCTTATCAACAATACCTTTCTGGTAAGGAAGGAAAACGCCTGATGCAAAAAGTCCGAAATGGTCAATGGATCCCCATCAACGCAGATAATGAAGTAAAACCGCAGGATGGTAAGGACCTCATCACCACTATCGATATCAACATCCAGGATGTTACCGAGAACGCCCTTGCTGAAACTTTGAAAAAGCACAAAGCAGCTCATGGGTGTGCGGTGGTTATGAAAGTCAATACCGGTGAGATAAAAGCCATTGCCAACCTTGGACGTAACAAGGACAGCACTTATACGGAAAACTACAACTACGCCATTGGCAAAAGTTTAGAACCCGGCTCAACTTTTAAGTTGGCATCCGCCATTGCCCTTATGGAAGATGGCTACTATGATCCCCGGGATTCGCTCCATACAGGCGATGGTAGCCGCGAGTTCTATAGTTATACGATGCAAGACGCCAAGAAAGGAGGTTACGGAACTATTACTTTTGAGAAGGCTTTTGAGGTTTCAAGTAATGTAGCCTTTTCCACAGCTGTCTACCAATCTTACCGTCAGCATCCCAAGGCCTACATCCGGTCACTCAAAGAAATGCGTCTTCACAAACCCCTTAACATTCCCTTAGCAGGAACTGGCAAGCCGGTCATAAAAACGCCGGATCACGAGGACTGGAGTAAGATAACCCTACCATGGATGGCGATAGGTTACGGTGTACGGTTTACTCCGCTACAACTACTCACCTTTTACAACGCCATTGCCAATGATGGAAAAATGGTCAAGCCCCGCTTTGTAAAGCGTATCCAGGAAGTAGGCAAACCGGTCAAAAGGTTTGATAAAACGGTCTTAAGTTCACAGATCTGCTCTCAAAAAACCGCCAATAATATGACCCGGATGTTAGCTGGTGTCGTAAAAAATGGTACTGCTAAAAACCTGAATACAGAAGCCTACCAAATAGCCGGAAAAACAGGAACCGCTAAAATTGCATCGGGGACGGGTTATGCACCCGGGGATCACAACTATCGGGCATCTTTTATCGGATTTTTTCCTAAGTCCAATCCTCAATACTCTTGTATCGTATTAATTAACCGTCCAACGAAAGGGCTGTACTATGGAGCCCGTGTTGCCGGTCCGGTTTTCCGGGAAATTGCGGATAAAATTTACGCTCACGACCTTCCTATTCATCGGTTTTATCCATCTGACAATGCGCAGGAGGAGCAATACGTAGCCCCTATCACCCAAACGCAGCAAAAAACCGCTAAACAACTGTGCAGTGCCATTGGCCTCCCTTTTAAAGAGCCCCAAAAAGCCAGTAAGTGGATACAATCAGACCCGGGTCAGAAGGCGCTTAATTTCAAAGAAAAATCCATGAACCGGGCGTTAGTACCTGATGTAAGGGGCATGGTCCTTTCAGATGCCCTTTATGCGCTAGAAAAGCGGGGTTTGAAAGTAAGGGCTAGCGGTAAAGGGAATGTCGTTGCCCAATCCATTCTGCCGGGAACAGATGCCAATGCTTATGAAACCATAAAATTAACGCTGAAATAAGCATGAAACCGCTTTCAACCATATTACCTGCTTGTGCTAACAGCCTACACGGTGGCCCGGCGGATACACCAGTAACTGGCCTTACTTTGGATTCGAGACACGTGGAAAAAGGAGGGCTATTTGCTGCTATCCCAGGCTATCAACTAGATGGGCATGCCTATATTCCTGAGGCAGTGAAGCGAGGTGCTAACGTGGTGCTGTACAGCGATCCGGAAGCCCTTATTCCACAAGGAGTAGTAGGGGTTCAGGTGGCTGATCCGGCAATGGCGGTGGCAAAAATGGCCCATAATTTTTTTGACCGCCCATCAGAGGAATTGGAAGTTGTAGGGGTTACCGGGACCAATGGCAAAACATCTGCCTGCTCTTTTCTATATCAGCTATTCCAACAGGCTGGGTACAAAGCGGGATTAATAGCAACAACTTGTATCCTAATAGACCTGGAAGAAAGCGCGCCAACCCATACCACCCCTGATGCCATTACCATAGCCCGATTACTTAGGGAAATGGCTGACAAAAAAGTAACGCATGTCTTTATAGAGACCAGTTCTCATGCGCTGGTACAGAAAAGGGTTGCGGGTATCAGTTTTCGCGGGGGCGTATTTACGAATATCACCCACGAGCACCTGGACTATCATGGGACTTTCCAAGCGTATATTGAGGCTAAGCAGGAGCTGTTTCGACTGCTGCCCAAGGATGGGTTTGCCTTAACCAATAAAGATGACCGGAGAGGAATGGTCATGGTTCAGGAAACGGCCGCATTAGTGCGAACTTATGCCTTACACAGCATGGCCGATTACCAGGCCCGGTTGATCGAGCAGGATATGAACGGGATGCAAATTCGCATTCAGGATCAACCCGTATACAGCAAGCTTATTGGGGAATTTAACGCTTACAATGTGCTTTTGGCTTATGCCGTAGGCTATGAATTAGGGCTGCCCTATCAAGCTTTGTTAGAAGGCCTTAGCCTATTGAAGTCACCGGCCGGGCGCATGGAGCTCCTGCATGGTAAAAACGGTGTAACCGGACTGATCGATTACGCCCATTCACCAGACGCTCTACAACATGTTCTGGAAACCCTATCAGAAGCCAATAAACATGGGGGCTCCCTGATTGTCGTAGTCGGCTGTGGAGGGGATAGAGATAAGGCCAAACGACCAGAGATGCTACGTATAAGCCTGGCGTATGCCGACCGGGTTGTTATCACCTCAGACAATCCCAGGGCGGAAGACCCAAGCGCAATTGCTCAGGAAATGCGCGGAGGAGCTAATGATGAAGACCAACACCGGTTCTTAACCATTCTGGACCGCCAAACTGCGATTCAAACAGCCGCCCAACTAGCCAAAAAGGATGACGTCATACTCGTTGCAGGAAAAGGTCACGAGCGACACCAGGAAGTAAACGGGGAATATTTGCCTTTTGACGATAAAGCAACACTAGCTACCGTCATTGAAGCTGATAGCCAGCCTAAAGCTACAAGCTGAGTCATGTTATACTATTTGTTCAAATACCTAGACCAAACCCTTAACCTGCCCGGAGCCGGCCTTTTCGAGTTTATCTCCTTCAGGGCTTCTATTGCCGTACTGACGTCTGTTTTTATCGCTTTGTTCTTTGGTAAACGCATCATTCGCATCCTACAGCGGCAACAAATAGGGGAAACCGTGAGAGAGCTTGGTTTAAAAGATGAGCAATTAAAAACCGGGACCCCGACCATGGGAGGTATCATCCTGCTCATGGCGGTCTTTTTTCCAACCCTGCTCTTTGCTAAACTTGGTAACATCTACATCTTACTAAGCTTAGCAACTACCATTTGGTTAGGCATAATTGGTTTTCTGGATGATTACATCAAAAATTTCCTGAACAATAAAGAAGGATTGGCGGGTAGGTTCAAATTAGTTGGGCAGATCGGACTCGGATTACTTGTTGCATTGGTTATTTACTTCCACTCTGATATCGTAGTTAGAGAAAACGTAAACAAGGATAAACTTGAGACCCTAATAACCAACAACAGCTCGGTGGAGATCATTGAAAAAGAGCCCGACAGAGAGAAGCCTTATCGGATCCAGCATAAGTCCACTGAAACGACCATTCCCTTTTTCAAGAATAATGAACTAGACTATGCAGACCTTTTAGCCTTCATCGGCAAGGACTACCAGTCTTGGGCATGGTTGATCTACATACCGCTGATGATCTTTATCGTCACAGCTGTATCCAATGGTGCCAACCTCACTGATGGCCTGGATGGCCTGGCAGCTGGGGTTTCAGCTATTATTCTGACCACCTTGGCAGCGTTTGCTTACGTTTCGGGTAACACCATCTTCGCTGATTATCTAAATATCATGTACATCCCCAACTTGGGAGAGGTCGTCATATTTACCAGTGCCATGGTAGGGGCCTGTATCGGCTTTTTATGGTACAATGCCTACCCAGCGCAGGTTTTTATGGGCGATACCGGAAGTCTAACGCTAGGGGGCCTCATAGCCATATTAGCCATTATTGTGCGTAAGGAATTATTGATACCGCTTTTTTGCGGGATTTTTCTAATAGAATCATTGTCCGTAGTCCTACAGGTAGCCTATTTCAAATACACCAAACAAAAATATGGTGAGGGGCAGCGTATCCTTCTCATGAGCCCCCTTCATCACCATTACCAGAAAGCAGGCTATCCAGAGCCTAAGATTGTCACCCGCTTCTGGATTATTGGTATATCACTGGCCTTGTTGTCCATTTTAACCCTCAAAATCCGGTAAAAGCATGGCTAAGCAAGCTCCTCAAATCCTTATACTTGGTGCCGGCGAAAGCGGGATCGGGGCTGCTATGTTGGCCAAAAAACAAGGGTATCAGACCCTTTTGATTGAAGAGGGTAAGCTTCAATCCAGCACGAAAAAAGAACTGGAATACCAGAACCTTGATTACCAAAATGGCCAAATACCTGAGGGTTATCTGGAGCAAGCCCAATGGCTTATTAAGAGCCCAGGAATACCACCATGGCATTCCTTAGTTAAAGCTGCTCATGATCATGAAGTTAAAGTCATTGGAGAGGTTGAATTTGCAAGCTGGTTTACAGACGGCACGTTACTGGGAGTAACGGGCACCAATGGCAAAACCACTACAGTTACGCTTTTGCAGGCAGTATTGGAAGATGCTGGTTTTGATGTGGGCTTAGCGGGGAATACTGGGGCTAGCTTTGCCCGCCTCTTAACAAATGGTGATAAAGCGTATTGGGTCCTGGAACTAAGTAGCTTTCAGCTAGAGGATACCATGCACATCCACCTGCATTTAGCATTATTACTCAACATCACCCCTGATCACCTGAACCGGTATCCTAGCGGAATAAGCGATTACCGGGAGGCTAAATTCCGTATTACCAAAAACCAAAACAAATCGGATTATTTCATTTACAATTACGACAATGGAGAGATCCAAAAGGGCTTAACCCCTCCACCTACAAATGCTCAGCACCTCCCCTTCAGTATCCATCAGGCGTTTACCTCAGGTGCTTACCTTAGGGATAAAAAAATAGTGGCTAATCATGGTGATAACGATCAAACAATTGCGTTAGAGCTCAATAAGCTGCCATTTACAGGCGAACATCAATTGCAAAACGTAATGGCCGTAACCCTGGCAGCTAAGGTTCTGGGTGTTTCAAACGATCAACTTACTAGGGCGCTAAAAGCCTTTAAGGGAATTCCGCACCGCATGGAATACATAGAGGGACCCGATGGCCTCGCTTTCATCAATGACTCCAAAGGTTCTAACCTGGATGCTGCTTATTATGCACTCCTGAGTACAAAAAGGCCCGTTATTTGGATTGCGGGAGGTCAGGATAAGGGAAATAATTATCAGCCATTATCTCCATTGGTGAAAGAAAAAGTCAAGAAGCTGATAGCGCTGGGCGTGGATAACGCCCCTTTAATAAAGGCATTTGATGAGTTGGTTCCCATAGCTGAAGCTCAAAGTATGGAAGAAGCCGTTGAAAAGGCTTATGCAAGCGCAACTGAAGGAGATACGGTATTACTATCCCCCGGGTGTGCTAGTTTCGACCTGTTTCAGGATTTCACGGATCGCGGGAACCAGTTTAAGTATAACGTAAAGATGCTTTCCGGAAAACCTAAAAGCAGCTTATCATAAGTATATGAGGAAGATCCTGCAAAACATAAAAGGCGATGTGGTTATCTGGATGGTGGTTATAGGCCTGGCCATGATTTCCATCCTTGCTGTTTACAGTTCAGTGGGCACCCTGGCTTACAGGCTGAAGGATGGTAATACGGAATATTACTTGGTCAAGCATACGATTTTAATGGCTTTTGGACTTGGGGCAATTTACCTATGCCATTTAATCGATTTCAAGTACTATTCACGCCTGGCCCAAGTCTTACTTTACATATCCGTCCCTCTATTGATCCTCACTTACTTCCTGGGCTTGGACCTCAATCAAGCCAAACGTTGGCTCGTAGTTCCGGGTATCAATGTCACTTTTCAAACATCTAACCTGGCTAAGCTGGCCTTAGTAATGTTCACTGCACGGATGCTCAGTAAAAAACAGCCTGTAATTAAAGACTTTAGGAACGCATTTGTACCCATCATGGGGGCGATTTTCCTAATATGCGGCCTAATAGCACCAGCTGACTTCTCCACAGCCGCCATCCTTTTTACTGCTTGTATCATACTCCTCTTTATAGGACGGGTTAACCTTATGCATCTAGGGTTGCTTTTCGGTGGTAGCATCCTGGCCATCCTTCTTTACATCAGTTTTGTCAACTATACGGGAATTAATAGCCGCGTCAAGACTTGGGAAGATCGCATAGAAACGTTCATGAATGAAGACCATATTTCTTACCAAAACCGCCAGGCTAATATTGCGATCGCTAGCGGACAGGTGTTTGGTAAAGGGCCTGGCAACAGCACGCAGCGGGCTTTTTTACCCAATCCTTTTTCGGACTTTATATATGCCATTATCATAGAGGAATGGGGCTTGATAGGCGGGCTCTTAATCATATTTTTATATTTACTCGTTCTTTTTCGAGCTATAAGGATCGTATTGAAATCCCCCAAGGCTTTCGGCGCCTTCCTATCGCTAGGCTTAAGTCTGCTTCTAACGCTTCAAGCCTTGGTAAACATGGGCGTGGCGGTTCATTTGTTACCGGTAACGGGATTAACCCTACCAATGGTGAGTATGGGGGGCACCTCCCTTCTATTTACTTGTATAGCTTTTGGGATTATTTTAAGTGTAAGCCGCTACATTGAGGAAAATGAAGAGGAGGAAACTGAACTTTATCAATCAAAGGTAGCTACCACGTGAACCACAAAACAGCACATAATGAAACGTTAAGGGTGGCTATCAGCGGAGGTGGCACAGGCGGTCATTTGTTCCCCACCCTTGCCATAGCCAAGGAGTTACAGGAAAAAGCTCCTGGTACCAAACTTTTATTTGTAGGGGCGAAAGGCCGAATGGAAATGGAGAAAGTGCCGGCCCAGGGTTATACCATTCGTGGTCTATGGATAGCTGGGATGATACGTGGTGCAACCCTTAAAAACTTCCTGCTTCCATTAAAAGTATTAGTAAGTTTTATACAGGCATGGCAGATATTATGGCAATACCGGCCGCATATTGCTATTGGAACGGGTGGTTTTGCTAGCGGACCTTTACTTTTTGTAGCAGCCCGTATGGGTATTCCAACCCTTATTCAAGAGCAAAACTTTTTTCCCGGCCTTACCAATCGTCTATTGGGCCCCTATGTAGATCGGGTATGCGGAGTTTATGAAGAACTTACTCAATATTTTAGCAAAGATAAGCTTGTAATTACCGGTAACCCCGTCAGAAAGGACTTGCGAATTCCGGACACATCTGCTCAAAAAGCGAGACTAAGCTTTGGCCTGGCTGGCCATAAGCGCACCTTTCTTTCCATTGGCGGGAGTTTGGGAGCTACGACCCTTAACCAAGCGATGGAGAGAACCATCCCTAAACTTAACCAGGAAGCAATGCAAGGGCTCTGGCAATGTGGGCAGACTTACTACCGGAATAATAGCAACTACTGGCAAAACAACTACGAGGCTACGGTAACCATCCAGCCTTTTATTGATGATATGCCCATGGCTTACAAAACTGCGGATGTTGTTATTGCAAGGGCTGGTGCCATTACTTTAGCTGAACTGGCCTATTTGGGAAAAGCGACTATTTTAGTGCCTTCCCCTAATGTAGCAGCTGATCATCAGACCAAAAATGCAGCAGTTTTAGCCGATCACGATGCCGCTATCATGATACCTGATGAAGAAGCAGCCATGCAAATTCCGGAAGTTATGCCGGAATTACTCAATAACCCCAAGCGTCTCGAGGAGCTCGGTAATAATATTAGGGCATTTGCTAAACCCCATGCTACGGGAAACATCACCAAAGAAATTTTTGACCTGGTGAATCATTCAGCGGGTGAATCAGATGGGAAAAATGCTGGTAAAGCTAGTTTTAATAGTTCTGCTGAAATCTCAAAAAGTTAGCGTTGAAGAAACCTTTGGAAACATACCGTAACGTTTACTTTTTAGGAATTGGCGGTATTGGTATGAGCGGGCTGGCTGACTACTTTTACTCCCGTGGATACCGTGTGGCAGGCTATGACCGAACAGGCTCCCCAATAACCGAAAAGTTGCAAGAAAAAGGGATAACGGTCCATTTTGATCAGGCCCTTAGCAGTGCACCGGAATTTTTATGGAATGAAGCGGGGCAAACCCTGATTGTTTACACTCCTGCTATACCTGAGGATAACCCCATACTGGCGTATCTAAGTCAGAATAATTTTGATTTAAAGAAGCGCAGCACCGTTATAGGGGATCTATCAGACCAGTTTTTTACCATAGCAGTAGGAGGTGCTCATGGGAAAACCTCCACTTCGGCTTTGATAGCCCATATCCTAAAAATGGCTGACATACCTTTTTATGGTTTCCTGGGTGGTGTAAGTGCTAATTATGGAAGCAACTTTCTAGCTCCTGAGTCCCATCAGGAAGCCGAGTTAATGCTAACAGAGGCAGATGAGTATGACCGGTCTTTTTTAAAACTGGCTCCGGATGTTACGATCCTCACCTCTACTGATGCTGATCACCTGGACATTTATGATACGGAAGAAGCCTTGTACAAGGCCTACCAACAATTTGCAAGTCAGACTAAAACGGATGGCCGCTTGGTTTTTCCTGATGGTTTTAGCTTACCAAGCCTAAATGAAGGTGTTAAAGCAGTCTCTTTTGGATTAAATACGGGAGAATGGCATGCTACGCAAATCAAGGTCAGCAATCATCAGTATGCGTTTTCGCTTTCTAATGGCGATCAAAACTATCCAATGGAAACAAGGGTGCCTGGTTCCCATAACATTTTAAACACGGTGGCAGCCGCTGCTGGTCTTCATGAGCTTGTGAATCCTCTAACGTTACAAAAGGCAGTTAAAAGTTTTAAAGGGGTTCATAGGCGTTTCGAATGGGTTGTCTCTGAAGACTCCCAGATCTTGATAGACGATTATGCCCATCATCCAAAAGAACTATCGCACACCATCCAAACTGTAAAAGACTTGTATCCCGGGTTCCGCGTTAGCGGAATTTTTCAGCCGCATTTATACTCGCGAACAAGAGATTTTGCTGATGATTTTGCCAAAGCCCTGAGCCGCCTTGACCGTGTAATTCTTTTACCAATCTATCCGGCACGGGAAGAACCAATAACTGGTGTCTCATCGGAATTAATCTACCAGCATTTAAATAACACCAAAAAACATTTGCTGGATAAAACCGAGGTATTGGAATTCGTAAAAAAAGATGACAATGCAATTATTTTAACCCTGGGTGCGGGTGATATTTCGGATATCGTCAACCCATTAGCCAAGGTCATTAAGCATAAACGCGTATCATGAATAGCCTGCGCCAACATATACAAAACTTCTGGCATCAGTTAAAAAGCCGCTGGATCCCCATACTCATAGGGACCTTTTCCCTCATTGGGATGCTCAGCTGGGCGGAGGATTGGTATGCTAGTAAACGCACCACAAGTATTGATGTGGCAATTCAGGACCAAGCAAGTTTTAAGCTGGTAAAAGCTAAAGGTGTGAAAGACCTCCTGGATGGTCACTTACCAGCCAGTTTTTCCCAATACACCCTTCAAAATCTGCCCCTTAGTGAAATAGAATCTTTACTTGAAAAACAGTCCTTCATTGCCAATGCTGAGATTTTCACTCATATGGATGGTAAAATAGCCGTTCAGATCGATCAAAGAACGCCACTGGTGAGAATCATCAATAGTGACCAAAAAAGCTTTTACCTGGATCAATCAGGAGAAAGAATGCCTTTCTCGCCAGCCTATAAAAAACCCTTGATAACGGCAACAGGCTATATTAAAGCCAAGAGGAAAGACAGCTTAAACCGGGATATGAGGCATAACCTAACTAACATTTACAAGGTGAGCCGGTACATTAAGCAGGATTCGTTTCTGACGGCCCTTACCGGGCAGTTGTACGTCAACAAGGATCATGATATAAAGCTGATACCAAGAATTGGAGAGCAAACCATAGTTTTAGGTCAGGCACGCAATTTAGCGGCAAGGTTTGCCAAACTCAAAGCCTTTTACCGAAAAGTACTGCCCAATGAGGGTTGGTATACCTACGATAAAATCAGTCTTAAATACGAAAAACAAATTGTTGCAAAAAAGTAAAAAGCACTCCCCTATGGCTAATGAAATCGTGGTTGGTTTAGATATCGGCACTACAAAGATCTCGGCAATTGTAGGCCGTAAAAACCAAGATAACAAAATTGATATCCTGGGCCTTGGCAAGAGCCATTGTGAAGGTGTTTCCCGAGGAGTGGTAACCAACATTGACAAAACCGTCATCGCCATTCAGGATGCCGTTAGTCAGGCATCATCCAAGTCGGATGTAGCCATTAAGGTAGCAAACGTTGGCATTGCCGGCCAGCACATTAAAAGTATTCAACACCGCGGGCTGATTGTAAGAAATGAGGATGAGGAGGAAATCAGCAAAGCGGATACGGACCGCCTCATTAATGACATGTATAAGCTAGGGGTTCAGCAAGGTGAAAAGATCATCCACGTTATTCCACAGGAATACATCGTTGACAGCGAACATGGTATCAAGGATCCAATTGGTATGGCCGGCGTTCGTTTAGAGGGCGATTTTCATATAATAACGGGCCAGGTAACAGCTGCCAAAAACCTCCACCGTTGTGTAAAAAAAGCCGGAATTCAGGTATCGGACTTGATCCTTGAACCTGTAGCATCCTCGGATTCTGTTCTAATGGAAGAAGAGAAAGAGGAAGGAACGGCTTTAATCGATATAGGAGGGGGAACCACGGATATTGCTATCTTCAAAGAAGGGATTATTCGTCATACTGCCGTCATACCGCTTGGGGGAGCTATCATTACGGAAGACATCAAGCAAGGCTGCAGTATTATGCGCAAACAAGCAGAGCGCCTTAAGACGGAGTTCGGCAGTGCTTTAGCGGATGAGGTTGATGAGAACGAGATCATCTCAATTGATAACATCAAAGGGCGGGACCCGCGCGAGATCTCCAGAAAAAACCTTGCTTACATCGTACAAGCCCGATTGGAAGAAATTTTTGAACACGTCTATCACGAAATACAGCGATCAGGGTATGAAAAAGCCCTTGCCGGAGGTATCGTTATAACTGGAGGTGGAGCGCAGTTGAGTCACATGGCTGAACTAGCTGAATACATTACAGCACTGGACACCCGTATTGGATATCCCACTGAGTACTTATCCGAGGGAATGATCGAAGAGGTAAAATCCCCCCTTTATGCTACTGCAGCAGGCCTGATCATGAGACAATTAGGGTCCAACAACCATCCAACCACTAGCTCTGGGAAAAATGAGAAGGAAAGTCCTAAACAAAAGCGTTGGCTGGATGCGGTCTTTGAAAAAGGTAAACGATGGTTTGAAGACAACCAGGATATTGAAGATTTTAAGTAAAAAGTGTTAATGATTCTAAGTATCCCAAAAAATCATAGTTATGGAATTAAACTTTGATATGCCCAAAAGTCAATCCTCCATCATTAAGGTTCTTGGTGTTGGAGGTGGTGGTGGTAACGCAGTAAACCACATGTATAGCCAAGGCATAAAAGGTGTTGACTTTATAATGGCCAATACCGATGCGCAAGCCTTAGAGCAAAGCCCCATTCCCAATAAAATTCAGATCGGCTCCAATACCACAGAAGGCCGTGGTGCCGGATCCAAACCGGAGATTGGTAAAAAAGCAGCGCTCGAGAGTCACGAGGACATCAAGAGTATGCTGGATGATGAAACTAAAATGCTATTTATTACCGGTGGTATGGGAGGTGGAACAGGAACAGGCGCTGCTCCTATCATTGCCCAAGCTGCAAAAGAAATGGGTATTTTAACGGTTGGTATTGTTACCACTCCTTTTGATTTTGAAGGGCCTAACCGCGCGCAAAGAGCACGAGATGGCATTCAACAGTTAAGCAGAAATGTAGACACCCTTTTAGTTATCAGTAATGATAAACTTAAAGAGATGTTTGGAAACCTAAGCTTATCCAACGCCTTTTCCAATGCAGACAACATCTTAACAACGGCTGCTAAAGGTATTGCGGAAATTATTACGGTTCCCGGCTATATCAACGTTGACTTTGAAGATGTGAGAACTGTTATGGCCAATAGCGGGGGTGCCATCATGGGATCAGCCTCTGCTGAAGGAGATAACAGGGATAAAAAAGCAGTAGAAAAAGCTATTCACTCCCCGCTTTTAAGTGAAAATGATATTAAAGGGGCTCAGTACATCTTGCTGAATATATCTTCCGGTAGCAAGGAAGTGCTAATGGATGAAATCGCGACCATCACGGATTATATTCAGGCTGAAGCTGGTAATGACGTTGACATGATCTGGGGTAACTGCTATGATGAAAATTTAGGGGACCAGCTATCAGTAACGATAATTGCTACAGCTTTTAATGAAGAGAAAAAAAATAACCAGATAGACCGTAGCCCTACGCCAGGGCAACAAGCAAATCATTTTTTTGGTGAAAACAATGACCCTGGGCCAGAATCCGATACTAACCTTGATCCTATCACTCAAGAGCCTTATTATTCCTCTGAAGATGAGCAATCCAAACAGCAAGGGCTCCAACCGTCTGAGACAACTGCTAATGAGTCAGAGTTGACATCTGATCAAATGGCTGAAAGGGATCCAGATGAATCAAACACCAATAAAAATCCGGATCAACAAGAGGAAGATGAGGCCCAAAAGGATCAATCCCAGGAAAAAAGGAAAGATCCCCATCTTTTATGGGCTCACAACAGGTCGCAAGATTCGGGTGAAAAAGAAAACACTACCGGCCATGAAGTCTACTACCAACGGAAAGAAGGCGCCGAACAGGCCAATATTCATACCATGGATGGTTTGGAAGAGCTGGAAAATGTGCCAGCTTACATTCGTAAAGGCGTAAAATTTCAGCAAACGCCCCATTCATCGAATAATAACCAAATTTCAAAATATACCTTAGGGAAGGATGATAAACAACAACAAACCAGCATCAAGGAGCGTAAAAACTCATTTCTTGATAACAATGTAGACTAGCGGAGGATCGTTACCAAGGTGGCTTTGCTGTTATTAACAACAACCTGGTAAACACCAATGGGCAAGAGCTGCCCATTCTCATCACGTCCGTACCATTTAGTTGGAGTATTGATAACAGCTTCTAAAGCACCTTGTCTATTGTATATTTTCGCCTCTCCTTTTTCGGGAATATAGTACCCTTGCTTTTTTCCTCCTTTGCCTAAAATGACAGTTGGTTCCTGGCATTGTTGCTTTCGAATATTGAATGCTTTTGGAGTTTGAGTACTGCAACCAATGCGGTCAACTACTTTCAACCGGTAATCACCGGTTTTTAAATTTTTAAAAACAACGCCATCCTTGACTTTAGCGATGCTAGGCTTAGCCGCGTTTATTAATTCAAAATTAAAGGGACGAGTACCTCCTTTAATTTTTTCTGTTAGTTGATTGAATACTAATTTCCCGAGGTCTCCATCGCATGTAACTGGCTGGACTTCAGGATCCAATTGGTCAAAACGAACAGGTCCACTAATAACTGCCTGCAGGCTATCGGACTGCGCGCAGCCGCTTGTGTCAGTTTTTGTAACCTTCAGTAATTGGGTTTCTGAAACGGTTGTTTTAGCTCCTTTTGTACCATTAGACCATTCGATTCTTTCAGTTTCATCCGATTTAGAGATTCCTAATTTAGCGGATTTGCAACGCTTTAAAGAATCATAAGGTAACCGAACGCTGGGTAAATCATTAGCTCTAACAGTGTGAGAGGCCTTATCCGTGCATCCAGCCTCGTTTGTCCCTACCACTTGGTAGGTTTTGGCTTCAGAAATGGTTAAAGAATCTTGACTACTATTTTCACCTAACCAATTAATGTTAACGTTATTTTTTGGACTTTTAACCACTAGCTTGGTTCTACGACCTTTACATAAAGGTGCTGTTTGCACAACTTCAATGGATGGAGAATCCGCTACAATAATAGACTGCGCATTTCGGGATAAGCACTGATCAGTATTAAACTGAACCTGAAAGGTATCCAACTTTGGGTTATCTGCTTTTAAATCACCCGTTTTAGCATCTAGTAAATCGGGTTTGGCTGGAGAGGCAGAGAATGACAGGGATCTAGTAATACCTTTTAATTCAGGGCTTTTTGGGTTTGATTGATTTTGACAAAGGATGCTGTCTTTGTAATAAACCAGACCTTTAACCGCTTTCCATGATTGCCATTTACTAACAGCACTTTCCCTGAAAAATGGTTCTGCATCTGAGGAAGTATATTTTACATTGATGGCATCAATACCGCACTGCTCACTGTTATCCCAGAACTTGACAATAAGAGAATCACCACGTTTAAAACCTGGTTTATTGGCTCCATCATTACCATAAGCTTTCAGTTCCCGCGTTTGCTTTAGGTTCTTCCATAGTAAATAACCTCCGCATTGAAGCTTTCCACTACGCTTGTAAAACAAACCGATAGCATCATTGCCCGATAAAACATTACCAGACACTTCAATTTGAAGGCTTTTTGGCACTTTTACTTTGTGAACCTTACTAGTTTCGGTGAAATCCCACGGGATCTGGGCAAAGGAGTGATTTAAGCTTCCAATCCCTATAAGAAGGATAATGCATTTAATTATTTTAATGGGCATACCATTTGGTTGAATCAGTTCTTATTTCATACAAATCTCTATTTCAAATGTAACCAAGTAAGTCTATTGTTAATTTGACCTGGTATACCCGACTGATAAACCAAGGGATCGAAAGTCTTGCAAACCTCTACTCCAAGGTGCGCTGATGCGGTAAGAAGCCTTAACATTTAGGTGATTTTTTCCAAGTTTAATTTGTTTTAATCCAACTTGTGGGATAATCTGTGCACGATTTACTTGGTAAGCAAAACCAGCTTCAACCGTTTTGCGTATTATTAAGCTTGAATGTAAAATGCCTTGTCCTTCAATATGAGGGCCGGTTCGTAGATTAGCTGAAGTATTAATTGCAAATTGCTTGTTAAGACGAATCCTTTTTCCTGCCGTAAAATTAAAATGCCTTTCCAGTTTGATTGGTCTTTGAAATGGCGTAAGCTCATTGTTAAAAACTTGATTTAAACTTATGCCAAGGTAAGCCTGATGGCCTTTTAACCAGATTCCACCTTTTGCATCCTGGACTATTGCTGTATTCCCAGCAGTTGCTACAGGGCCTCCTGTTGGTTCTATGGTATAAGCAACACCGCCACCACCCAATCCACCCGTAAGGCTCAAGCTATCATTCAGTTCAACGCTGATAGCATAGTAGCCATAAAAACGTGTTTGACTAATTTTAGGCCCTATTTCATCATTATAAACGGTCAATCCAACATACTGTCGATTTCCCTTCTTGGGATTGGATATTCTGAATGAAAGCGTTGAAAAAAAAGTAGCAACTTCTCCCTGGGTATTACCGGAAAATTGAGACCCCAAATCAATTCCAAATGGCCCATTCTGACCTATGTAAGCAGGGTTTGTAACAGTGTAGGTGTGCTGAAATTGATCAAATTGAATGGGATATATGTAATCCTGAGGACCCGTTTGCGCTAGTCCGGATGAGGCTTGCATTAGCCCTGCTAAAAGAATTGCCACAGGCTTAATGACCTTGAAAGCCTTTGAAAAATACCGCGTTATAACAGTTTGATTTTTTATAGGAACAATGGTCTCACGTTTAACATCCTAAAGCTTGTACTAGCCTTATCATTGGCCAAAAGTCCTAAAGGATAGGATAAATACCAACAGTTGTGAAATTTTTAAGTAGACAATTTAAGTTAGTTGGTTACCTTTTTGAAATTCGTTTGTATTAACGCTAAAGAAAAATAAATACTTGAAGCGTGATAAAATCATACTTGATGCCATTCGTGAAGGTGGAGATGATCTAGCTTTACAAGAATTGTATGAGGGAATTTATCCGCATGTGGAGGCTTTTATCTTAAAAAATTCAGGTACGCAGGCCGATGCCGCTGATATATTCCAAGATGCAGTAATGGCATTTTACCGGCAAGTGAAGAAAGAAAAATTTGATGAAAACTATACAATATCAAGTTTCGTCTTTAGCGTATCACGGAATATGTGGTACAATCAGGTCAAAAAAAACAACCGCAAAGTTGAGCTAAATGAGGACATGCATGATAAACCCGAGGACACCAATGTAATGGATAATTTAATTAGTAAGGAGCGAGAAGATAATATCAACTACTTGCTAAGCTTTTTAGAAGATCGTTGTCGAACAATATTGATATATGCAATTTATTACAAATTTTCTATGACTACTATAAAAGAAAAATTAGGATTCAGGTCAGAAGATGTAGCTAAAACCAAGCATTACAAATGCAAGCAAAAGTTGATAAAGGTGTTAAAGCAGAATCCTAGCCTGAAAAATTTAATAATGACCCATGAGTGATCGCGAAAAATTTGACCTTATAGAACGTTATCTTACTGGAGATTTAACAGCTTCAGAGCAGGATTATTTTCAAAAGCTATGGGCTACGGACCCAGAATTTGCAGAGGAAGTCAATTACCATGAACTTGTAAATGACTTTATTATCGATGCTGGTTTACTTGACTTCAAAGAAAAGGTAGCCGAATACACCAACACTAAGCCACAGCCTAAGCCTAATTTTTTCAAAAAGGTTGTTGGAAAGACACGAAACCTTGTGATTGCTTCTATTATCTTGATTTTGACAGGTTTTGGAATAGGACTTTGGTCAGTACAGCAACCTTTCAATGGTACTGTTGACAATCAGGCAGTAACTGAGGCTAAAAAATCTGACTCATCTATTCCGGAAGCTCACCCAGAAAGTAAAATTAAAGGAGGTACCACCAGTGATAAACCTAATTCCAAAAAAGATAGACCTGTTAAAAGTAATGATTCAAAAGGAAAAAGTAACACTCCTGACCAGAAAGGTAACACCCTATTGGATGGGCCCAATAATGAAAGTGATTACCTAAGTTATAATAAAGCTGAAAAACCCACTTTAAAAAAGATTGAAAGATTAAACTATTCTTCCAATTTAGGTTCTTTATCCAATTCAAGTATTTTAAAAAAAACGCGCCCAAAATCAGACCTGTCAATTACCTTAGAACCAAGTATAGAAGAAAAAATAGCTCAAAGCGCTTGTGAAGCAACTGAAATTAAAGGTAAGGTTAAGACAGTGCCTTCATGCCAGGATAAAAATAATGGTAAATTAAAAGTTAAAACCGAAACCATAGTAGGCGGCCAGCCCCCCTATAATTACAGGTTGAGTACAAATACCGGTTTTAGTAACAAAACAGTTCTGTCTCAACTTGGTGAAGGTAAATATACAGTGGAAGTAAGAGATAATAAGGGCTGCTTAGACACCCTAGCATCTCATATTAAGGTAAGGACTGAGCAGTGCGGAAAACGATCTTTTACGTTTGTTCCTGAGCAAGAAACACGATGGAAATTTCCTTTTAAAGATGAACCTTCAGGAAATATTAAAATATTTCATGAGGGACAAGAAGTTTACACTGACCGCATTAATCAAGGAATCCCAGTAGGATGGAGCGGAAAATTGAATAATGGCAAAAACGCATCCATGGGACTTTATCGGGTGGTTTTTAACCCCAATGGTGGTCAACCAAAGATTTGGCTTCTAACGGTCATACGCTAATTGTAACTGGTAGTTAGAAGAATATCCCCTCTGCTCAAGACTTCTTAAGGAACAAGAATTGTAGTTAATAACTTAGACAACTTTTTATTCAATTATGATACCCACCTAGTTATAAATTATAGGAAAAGTATTCTCAAACACCTATGAATTTTTAACCAAAAAAAAGCCCAAGCTATTTAGCTTGGGCTAGTAGAGATTATGGCGGTGTCATACTCTCCCACCGTTTCGGCAGTACCATCTGCGCTGATAGGCTTAACTTCTCTGTTCGGAATGGGAAGAGGTGTTACCCCATCGCCATGACCACCATAAAGCATTCACCTTGTTATGACAAGGCTATATCTTCCATCTTAAATAATTTAAAGGTTTTAGCAAGCTTACGGGTAATTAGTACTACTCGGCTGAAGACATTTCTGCCCTTATACCTGTAGCCTATCAACGTCATCATCTATAACGACCCTTAAAAGAAGCCTAATCTCGAGGCG
>CAZIUI010000033.1:0-23781 GCA_964542585.1 uncultured Sphingobacteriales bacterium | reverse complement strand
ACTTGACGGTATCCAACAGGCTGAAACTGCCGCTGCCTTGATCCCGCCAGACTTCAAAGAATTTCTGGTCGGTGTCTCGACTCCAATCCCACTCAACCTCGACCTCAGCCTTAACCTTAGCCTTAGCGCTGGCAAAGCGGAGCTGTGGGCTGGGTGGCGCTATGGTATCAAAGGGCGTTAATTGCAAGGTATCGGAATAGCTGGTATCAGCATCCGGAAAGGATACCGCAGCAATACGGTAAGTACGGAGCTCATTACAAGCCAGGTCTCCGGAATCCCTATATGCCGTATCATGAGTGGTTGCGAGGGTCTGCCATTGACCCTTGTTAAGGCGCTGAATGTGGTACTTGAAACTATCAAAACCTTTTAAGGGCTCCCAGAAAAGCTGGTTAGCCAGGTTTCCGGCTGTTCCTTTTAATTGAACAAGGCAAAACGTATCACTTGAAATCCCCCTTAAACAGGAATCCAGGGTTTCAATCCGGTAGCATTGCTGATTTTTTCGGGTGGCAACCGTATCAAGAAAAGTAAAATTGCTATCGAGGTTGCTTTTAAAAGTTTTATTGATCGATTGAAACTGACCACTATCGGTTTTTCGGGACACTTCATAGGCATAAATGGCATCCGAAGTGTCACCTTGAAAGCTGCCTTTCACCAGCGAATCCTGCATGACGGACGCCTTATTGATATCAGCCTTTCCTGTATTGCCAAGTGATTTTGGCAGGATCGCTAATGAATCCGTATAAGAGCAGTTATTGCTATTGGTAATTGTTAGCGTAAGCGTATCCTTACCCGGATCAGCATAAGGATCCGGCTTGTTAGGGTCACTCACCCTTGAGACCGGAGACCATTGATACTGGCTATACCCCTTTGCTGACCGTAATTTTGCACTGTCGTTCGGGCAGATTACCGTATCCTTTGGGAGGACATTAGCCACCGGCCCATTGATTTTGATGAATTGGGCTACGGTATCTGTGACTATGCCATTGGATACCACTAATTGCACTTTGAAGAAATTGGTATCCCGGTAATCATAACGGGGGTTTTGTTGGGTTGAGGTGTCCTTTGACGTATTGGGATCTCCAAAGTCCCAATTCCAGGAATAGCCCTGGTTAGGATCAGCAAAGGTGCTGTCTTTAAACTTGGTTTGGTCCCCAACACAGGTATCGATAACGCCAAAATCAGCTTTAACCGGGCAGTAAAGAAAGGTTTTACCACTGGGTTTGTTCACCTTCCCCTTTGATTGAAAAGTGCTGTTAACTGCTTTTGAGCTAATGTTATGTTTTGTACCGTTTAATGAATAGGTTTGAGCTGATTGCTTAACTGCCCGCTGATTACATCCTTTCCCGGAAGTGTCCGAAACCACTGCATACAGATCTTTTTGGCCAATACCAAAAGAATCCGATAACCCCATACTTATAAATCGGCCATCATTCAGGGCATCATTGCCAATAAAACCTTCTTTACCAGTCGCGCTCCCGTAGGTTCTGGTCCATATCAAACCGCCCTGTTTATTGGTATAAATGTTCAAGGCACTTTTTGGACCTTTCCCAAAACTCTTGGAACGGCCTGATAATAACAGGGAGTCTTTGTTGATGGCTTTGACGGCTTTTAATTCATCATCCTGACTACCTCCATAAACGGAAAAGCTGGTTACTTTACCTGCACTATCAGCCCCAATCAAAAAGCCATCCTTGTCGGAACCGCCAAAACTTTGCGTATAACCCGTTAAACGGTAACTGGTATCATTGATAACGGATACCGACTGACCAGCATCATCGCTGGCACCCCCATAAGTTTTAAACCACTTGAGGGTTCCCAGGGTATCAACTTTTGCTATAAAAGCATCTTTCCCACCAGCCCCGATGCTTTCGGTGGAGCCACCAATGATCAGGTTTCCGGCCTCATCATTTTGAATACCATGGGCTACATCAGCATTACCCGTAAACGAGCCGAATGTTTTTTCCCAAACCCGGCTACCAGATGAATCAAATTTGGCTAGGTAAATTGAACGACTAGCTATGCCATAGCTTTTGGTTACGCCTGTCACATAAAAATTACCATTGGTAGTCGTATGAATAGCTGTTAAACTATCTGCTTGACTACCTCCAAATGCTTTGTTCCACTTTTTATTCCCCGAGCTGTCGGATTTGACCAGGTAAAAATCTGATGGGCCATTGCCATAGGAACTTGAATGACCCGCTAAATAAAAAGATTTGCCATTTGCACTTCCCAGTGCTTTGGCTACATCTGCTTTAGACCCTCCAAACGTTCGCCACCACAAGCTTTTACCCTGCTGATTGGTTTTAAGTAAAAGCATGTCAGTTTTTCCCTGACCGTAGCTATTGGTTTTACCGGCAAGAAAAAAACTATTGTTTCGCCCTACCTGAACGTCATAGCCCTTTTCATCTAAGGTATCCCCGTAGGCTTTCTGGTAGCGGATGGGATTGATGTAAATGTTGTAATCCTCTGTTTCACCCGCAAAAGTTACCGGACTGCACTGGTCACTGCTATCAATGCTTTTGACGAAAAAACTCCGAATGCGAAGCCGGGTTTCGCCCACTTTTGCCGATAAAGGAATATCAATATTTCCAATGGTAGTATCGCCAAATTGAAAATTGTTTTTGGAGTTAAAGACAAATTCCCCTTTATCATCAAAGTCGCCATCCTGATTGAAATCAATCCAGATCCCGTAACCCTGGGATTGTTTTCCGTTGATAAGCTCAATGTTGTAATTCTCGCCTAACCGGGTCTCTATGGTTTTCCCGTCAAAATATTTGTAAGGACTACCGCAACTATCATCCTGGTTGAGAAAGCCTCCCATCTTGAACGAAATAATTTCATCTCCCAGGGAGCATCCGGAGCCTGCATTTGGCGGTTTGCAATACGGTGAAGCATTGGTTGTACGGCCCGCACTTTGAAAGGCTACCAATAGAAGCCCTGTTAACATGATTGCTTCTTTTATTCCACTGCTTTTCAGGGTTTTCATCATAAAGTGCGAACCACGGCAAATGATTATAAAAGGCCCTAATGCTTCAAGAGCTTAATACGGGCTGATTGTCCTTCTGGGGTTGACAGGTTTAAGATGTAATAGGCTTCCTGCTTCGGCAAGCTTATCGAAAAACCCTTAGTGCCTTTATAGGTCTTCTCCTTTATCGTTTGCCCGTTTTGACTAACCAATACTGCATAGATTGTGGGATAACTTTGCTTAAACTGAACTTTTACCTCCTGTTTAGTAGGGTTAGGAAACACATTCAGGGATTCTCCGAAATCGTTGTTCCGAAAGCCAATGGTTTCTATAGGGTAACATGATGAAGTGTCGCGACAGCCTTGCTTAGCAACTGCTACGGCATAACGACCGTTACTATCCGGTGTAAAGGTTCGGCTACTGGCTCCTGGAATGGGCTCAAAACCTTCCGCACAATCCAGCCACTGATAATTGTCAGCATTGGCAATCGGAAATTCCAGGGTTTGACCATTTTGCTTCACAGCCGTATCCAAATCCGGTATGGTTAATTGGATTTTCAGCACACTATCACAACCCTTGTTAGTGGATAGTGTGTCATAGTAAGTTCCGGAGGTGAAGTAGATGGAATTTTGGGTGGGTGTTCTGAAGCTGTCACACCTTACAAGGTTGATCGTGTTTTGCTTAGCAGTATTGATCGTAAGGACCAGCTGCTGGACCGAATCACAACCTTTTTGGTTGGTAAAACTATCCGCGTAGGTTCCGGTTTGCTGGTAGGTTTGGCCATTAACCGGCCACGTGTAGGATTCACAGGTTTCCACAGAGTCCACTTGTAAATTTGGTTTATTGATCGTCAAGTCAATGTTGATCACGCTATCACAACCTGATTTTGTGGTAACGGTATCTTCGTAGTTCCCTGTTTGACGGTAAGTCGTATCGCCACTTGGTACGGTGTAAGCACCGCAGGCTGCTTTTTGAATGGTGGTATCTTTTGATTGAAAAATAGTAAGATCCAAAGCAATGGTAGCCGAGGAATCACAGAAATTACTGCTGTCCTTCGCACCGTAATAGGTACCACTTTGCTGGTAAGTTTGATTGGTTACGGACCAGGTGAAGCTGTTACATCCGGTATCTTTGAGTCTAATAGTATCATTCTTTACTTCAGTTAATTGAATACTGTCGCGAGTGAAGCAACCCAATGTATCTGTAACCCTAACCCGGTATAGCCCCTGTGTATATACCAGGATACGGCTAACGGTATCACCGTTATTCCATTTGTATCGGTCATAAGTGCTATCCACTGAAAGCATGAGCGTGTCGGTTTCACACAAACGAGCACTATCTTTCGCAAGGTTAGTAGCAGGGTTAGGGCGCACCTTTACACCAAGGCTGTCTTTATAGGAGCATTTGTTATCCGTAACCTTCAAGGTCATGAACGTGTCTTTCTGCAGGTTACGGAATGTTCTTATCGGTTGGCCTTTGATGCTGTCATGCCATAGGTACTCAACGTTCCCTGTAGAATCTTTGGCCTTACTGCCAAGCTTGAGGTCGCTTCCCTTGCAGATGGTTGTATCTGACTTGAGATTCGACCGGGTAAAAGGCCTTACCTGTACCGTGTCCCGGTAGGTCTGGCTACAACCCTGAGCATTCACCTTTAGCTTAAAAGGATATTTACCGGGCTTCGTAAACTGCTGGGTAAAAGAATCTTTCGTGGATTGGATATTTCCTTGCTTACCTATCCATTTAAAATTAGGGTTGACATCATTGAGAATTTTAGCATTAAAGCGATAACGGCCACAGGCGATAGAATCAAACCGGATCTGAATCTTGGGCTTAGGGTTGACTTTGATCTTGAATGGCTCCACCACTCGACCATTGATAGGACAAACATCATCCTTGGCCATGAGGGTAAAGCGGTAAGACTTGTTCCGAATATCATTCTTAGTAGGCTTCCATTTCAAATTACCCTCAGGATATTGGGCTGTAGTGTCCTTTATGCTCCACTTCGCGGAATCAGGCAGGGTACCTCGGTTGAACGTAAGGGATACCGAGTCCCCAGAATTGGGATCACTTGTGCAAAACCTGAAGGTATCTAAAACGCCCGCACAAGTAGCAGTCTTTTTACTGTTATTAGAACAGTCTAAACCTGTAATACTGGGATTTTGATTGGGCTTACAATTAATAACGGAAATCTGGGACTGCCTGAGCACTTCACCGAATAGTTCCTTTTTCCCATTATTATTGGTGTCTCGGTACGACTTAACTTTAAAGGTAAGCGGGGCAACCTCTTGCTTTGTTGGGGTAAATTTTAACTGTCCGCTCTGTGAATTTAAGCGAAATCCTTTTGGGAATAGTAAAAACGTGGTAGGAAAACCTTTGAAAGTTAAAGGTGCTTTACAAGTAAACTTATTCCCGACTCCTCCTCCTTTACAAGAGCTATTAGGACCGGTTTTAGGGCAGGTTAGCTCGTAGGAAATAGAGTCCTTTAAATTTCCGGCAGCAGTGGTGTCTGTATCATAAGCGCGAAGGTTTCGTTTATAGCCTTGGTTTTTACAAGCTAATACTTTAGGAGGACTTTTGAACTTCGGAGAATTATCGCAAGGCGCCTGGCAATGGTTAAACCATGACTCTATGTAAAAATTTTTACCACTGCAAAATGTTAAGCCGTTGCTCCTACAGCATCTACTCAAAGAAAACTTAACTTTACAGCAATTGGCATTGCTCAAGTCCACCAGATAAGTGCTTGTGAATTTTTCAATGCCATAAGTGAATGAGCACTGGCTATTTCCGCACTGCGTGCATTGGGATTCACAGGTGGGCGTAACATCGCTAACATTGGTTGATCCGATCTTTTTCTTAACAATGTTACCAATTGCGCCACCTGATTTACATCCAACAGATAACGAAAGATTAATACCACTAAAACTAGCACAATCCCGGTAAGCGGAAACTTTTACCTCATAACGATCCGGGCCTACACATTCCCATGTTATATTACCGCCTCCTACTACATGACCCGCTTTACAATTTTGAAAAGGAAGGTATAATAATGCTACAAAGGCGATTATAAAAAGATACCAGCTTCTAATTGCCATCATGCTTTTTTCTCAGATACAAAACAAATAGGTCCAGGTAACCAGTATTCAAAATCATGTATCAGAATACCGTAACTTAATCCTCTCGTTTTAAACTTCTTTTGAAAAGCTTAACCGATATGCAAAACATGACATGCCAAATCTTTTAGCTTACCAAAAGCATTAGGCCCCATTTTGGAGAATAGTAAAAGGCTTAAAATGGGAAAATGAACAGCTAAACTTGCCCCTCTTACAGGTCTTACCATTTAAGAAGCCTTGTTATCCTCTTACCCATCATCATCCAGCAGGTCCGGGCGTCTTTGGCGGGTTTTGGCAAGGGCTTGCTGGTAGCGCCATGCTTCAATTTGTTTATGATCGCCGGACATAAGAACAGCGGGCACCTGCTGTCCGCGAAAATCAGCTGGACGGGAATAGGCCGGCGCATCCAGCATACCCGCCTGAAACGAGTCCGAAAGCGCTGAGGAGGCATCAGACAGCACACCCGGGATCACACGGACAATGGCGTCCGTCAGGGCAGCGGCAGCGATCTCCCCGCCGGAGAGCACAAAATCCCCTAAGGACAGCTCGCGGGTAACGTAAGTATCGCGGATCCGCTGGTCAATGCCTTTGTACCGTCCGCAGATCAGAATCAGGTTCTGGTTCAGTGACAGCGCATTGACGGTTTCCTGCTCAATGGGATGGCCATCAGGCGTTAGGAAAATAACCTCCTCATAGGAGCGTTCAGCCTGCAGCCCATCCAGCACCTTAGCCAGTGGCTCCGCCAGTAGCACCATACCAGCACCTCCGCCATAAGCGTAGTCATCCACTTCCTGGCGCTTTCCCTTGCTAACGCCATATGCCCGAAGGTCATGCAAGTAAATGCTGACTAAGCCTTTTTCCTGTGCACGCTTAAGAATAGATTGCTCCAGGAAACCCTCAAACATAGCTGGGAAAAGGGTAATGATATCAATGCGCATTAGGCTTGCTTTTAAAAGGCAACGCTTAGCTAAGCTAAAGGCGGTTGTTGCATAAGGTCACATTGGCCAGATAACCAAAATCCGAGCTTTTCAAAACACTTTGCAAGCCATTGATGTGACGTTGCCCATGCGTATCCGTGCCCACAAAGTCCACCATGTCTTCCTTCATCAGATAAGCCGCGAGGGCTTTGGCACCGGGGCCATAATAACCACTCAGGGAATTGAGATTAATTTGATAGTAAACCCCTTGGTTATAAATGGTTTGGGCTTTCTCGTAATCGGACTGCAGGTACATATACCGCTCAGGGTGGGCAAAAACCGGCTTGTAGCCCTTCAGCTTCATATCAAAAATACTTTTGAAGAGCTGATGAGGTTGCGTCATGAAAGCTGTTTCAAACAACAAGAAACGATCTCCAAACCATTGGATTTCCCCGCGCTCGAGTTTCTCGGGGAACCATTCATCCAGGTAGTACTCAGCCCCGGCTTCCAGTGTAACAGCCAGGCCCTCAGCCGCTACCGCTTCCCGGACCCTAGCTAACCGCTCTTGTATGATCTCTGGTGTATTCTGATAAAAATCCCCCATGATATGAGGCGTAGTAATCAGTTTTTCATAGCCAACCTCAACCAGTTGCCGGATGAGGCTCATGGACTCCTCAAGATCCTGAGCCCCATCATCAATGCCCGGCAGCAAATGCGAATGCATATCAGTGGTCAGGGGGATATCGCTAAGTTGATATTCAACTTTGGCTTTACGCTTAAAAAGGTTAGGTATCAGGTTCATGAAAGGTTTTGGTTTGATGTATACTCCTTTGCTTCAAAGATGCGTTCGCCATGTTCAGGGTTGTCCGCATATGCCAATATGCCATTCTGCATCTGATAAACAGTATCACAAATACGTAGCCCGGCATACCGGTGACTAACCATGATCAACGTTTTACCAGCTTCTTTCAATTCTTCAAGCGTCTTCATAATGAAGGCCTCTGATTCCTGGTCTAAAGCATTGGTCGCCTCATCTAGTAAAAACACCGAGGCATCCCGGTAAAGCGCCCGAGCCAGGGCTAATCGCTGCCGCTGACCCTCGGAAAGGGTTCGGCCTTCTTCAGCTATTGGAGTATCCCATCCTTTTGGCCAACTATTGACAAGACCCTCGAGCCCGGCTTTCTGAAGGGCCATTTGTAGTTTTTTTTCATCAACCGCTTGCGGCTGCTCAGCAAAAGCCACATTTTCCCTTAACGTTCCGCTTATCACAAAATTATGATGCCACACCAGACCTAGTTGTTGCTGCCAAGCTCGATGGGAATCAGGCCCTACAATTTTGCCATCCACAGCCATATCACCTCTATCAGGTTCTAAAAGCTGCATCAGCACGTAAAGTAAGGTGGATTTCCCCTCACCGGAGGGTCCCATGATGCCTACGGCTTCTCCTTTTTTGACGGTGAGCGATACTTGATTAAGGGTTGGCTTGGAATGAACAGGGTAAGTAAAACAAACCTTACTAAGCTGGAGCTTTTCATGAAAATCCAAGGGCTGAACCGAAGATTGCCAATCAGCCGCGATGGGCTCTTCTGAAAGGTGATCTTCCACGTTATCAAGGGCGTAGGTAGTATTGCGAATTGCCAGGATACTGTCAAATACACGGCTAATCGTGGGCATCAGTTTGTAAGAAGCGGTAGCATATACACTAAGGAACAGGAACAATTGCTGACCGGAATAGCCCATTACAGCCGTATAGCAGGCTATGATCAAGATCCCCACCAAAGCATTAACTTCCATGAATTTTCTGGTAAAGGCACTGTAAGTGGTAATCCAGGTCTGGATCCGGTGTAACTGCTTTTGGTAGTGGACAAACTCATTCAGAAAAAAAGCTTCTTTCTTGTACAGCTTAATCACCGGATAAGCCTGGTTGATCTGGGAAGCTGCACTACTGGCATAAGGCTGCAAAGCATTTCGCTGATGACCTAATTCCTGGATATGGCCTTTAATGCGCTGATAGCCGATCACTACCAACGGTAACAGAATTACGGCAACTGCCACGCCAATCCAAGGATCAACGGCTAGCACAATGCCAATAATCAGGATGCCCAGAAGCGTATCACTGACCAGACTAATACCCCTCAAGAGCACATTGGTACCAAACATGTAAGGAATGGTCTTCGCTTCATTCAGGACCCGATGGCTACTAAATTGCTGATGAAAAAGCCAATCACGGCTAAGGAAAAACCTGGCTTGCCGTCTGGAAAAATCTGTGGCAATATCGTAGGCAAAGCGCGCCTGCCGGTAGTCTATGCCTAGGGCAATGGCATTTTTCAGGATAAAGAACAGCAGAATACCAATCAGTACCAGTAACAGAAAGCCAGCTTTAGAAGTGACCGGCAGGGCTTCATACAGGGCCCGGACGTAAGGGTTGTTCTCAAAAAATTGCTGATCCACGATCATCAGCACATACGGAATAACCGTAGCCAGCCCTACAACCTCAGCCAGGTTCCCAAAGAAGCTAAGCATCATCACTCCAACGGCATGCCGTTGTTGAGCTGAGGTAAGGAGTCGCTTTATACGTTGCGCAACATTGACTACAAAAAGCGCTGATCCCCGTTCCATCCGCTAAACGCTACTGTTTTAAAAAGCGATCTAATTTAACCATTTTTGTTCATGAAGGGGATGGAATGCTTAAAAAACCCTATAGGTAATGCTTGGCATTTAAGCCAAACACCCCAGCAGTTATGGCTAATTATCCCAACATTTTTGTAGTTGCTTCCGCAGTTACGCCCAGACTTACCTATACAGTTAAGCTCCTCTTTGAAAACCTCTTACAGCAAAAAGCCCAGGTCATTAGCAAGGAAGCATTCAAGCATTTACCGGCGGATGCCTACTTCATCAATTATACTGATCAGCACCTACCGGATGCCCTGCTCCACATTCCACCCGAGGGGTTATTAGCCGAGACCCATGTTCGAAAAGCTTATCCGCCCTTGAATTGGGTCAGCGGCATACCACGGTTATTTCCTTTAGAACAATTGGAAAGCTTAGGTTTTGATCTCCTGAGTGCCGCTTTTTATTTAGCGAGTGCCTATGCCTATTACCAAACCAACGCCACGGATGATCATCAACGGCATGATGAAAACGCCTTGTTTACGTTTCAGCGGGAGCTTTCCGATTATCCTTATGTACACCATTACGCAGGATACCTGGCTGAACGGCTACGGCCGCAATTACCCTATGCTTTATCACTCCCCGGACCCGATGTTCATATCACCTGGGATATTGATCATGCATGGGCCTACCGGCACCGCGGCTTATGGAAGCAACTGCGGGGAATAGGCGGAGATCTGAAGCACCGCGGCCTTTCCGGGCTCTCCCAGCGAGCACAGACCCTCGCCGGCTTCCAGCTGGATCCATTTTTCACCTTCCCGTTGATCGAAAAACACAGCCCAAAGACCTGTACCACTTTTTTCTTCCCGATCAATGGCACTTCCAAATGGGATAGCCCTTACAAGGCTTCCAATACCGCCTACCAATCGTTAATAAAAGATATCAGGGATAGCGGGTTTGACATCGGACTTCATCCTTCCTACTATGCTGGATTTTATCCTAACCTCCTGAAACAGGAAAAACAACAACTAGCCACCATTCTAGGGAAGCCGATTACCCAAAGCCGTCAGCATTTTCTCCGTTACCGGATACCGGATACTTTCAAGGCCCTTGAAACCGAAGGTATTGAGCATGACTATTCGTTAACCCCAATTAGCAGCAACGGTTTCCTGACCGGCATGGCCCGGCCTTATACCTGGTTTGACCTTTCCGAAAACCAACAGGGCGCTTTAACCTTACAGCCGACCATGGTCATGGACCGCAGCCTCCGGACTTATCAAGGTCTTACGCCAGCTGAGGGGGTTCAGCAACTGGAGACCATTAAGGAACGGTGCTGGGATTCCGGCGGTACTTTTACGGTACTTTTACACAATGAAACGCTGAGTAATCAAGGTGAGTGGGCAGGCTGGCAGGAACACTTACTGGATTGGTTAGGTAACTTGGCCCCTCATTAAGCAAGGTAAGCTTATGGAAGTATCGCATGTGGCTGGCAAAACGCTTAAACCGAATGAGTGGGATGCTTTTGTCCGGCAATCACCTCAGGCAAGCATTTACAGCCTGCATGCATATTTGAGTGCATGCTACCCTGGTTGGGAGGCGCTGATCCTGTATTCGTCCGATGCCTGGCAGGCCATTTTTCCCCTGTTTCCAAAGAAACGTTATGGAATCAATTTGCTTTGGCAGCCCCTTTTTAGCCAGCATACGGGTATTTTGTTACGCCCAATAGGTAAAACCCAACCCCTTTTTTACTACCAAGAACAAAAAGAACTAATAGAGCCACTCCTGGCCCATTTATCCCATTACCCATTGATCAGCATTCAATTATCACCCACCTTCCCCTACCCTTTGCCTTTTTACTGGCAGGCTTTTAGCCTACAGACGCGGTATACCTACCAGCTATCCCTGTCTCCAAAGCCCAGCTTTCAAAGCTTAAGGACAAACCTTAAGCGAAATATCCGCAGGGCTGAGAAAACAGGCTGGTCGGTTGATCAAAGCCATGATTTTGAGGGATTTGCTAGGCTGATGGAAAATACCGTGGTGCACCTAACAGGGCTCAACAAAGGATCACAACCGGTTAGGGATATTGCTCAAACCCTTCTTACGCAAAATTTAGGGATCCTTTGGGTCTGTAAAGAGCAGGAAGGCCATATCCGGGCTGGCATTTTACTGGGTAATTTTCAGCAAACCACCTATTACCTCATGGGGGCTGCTGAGCCTGAAGCCCGAAAATCAGGAGCTTTGAGCCTGCTCCTTTGGCATGGTATTCAAAAAGCGGCTGACCACAGCGAATTATTTGACTTTGAAGGCAGTATGCAACGCAACCTTGAACACTTCTTCCGGGGGTTTGGCGCGGAGCCGGTGCCTTATCTGCGGATTTATCGAAATCGGCTACCTTTGAAGCGTGTATGGGCCATGTTCGGATATTAAGTGAACAGTCAAGCTACCTTTTACAGATTCTTGCTGAGATCAGGGATCATCAAATCCAGCAGGACAGCCAGCGTTTCCGGCTGAACCTTGAGAAAACCGGCCTGTTGATGGCCTATGAAGTTAGTAAGTCACTTCATTACCAGTCAACAGCTGTGACCACGCCTCTAGGAGAAAAGCCAACATCCCTGCCAACCGATAACCTGGTGATTTGTGCCATTTTAAGGGCTGCTTTACCGATGCATCATGGTTTTCAGCAAGTGTTTGATCAAGCTGAAAACGGGTTTATTTCGGCTTACCGGGATTACCACAATAACACTGAATTTGATATCCATGTAGAATACCTGGCAGCTCCGCGCTTGGAGGGCAAAACGCTGATCATGATCGACCCCATGATCGCCACCGGTCAAAGCATGACCACCAGCTATCAAGCACTATTGAAACACAACGGTCAACCTGCCCGTACGATCATAGCTGGCCTGCTGGGTGCTGATGCCGGACTTGGACATGTGCAGGAGCAAATTCCGGAGGCTGCTATTTATGTGGCTGATAAGGATACTGAGCTCACTGCTCAATCTTTCATTTATCCGGGATTGGGCGATGCTGGAGATTTAGCGTTTGGATCCAAGGTTTAAGCCCGTTGCTTCGCTGGATAGGTTGCTAAGTAAGCAGGCAAAGGTTTTATTGCCATTACTACAGATACGCCTACCGCTTTCGATTTATTGTCAAAATAGGTATGGTTGCATTTCCCCCTTAAAGGGCTGCACGATCATAACCGCAATTCATAGTCAATTATTAGCCTTTGCAACCATTCGTGTGCAAATTGCATCATGGTATCAAAATATTAGCTAATGAAAATTTCAAAGCTTCTGGCCTTGCTTTCTTGTGCGGGGGGTTTTATAGCATCAGATTGCCATCGAGAACCAAGGCCTGAGACGAATTATGAGCCTGTGCTCATGAAACGGAGTGCGCTTACTAACAAACTCATTAAATGGCAGCCACCCCAGCCTATCCAGCAACCCGGTAAAATTTACTACAAGGATAATTTCATCTTTATCAATCAAAAGTTTGATGGTGTTCATGTGGTTCGTAGCTCAGATGGAGGGGGGCTGGATAAAGTAGGTTTTATTCGTATCCCCGGAAACCTGGATGTGGCCATCAAAGGCAGTACCCTTTATGCGGATAATGCCTCGGATTTGATCGCCATTGACCTTCAGCATTTGCTTGATAAACGATCCATACGCATCACTAAACGGATCAAGAATGCCTTGCCGGCCTACCTGCCACCCGATAATGGTCGAATACCCGAAGAATACAAACCTGAAAACCGCCCGGCTAATACAGTCATTATTCGCTGGAAAAAAACAAATAATTAACCCATGTTACTGAAACCTTTCATCAAATCCATTGCCATGGCCTTGAGTAGCATCTTGCTCATAGGCTGTGGAGAAGAGGGCGCAAGTATCTCCGGAGGCGCGGGTCAGTCAGGCTCGCGTGCACGTTTTACCGTTATGGGTGATAATTTGTACACCGTAGAAGGTAGAGCCCTTAGTGTGTTCAACCTTACCAACCCTGCAAAACCCAAGTTGGAAAATAAAGACGCGGTCACACTCCCGGATTTCCCCGAGCAAGATCCTATTGGTGAGACGATTTTTCCATTAGATTCCAATACCCTGATTGTGGGGGCTTCAGATGGTGCCCACTTCTACGACTTGAGCAATCCAACTGATCCTGATAAAATCGGGATAAGCTATGAAGCCAAAGGATGTGATCCGATTGTGGCCAATCAGAATTATGCATTTGTCAGTATCAGCAGTAAGCGGGACTTATGCACTCATAGCCAGAATGAAATTCGAGTCCTGGACATCTCCAACCTTAACGACATCCAACAGGTCAATAGCCGAAAGCTTACCAACCCACGCGGACTGGGGCTCAGGAAGGATCAACTTTTTGTTGCGGATAGCGGCCTGAAAGTTTACGATGTCTCGTCCCCCAATGTCAGCCTAGTCCTAAAGCAGCAGTTCCCTGATGTGCGAGCGATTGATCTTATCACCCTGAATAGCAGCCTATTAGTCATTGGGGAGGCTTCTTTTATACAATACCGTTACACTGATCAAGGCCTTCAGCAGCAGTCGCTTTTAACCTTTAATCCCTCTCCTTATGTGGAATAAGCTCCTTATTGTATTAATAGCAGTATCCGTATGCCCCTTTGCCGGCCATTTAAGGGCCCAAACAGGAAGCAGCCAAGACCAAAATGCGGATAAAGCCAAGCAGCAAGATCGCTGGATTGGATTTTCTTTCGTGCCACAGCATTTGTTCAAGAAAGGCTTTAGACTGGATTTTGAATACCAGTTTAAGCAAAGCAAAAGCGCCCTGGTTTTCGCCCCGATTTATTACGGGGGCAACATTGATAACGATGCGAGCGGCACCGCTAATGATGAACTGTTAGGGTATGGGGCTGAATTGATTCACAAAATTTACCTGGGAGAGGCAGAAGAAGGCACTAACTCCCGTTTTTACTTAGGGCATGGACCTTATTTCCGACACTTTGAAGTAGATTTCAAAGTGGAGGAGTGGCTGGAACGGCAAGAAGGAGATTTGACCGTTTACGAAAAGGGCTTGACCAAGCATACCCGCACTATTAACAAATACGGCTATAACTTTTTGCTTGGCATTACCCTCACCCAGGAAGATGGTTTTCTGGTGGATTTTTATTTTGGAGGAGGTATTCGGGCGAGTAGCACCAGCACTACTCAAAATAATCCTGGCAAACCAGGGCGATCCTTTGAGAACAGCATCATTGACTATGGTTACAATGGTCCTGTGCCCCTGGTTGGCCTTAAGTTCGGAGCCCATTTTTAGGCCTTCAAAGAGCTATTACTGCTATGACCAATTAGAATTGTCGGCTTTCCATTACCAATGCGCTTGGAGAACTCTTTTTATCCACAAATTAGTTATTTTTGGAAGCGTTGGTTTAGCAACAGGAAAAGGTGTTCGTTTAACCTACCTGTTTGAATGATGAATGAATTACGGCAAATATGGTGGCCTTACTCAAAGCACTTTCCGTTTTCGGCCTAGCTGCCACTAAATTTTTAATGGGAGTGGGGCTTGGATTAGGGTTAGCCTATAGTTTTTGGCCTGCCTTTTTACTGACGTTTTTTGGCGGTGTAACGGGCTTTGTCGTATTTACCCTTTTCAGCCAAACGCTTCAGCGCTGGTACTGTAAATGGCGGAGATACCGGCAATTGCCGAATTTTACCAAATTTAGCCGGACATTAATCAAAATCCGCCAATACTATGGTTTATTGGGAATAGCTATTCTGACCCCGGTATTCCTTACTGTTCCAGTGGGTGCTTTTATGGCAACCTCGCTGGGCCATAACCAAAAAATTATCAGCCTTTACATGGGAAGTGCTTTCCTTGGCTGGTCGTTAATACTCGTGGGTAGCTTTAGCTTGTGGGGATTAAGACCTCAGGACTGGCTTGAGCAAGGGATAGCGCTGTTAGGATAAAAAAAAGCCCTGAACAGACCCTGCTCAGGGCTTTTTTAGAATCCCTTTCATTTGTTTTTAAAATTATCCGAGCTTAGCCAATGCTTTTTCAGCCAACCTTTAACAGGTCATCCTGAAAACGGATACGCTGAAGGTAAGGACTATCGGGTGATAGTTGCTCAAAGCTGCGGATTTTAATGATGGTCTGCCATTGCAAGTGGTACCAGAGCTCGATGTAAAACCCATGCAGGGAATACAAGGCAATACCGTAGTAGTATTCCTCTATGGTCATCATGTGATAGGCCACCTGAGGGGTGTGGTAACACTTGGTCCTTGTTGGCAGGCGTTCAAATTGTTCTCTAGTCACAATCAGCGATTTTCAAAGTTCAAGCGAGGAAGCGTAAGAACATTGCATCATAACCCTGAGAGGGGTCAAAAAAATGGCTAAGCCCCCGTCTCCGAAAAGGAACTGGGGGCAATAGCGGTTTAACCTGCCACGACTTCAGCTTCCCGAAGTTCCTTAGCCGCATCTACCATGTTGCGAAGGGCTGCTTCAGTTTCATCCCAGTTACGGGTTTTTAAGCCGCAATCCGGGTTGACCCAAAGATTTTCAGCCGGCAACAGGGAGGCTGCCTTCTGGATGAGCTGCTCCATCTCTTCCTTGGACGGAATCCGCGGAGAGTGGATATCGTAAACACCAGGGCCGATCTGGTTCGGGTATTGGTATTCAACAAACGCATCCAACAGCTCCATCTGAGAGCGGGAGGTTTCAATGGTGATCACATCTGCATCCATGTTACCGATGCTTTCAATGATGTCATTGAATTCCGCATAGCACATATGGGTGTGAATCTGAGTTTCGTCCTTTACGCCTGTGGACGCCAGACGGAAGGCATTTACGGCCCAGTTCAGGTATTCATCCCAGTCCTCTTGGCGCAGGGGCAGACCTTCTCGCAGGGCGGGCTCATCGATCTGGATAACCTTAATACCTTCTTTTTCCAGGTCCTGCACTTCGCCGCGGATAGCCAGGCCTACCTGCTGAGCGGTTTCGGAACGATGCTGATCGTCCCGTACGAATGACCACTCCAGCATAGTGACCGGGCCGGTCAGCATGCCCTTCACGGGCTTATTGGTCTGTTCCTGACCATATGTGATCCAGCCGGTGGTCATCGGGGCCTTGCGCTCTACATCACCATAAATGATGGGTGGCTTGACGCAGCGGGTACCAAAGCTCTGAACCCAGCCAAACTCAGTGAAAGCAAAGCCTTCTAGCTGCTCGCCAAAGTATTCCACCATGTCATTCCGCTCAAACTCGCCATGGACGAGTACATCCAGGCCAATGTCTTCCTGCCATTTGATGGCACGCTTGGTGGCCTCTTTGATCTGCTCATCGTACTCCTCCTGCTTGATCTCCTGCTTGCGCAGCTGCCGGCGGAGCTTCCGGATTTCCTGCGTTTGCGGGAAGGAACCAATGGTAGTGGTCGGGAACTTTGGCAGGTTCAGGTTTTCATCCTGATACTGTCGGCGCTCGGAGAACGGATGTTCCCGGTTATAATCATCATCTTTGATGTTCTTCACGCGCTCCTTAACGTGGGAATTGTGAATCAGCTCACTTTCCCGGCGACTTTGAATAGCCTTCCGGTTTTCTGCTAAATGGCTTTCGAACTGCGGGCGTTGTTGCGGATCGGCCAGTTTACCCAGCGTAGCGATCTCGCCAACCTTTTGCTTAGCAAAGGCCAGCCATTTCTTGATCTCTGGGGTTAGGGCCTTTTCGTTGGTTTCAAGATCAAGGTCATACGGGCTTAGCAGCAAGGAGCAAGAGGAACCGATCAGGACATGGTCCAGTCCAAGCTGATCGACTGCCTTATTGATCATGTTCAGGGAGTGGTCGTAGTCATTCTTCCAGACGTTACGGCCATTGACTATCCCAAGTGACAGGCTCAGGTTATCCGGAACCTTTGGTAATACAGTTTCCAGCTGCTCAGGGGCCCGTACCAGATCCAGGTGAAGGGCATCAATGTTAAGGTTAACAGCTAGATCCGCATTGTCACGAATGCCTTCAAAGTAGGTAGCAACGAGCAATTTCAGCTGGTCTTGCTGACCTAAATGCTGATAAGCCTTTTCAAAGGCATCCTTGGTACGCTGATCCAGATTAAGGGTCAGGTAAGGCTCATCTAACTGAACCCACTCAGCACCTAACTCCTTAAGCTGATCCAGAATTTGTTGATAAATGGGTAGTAAGCGATCTAGTAAAGCTAAACGGTCGAAATCTTCATCCCGACCCTTTCCGAGTAACAAGAAACTAACAGGACCAACTAAGACGGGCTTAGCCTTATAGCCAGCCTCCTTGGCTTCCTTGAATTCTTCAAAAATCTTCTGGTCATTTAACTGAAAATCCTGGTCATTGGTAAACTCAGGAACAATGTAGTGGTAATTGCTATCAAACCACTTGGTCATTTCCATGGCGATCACATCGTGGGTGGCGTCTTGATAGCCACGGGCCATGGCGAAATACTGATCATGGGCAGAAAGGCCGAGCTCTTGGGCCAGATCTTCATAACGTTTGGGAATGGCGCCAAGGGTGTAGGCCATGTCCAGCACATGATCGTAGTAAGAAAAATCATTTACCGAAACCAGATCCAATCCAGCCTGATACTGGGAGTCCCAGTTGATATGACGGATTTGCTGACCAGTGTTTAGCAGGTCTGAAAGGTTTGTTTTACCCTTCCAGTACTTTTCAGCGGCTTTTTTGAGCTCGCGCTTGGGTCCGATACGCGGATAACCGAGATTGTGCGTAATCATAGATGATTTGCTTTAATTCAACAATGTTGCACAATGGTTCCACGAAATCGAGGATGCGTAAGGGAGAGGATAGATGTAATTGGTATGCACCTCCAACAGAGGGCATACAAATAAAAGACCATCTTCCTTAACGCTGCCTCAAATCGCGGAAGCACCGTTAATTCAGGTAAGGCAAGTCTCCTGGCTCTTAACCTTCCCGGTCAGCCTTCCCATTCCGCTGGTAGGAACAGTGGCGTGTGGATGAATGACCGGAAATCAGGTTAATCACAGTTGCGCGTCAGCTCAGGATTTTCCGTAAATAACAGATCACCTGATTCCTTTTTAATTCCTCCTGTAGAGGAAACCCTACCTGATTGTTTAAGAACGAATTACTCTATCCACAAATATGAAGAAAATTCGTTGAAAAATCAGTTCCTTACCTACTCAAAATTATTTAAAGCCGCCTAGGACCTATTAGTACAAGGCCATGAGCCCATTCAATAGCTTAATGGGCGGATAACAACCTTCGTGGCTTTGGTTTTAAAAGGCTATTCTTTTTGGCGACTATCCAGCCAAATGGTCACCGGCCCCTCATTGATCAGCTCCACTTCCATTTGGGCACCAAAAACCCCGGTGGCCACCTTTTTCCCCAAACTTGCTTCTGAAGCTTGGATAAAATCATTGTACAATGGAATGGCCTGATCCGGCTGAGCGGCCCGGATGAAAGAAGGCCGGTTGCCTTTTTTGGTACTGGCATGCAGCGTAAACTGACTAACTACCATCAAGCCACCATCCACGGCTTTTAAGTCCTGGTTCATTTTCCCGTCCTGATCCTCGAAGATGCGCATGTTCAGGATCTTTTTCACCAACCATTGCCCATCTTCCTCCGTATCTTCCTGTCCAATTCCTAAAAATACCACCAATCCCCTTTCGATGGAAGCAGCAACCGCATTTTCCGGCTTTACGGTGGCTTTTTTTACTTTTTGTAGTAAGGCACGCATAATCAAGGAACTTTAGGACTTGCTGTTGCGGCTGATTTTTTCAATTGGTAAAGCTGACAATGATCATCTTTATAAACGAGGGCGTAATACTCCTCCAGACAGGCCTTTAAAACTTGCCGGCGCTGCTTATTGATATCCTTCATTGATCCCAGGATAAAGCAATAATCAATCGGCTGTGAAGGGTTATTCTGGTTAGTATGCCAGCGGAGTCCTTCAGCCGAATCCTTTGGCATGTTTCCAAGTAATAAATTAGGCGTATTGGCTTCGTTCCAATGCAACGGAAAGTAGCCCACCGCACACTCGTAGTTTTGCAGCATAGCCACCGGCTTTTCCGTACCAAGGTAACAGTGGTAGTGAGCAGTCATCCAATGCTGGCCCTTATTGATCGGAAAGACGGTACTGTGAGGCTTTATATGCTTGCTCGCCTTATGCACGCTGGCACCAACTTCATCCAGTTGCTTAAAGTATTCGTGGTAAATGGTATTGGAGCCAAAATTGCTCACCAGGGCTACCACAACGGCTAAGACCCTGGTCCATAAAGGCAACCTCAAGGTTGCAATCCAAAAAATCGTAACTAAAAAGAAGAAGTAGCAAAACCTTACAGAAATAAACCCGGCTGAACCCGTTGATTTCGGTAATAAGAGGTAAAGGACCAAAACCACCGTGGCTGTTACTACCCAGGGACCTGATAACCTGTATTTATCAGCCAATCCGTTGTCACCCCTTTTATTTCTCCATTCCTTTATTTTAGGCAGCAGTATTCCTAAAATTATCAGCAGGAGCAGCAGAAAAAAAACCGGTTTCAGGAAGGGGGTTTCTTTCCCAAAGTGAAAGGTAACCAACGGTCGTATTTTGTAAATCCATGTTAGCAATTCAGTTTTATCAATGAATTCATAATTGCCAGTGGAATTTTTTGATAATAAATAATGAAGCATGGCAACACCGGGCAAAATAGCGGTGATAACCAGGGCTTGCACTTGCCCTTTTAGCTCCTTTATAGCTGTGCCTAACTTGTACTTGAGGCTAAAACCCATGTACAGGATATGATATACCAGACGGATAAAAAGGGTAAAAACTAAGAAGGCAAACCCAATAATGTGAGAAAAGTAAGTGACAACCATTAGGGCCGTCATTGCTATTAAAAATCCGATGGAGTTGAACCTTTTAGCTTCATTTTCCCGACTTATCCAACAGGCTAGGGTCAGTAGCATCAGAACCACGGACAGAGAAAAATTGTAAAAGCCGGTAAAAAACATGATGGTGTACATAAAAGGGAAAGCCAGGTAGCTCAGCAACTTATTATCCGCATTAATGGCGGATACCAGCCACCGAAATGCGGCTAAGAAAACTAGCACATAACCCGTCAAAAAAAGCTTTTCAGCCAAGAGGTCCGGTAGCCAAATGTTTAAAGCCATCAGCCCTAGATGACCGGTCCAATTAGGCACCGGGTACGGATTGAATTGGTAGATGTTAGCTAAGCTCGAATCCGGGTTGCTTAGTAAATGCTGGATTACATTGGCATTGTAGAGATGGGCAGCCCCATCCATGGTAGGAAGGGTATTCAGGAACCAAAATGGTAAAACATGAAAAACCGCCACCAGCAAAGCAAAAAGGGGTTCAAACTTTTTCCAAAGGGGTTTTAAATGGCTTTTAAAAAGGTTTAAATCCATCTTGTTAGCATTTCAGGGCTCCTGGTTCATCCTGCTAATGGTAGGTTAGCCGGCTATACCGTTTCGCTTAGGCTTTCAATTATTCGGATATAACTTTCATACCGTTGCTGATCAATAACCCCATCGGCCAACGCCTGTTTCACCCCACAGCCGGGTTCCTGATTATGGAGGCAATTGTTGAACTTGCAGTTTGGAATATAAGGCCGCATTTCCGGGAAAAAGTGACTGATCTCGTACGGCTCAAAACCGACTAACCCAAATTCTTTGATACCGGGTGTATCAATGATAGCCGTCTGCTCATCATCCACCGTATATAACCGTGAAAAGGTTGTGCTATGCTTACCTTTATGGGTAGCTTTGGATACTTCGGCCGTTTTCAGGCTCAGATCCGGGTAAAGCGCATTCAGGAGCGAGCTTTTCCCGACACCGGAGTGCCCGTTGACCAAAGTGGTCTGCCCCTCCAGCCGCTTTTTAAGGTCATCTAAACCCTTCCCATTCTTTGCAGAGGTTAGTAATACCGGGTAACCCAACCCTTGGTACAAGGCCTCCCAATAATCCCGTTTTGCCTGCAGTTTGGGCCCATAACAATCATCCTTGTTAAGGATCAGCAAAGGCTGAATATCATAAGCTTCCGCTGTTACCAGGAAGCGGTCAATAAAGCCTTGTTTGACCCGCGGGTAATCTACCGTAGCTACCACGGCCGCCTGGTCAATATTGGCTGCTATAATGTGTACCTTACCCGGTTTTCGGGGCGATTCACGAACCAGGTAATTCTGTCTTGGTTGGATAGCTTCGATCACGCCCCTTGCGCTTTGGCTTTCGGGCGTAAAATCTACCAGATCCCCAACGGTCACCGGATGGGTGGCATTCAAGCCGGATTCTACCTTAAAACGTCCGCGTACACTGCATTCGTACTCCGCCCCCTCATGGATTGCTACCCGGTTCCAGGTTCCCGTTGTACTAACCACGCGGCCAGTTAATGTTCCTTGCTTCAATTCCGCCTTTTTTGCAAAGCTAAGCAGGTTATAACCTTACGCTTCTTACCCACCGCCAACACTTATTGAACCAATAAAAGCAAGGGCTTACACCCCTATTTTGTAGGTGTTGTTCCCCTTCCCTTTAGGAAAGCTAAAACCTGGTTTTTCCAGCATCGGCCCTTATCAATTTAGTATGGGCATCTAATGATCAAATCCGTTTTGAAAAATCCGCAAAATTTAACTTGGGTTTTGATCTTTGTCGTCATTCCCCGGGAAGTAACTCTTTATCGCCTGGTAATAGGCTTCAAAAGCTTTTACCCCTGTTGGGGTTATCCGGCATTTGGTCTCCGGAAGCTTATCTTTAAACCGCTTTTCCACTTTCAGGTATCCGGCATCTTTAAGCTTCGTGATCTGTGCACTTAAGTTACCTTTAGTAGCGCCGGTTTGCTCAAGCAGGTAATTGAAATTGGCTGACTCAACACTGACAAGCAATGCCATAATGGCCAATCTCAGCTGAGAATGCAGGAGGGGATCAAGGTCCTTAAACATGGATTGCCGTTCTTATCCTCGCTTTTGGCTTTTCAACAAATGCCCGGGTACAATGTAACCCGCAATTACAGCAAATCCCAATAAGGCAAACTGCCAAACAAAGGGAACAAAAACCGCCACCAAGGCACAAAGCCAGTTGATGAGCCCTCCTACTGTCAAGGGCTTAAACTGAATAATGCTTCCCGTCACAAAAAGGGCCAACCCGTAAACCAGCATCACTATGGGAAAAATTGCCATCCAACTGTATTGGGCTGAAATTAATATGCCAATAATCAGACTGATTACAAAGCCCAGCCATAGAAACTTCAAAAACTTATCGATATAGGTGGTGACCCTCCTATTTTTTTCTTCTTTATAGCCGTATATAAGTGATACTATACCTCCAAGTGGCATTAGTACTGCCCAGGATAAATAAGGATAGGGGAAGTTGGTTAGCATCATTAGACTGAAATGAATAACCGCTGCACCCAGTACCAGGTAACCCCATAGTAGGTAAGAAAAGGCATCTTCCTGCAGTTCTCCTTTGGCATTGGCTATCATGGTTTCAATAACCTTAAGCTGCTGATGATTCTCTGCATCCATAGTTTATAGATTTGAATTGGTTTTCAAATATAACTAGTTTATTTTTTAAACCAAAATGCAACCATTTTCGCTTTGGAGAACTTACACTGAGGCAGGGGCTTTTAAGGTCTGTAACGAAAAAGACGAAATGCTCAATTTCATGCTTTTTGGGTTAATGCCGGATTCATATTTCAAGTTTTTAAACATTACTTTTAGCAAGTAATATCAAATCCGGACATCAAGGATTGCGACTTTTAAAATCAGGTTAAGCACTGTTGCTAAATAACTTAAAACATAACTTTTTACAACCGCCTATTTGTTTTTTTGCTCCTTAGGGCAAACGCTTAATCCCAGGATTTTGTATGGTTGTATAAATCAATATTAAAAAACTTCCATGATAGAATTCCGTCAATCGGTTAATCAAGAGCAAGCTGTATTGGTAGGCATTCTGGACAGCAAGACGCGCAAACAGGAAGCTCTTGAACACCTGGAAGAGCTGGCTTTTCTGGCTACCACAGCGGGAGCTGAACCGTTAGTTCAATTCCAGCAGCGCGTCAATAAGCCCAATCCCAAAACACTGGTAGGAGGTGGCAAACTGGAGGAAGTGAAGGCTTACATGCAGGAAAAAGGAATTAAACTAGCCATTTTTGATGATGAGCTAAGCCCTTCTCAGTTTAAAAACATAGAGAACCAATTAGATTGCAAAGTTCTGGACCGCACGAATT
>CAZIUI010000032.1:3232-23892 GCA_964542585.1 uncultured Sphingobacteriales bacterium | reverse complement strand
TACAGAATCCCGATAAATCGGGATCCAATTCGAACCCCTTTTAAGGGGTTTCCCAAAAATAGCCTTGTCCTTCAGGGAAAGGCTGAAGGGCAAAGAGCTGCCTAAGCGAGGCGCTTACCACAAGGGACTTAGCCTGGTAAACATTTATCAGTTAGCCCGGCCATGAATGACCGGGCTATTTTGCAGAATCCCGATAATCAGGATCTTATTCAACCCCTTCAAGGGGTTTCCCAGGAAATAGCCTTGTCCTTCAGGGCAAGGCTGAAGGGCAAAGAGCAGTCCAGGCAGGAGGCATAGAACAGTTGAGTCAGCTCGGTAAAAATTGGTAAGGTGATCATCATCCAAGTTTTGCGGGATCTTACGGTCGGTGATGGAAGGATTTTTACCACCTTTTAGTTGGAATGACCTTGTGTAGGCCATCCTTCTGCACCATTCGCTTTAAACCAAAGGTTAACAAGCATTCAACTGCTATTTTGTCTTTTTACAACTTTACGTTTCACCGCTCCCATGAAGGTAATCATCCGTAAAATGCCGGCGCTGTTGGGGCTGGCTGAATTTTTCCGCATTAAAGGATTGCGATTGACCTCGGGGAATAGACAGGGAACGCCATTCAGCGCCTCTCACCATCTTGCCGATCAACACGATCTGCCCGACATGATAGGCGTAGTGGGCTAGCTGACGGTTTAGCGCTTCCATAACCGTGTGTCCTTGATTTCGGATGTAGATAAGTTGCTCGAGGTTTTCTGGCTTAACTTGCTCCAGCGCATGAAACAAACAAGCCCAACCTTCCTCCCACTTATTCATCATTTCGGCTTTAGATTCAATATCCTGATCAAATTCCGCCTCACGATCACGCCAAGTTTTTTCTCCATCTTCTCCCAGAAAGTTAGTCCAGCGCGACAGCATATTGCCCCACAGGTGCTTAACAATCACCGCAATGCTATTACTATCCGTCTGCGGCTGCCATAGGGCCTGATCAGCATTAAGTTGCTCAAACGTTCGATCTCCTAATTGCTTGTAATAGGCAAACTGCTTCTGCAGACTATCGAGGTAATTATCAGCTATCATAGCGCTTCCATTTAACCACAAATTTATCACCTTCCATTGATAGGGCTCTTACCTTTAGAAAATACCCCACTCTCCCGACTTAATAAGAACGGTTAAGTGAGGTATGGTGGACTGGTTGTTCAGCGTTTTTCCACTTATTTTACAACTATGGTCTGCTGAACTATGCCTTTGTTGGTTTGAACCATCAAATGGTAAGGACCTGCGAGCAATTCCTTAACCGATAGCTGGTTACTTCCCCTATCCAGATCAGTATTCATCACACGCTGGCCTTGCGCATTGAGCAGAATAGCTTGCTCCGGATTCACTTTTTCAACCTGAACGGTCAACTGATCGGTGGTTGGATTCGGATAGGCCTGGACCTGCTCCTTCAGCGATTGCTCATCAGCAAAACCGGTTGGCCCCTCAATAACCCGCTTCACGGTAGTTTCATCCCGGTCATAGGCTACCGGCTGCCCCTGGGCATCTACCGGGTACTCACCTTCCAGGGATACAGCCAGGGTATCTCCGTCTGTGTCTTCCTTTATGGGTAGCCCTATAGTGGCAACCGTCCCTTGATCGGTAACAGCCTGCTGATCGGTTCGGGTAACGGCCAATGCTAATCGGCCTTCTTGCCCCAATACCTTCCTGAAGGTTATTGCGTTAGGATCATTATCCAGCAGCATAGAGTTCTGAGCTTCCACCCTTACCTGGCTCAGCTGGATCAGCTCCGGATCCAGCGACAGGTTAGCCGCCACCCCATACAGGTTCTGCACCTGATTATCCTGGGTACCTACCTTTAATTCCACCCTAACCGTTTCTCCGGGCTCTACCTCTTCCTCCTGAATTGTGAGTTCAATGGGCGCTTCACCATCTTTCAGGCGGCCTTCCAGGCCGCGCTTGTTGTGGGTTTGACCATAGTTCTGGCTGACAGCCTGGGTGTCGCTGGTCTGCACCGTACCATCTCCGTCACAATCAGCAAACTTGGTGTTCAGCCCACTACTGAATGTATCGCTCCAGTCGTCAGCCTTGTAGGCTTGCCATGCGGTGCCCTGGTTCGTAAGAGCTTTCCCAGATACATTATACTTCACCCCTATCTGCAGGATATCCTGGTTGTTAGCTACCCCGTCATTGTTGGCATCACCCGGCCATACGCAATCATTAAGGGTGGTAAGCTGCAATGTGTCTTTACTAGTACAGCCCTTGGCATTGGTAACTGTGACGGTGTACTGCCCCTGCTTATTTGCCCAGATCGTCCGGCTGGTATCGCCGGTGCTCCAGCTGTAACTGGCATAGCCGCCTTTAGGGCTTAACTGAACGGAATCCGTTTGGCAAATAGTGGTATCAGCTCCCAGGTTAATCGCCGGTTTGTTGTTGAAGTTAATTTGAACCGTATCACTGACACTGCACACCCCATTAGAAACGGTTACGGCATACTGGCCCTGATTGGCAACCCATATCTGATGAGTGGTGTCACCAGTGCTCCAGCTATAGGAGGAAAATCCCGGATTAGCAGCCAATTGTAACGAGTCTGCTCCACAAAGCGAAGTGTCATTGCGAAGGCCTGCTTTTACATTTGGAACCTGCTGGACACCAATGGTATCCCGAACCTGGCAATTGCTGTCTACCGATGCCTTGACTGAATAATTTCCGGGAGAACTTACAGTAAGATTTGGCCCGGTTTGATTGTTATTCCACATATAGGTAGCCTGCTTGTTACCGGCTTGCGCAGTTAGAGAAACGGAATTCCCTTTACAGAAAAAAGCACTGTCCCTTAGCAAGGAGGAGTTTACACGGCTGCTGACCCTGAAAGTATCAGTATTGGTGCAGCCATTGGATTTGGTTACTTTAGCAAAGAAGGCGCCCGTATCGGTGATAACAGCTGAATCAGCAGTGCTGCCGGTACTCCAATTGTAGGACAGGCTGGTATCATTTCCAAAGGCGGTTATCGAATCCCCTAAGGTACAAATGCTGCTATCCTGGAATGAAACAAGCGATGAGCTAAAGTTATCAACTTTAACCTTAAGGTTTGCTGTGGCTGTACAGGTATCGTCTTTTACCTCAAGCCAAATAGTGGTATCTTGTTGTATGTTGGTAAAAGTGCGCTTGGTGGTGTTTTTCACACTGTCTTGCCAGGTGTAGCTAACCGAACCGTTATTCAACCGCACGCTGGCATTAACCTGAATATCATTACCCGGGCATATAGTGGTATCTGTTTGATCAAAGTCAACTGCCAAGAAGGAATCTGTACGGATGGTATCCCTGATAACCTTTGTACAAGGTGCTCGTGTAGCTTTAATGGTAACTGGATAGGATTGATTAGGTTGATCCAGCTTATAGACAAACGAATCCTTATTAAAGGTTTTGCCATCAAGGGCTACGCTTACGTTGGTTTGGCTATTTGGTGACGTAGTCGTGAACTGGTACCTTCCACAACCCAAATCCTTAATGTTGTAACTTGGCTTTTCAGGAGACTCCTTTACCCTGAACCTGAATTGCTCGACTTTCTGAGCGGGAACCGGACAATTGTCATCGGAAGCTGATACAGTAAACCCATAAAGCGCGGACCTCGCTGAGCCTTCAGGCACTCTCCAGGTAAGTTGGCCGGTTTGATACTTTGCACTGGGGTTTTTGATCTTAAAAGAGGGTTCGCCCGGCAGGTTTCCTTTGTTAAAACTTAGCGTTACGGAATCCTTTGAATCGCTATCATTTGTACAAAAGTCCGTTACTACCAAATCGCCCTCGCAAACAGTTTTAAAGGATGACTGTGAACCAGCTTGGCAATCCATCCCTTTAATAGACGGATTTTTATTTTGGGGGCAATTGGTTACAAATATCTGGATATCCCGGTTAACCTCGCCGATTTTAACGGGTTTCCCATTGGCCGATTTCTGATACTCATTTACCCGTATCTTAATGACGGATGTTTGCTTTTTCGTTGGGGTAAAACGAAGGAACCCGGTTTTGTTATCAAAATTGAACCCTCGAGGAGGTGGTAAATTGGGGAACCTACCCTTGTAATCAAATGGGACTTTGTGCGAGTAAGGGTTATTAAAACTAAGAGGGCTTTTGGGACCTGACTTTGGGTTTACAATCTTATAGCTGAGTGAATCTTTAGGAAGCCCGGCAGCCGTGGTATCAGTATCAAAAGCTCCCAGGTTTCCTACGTAAAAATTCCCCTTACACAGTATGGTACCTGGCTTTTCCGTAAACTTCGGAGAATTATCGTTAGCGGCTTTACAACGATCCACCCACGATTCTACATAAAAACCTCTACCTGAGAGCCCAGTCGTTATAGAATTACTCCTCCTGGTTGAGGGGTTGTAATCAAACTTCACTTTACAGCAACTACTGGCATTGGAAAGGTCAACTAAGTACGTGGCCACGTGCTCTTCAACGCCATAACTAAAACTTGCACTTGAACTTTGGCACTGAGATTTTGTGGAGGCACATACAGGGGTGGCATCTTTTCCACCGTTGTAATTTAAACGGGTGGTATCCACATTACTTAGCGAACCCGTTTTACAGCCCACGTTCAGCTGTGGAGTGGTACTGAGGCGGATACCCGTACAATCCCGGTACACTTTCAGCGCTACCTCAAAGCTGTCCTTACCCACATGATCCCAGGTGATAGAGGCGCCCATGATGTGGGTGGCATAGGCATTGCTGCTCAAAAAGCAAAGCAGCGTCAAACATAGACTAAACAGTCTAGTGGGTTTCATAGGCTTGTTTGAATATTTAAGGAAATGAAGCCGTTTTTAATGCTCTTTTAAGTGACGTTTACATGCTACAATTATTAAACCTTTAAGTGACCATGTTTAGCTTTCAAATATAAATGAATGCTTAAGTAATAATAACGCTTCAAGAGTTTTAGCACAAAAATTTAGACGATCATTTTATTGGCTAAGTTGGGTACGTGAGTGATTTTTTAGCTAACTATCGTTCACTAAAGCCCTAAAGGAATTGGTATGCCTTAACCATTCGTTTTTCTAGGGCTTTCACAAGTAGGTTGCCAGCTACTTTGTCCGAAAAGCTTGTAAAGAAAAGATGGTATAAAGACTAGGTTTCCATAAGCTGGCAACCTATATTAAATAAAACAAAAATTATTATATTTATTTTTTTAATAAAATTAAATATTTATAATATTTAAAGGTAGCAGGAGCTATTTAAATTAAAAGCCTAATAATGAAGGCCTAAATCTACCCTCCCGATTAACAAAGCTTTAAGGTTTCCTTCAAAGGTTCCTTTTCAACTCGGAGCAGGCAATGGCATAGCCTTAACTCATACCAATTACCGAAATTCAATGGGCTCTATTCCAAACCACTCTTTGATTTTATCCCGTAATGCATCTATTTTTATAGGTTTTACAAGGAAGTCGGTCATACCCTCCTTTTTATAACCTCTCTGATCCTTTTCAATCGCATTGGCGGTTAAAGCAACAATTTTAGGAAGCTCTTCAGCTGAAAAATCCTTCTGCAGCTTTCGGGTAGCTTCTATTCCATCCATTTCCGGCATTTGGATATCCATAAACACCAAGTCGTAGTTATTGGCCCTGATCTCATCAAGGGCTTCTTTACCGTTGACGGCTATGACTGGTTCATATCCTAGCTTACCAAGCTGCTGCCGCATGACCCTTTGGTTAATTTCATTATCCTCCACAATTAAAATGTTTAGCTGGACCTGCTGGCTAAGCTTAAAATCGCCAGTTTCAACTACCTCAGTTGAATGGGATTCTTCCTTTCCTTTTTCCCCAAAAATTTCTTGAATTAGGTTTTTAAGGCGGACCCTTTTTATTGGCTTTTTCAGTGAGTAGTGATCACCTTCTGACGAAGGTTTGAAACCAAAAAAGATCCATTTCGAGCCTTGATTATCATTTTGCCTAAGCTCACTACATACGGCTCCTTCTTGGTGATCCTCATCCATGAAAATAATATCCGCTTTGGTTAAATCTTCTTTCTCATCTCCCGAATTAATCTGGCGGATAGTCAATAACGCAACGTTCATTCGAAGCTGCTCAAGGCACCCTTTAATCAGGTAGGGTGAAAGGGGCGAGTCGCTTACAATATAAGCCGTTTTTGCTGATAGGTCAATTGTATTAGGAGTATTCTCGGTTTTACTAGAACTTTCTGCAATTGGTAAGGTGACGGAAAAACTAAATGTAGACCCCTGATCAATCTCACTTTCCAGACTGATTTTACCACCCATTTTTCTAACGAGCTTATCACATATAGCCAACCCAAGACCAGTGCCCCCGTACTTACGCGTAGTCGATGCATCCACTTGGGAGAAATTTTTGAATAGCTTATCCCGGTTTTCTTTACTTATACCAATCCCTGTATCTTTAACAGCAAAGTGAGGGGTTATAACCTGGCCTTCAGCCCCCTCTTCTGGCTTTTTATGGAGCAAACTAACCTCAATACTTACATAGCCGGAGTGGGTGAACTTTAAAGCATTGCTGAGCAGATTGGATAAGACTTGTTTCAGGCGCGTAATATCTCCGATTATGGATTGTGATAGCTCGGGATCCACCCAATAGCCAAGGTCCACACCTTGCTCTGCAGCCTTAGGGCCAAAAATTTCACTGGTTTCTTCTACAGCTTTTTCGAGGTTAAACTCAGCCTGTTCAAGTTCAAGTTTTCCAGCTTCAATTTTAGAAAGGTCTAGGATCTCATTGATGATGTTCAACAAGTTACCTCCACTGTTCTGGATGGCTTCCAAGTATTCCCGCTGATCTTTATTCAGTGACGTATCCTTTAGGAGGTCAGCCATCCCTACTACCGCATTCATAGGGGTCCGGATTTCATGGCTCATAGAAGCCAGAAAATCAGATTTGGCTTTATCGGCTTTTTCGGCTTCAGCTTTGGCCTTTCTTAATTCTTCGTTTTTAAGTTTTAAAGCATGAGTACGTTCTTCAACCTTTTGCTGTAGTTCTTCCTGGTATTTTCGAAATGAGCGCAGTCTCCAATAATAGCCAAACCCTAAACTGCCAATTATACCAATACCCACAAGGCTGTAAAACCAATACGTTTGCCAATAAGGAGGAATGACTTTTACCTGAATTTTTGTGGGACTGTTATTCCAAACGCCATCATCATTGGAGGCTTTTACCTTTAAGGTATACTTTCCGGGATCAAGGTTGGTAAAAGTAAACTTGCGTTTAGATCCTGTGTATTCCCAACTGTCAATGAACCCTTCCAGCTTGTAGGCATATTGGTTTTTTTCTGGGTTATGGTAATTAAGCGCCGCAAATTCAAAAGTGATGATATCCTCATTATGAGTTAACTTAACTTGATCAACATCCGCAATTGGTTTTTCAGTAGAAAGCGACCGCCCCATGATTTTAATTTCTTTCAGGACTACAGGCGGTTTAAAGGTGTTTTTATTAATCTCACCCGGGCGGAAGGAGTTTAGCCCTTTAATACCACCAAAGAAAAACTGACCATCCGAGGTTTTACAAAATGATCCACTGTTAAACTCATTTGATTGTAGGCCATCTCCCTCCTGATAAATGGTAAATTCACCTGTTTCCGAGCACAGACGGGATATACCATTATTGGTACTTATCCATAAATAACCGAATCGATCCTTCAATAAACCGTAAGCTACATTGTTGGATAAGCCATCATTTTTTGTGAAATGGGTGATGTCAACCGGATTTTGTTGCTTGTTAAGTTTTATTCGACAAATCCCGCCCCCATCGGTTGCCATCCACATTGTTGACGAATCGGTTTGATTAAAGCTGTAAATCCGATTGGTAAGTAGCTTACCTACTCCATCTCTTGAGTTCCTCACATGTTTGTATTGTTTGGTCTTGGTATTAAATATGAAAAAGCCTATTCCTGAAGCGATCCATAAGCGGCCCCTGCGATCTTTTTCAATGTAATTGAATTGGGAAACGCTAAATTGGTTAAGGTAAACCTTAAGGTTACGGTTGTTGGGATTAAATCTAACAATACCATCAGAAGTGGCTAGCCAAAGTTGCCCTTTGGGTCCTTCCTGAATATCATAGATAAACTCATAACTCTGACCCGTGTAGTTGATAAATGTATCCCTGGAACGGTCGAACTGGTACAAGCCCCCGCCTTCCGTTCCTATCCATAAACGATTTTCATGGTCTTCATAAAGGGAATACACATTTTTATTATAACTGTACTGGCCATTCATGCTAGTGGTTGAGAAACTTTTTACTTCTTCGGTCTTAGGGTTGTAACGATCTAATCCAGCATAGGAGCCAACCCATATATAACCTTTGTGATCTTCTAAAATACCCCGAACGCTATTATCAGACTTCAAGCTCTGAGCCCTGGGGAGCTTAGTATAACTCTTGAAATTTTTGTTCAATGAGAACCAATTAACACCTTTTCCATTGGTCCCAATCCAGAAGGTTCCCGACTGGTCCAGGTTGACCACATTAACAGAAGGATGTAGCAACCCTACGTCCTTATTGGGAAACGCTTTGTAGTACTTAGCCCGGTCTTGCTCTAGGTTGTATTTTAGCAGCCCAAATTCAAAAGTGCCTAACCACAAATTTCCTCTTGAATCGTGTTCAAGGCTCTGAATGTATGCCTTGGATTCTTTTACAGGTGAGCATTGATAAGTAGTAGTATCCCCTCTATAGGTTTTTTTGATTTGCAGAAAACCGTCCGCTGTACCCACCCAGATTTTGTTCGGATTTTGTAAGTGTAAACTTGTAACACAATTGTTTAAAAGATTGCTATTTCCTGCTGAAAAATGTCTTAAGGTTTTTGCTTTTTGGGGGTCGAACAGGAATAAGCCTAGCCCTTCAGTCGCCACCCATAATTTCCCATTCTTAGTACGCTCAATTTCTTCTATATCGCTATTGATAGCACTTACTTGTTCTCCTGGTACAACATCCTCATTGGGCTTCAATTTGTAACCCCTGAACGTTGAGTCATTCCAGTTGTACTTGATAAGCTTATTAAGCTGACCACCACCCAACCATAAATTTTCATTTTTACCACCTTCAATGGCCTCAACATTTCTCAATACACTTCTATAGGCAGAATCCTTTGGAGCAAGCGTGCGAAAATTGCTGGTAGATTTGTTAAAACGAACCAATCCTTGGTTTTTACATCCTAACCATATTTGGCCATTACCATCTTCATAAAGCGTTTTTACACCGTTATTGGGAATTGATGTGGAATCACCGTAACGCTTTCGAAAGGTCTTGACCTCATATCCATCAAAACGGTTTAAGCCATCATTGGTGGCAATCCAGATAAACCCCTCTTGATCCCGGATAATATCATTGACATGGCCTTGGGATAGCCCTTTTTTAATGGTAAGGCTATTGAAACTCAAGGATTGAACCTGGGAAAAGACAGGGGATAGAAAATTAACCCACAGAATTAAAAATAAAATTTGCTTTGGATAAAAGCTATTTCTGATCGAAACCATTGACACAAAAGGCAAATAATTTTTTATCTACAAGAATGACATTGTAAATTTACGCATACCCAATGAAAAATGTGATTGATTTTTTTATTTAAGGTAAATTTATGGATAAGTTGCTTTTTAAAAAGGGTAAAAAAGCTTTGATAAACGATTAAAATTTATAAATACGGAATGAATAAGAAGCGTAAAAAAGCGTAGGCGAAGCAGTTGACTAATAATCAACCATTTAAAGAACAAACCTTATTGCTTTTAAGTTAAAATGCTAAGGAAAATGTTGTAATACCTTTTTTTTCCAAGAACAATTAAGATGGCAAACCATTTGTAGAATTTAGCACAAGTCCGTTATATTTGAATAATTATTAATCAATAAAAATTCTCATCTATGAGTACACAAACAAAATGTCCATTCTCAGGCGTGGCTTCTGGTGAATCAGTCGGCAATGAGAAATCGCTCTCGGAATGGTGGCCTGATCGGTTAAATTTAGATATGCTCCGGCAGCATTCTGAATTAGCCGATCCGATGGACCCAGATTTCAATTATGCAGAGGAGTTTAAAAAGCTTGACCTGAAAGCTGTCAAGCAGGATATTTACGAACTCATGACCACCTCCCAGGACTGGTGGCCAGCCGATTACGGTCATTACGGAGGGCTTTTCATCCGTATGACATGGCACGCAGCCGGTACGTATCGCGTATCGGATGGCCGTGGTGGCGGTGGTAATGGTGCTCAGCGCTTTGCGCCGATTAACAGCTGGCCCGATAACACCAACCTGGATAAAGCAAGGCTTTTACTTCAACCCATTAAGCAAAAGTATGGTCGTAAATTGTCCTGGGCTGACCTTATGATCCTGGCTGGTAATTGTGCAATGGAATCAATGGGCCTTGAGACCTTTGGTTTTGCCGGTGGCCGCCCGGATATCTGGGAGCCCGAAAAAGACGTGAACTGGGGGCCAGAGCAAGAATGGCTAGGAGATAACAGGCATGATGAAAATGGTGATCTCATCGGTCGCCTTGGTGCCGACCACATGGGTTTAATCTACGTCAACCCAGAAGGCCCGAACAGCAATCCTGATCCGGGATTAGCCGCCCATTACATTCGTCAATCCTTCGGCCGGATGGCGATGAATGATTATGAAACGGTAGCCTTAATCGCAGGCGGCCACACTTTTGGTAAGGTTCATGGAGCTGGTCCATTAGACCATAAGGGTGCCGAACCTGGAGCGGCTCCTGTAGAGAACATGAGTCAAGGCTGGATAAGCACCTATGGCTCCGGAAAAGGCGATGATACCATCACAGATGGTGAAGAAGGTGCCTGGACTAGTAATCCCACCCAATGGGACATGGGTTACTTTGAAAACTTATTTGGCTATGAATGGGAGCTGACTAAAAGCCCGGCCGGTAAATACCAGTGGCAGCCGAAAGATGGAGCAGGTGACGGAACCGTGCCTGCTGCGCATGATCCCAACAAGACGGAAGCTCCGATGATGCTTACCACTGATATTTCCTTAAAAGTTGATCCGGAATACGAAAAGATTTCCCGTCATTTTTATAACAACCCGGATGAATTTGCCGATGCCTTTGCCCGTGCATGGTTTAAGCTTTTGCATCGGGATATGGGACCGAAGGATCGGTATTTAGGCCCTGAGGTTCCTGAAGAAGATCTGATTTGGCAGGATCCGATTCCCAAGGTTGATTTTCAAGTGATTGATGACAAAGACATCGGTCACCTTAAGGAAGAACTCCTGAATTGTGGATTGTCCATATCAGAATTGGTATCCACTGCCTGGGCTTCCGCCTCCAGTTTCCGCGGTTCCGATAAAAGGGGCGGTGCTAATGGCGCTCGCATCCGCCTTGAGCCTCAGGTCAACTGGGAAGTCAACAACCCGGACAAATTGAAAAAAGCGCTGGGTGCTATTGAAGGCGTTCAAAAGGAATTTAATAACGCCCAGGATGGAAATAAGTGGGTATCCTTAGCTGATTTAATCGTGCTGGGCGGTTGTGCTGCTATTGAAAAAGCAGCCAGGGATGCCGGCCATGCTATTAAGGTGCCCTTTACACCGGGTCGCAATGATACCACTCAGGAATTAACAGATGCTGATTCCTTCGAGCACCTGAGGCCGGAGGCAGATGGTTTCCGTAACTACTGTGTAGATAAGTACAAACCATCCGAAGAGCATTTCCTCGTAGATAAAGCACAACTTCTAACTTTAACTGCTCCGGAAATGACCGTTCTCGTTGGTGGTTTGCGCGTTCTGAATGCAAACTATGATGGTTCCCAGCATGGCGTGTTTACTCATCGGCCTGAAACCCTGACCAATGATTTCTTCGTCAACTTGTTAGATCTCGGAACAACCTGGCAGGCTAACGATGAAGATAAGACGGAATTCAAGGGCTATGATCGTAACACCGGTCAGCCGAAATGGTCAGCAACCCGCACTGATCTCATCTTCGGCTCCAACGCTGAGCTTCGAGCCCTTGCTGAAGTTTATGGTTCCAATGATTCCGAGGAGAAATTTGTAGAAGACTTTGTGAAAGCTTGGGACAAGGTGATGAACCTCGATCGTTTTGACATCAGCTAATCGCTAATTCCCTACCGAATATGCAGAAAGGTGGTCAGTCAAATGGCCACCTTTTTTTTGGTTGAACCAGGTAATAAAAATTCTTACCTTATTCTCCTAAACCTTTTGAATTAATCAGCTTGGTTGCTTATCAGGTTGTTGAGGGTGTAGTTTAGCGCTTTTTTGTGAGCAACTTCATGATCCGGTTTTACCCCATTTTGATCAATTTCATAGCCATCGGCTGTGTAATAGGATGCGGTTGGCAAGAACAATTTGTAATTATGCGGAAGCGAGAATGTTTCGACACTCAGCATGGAGCCCGCCGTTTTTTGACCTACAATTACCGCCCGGTTATGCTGTTTAAGCCCATAGACCAACGGCTCACAGGTACTTCCTGTACGCTTACTAGTAAGGACATACGCATTCCCTTGATAAGGATTTTCAACAGGGTCTATTTGCATGGAAATTCCAGAGTAACGATGGATCCCGGTCATAAAGGACTCATAATTGTCTTCATCCAAAGTGGGGAATTGCTGGTAAGCAGAAGGGGATGGAAGCGTATCGTGGTTACGAAAGTACCTTCTTGTTAGAAACACCCCTCCTGCTCTTTTTCGATTCATCAACTGATTGATAAAGGCCATACCAGCTTCAATACCACCGCCATTATTGAACCTAAGGTCTACTATCAAATTTTCATAATCCTGGTTTTTGACTTTTTTAAAAGCCTCATTCATACCTTCAGCTGAACCACCAAAAGAGAAAATCGTCATTTTGATCGTGCTATCCGATAGTGCGTTAAGTCTTATTAAATCTGCTGAGGTTGCTCTTCCCGCCATATTACTTGCTCCCGCAGAAATTTTTCGGGTTAAACCTAAATGGGAAAAGGGCAAGTCTCGGCTTAAATAAGCAAACGATAATAACATTCCGAGGTCATCCTTCAAACTAGCGGAAGTTTCCTTTAAATCGGCTTCAAAGTCTTCCCAGGCATCGCTTTTAAGCTCTTCTGGATCATAGAGGTATTGCCTGATGGTATCAAGGGCGCTTTGGGTTAAAGCCTCATAATCCCGAAATGGGAACGTATCCTGGAAACGTTCACCATTAATTTCTCCAACCGTATCATTCTTGCCATTCAGCAAGTATCCATTTAGTTTCCCGGATGTCATCTTACCCCTCCAATAACGGTTACCTAAAGGGGTATTAAGCACACCTTTAAGTATTTTCTTATCGGCTTTTTGTTTGAAGGTTCCGTCTTTGATATAGGATATGCTACCACTTTTAAACTTGTTAGAGAAAATGCGGCTAATGGTATATTTCCAAAATCCTATTATAGATCGGGCTTGCTCTCCCTTAGAATAAGCCTGGAATGTTGAATCTTCAAACTCAAAGTTCATGACCGTTTCCAAATTTCCGGTACCGGGAATATTGAGCGTAACTTGCCAATCTTCTTTTTGCTGGCCAACACTGGTAAAGCTCATGCCCATCAGCAATAAACAGCAACCTATAATTAACAAACAATTTTTCATAAAAGCTTAAGAGGGCAACGCTTTTAAATTGGAACAAGGTAAAATTAACGGGGTCAAAGGTCCATTTTAAGATTGGTTTAAAAAACCTTTGATTTAGGGAAGTACCAATTTCTGCCTGCTTTCCACTGTAATCGGAGAACCCTCGGCTACCATAATGGAAGTAGGTTCAGCATCATTCAAAAAAGCGAAAGCCTTCCCATAAGTCTGCTCAAAATCTACTTCCAGGTTATAATACCTGGCTGGGTAGTAAAGCCACCTTGGATGGCTTACACGGTATTCAATCGTTTGCTTATCACTAACCCGGTTATAGCCCCAGTAATGCTCTGTAATAAATTCCGTTTCCGAACCCGCCGGTATGGGTTGTGCATCCGGTTCAGCGGTTACTGCGAAATGATGCCATTGGCCGCCGGCTTTCCAACTATAGGCCACTTCAAAAGGATCCTTATCAAGCAACCATCGATGCCTCATGGGAAGGGCTTGGTAATGCTCATTGTAAAGGCTATTGGCGACTAAGGTAATGGCTGGCTTTGGCACAATTTCCTTGATGAAAACAACCCCTCGCCTTTTCTCTCCATTTACCTCTCGCTTAACGTAAAAGCGGAGGTTCACCTCCTCAAAATTCACATGAAAAGGCACTTTGAACCTTCCTAAAAGCTTGGTATTCCGGAATAAGAAACCAATAAGACTGATATAACAGTTGCCGTTCCATCGGTCAAGCGATGTCCCTTCCGGCACATACGGCTCCAGCTTTTCGGGATCCACTTGGTAATTAATAAACGCTAATTTCCGCCATTCGGCTTTAAGAAAGCTCATTTACATCTTTTAAATGCTACCGGAAGGCTATGCCTTGTATGTTATTGCAAACTGGATTTTGGATTGAAAGTTCCTCCCAATCTTGCATAATTATTATTAAGCGCTTATTGGTAAACGCGAAGCCATAAAGTTGACAATTCCAGCCCAATAAAGGCTATGATCACTACACTTTGTCCTCACGGTATTCATCATCTTCCATGGTGTGCTCAATCTGAATAGTACTGTGATCAATGCCAAAACGCTTTTTCAATTCATCCCGTGTATCATAAATGAACTGGTCGTGGCAGCCCTCCGGAACCACTAAGTGGGCCGTCAAAGCCGTTTCCGTGGTACTCAGGGCCCATATGTGGAGGTCATGCACTTCTTCGACACAGGCTATATTCTCCAGGTATTGTTTCACCTGTTCCAGTTCGATGTCTTTGGGAACGGCATCCAGCACCAGCTTGACGGAATCCACCAAAAGCCCCCAGGCACTGTATAGGATTACCCCTAAAATGATGAAGCTCAATACCGAATCTATCCAATATGCACCTGTTAACTTGATGAATAAGCCACCTACCAGAACACCCAGGGTTACCGCAGCATCAGCAGCCATGTGCAGGAATGCGCCTTTGATGTTAAGATCTCCTTTACGGCCTTTCATGAACAGTAATGCTGTACCCGTATTGATCACAATACCGATACTAGCTATTATCATCATGGTATTGCCCGGGATGGCAACGGGTTTTTGGATTTTTTGCAGGGCATCATACATTATGAAGCCGGAAGCCCCGACAATCAGTAAGCCGTTGACCATTGAAGCCAGAATGGTTGACTTTCGAAAGCCGTAGGAAAACTGGCCGGTCGCTTGCTTACGGGATAACAAAATAGCGCACCAAGCCAGCACTAAGCTGATGACATCACTAAAGTTGTGTCCGGCATCCGCTAGTAAGGCCGAAGAATTGATAGTTAACCCATAGAAAACTTCAACCCCCACGTAAATGATATTCAGCAAAATGCCAATCATGAAGGATTTTCCGTAATCTGCTGCAGCTCCATGGTGTTCATGGCTATGCATACTAATGGCTTTTCAGGTTCAAGCTGTTTGCAAAGCTATAGGAAAGGGTTATGCACAAGTATTGCAACATTCTTTATTACCCATGCAAAACCATATGTGCTATCAACCCCACTAAAAAACCACCAACAGCACCTAAGGGTGGTGCCCAGCTTTTTTCAAGGGGTACTTGGGGGGCAATATCCTGAAAAATCAAGTAAAGAATCCCGCCTGAGGAAAAAACCATGATTAGGGCCAGCCAGGTATCGGCCTCCGCTAAGAGTTGGGTCCCTAACACAGCACTTAGGGGTCCAAGGAACACTAGTCCAAAAAAACCTACGATAATCTTTTTAGCGTTTAAAGAACTGGAAGCTTTGAGTTCGCAGAAAGCATTGAAGCCTTCGGGTAAATTTTGAACACCGATAATAATGGCTAGTAAGAGGGCCGTTGCATAATCCTGAGTAATTAAGGCTCCTAAGGCCATGGCTTCAGGTATAAAATCCAAAAGCAAAGCCATTAGTTGAGAAAGAGAACCTCCCCGCTGTTCAAGGAAGCGATCTACTAAGAAAAATAGCAACCCACCAGCAGCAAAACCCACGCTCACCTCCAATAGTGAAAGTGAGCCCATGCCTTTTGGCACGAGCACCAAAGCAATAGCAGCTAGTAAAATCCCACCTCCGAAAGCCACAATAGTATGGCGAAACTCGTTTTCCACCCATTGGTTATGAAACCGCTCAACACTGGCTAGAATGGCTCCCAGTGGGATGGTAATTCCGGCCATGAAAGCAAGTAGTACAGATTGGATAAGGGGATACAATGAGCACCTGTTTGTCTACTGTATAAGCAAATGTACAGCAGGTCCTAAACTGGCACAAGTAAAAAAACTCTAATAAAAACTGAAAAGGCTGGAAAAGTATAAGTGCAATGTTTAATAAATTAATTACATCAACCTGTGACAACTTAAGGTTTTACCAAATAGTTTATTGTATTGATTGTCCATGGCCAATTTTGAATACTTTCAACCATTCCCCAAAAAGCGATTATATGTTTGCTAACCTGAAGGGCATCCCTTACACATTTTTCTCAATAAAATACTCAAAGCAAAGTCCATTAACCTTTTGCCTGACTTTGCTGCTCATCATGGCTTTAAATGCCAAGGGCCAAACCCGTTCCGGTAACCTGGACCGGTACCTCCAAAACCGGATAGATCAAATGCCAGGGGCAGGTCAAAATGATTACCGGCCTCCTGCCGCACAAAACCGCCAAGCCATTGGGAAGGCAATTGAAAACCTATTGTCAGGAAAGATAGTCCAGGCCCGTAACCAAGCATCCGCTTTTGACTACGAGGTCCTGCTTTTCAGTGATACCAGTCAAAAACCAACTGACAGCTTTTATTTGCTACAAGCCGAAAAACCGGTTAAGCATCATTGGGGGCTGTATGCCTTTTCGAAAGCATCTTTAAGACCATCGTTGATCCTACAGGCTCCTCATCCCAAATTTGATCTTAACACAGGAGATGAAGCTGTTTTTTGTTTCAAGCGCCTAAAAGCCAGGGCCCTCTTTCTGAGCAGCGTCCACCGCTGCAACCATACAGATACCAGTACTTGTTCAGGGACCACAACTGTTTGCGATAAGAACCCTTCCCCTTACCGTATTTCTGACATGGCGCATGTAGTGAATTCCGGTTACCAAGAAGCCACTGCTACTGCCAACCGATCCCTTGAGAACCCAGTTTTTATTCAGTTCCACGGTTTTGCTCGGAGTGCTTCCGAACCTTATGGGTACCTCAGCAATGGCACACGACAAAAAACTAATAAAGCTTTCGCCAATCAAATGGCTAAGGTGCTAAAGCAGACCGATTCCGTTTTAACGTTCGGCATTGCTCATCGCGATACCTTACCCGAGGCTTTGTGGGCTTTCAACAATGTCCAAGGTCGCTTGATCAATAACAGCCCGGCACCTTGTACGCAGAATGCAACAACGGGCAACGGACAGTTCCTGCATGTAGAGCAAGAACTCTCCCGCCTGCGGTCTGATAGCACTGGATGGCGCAAAATGCTAACAGCGTTAAGGCAGGTATTTCCCGCTTCTCTTACTAGCAAAACTGATGAAATAATGCACCGCCAAAAGCCAGTTAAATTATACCCCAATCCTGCCCGAAATTCCTTTGCTATTCATTGTTCCACTGCAAAGAGCGTTAAAGTGGAAAAACCAAATGGGCTTCTGGTCAAAGAATGGCATAAGGTTGATCGTAGCCACCCGCGTTTTAGATTACCATTTCTAACCGCTGGTACTTACATCGTTAAGATCCGAACCGCTAATAATCAAGTAGTTAAAAAGCTCATTCTCCTTCCTTAAAAAAGCCTCCAAATTTGCTTAATGAAACGCTAACTGCGTCTCCAGAGCCTTAAATCGGGGTTTGCCTTTGCCAAAAGTAGCAGACAATTATTGGGCGGTTCGTATCTAAAGTAGCTACATGATCAGATTTAACTTTAACCTGACCTTTAGCAAAAGATGCCCATATAAAGGAATAAACGCCTTTTAGTCGATGAAATCGTTAAATTATTAGATAAAATACTTGTTTGTTTAGACTAAATGGCTAATTTTGAAGATGAAACAGGTAAATTAAAAACATAATGATCCACCCAAAAAAGGTTTATTTAGTCAAAATTTTACCTGTTTCATGGCCATTGCATTCACAACTGCATGAAGATCCTTTTATGAAAGACGCTTGATTTGATAAACAAATTAAGGGTTAATCTACCCCTCGCCTCGCTTTACCCCTCGAAAGCGATGTGAAAAGAAGGGCCTTCATCAGTTGTGATGCTTGATGGCTCCAACTCAAAAGGAATAAAAAGTTTATTATGACACATCCTTACTTAAGCCCTCCCCTGCCTTTTTGGCATTTTGAAAGGCCAGCTCACCCTTGCTATTGGCTTTTCTCAGGCCTCATCCCAGTATCCTTTTTACCGCTTTTATGTGTTCTATGGCGGCCTGTGACCTTTAAATAATTGTTGTTGAAGCAGCGCAGCTAGCTGCTTGTCCAAGGTATGGGCGTTCACCGCTCTATTTTAAACAGCGATTGGTTACAGGTACCGTAGTGTCCGTCCTGAGAAGATTATTCATTACTATAGGGTTTCAGCTATTGAGGCTATATTATACCATAACATACTTATTTTCTTGCGGGTTTGTACTCCTGCTAGGCTTTTTAGCGCTATCAGGTAAGGTTTACGCCCAAGGAGGTGGAGGCCCACCCGGGAGTTGCAGCCCGATTAGCGTAGATCTGAGAGGCCAACCTTCAGGTGTTTTTGATACCTCTGGTCTAATAAGGAGTAATAACTGCTGTAATAAGAATAATTGCGTTCAATTTGATGTGCAGCTGGATCCGCAGGCAATTGCCTTCAAAGTTGAAATAACTAGTGGTGCAGTGCCTGGCGGGTCCCTCAATTACGAGATCGATTGCAGTGGTAACCCCAAGTTTCCCGGAAATACGGTATGCATTAACAATAAAGATTCCTTCTCAATAACCTTCTGCAAGCCCGGAAACAATCCAAATGGTTATCGTATCACTTCCAAGCCTAAACCCACGATCAAGGGTGATTCTGTTGTTTATGACGGCTGTTCTGGGCTAATGGCGGTAGATAGCTTTACTGACAGCACCATTCAGTGGTCTTCCGTTACCCATAACCCTTTTTATGACTCTTTCCTGAGCTGCACCACTGGTTGTGATACAACTTACATCAACTTGAAAAAGGGTTTCCCGGATAGCGTTCAGTTCCGGGTAAGCGGTATCCCCTCTTACCAATGTGCTACCGATACGGTATATGACACGCTGATGGTGCATCTAAAGGATAGCCTGCGTACACAGATCGAATTTGTTACCGATAGTTTGACATGTTCAAACCAAAAGGATAGTGCAACACTCCAAGCCAACATCAAAGGCGGGGATCCCCCTTACAGCTATCAATGGAATACGGGGAGCACAAGCCAAAGTATCCGTGCTGATACGGGCCAATATTCGGTAACGGTCACGGATAAAGGGTACTGCCAGCCTGATCAAGACACTTTTCAATTGAATGCCAAAGCCATAAAAATGACCAATCCAGCAATCAATGGGAAGGATACTACCTGTGGAATCAATGATACAGCAGTTTACTACACGGCTAATTCCTCTCCCAACACCTATCTATGGCAGGTTTCCAGCATTGGTAACATCGTAAAAGGTCAATCAAGTGACTCTACAAATATCCGATGGGACTCCACTGGTCAGGGCATAATAACCTTAACGGAGACCAATAAGGCTGGTTGTAGTTCAAAAGTGACCGATACCATTATCGTTAGTCGATATCCGAGTACCGTCATTCAGGGAAAAGATACGGTTTGTGCTTTTACAGATAGCCTTGCATATAACACTTCTAATAAGAGTGGATTCCAGTATGCGTGGTCAATAAAGGGTGGCTCAATTGAGTCAGGTTCAGGTACCCACAGCATTGCCGTGGACTGGCGCAAAGCTGGAACCGGTAACGTAAGCCTGGTTAAAACCGGGAATCAAGGCTGCCAACAAAGCAGTCAGCAGGTAGTGGTCATAAGACCAAAACCATCACCTATTATCAGATCAAAATAAGTATAACCCCTAAAGCTAAAACTATGATACAACACTTTACAATTAATGGCCAAAAGCTCTTTAGGTTAATGCTGCTGCTCATCAGCATGCTTAGCCTATCGATGAATGCTCATGCGGTGAGCGATACAGTTTGTGCTTACACGGATTCGCACCAATATACCACGCCTTATGACAGCGGCCACGCTTACAGCTGGACCGTACAGGGCGGAAAGATTATTCAAGGACAAAATACGGACACCATCCTGGTCAACTGGAAAAGCGGGAATGATACGGGAGTTATTAAACTAACCGAGACCAACAATAGTAATTGTGACTCTACCGTCCGAGATTCCATTTACATTGCTCCCAAACCAGCACCAGCCATAACCGGGAAGGATACCGTTTGTGCATTTACCAATAGCCATGCCTACACTACCAGTAATAAGAGTGGCTACACCTACAACTGGACGGTGACAGGCGGTACGATAGCAAGCGGTAGCGGAACCGATAGCATTACAGTAGATTGGAAGGGAACTGATAGCGGCCATGTTCAGCTAAAAACGACTAACGCCTCCGGCTGCGATACTACCGTGAATAAGCCCATCCATATCGATCCGAAACCAGCACCAGCCATAACCGGGAAGGATACCGTTTGTGCATTTACCAATAGCC
>CAZIUI010000032.1:0-3132 GCA_964542585.1 uncultured Sphingobacteriales bacterium | reverse complement strand
CGACTAACGCCTCCGGCTGCGATACTACCGTGAATAAGCCCATCCATATCGATCCCAAGCCTACAACAGCTATTTCAGGGAAGGATACGCTTTGTACAAACAGCACTACGGCTTACACTACATCAGGCAGTGCCGGTAGTTCTTACAACTGGACTGTTACAGGTGGCACCATTAAGAACGGCAGCGGCACGGATAGCATAACCGTTAATTGGGGATCCAGTGGGAGCGGTAAAGTTAAACTGACCGAAACCAATGGTAGTGGCTGTGATACAACTGTAAGCAAGGATATCACCATCGATCCCAAGCCCTCCCCAGTTATTCAGGGAAAAAGCCCAATATGTGAAGAAAGCATCACAGCTTACCACGTAAATTCGGATAGTACTCACACCTTTAGTTGGACGGTATCCGGCGGGACTATTACAAAAGGCTCAAGCACTGATAGTATCACAGTAGAGTGGGGTAGCAGCGGTACTGGAACCGTAAGCCTAACGGAAACCAACAACCAAGGTTGTGATACATCAGTCAGTAAAAATATCAACATCGACCAAAAGCCAGAGCCAGTCATTCAGGGGCGAAAAGACTTTTGTGAGGGTAACCGGGCATTTGTGTTTCTGAACAATCCCAACCCTGGTAATCGCTATCAATGGAAGATTGAAGGCGGTAACATCCAAAACAGGGGCTTAAACGACACCATCCAAATCAACTGGTCCACTCCCGACAAGTCGGGAGTGGCCACGGTTACCGCTAAGAACCAGCAGGGATGCCTAAGCAGGGATACCCATACCATGAATATTCATTCAAAGCCGGACCCTCAGCTCAAGGGCCCGGTTCAATTGTGTAAGAATTCATCACAAGTGTTCTATAACACCAATAACACTGACAATCAGCAGGTCGACTGGACCTTAACTGGCGGAAACTTCGAAAAAAAAAGGACAGCATAGCGGTGGAATGGGAAAAGGCTGGGGAAAAACAGGTATCCCTGACCGGGACCAACCAGTATGGCTGTGATACTACTATTCAGAAAAAAGTTGAGGTACTGGAGACTCCGGACCCTGTTATGAAGGGTCCGGTTGCTGTTTGTGTGAAGGGAAAGAATCAATACCAGCTTCAAGCCAATAACATCGACTCCATTCATTGGCAAGTCCGGAATGGAAACTTAAACACAAATGCTGATTCGGTTAAAGCAACGGTCAAATGGACCGCTGATTCCAATGCAGATCCCTTAATTGACACTGGCTTCATCAAAGCTAGGGTTGTAGCCCAAAACGGGTGTGAAGCCAAAATTAAAAAACCGATTGACATTCACTCGATAAAAGCGAGCGTTTCTCCCTCTCTGGTGAAAGGTTGTGTACCGGAAACCATCGCTTTTAGCGCTGAGGAGAGCCGGAATGCTTCTGTTTATAATTGGCAATTTGAAGCAGGGGCTTCAGGTAAGGGGCAGACAGGTATTCACCAATTTAAGTCAGCAGGCCATCAAGAAATAAGATTGATCGTAAGCAACCCGGCAGGTTGCAAGGATACCACTTTTGCCGATGTTAAGCTATCCCCGCAACCAAAAGCAGATTTTGCCTTCCTGGAGCCGGATACACCAACCGCCTACACCCTAAACCAGGATAAGCTTGCTATCGATAACCGTTCCGAAAAAGCACAACACTATAAATGGAATTTCGGGGATGGTGATGAATCCCGGCAAGCCAATCCTCGCCATATTTACCAGGGAGTAGGTGAATATCCCGTAACGCTTGTAGCTGAAGGTAAAAATGGTTGCGCAGATTCCCTGGAAAAGCTTGTAGAAGTAAAAGCCACTCCTCACCTATACATCCCAACTGCCTTTTCCCCGGATGGCGATGGATTGAATGATCAGTTTTCAGTAGAAGCAACCAATGTCAAGGATTTTGAGATCAAAATCTACAACCGCTGGGGAGAGCAAGTGTACAAGTCAACCAAGACCAATTTTCAATGGGATGGCACTTACAAAGGCGAGCAGGTACAAGTTGGCACTTACATGTATATAGCTACAGGCCGCAGCATTGACGGCCAGTTTATGAAGCAATCCGGTAAACTAACTGTGGTCAAGTAAAGCAAAACCAATGGCCTCCCTTTTTCCTAATAACGATCCATTTACTTTAATGCTCCGATACATGCTGATGCCCACGATCTTGCTTCCAATAAGCTAGGCTTCGGTATTTTTCCCCCTCCGATTCTGATTATGCATAGCATCAAAGCCAGTAATGGTTTATTTTACCCAATCCTTGCAATAAAGTTTTTTTAAAGCCTACACCCAATTTTCTTCATCCTGGGTAAGGTTATTCTGCACATTGCCTGTATTTACTGTTGAGGCCGGCTCAAAAAGCATAACATGCACTTCTTTTTTAGCTATAGGCTTGTGCTCGACTCCCTTGGGTACGATCAGGAACTCCCCTTCATGGATGTTCACAGTTTGATCTTGAAAAGCCATGGTTAAGATCCCTTTCACCACATAAAAAAGCTCATCTTCTTCCTCATGCTGATGCCAAACAAACTCGCCCTGTAGCTTAGCAAGCTTCACCTGCTGCCCATTTAACGCTCCAACCACTTTTGGTGACCATTGGTCAGAGAAAGCCTCAAACTTCTGCTTCAAGTTAACCTTACCTATTTTCATATAAAAATCGCCTTTATAACAGCAGTAATAGTTGGGTTGGGATAAGTATTTTGCAAGCCTATTGAAAAGTTTTAAAGCACAAAATAAACCGATCCCCCTGGACAGCATCAGTTCCCCTTATGCCAGAGAAATTAGCTGGAAACCCTCACCCTGAAGCTGATCCCTGAGTTCAGCAATATAGGATGGTCCTACCTCGCAACAACCACCAACTATACTAGCACCATCCGCCACCCATTGCATTACTTGCCAGGCATAGCTTTTTTCATTAAGATCCTGCCGGGCCGCCAGCGCATCTACGGTACCGCCGGGCTTCAGGGGTTCCACCGAGGTAAAGCCATTAGCATATCCGCCATAAGGAATATTTAACCCTTTTAAGTCCTGTAAGCCTTTTTCAATGGTCTCGGGTAATGAGCAGTTAAAGAGCAAGCCCCGAAGGTCATAACCCTGGACAGCTTCCAGCGCTTCAGCTATCGTTTCACCGGAACGGAGCT
>CAZIUI010000031.1:0-28341 GCA_964542585.1 uncultured Sphingobacteriales bacterium | reverse complement strand
GTGTCAGGCGACACTACCCAGAAGCTGGATCAGCCTGTTCTGTGTGACAGTACCTACCAATACCAGATCCAGGCTGTGCTGGAAGGCACTGACAGCGTTGTAGTGCTCTCGAATACTGATAAAGCCGAGCCGTTTGACAACAATCCACCGGATCCGGTCCGGCTGCAGCGGGTTAGTGTAGCTGACTTTAACAATGTGGTTGAAGTCAAATGGCAGTTAAACAATGATCAGGAAAAGGATGCCTACCAAGTCTTTCGGAAAACCCAGCAGAGTGACGGCTTAGAACTGGTTGGGCGTGTTCAGGAAAGAACGCCAGACCGTTTTTACGACACTTTTAACTTAGAAGAAGCCAATAATATCTGCTACCAGGTCAGGGCCTTGGATAACTGCGGCAATGAAAGCCAACTAAGCAGTCCGGATTGTGTAATGAAGGTGGATGGAGAAGCATTGGAAGGCCTTGAAAACCGTTTGAACTGGCCGCCATACCAGCAGTGGGCCAATGGGGTAAGAGAATACCGGGTTTTCAAGCGGAGGAGTGATAGCCTTTACACCACCATAGCCGGCATGGACAGTAGCAAGCGTAGTTACTTAGATGAAAACCTCGCTGATTCAGCCGATCAGTTCTGCTACTACATCCGATCCGAAGGCCTGGAAACGGAGCAATTCAGTCGCTCGACCAGGATCTGCCTTGAGCAATCAGCCGTTGTTCATATACCGAATACCTTCACGCCCGCCACCACTCAAAGCCTAAATGACCAATTCGGTCCCGAAGGCCTCTATATCGATAACTACCAGATGCAGATCTATAACCGTTGGGGCGAGGAAGTCTTTAGCACCAGCGAAAGTGAAAAATGGGATGGCACTTATAATGGAGAGCTTGTACCGCAGGGCATTTACCATTACCAGATCGTGGTCCGCAGCGAGGATGGGAGTCGGGATACCTATGATGGGAAAGTGATGGTAGTCCGTTAGCTTAGGTGTAGTATGGATGTATAAATAAGAGTGAGTTTATGAAGGGTATTGTCGGGCGGCCAATGGTATTGGGTTGTTGTTATTATCAACAAGTTTGTGAGAATGCTGGTAATGATCAACTTTTAACCACATCCGTGGGCATAAAGGTGGTTAAATCAGACTGGGACCCCCTCCTTATGGCTGCTAAAAAGGTGCGTATTTCCCAATAAGTTTTTGTAAGTCATCGGAAGGTTTTAAATAAATAATAGAACCTAAGAAAATTATGCTAATTGCAAAACTTTGGTAAATAAGATTTAAATAAATATGCATCCATCCGGGCAAAAATGAAAATTCAAAATCTTTTAAGTAATACCCAACCCCTAAAGCTAACCCTAAGGAAAATAAGGTTTTCAGCGTATCTAACGAAAATGGATTAAAACCCATTTTACGCCAAGTGAAAATAAGCTTTAATGATGATTCAGTCATGACGGCAATCATAGTAGCTAAAGCAGCACCATCAATCCCTATCATCTTAATTAAAAGGTAGTTTAATACCACGAGAATGATTAGTTGGATTACTTTAAAAAGCAAGTTAAACTTATAGTACGCAGAGTGATCTATTATTTGAGGAGTCACTCCAGCTCCTACCATCATTAACCGTGATAAACCAATAAAAACGATTACCTTATGTGCAACCTCGTAATTCTCATTTATAATACTTAAAATTTGCTGCGCATTTGGAAATATTATGGCAACTAGCAAACTACCCAGGATGAGCTGATTGACCGATGCTTTTTTATTAACCTCTGAAACTTTATTAAGATCTTTTTCTGCAAAAGCAGTAGCTACGAATGGGGTAGAAATTTGCCTTAAGCCTTGCGATGCAAATTCAATAAAGCTACCAATTAAGAAAGCTATCGTATAAATGCCTACATCCTTCAGCCCTGCCAGAGAACTCAGCATTAATAAATCAACCCTTTTTGTTAAATTCCCTGAGGCCCTATTTAAAAAGTTAAAAGAAGCAAATGAGAATATATGTTTTAAGTCAATTATGCTAATGTGACCTATATTTAATAATTTAGGATTAAAACTAAAATTTTTCAATATCATAATCAAGGAAGGTAAAGCATGGATAGCTACAAAAAGTATCACAAATTGATTAAAATCTATTAATTTAAAATAAAATGCTAAAATCGAAATGGTAACTAAACTTCTGACACCTATTTCTTGTAAAGCTAAAGGTTGAACTGATTTAAATATTACTCTTAAGTAAGAGGATAAAAGGTGAAAGTATAATTGAAAATAAGACAGAGGAATTATAAGGTAGTAATAATCAAGCAACAAGCTTGCTTTTTCAGAAAATAAGGGCGCTAAGTAAGGCTCAAAAATTATTAATGAAATAGAAAATATTGTCATTAACAGGAAAGGGAAGCAAAACACTAAAGTTAAAAATGTGTGTTTTTTTTGCGTATTATTTTTATAATAAGGGAAAAATTTTATAATTACATTCGAAAATCCAAATTGAGAAAAGATAGCAATAATTCCTGAAAAAGATAAAAGAACCCTAGTAAGGCCAAATTCATTTTCCTCAAATATATTAGGAAATAATAATATAATATTTAAATAGCCAATTACTGTTCCAATGGAAATTAAAACTGAATTGCTTAAAGCCTGTTTAACTATTTTGCCCATTATGCTAAGTCGTTAAATAAGGCCGAAACTTTAGGCTTGTTTGCAGTAATTTAGCCTTGCCGACCAGTCAGAAAGCTCAAAATTAAGGAAGTCTTCTTATTACCGGTAATGTTGCCAGGTATTTGATGGCTGCTCACCGGGTTTTTTATTTTAACATATGTTTTATATATGAGGGAATGTTCTTAAGATACCATAATGGGCCTTGCCTTAATTTGTTTTTGATATCCTTTTTTTCAAGTTTACGGTCCCTAATGATGAAGGGTGGATGTTTTAAAGGGGTCGTCAATTCAAACGTTGGCAGGAAGGCATTTCTTCGCTTTCGGTATCCATGTGCTGCCATTTCTGTTTCAAATCCAATGTTTTCTATCAGGTTAGCACACGGTACAATGTTTAGCCCGTTCATAGCTAGTTTCGCAAACTGCCATTGCGCATCCCATGTGTCATTGTAGTGGTAGTAAACATTGTCAAAACGCAATTTTCTTCTCAAGCCCTCATCCACTGAATTGCACATGTCTACATAATATTGGGAGTCTCTAATTTCAGGCCATATTGTCATTTCCTTATCAAAATATTTCCAAGCTCTTTTCCAGGTAGCCCATCCCCAAATATTACCATATCTTGAAAAATAATACGAATAATTGTTTCTATTCCACTTTTTTTGCAAATTGGTACCACAAATTTGCATTACAGTATTGTTATGCCAATGGTAATTTAGGTTTTCATAGCAAAAATTGAAAAAAGAAAGATTTGGTAGGCAGTCATCTTCCAAGATAATTCCAGCATCTACCTTCGAAAAAAACCAATCTAATCCCTCTGATACCGCATTTTTACAGCCTTTATTATCGCTGAAAAAATGGGTTTCCACCTCGCAATCCCAATCGACTTTTTGGATGAGACTTTTCGTCCTATTTACTAAGTCATAGTCTATTGAACTATTAGCTTTAGGGCCATCCGCGTTAATAAAAAGCTTTTTAGGCTGAAATTCCCGGATTTTATCTAAGACGCGCTCTGAAAATTCCGGTCTGTTGTACACTAAAAAAAGTATAGGTACGTCATTGGGCTCTGCAAACATTTTTTCTTTATTAACTTTAAAATGATATTTTTAATGAAAAATATTTGAAACATTCTTTCTTAACTAAGCATAAGTGTTAAAAAAGTTATAAAAGATTCTTTAAAAATTAAATGATCTCACAAGTTGAAGCTTTTATTTATTCGTATTAAAGATGTGGTAATAACAGGTTAAAAACTGTTGAATTCATTCTTTTTCAAAAGTAGTAAATGTCGGGTAAATTGAAACGCCCTTTATCTTCCAGAATACCCCTGTAGGCCTGGAAGCCTCAAAGGGTAAAGCGCTGTTCTAGCCCTTCGTTGACTTAAAAAATTTTACTTTTGTGGGTAATGTTCTATAGCAAATTTTTTAATATAAGTTGCACCAATCAATACGCGGGAAAGGTTTTTAAACTTTAGGTCTTTTTATGGGTCAGCTCAAGGATAAGATAACGTCACAAAGTCCTCCATGGCTATTAAACACTTATTTAAAAATCAAATATGGATTGCGAAAGGACATTTATAAAAATGTAGAAGTTGTCAATACCAGTTCTTTGGGAGCAATCTACCACCTTTGTACCCAAAAGACAGGTAGTCAATGGATAAAAAGTATTTTTTCTGATCCAAGGGTGTTTCGGTATACAGGATTAAAACCTTATTTTCTTGATTCTGACATCCAAAAAGCTTTAAAAAAACTGGAAAATAAATCCACCAGCGATAAAGCTGGTGAGCTAGAGGCCCCTAAACTACCCTCAAGGAAAATACTAACACCGCTTTACATTTACAGGAGTAACTTTGAGGCGCTTCCAAAACCCGAAAGATATAAGGGTTTTTTTATAGTGAGGGATCCCAGGGATTTACTTATTTCTCAGTATTATTCTCAAAAAGGTACACACAAAAGGTCAAAGGCAATCGATCCGCTTAGGAAAGAGCTAGAAAACAAATCGCTAGAGGAGGGTATAATCATGACTTTAAAGGTCCTTGATGAAAGAGGGTATTGGGAGCGTTTACATAGTTGGACTTACAATCGCGATGAGAATATAAGGCTATGGAAATATGAAGATTTAATTGGTGAACAGAAGCTTGAATCTTTTCGAGCCCTTTTTGAGCACCTTGAGATCCCCATGCCTGGGAGGGAACTAAACGAATTAGTAGAGCAGTACAGTTTTGAAAATTTGACAGGTGGAAGAAAACAAGGTCAGGAAGTTGACTCCTCTCATTTGAGAAAAGGCGTCAGTGGAGATTGGATGAATTATTTTACAGATAGGATTGATAAAGAATTTTACGAAGTGACCGGGCCCCTGGTCTCTCATTTGGGATATGATTGAGAACTGAAGAAACTTAATTTTAAGCAGTAATAAAAACCCTTATTGAAAATAAGCGGGACCTTTTTAATAGGATTGGCTCATCAACTAACGAACGTAATATGTTAGCATCAGGAATAAAGGCCATTTAGCCTCACAGAGGGGAAATTTTCGACAAAAAGTTCTTAAAAAGAAAAAAATGCGGCTATGCTACTATCGCGGCATTCATTCTTAAAATCCTGGTTAATCCTTGCTAAAACGATGGAGTTATCGGAGGAAAAATGTTGAATGCCAACGATAATTTGGAAAGGTCTAATCAGCCTAAAAGCGACAATTTGATCATCCTGAATGAGATTAAAAGCTACGCTTAGTATTTTTAGCAAATTCGTTTGGTTAAATCATGCTTTAATTTAGTAAACAATTTTGAAGGGGTTAAACTTTGTTAAAGATAAATTAAAAATATTTGCTGCCATCATTAAAATAGGAATAATAGAAATTAATTTAAATACTGTGCCACTCTTGAACTGTAAATCTTTCAGTTTTGGCATAAATCACTGAGCTCTGACTCGTTATTGACTTAAATAAAGGTAGTGGTATTGGAAGGTTCAAAAAATGCATTGAGGCTCAGGTTGCTTTCCTCCTTTTTAAGGAGCTATCCCAACTTTCTGATACTAGGTGAAGCCAAATGTGGAACAACTTCTTTGTTCAATTACCTAGTGCAACATCCCCAAATACTCCCAACTTTTAAAAAAGAAGTGCATTTCTTTGACTTAAATTATCATAAAGGGAAGTTATGGTATAAAGCCCACTTTCCCACAAGGTTTGCAATGACTGGTGATAAAATAACCGGGGAGTCAAGTCCCTATTATTTGTTACATCCTTTAGCTCCGGAGCGGGTTTACAATTTACTACCTGAAGCTAAGCTCATCGTAATGATTAGGGATCCTGTTGAAAGGGCCTACTCCCATTACCAGCATCAGGTTAGAAGTGGTTTAGAACATTTAAGTTTTGAAGATGCTATTGAACAAGAATCCACAAGATTAAACGACTATAAAAGTAAGATAAAGCGTAAAGCGTTATCCAACAGCTTATATTTTCAAATTTACTCCTATTTGGAAAGGGGGAAGTATATAAACCAGTTGAAACATTGGCTTAATTGGTTTGGCTTTAATAGCATGAAAATTATAAAGAGTGAAGATTTTTTTGATTCTCCTGATCACAATTTAAATGAAATTTTTGATTTTTTAGGCGTGCAACAAGTAGATATGCATATTGACACCATATACAATACGGGCGAATATTCAGGAATTAAAAAAGAAACGGAAGCGTACCTAAGAGATTTCTTTAAAGGTTACAACGAACAGCTTTCAGCGTTTCTAGGACAAGACTTTTACTATAATCCATGACAGAAGATAAAAACCTACCGCTATTCATAATTGGTTGTCCCCGATCCGGAACAACTTTAATGAGGCTGATCTTTAATAGTCACCCGCATTTGGCGATCCCTGATGAAACTGGAATTTTTGATTGGCTATACAACCGTCCCTTTTACAAAAAGCTTTTTCCAATAAAGGCAAGCAAAAATGAAGTATTGGTTAAAAGCCTTGGAGAAGAGGTCACAAAGGAATTCGATGCATTACCCGCTTCAAAAACAAAATCCCCTAAAGCGATTATAGATTTTTTGATGCAAGGCTATGCTGAAAGGGAACAAAAATCTTTGTGGGGTGAAAAAACCCCATTAAACATCTACTACCTCAACAAGATTTTGAATATCTATCCCCACGCCACAATTGTATACATGATTCGCGATCCAAGAGCGGTGGCTTCCTCATTTAAACGATACGTAGATCATAAAAGAGGAAAGGAGGATTTTTGGATTACGAAAGATGTAAATAAAGCCATAAAGCTATGGAAAACAAGTGTAGAGCAGGCCATGAAGTTCAAAAATCAAATAACCTTTGTAAAGTATGAAGATTTTGTAATGAATCCTGAATCAACTACACAAAGGCTTTGTGAAAAAATTGGCCTTACTTATTACAAAAAGATGTTTGAGTTTTACAAAAATAGTAGACCTGATAACCATGAAGTGTGGCATCAAGAAACTACGAAACCGGTAAATCAGTCAAATATTGATAAATGGCAAGCGGAGCTCAGCCAGCCAGAAATTAAAGCTATTGAGCATGCCTTAAAGGGTTACATGGAAATGTTTGATTATCAACAAGATTTAACGAGTTAGAATGAAAACTGCCTTTTTAACTTACCTATTTCGGTTTTTTGATAAAATAATAAAATCCCTAGTTAGGAGTAAGGGTGTTAGGAAGAGCATTCTAATCGTCAAAGTAGACGGCATTGGAGATTATGTACTTTTTAGAAACTTTTTAAAGGCTGTAAAAGACAGCCATAAATTTCAAGATTATCATATTACACTTTGTGGCAATGCTATCTGGAAAAGTCTTGCGGAAAATCTGGATAAACAGGAGGTTGACACTTTTATTTGGGTGAATAACAAGAAATTTATCAAGAATATATTTTACCGGTTTAAAATCAGGAGAAAGCTGGCATACAAGTACACTACTGTCTTAAATCCCACCTTTTCGAGAGATTTTTTTCATGATGATGCTATTTGTTTCTATCCAAATTCGGATTATAAGTTGGCTTTCAATGGCGATTGTAACTGTCAAAATCCACAACAAAAAGCAATAGCGGATAAACAATATACTGATCTTCTTCTACCTGAACCTCAATATTGCTTTGAGTTTAATCGTTATAAAAAATTCTTTGAGTATTTTTTTAGCGAAAGTGTTCAGCTCTACGCCCCACAAATTTTCCTAAGCACCAAAAATCATGAAGTTGCTGATTACCTACATGAAAATGTAACCCTAATTTTTCCAGGTTCAGGGAGGGAATTCAGAAGGTGGTCCACAAAAAAATTCGCGGAAGTTGGTGATTATTTGGCCAATAATTACGGCCATCAAATTGCCATAATTGGAGCTTATTCGGAACAACTACTCGGAAACGAGATTATCCAATATTCTAAGTTACCAGCTAACTACACGAACATGGCTGGGCTTTACTCCCTTTACCAAATTCTCTTTTTCCTGAAAAAAGCCCGGCTGCTTATTGCCAATGAAACTGGTATTGTTCACATTGCAGCAGCCGTAAACTTAAAGACACTCTGTATTTCTAATGGCAATCACTATTTACGCTTTCACCCTTATCCAGAAAAAATGCAGAAACCTGTGTCCTACATTTATCCCCCTGAGATACAGACACTTTTATCTCAAAACCGGGAGCAAGAAGTTATCGAGCGCTTTTACGGTGGGGCAGATCTGCCCATAGAGAATATCTCTCATCACGAAGTCATCAAGGCTTTAGACAATAAAATCCTGAATACTTAATTGGAAAAAGTCGATTGGAGCAAAGCTTGTTATTAAATGAATAGGTTTTGGTTCATTTACTCAAAACTATGGACAATTAATCCAAATTTCCCCTTGGATTGGAGAATTATATCACCCTTTTTCCTGAACCTTTAGCTGTTGCCCGGGCTTTAAGCTACGGGTTGACCGAATGTTGTTAAGTTGTTTAAGCTGATAAACACTAACTCCCGGGTACTTTTGAGCAATTCCCCAAAGGGTATCTCCCGCCTGCACTTTATGATAAACGTAGTCACCTTTCTTGGTACTAGCTGCTTGATCCTTAATCTGACCGGTTCTGGCAAAGTATTGCTTCTCCCGGAAATTAAGGTCATTAATTTGTTCGTAAATATCTACCTTATCTGTGGGGACAACAGCTTTTAACCGATCGCCAGGCGAAATCATACTACCACGCATGTTGTTCCACCTTCGCAAATCGGAAGCACTGCAATCAAACCACTCTGCAATGTAGCCTAAGTTATCACCCCTTTTTACCGTGTAATAGACGGCACTGTAGGGGGATTTAGCAGTTTTTTTATCATTATCGCTATCACTTTCCTGGGATAAGCTATCTTGCAGTGCGTAAAGGTGACTTTTTTGATTATTGAAAGCCAACGCCTTTCCCCGGGGTAGCTTTATATGATAAGATTGTTCCCCACCAGGTATGAAGGAACGTTTAAAAGCGGGATTCAAAGCCTGCACTTCTGCTACTGGAATATCTAAACCCTCAGCTATTGTTCCAAGAGCCATGGGACCTTCAACTGATACTTGCTCAGCTTGAAAGGGGAAGTCTACAGCACTGGGGTATAAACGGTATACCTCATGATGCTCCATAACGTGGGTGGCAGCAATAAAAGCTGGCACATACCCGCGGGTTTCACTGGGAAGGTAAGGATAAACCTCCCAAAAATTTCCACTGTACCCTGACTGCCTTATGGCTCGGTTAACATTACCCGGTCCGCAATTGTAAGCGGCTATAACTAAAAGCCAGTCTTGATAAATATCATGAAGATCACTTAAATATTGAACAGCTGCCTTTGTTGATTGTCGTGGATTTCTCCTTTCGTCAACGTAAGTGGATATATCAAGACCCATCTGCGAACCAGTGGCATACATAAACTGCCACAGTCCGGTAGCACCCATGCTCGAAACAGCATGGGGATTAAGAGCAGATTCAATAACCGGTAAATACTTCAGCCTCAGAGGTAGATTTTTTTGATCTAGCTCACGAGCAAAAATCGGGAAATAATGTTTGCTTAGTCCCAGCATACGCTCAACCTGATCCCGCCGGTCGGAAGCGTAAAGGATTATAAAAGGCTTAACCTTCTCATTGTAGGTGTAGGCAATAGGGCTTGTTGCATTTATTTGCTCAAGCTTTTCCTGGAAGAACTCATCAGAAAAATGCGGAATGCGCCTAGCCAGTAAGGCATCCGGCTGTCCGGCTTTGGAGGTATCATAATGATGAACCTTGGTCCGCCAGGCATTCAGTGCGCTATCAAGGGTCTTAACCACAGGATGGCTATCAGCTGGTACCCTTTTATCCCCAGATGATGGGTCTTTACTTATTTCGAAACTACCTTGCCCTAAACTGTAAGAATACCATAAACCGAAAATCAATGAAAAAACAACCACTAAGGGAGACTTCAAGCTCATGGTAGGGTTCAATTAAGTAGTTTGTAACATTTATGACTAAAATTTAACAATTTATATTCGTCAAAATGCTTGCCAATTATTTGCACACTATAAGGTAATCCATTGGAGTCTTCACCAACAGGTAAAGTAATAGCCGGAAATCCACCCAGGCTTGCAGGAATGGTGAAAAGATCTTCATTATACATGGCGGTAAGGTCAGGCTTCCCACCAATTGTGAATGCCGTATTAGGAGTGGCGGGTAGCATCAAAAAATCATGATTGGCTAGCAATTGATCCAATCCCTGTTTAATAAGGTTACGTAATTTTTGGGCCTTGTTATAATAGGCATCTTGGTAACCCTCACTTAAAACGAACGTTCCCAGCATGATGCGGCGCTTAACCTCAGCTCCAAAGCCTTCCGTCCTACTTTTGATAATCGCATCATTGAGGTCTTCTGAATTTGGCGAACGGTAACCGAACAAGATACCGTCATACCGGGATAGATTGGAGGAAGCTTCGGCATTCGATAATATCTGATAAGTTGGAATCATTTGATCAAGGTAGGACAAATTGGCATAAGTGTAATCAATAATGGCTTCTGAATCCAGGGAGGTTGCTAAGCTTTCCAGGCCTTCTTTGATTTCGGGTTGTACATTTTCCGGTAATAAGCAGTCTTTCAAAAGTGCTACATGCCATGGCTTTTCCTGAACCTGGCCAAGGCCTGTAGTGTAATTTGAAACGGCAGATGAGGAAGCAGTAGCATCATGATCGTCCCGCCCGGCAATTACCTCCATAATGGCAGCGCAGTCCTCAACACTATGGGTTACAGGCCCGATTTGGTCAAAAGAAGAACCAAAAGCAATCAGCCCATACCTTGATACCCTACCGTATGTAGGCTTAAGGCCAACCGTGCCACAAAATGCTGCCGGTTGACGAATTGATCCACCAGTGTCCGACCCAAGAGCTGCTTGACACATGCCGGCTGCGACTGCCGCTGCTGATCCACCTGATGACCCTCCGGGTACCCTGTTTTCATCTTTTGGATTGCGTACAAGCCCAAAAGCTGAATTTTCATTTGACGATCCCATCGCAAACTCATCACAATTAAGCCGTCCAATGATAATGGCATCCTCAGCTAAGAGGCGGTCAACTACAGTAGCCGAGAACAGAGATTCAAAACCTTCTAAAATATAGGACGAAGCTTCCACACGGTGATTGCGGTAGCAGATATTATCTTTTAAGCCTATCACGAGACCCACCAATTTTCCGGGGGATCTCGACTTGATACGATGATCAATCACATCAGCCTGCTCAAGCGCTTCCTGCTCAAACACTTCCCTAAAGCAGTTTATCCGGTCGTTATGAGCTTTTATTTGTTCAAGAAATGCCTCAACTACATTTCTACAGGTTGTATGACCATTTTGCAATTGATGCTGTAAGTCCCCAAGAGTGGGAATTGTGGGTGTTCCGATCATTGAAAAACAGCTCGTTAGGTGTGAGGTTGTTCACTAGTTTTTTGTTGAGAAGATGGTTGCTGAGAATCCTTATTATTTGTTTGCTGCTGATTCTCCTGCTGTTGTTTTTGGTCTTCCTTCATTCCCTCGTCAAGGCTATCACGAACTTTATCTTTAGCACTGTTAAATTCACGAATACCTCTCCCAATGCCTTTCATTAATTCGGGGATTTTACGGCCCCCAAATAGCAATAGGATTCCAAAGAAAATTAAGAGCCATTCCGTTCCTCCGGGCAAACTAAACAAATACATACCACAGCGCTTTTGGGTCAAATTTACCAACACTTTAACGGAACACCGGTTTTTTCCATTCCATTTGAGCCCTGTTAGCCGGGAAAAATTCAAAAACCGATCAACCAGCATTCAGGGTGTAATGACGCCAATAAACTCCAAAATGCTTTTATAGAGTTCAAAAATTTCTAAAGGAAAGTTGACTAAGTATACGAACAGCAAGGGTTTTGTAACTTTGGAGCGACAAAAGGACAAATGGCATTAATATCACTGATTCATTTAGGTAAAAGGGGAGAGCCTTATGTTTTACTTAGACTTTGAAAAACCCATTAAGGACCTGGAAGAAAAGCTTGAAAGTACGAAGGAAATTGCTGAAAAAGAAGGCTCCCAGGTAAATGACGAAACCATAAGAGAGCTAGAAAACAAAATCAAGGACCTCAAGCAAGATATATATAGTGGCCTTAGTAACTGGCAAAAGGTTCAAATTGCCCGTCATCCTGAAAGGCCCTATACACTTGATTACCTGAGTAACATTGTTACCGACTTTACTGAGCTACATGGTGACCGGACCGTTAAAGACGATAAAGCTATTGTTGGTGGTTTTGGCACCTTTGATAAGCAAACAGTGATGTTTATTGGCCACCAAAAAGGTAAAGATGCTAAGCTAAGGGCTTACCGGAATTTTGGGATGCCGAATCCTGAGGGCTATCGCAAAGCTAATCGCCTGTTGAAAATGGCGGAGAAATTTGGCAAGCCGGTTGTAACCTTTATTGACACGCCCGGTGCGGCCCCTGGAATTGACGCTGAGAAGCGTGGTCAGGCTGAAGCTATAGCACACAACCTGAAGACTATGGCAAGCCTACGCGTTCCTATCATTTGTGTGATTATAGGAGAAGGCGCATCAGGCGGAGCTTTGGGTATAGGTATGGGAGATAAGGTCTACATGCTGGAATACACGTGGTACTCGGTTATTGCACCTGAATCCTGTTCTTCAATCTTGTGGCGAAGCCGGGATTACAAGGAAAAAGCCGCAGAAGAACTACAACTTACCTCCGATAAATTGCTGGAAAATGGTATCATAGATGGCGTTGTTAAAGAGCCATTAGGCGGTGGGCACAACAATCCTGAAGAGCTATACCAGAACCTATCCGATTACCTCAGTAAAAGCCTCAAAAAGTTACGCCAGTTTTCAATCGATGAATTGATTGAACAGCGCATCGATAAATTTTCGCAAATGGGAACGTATGAAGAAGAGTAATGGCTTATGCCAGTACACTCTTCTGCAATACTCGTTTGCCCTCCGGGCCAAGGTTAAACAGCAGGTCTAAGCCACTAAGGTTGGGGATAAAGCCGAATTTGTATTCAAAAGCCTGTGGATAAGGTCGAGGGGTAAATTCGGAATCATTCTCCGGCGGTTGCCTTGGTCGAATTACATAACGCCAATCATTTACCTCCGTAGAAGGATATGCCTCAGTTGAAAACCATTGATAAGTTGATGGTAAGCTTAAAGCTCGCGTCAAAAATTCCAGTGTAGCTATATTCAAGTCCAAAAGGTATTTGTGACGTTGTTTAAGCAACGATTCTACTTCACCGGCAAAAAAAGGGAAAAAAGGCGTTTTCCCGTAAGCTGAGGCAATAGCTGTCCAGGTTTTACGAGCCCAATTACTCTTGTGATCGATGGTAGCACTTTTCAGGGGTTGGTTGGTTTTACCTTGCTCAAGGGGTACCGTAAGGCGAATAACTTTGTTAGCCCCACTTATATAAGCCCTGTTCAGGTAAGATTGTTTTTGAAAAGGGGTATCGCTATCCAGAAATAGCAACGGAGAATCTACAAGCTTTGTTAGGTATTGGATATTAGGAAAAAAATGCGGCGCCATTATTAAAGCTTTGTTACGACTCATAAGGAATTACCTTTTGTTAAGCAACGGGTGGAAGGGGTTGATGCTAATGCCTTTAGTACTTAATTCCTTTGCAGTAGGTGGTCAATCAAGTGATGAACCACTTGCCAGACTTGATCATGCACTATTTATTGAACCGGAAGGATCTGTTTACACAGAAGTTTACATTCGGATACCCGTTCAATCACTTCATTTTAAGCAAGTAGATCAAGAGCACTTTCAGGCAAAGGCCATAGTAAGATTAACCGTGGCTTATGATCACAACACGCATTATCAACAACAATACCTTATAAAAAGCCCAAAATTACAAGACACAAGCCGGGTCAACTTTTTATTGACAGATCAGAGAAGGATACCGCTGCCGCAAAATGGCAGACACTTGTTAAAGTTTACCCTGATAGATAGCTTTAACCGTAAGAGCCGTGCCACCATCCAACAGCCCATTTTTAATAAAATTAGTGATTTCGATAAACCCATGTTTTCTGACATTAAGCGGTTGGATACGATTAGGCTATCTGAAGCTTCATCCCGTTTTTCTGAAGGTTCATATCACCTTCGTCCCATGGCATCTACCAAAGTTAAGCCGAATTCTGAATGGCTTTATTTTTATGCAGAGCTCTACAATGCTCAAAAACTAAGGGATGGTGAAAAATCAATTCCCGTAAACGTGACCATCATTAACAGAGCAGATACCCTGGTAAGGAAACAACAGCAGTTTAAGCCAAAACCTGAGGTAAAAATTCTAACCAAATTAAATACAAGCAGGCTTGCGCGTGGCGAACACAAGGTTTTTATGTCCACACCTGGAAGGGGAGAGAGCACCCCAAAAACGGGGCTTGTGGTAACAGCACCGTATACTGATCCTTCGGATACCCTTTCGCTAAAGGAAAAATTGGCTCAGAGGGAAAGTGATACTTTATTAACCTATTTGAAGTGGATGAAGGCCACGGCAAGACGTCATGAAGCCTCTGAAATGGCCGTGCTAGAAAAGCAGAAAAACCGGGACTCATTGATCCGTTTCATGACTGACTTTTGGAAAAAGCGTAATAAGGTAGATCCGAAAGCAGCATGGCAGGCTTATAAAGCAGATGTGCGTTATGTCAATGAACATTATACAAATCCGCTTTACAAAGGTTACGAATCTGATCGTGGGAGGGTTTACCTTCAATATGGTGCGCCTAATACCATCCAGCGCTCAAGGGACGATCCCAATACGTACCCCTATGAGATCTGGCACTACTTTAATACCAAACAGCAGAGCAACATCCGTTTTGTGTTTTACAGCACCTCCATACTGAAAACAGAGTTCATACTTTTGCATTCGAATGCCATGGGAGAGATTAATAATCCCCGCTGGCAGGAGCAACTTAATAGAAGCCCTTTTCAAAGAGATGATCCTTTCGGCAACGAACCAGCCTGGGATTACCAAAAATAGGACCCTCAAACCAGCACTTACCATTTGCGCTTCTTTTTACTTTTAGCACGCTTCCCGCTCTCTATTTGGTACGGCTTTGCCTGGCTATTGTATATGGTAGCCTATTATGTGCTTGGTTACCGCTATAAGGTGGTCAAAACGAACTTGCAATTTGCTTTTCCGGAAAAAAGCGATCAAGAAATCAAAAATATTTCAAAAGACTTTTACCATTACCTGGCTCAGTGGATGGTAGAGATCCTCAAACTACCCACATTGTCGGAAGAAACAGTTAAAAAGCGCTGCCACATAAGACCAAATGAGGCTTTTGAGCAACTTAAGAGGGAAACCCATGGAGCTATCATTTTAACAGCACACCTTGGAAATTGGGAGTGGGCTGGTCAACGCATAGGTATTGCGCTGGAGCAACCCGTCAATGTGGTTTATAAGAAGCTCTCCGGCCACAGGATAAACAGGCTCATGAAACATGTTCGCAAGAGTTTTGGCAATGAGATCAGTTCTATGAGCGAGATCAGCCGAAAGTTATTGGAAAGCCATAAACGTGGGTTGGTAAGTTGCTACCTAGCTGATCAATCACCCACCCGAAAGCAAGCAGGATATTGGCCAACTTTCATGAATCGCCCAGCACCCTTTTTTACAGGACCGGCTAAGGCTGCTATTAAGCTAGATTTACCCGTTTATTATGGCCACATTGCCCGTATAAGTAAAGGTTATTACCAGATAACGCTTCATCAAATAGCGGCTAATCCAGGTGAATGGGACGCCACTGCTATTACCGAGCAGTATGTAAGGCATTTGGAAGCATCCCTTCGTTCGCAACCCGCGAATTGGCTTTGGTCCCACCGCCGGTGGAAGCGGAGTCATTTGGCTCCCTCAACTAGTAACGCTTCATGAGCTATGGCCTCTGCGTGAATTGTATTTTTGAGGTTTATAACCGGTACTTTCCATTTTTATGCTTGATGATCAGCCACTTGTTTCTATCCTCGTTCTTAATCACAATGGTAAGGGCTTTTTAGATGACCTGTATGCCAGCCTAAAATCCAGCACTTACCAGAATTTCCAGGTGATGCTGATCGACAACGCTTCCACCGATGACAGCGTAACCTACACGAAATCCCATTATCCATGGGTGAACGTTTTTGAAACCGGCTGCAACGGAGGCTTTAGTTACGCTTACAATGAAGCTTTTAAGCGGGCTGAAGGCAAATACTATCTAGTCTTGAACAATGATGTGACCGTTGATCCAGGCTGGATAGAGCCCTTGGTCGAAGCCATGGAGGCTGATTCAGGATTAGGTGCCGTACAGCCCAAGCTCGTTTCAATGCTTGATCCCTCTGATTTTGAATATGCCGGAGCTTCCGGCGGTTTTTTGGATGTTTACGGCTTTCCCTTTTTGCGGGGTCGGCTTTTCAATACCCTGGAAAAAGACGAGGGCCAATATGATGATGATACCCGCATTTTCTGGACTACGGGTGCTGCAATGCTAGTAAGAGCCAAGGCCCTCGAATGGACAGGTGGGCTTGATGAAGATTTCGTGCATCACATGGAAGAAATAGACCTCTGTTGGCGTATGAACCTCGTGGGCTATCGGTTGCAAGCGATCCCGGAAGCTGTAGTCTATCATTATGGAGGGGCCACCATTAAGCCTGATAGCTACCAAAAGATCTACTGGAACCATCGCAACAGCCTTTTTATGTTGTTAAAGAACCTTAGCGGTCAAAACCTACTTAAGCGGCTTTTCGGGCGCTGGTTGTTGGATCTAATGGCTATCAGTTTTTCTGTAGCAAAGTTGGATTGGAACCGGGCAAGAGCCATCATTGCTGGCCATAATTGGTTGGTATTGCGCACCTTTTACATTAAACGCCAACGAAGGGCTGTACAGGAACTTAGGAAGGTTGATGACGAAGCGCTTGATCAATTGTTTTACCACGGTAGCATAGCCCTTGCTTATTTTTTGAAAGGTAAGCGAACTTATCACCAGTTAATGGAGCAACAGCAAACCAGCAGAACTCCTAACACATTAGAAGAAACAACTGCTAAAAAGGAAAGCCCTTCCTAAAAATTATATATTCGTTCTCCAACCTGATAAATCCCCATTTGCCATGGAATTCCAAGTAGAAACACCTCCTGAGCTTCAGGAAGTTAAAATCGTTACCCCCGATCGCTTTGAGGATGAACGCGGCTTTTTTCAAGAAACATTTCGTTATGATAAATTCCTGGAAAAAGGGCTTCCTACTGAATTTGTCCAGGACAACCACTCAAAATCCGTGAAGGGTGTGCTTCGAGGATTACACTTTCAGTGGTCGCCACCCATGGGTAAGTTGATGCGGGTAACGCAGGGTAAAGCTTATATGGTAGCCGTAGATATTCGGTACAATTCTCCAACGCTGGGCCAGTGGTTTGGAATTGAAATATCCGATCAGGATAAGAAACAAATCTGGGCGCCATCAGGCTTTGCCAGAGGTTTCTGTGTGCTTTCTGATACCGCTGAGATCCAATACAAATGTACAGGCGTTTACAATAAACCCGGTGAGTCCGGGATTCGTTGGGATGACCCAGCCTTGGGCATTAGTTGGCCCATCAGTGATCCGATTCTTTCCGATAAGGATAAAAATGCTCAAACTTTGGATGAGTGGCTTGCACGGCCGGAATCGAAAAATTTCCGATTTTAAAAAACCTGTTAGGCTACTTTATTGTGGGAATTGTGTTACTTATCAGGAAGGTTATAAGAATAAACAACAATTAAATTAACGATATGAAAATTCTAGTAGCTGGAGGTGGCGGTTATATTGGATCAGTTTTAGTTCCAAAGCTTTTGGACCGAGGGTATGAAGTAGATGTTGTTGATCTTTTTTGGTTCGGGAACCACTTACCTGAGGAGGTGAATATCCTCAACAGGGATATTTTTGACCTGGATCAAAAAGATTTGGAAGGCTATGAGCAAGTGATCTTCCTTGCGGGCTTGTCCAATGACCCCATGGCTGAGTACTCTCCTAAGGAGAATTTCATTCAGAATGCATCGGCTCCCGCATACTTAGGTTACATGGCTAAGCAGGCAGGGGTAAGGCGATACATTTACGCAGGCTCCTGCTCAGTTTACGGTTATACTGTGAATGAGCTGTACGATGAAACTTCACCAGCAGAATCGGATTATCCCTATGGCATTTCTAAGTTACAGGGTGAGTATTCTGCCATGCAAATGCAGGATGACAACTTTTCGGTAATATGCTTCCGGCAGGGTACAGTTTCAGGTTACAGCCCACGCATGCGTTTGGACTTAGTGGTAAACACCATGTTCCGCGCTGCTATGCAGAATAAGACCATTACGGTTAATAATCCATCTATCTGGCGTCCGGTGCTCAGCATTCAGGATGCCGCCAGCGCTTACATCCGTGCGATTGAAGCCTCGAATGAAGTTTCGGGTATTTTTAACATTGCTTCTGGTAACTATACGGTAGGTGAAATTGCTGACCTGGTTAAATATGGCCTTGAGTCAGAGCTTGGAGAAAAAATTAAGCTCGACATTCATCATGTTGAGGACTACCGGAACTACAAAGTCAGCTACGACAAAGCTATACGCATGCTAAGTTATAAGCCTATGCATGACGTTCCGGGAATTATCCATGATTTGATAAAGAATTATGATAAGTTCTCTGATTTTAGTAATGAAAGCTTTTACAACATTAAAGTTTTTAAGGGGATGAAAGCCCGGGAAGCTGAAAAACACTAAAAAGGGGAAAGCTTTACAACTATGAAAGTGGTATTAATAGGAGCCAATGGCCAGCTAGGAACAGAAATTCATCATGTGCTAAGTGGGCGGGATCTCAATCTTGTAAGCTTAACGCATCAAGATATTGAAATAACCGACCCTGAGAATGTTCAAGAGGTTTTAGCGCGGCAAAAGCCTGATGCTGTGATAAATACCGCAGCTTATCACAACGTAGAGCAATGCGAGTATCAACTGCAGGACGCTTTTAATGGGAATGCTTTAGGCGCTAAAAACCTGGCAGAGGCAGCCGAAAATCATGGGTTTTACCTCATTCACATCAGTACTGATTATGTCTTTGATGGTGACAAAAAAGCCCCTTACTTAGAAACCGATACCCCGCTGCCATTGAATGCTTACGCTAATACCAAGTTAGCAGGCGAATATTTTGTACAGGCTAGTACCAGTAATGCAGTGGTGTTACGGACATGTGGTATTTATGGTCGAGTTCCCTGCCGTGCTAAAGGCGGGAAAAATTTTGTTGAGCTCATGCTCCAATTAGCGCAAACCCGTGATGAGGTAAGAGTGGTAGAGAATGAAGTACTAACCCCAACGTCCGCCAGAGCTGTAGGTCATCAGATCAGTGCTTTATTGGACAATCCTGTTTATGGAATTTCCCATGCAACGGCTGAAGGTTACTGTTCCTGGTATCAATTTGCAGAAGCGATTTTCCGCATTATGGATTGGGATGTTAATCTGAATGTTGCTGCCCCGGAAGAGTTTCCATCTGCGGTTAATCGTCCCGAATATTCAGTGCTGGAGAACCAAAAGCTGAAAACGCACAAGCTAAATACTTTTGAGCATTGGGAAGAAGGTTTGCGCCATTACCTTCTAACAGAACGAGAAGCTGTGCAGGCTTCTTAGTTCTCAACAGTTTCCCATTTGGTAATCTTAGAGATCAAAAATGTTTTCCCAAGTGCTTTTTTGTGACGTTTTTTCTTAGGTTGATTATTTCAAAAAAGGATGATTTATGAGCCCCGAAGAACAAGAGCAGTTTAAAGCCAATATTCAGAAAAAGTTAGACAAATTAGATCGAAAAATAGCTGATCTTGAAGAATTGTGTAAGCCGGTTTCCCCTGATGAGGCAATAGGTCGTGTAAGTAGAATGGATGCGATTAACAATCGGGCGGTTAACCAGCAAGCACTTGATAATAACAAAGCTAAACGAGAAAGCTTAAAACAGGCTTTGGAAAAAGTCTCAGATCCGGATTTTGGTTATTGTGTGCAATGTGGAGGGTCCATAGGTGTTGGTCGTTTATCAGCTATGCCGGAAAGCACCAAGTGTATCAATTGTGCTAACCAGTAACTTACCCCGTTAGATTAATGCTGTCATTACATCCAAAGTTTCCTGCTCGTTCTTAATTAGCTAAAAAGCAACCTGAAAACGACTTTGGACAATATTGGCCTTGCCGGAATTACCAACCTTGGTATGAAGGTAGTTCACCATTATTCGGGAATTAGGATTCAAATACCAATTTAAAGCAATGGTATATCCAGTCATCTGTCCACCTTGAGTTAAAGGATGTTTTAAATTAAGATACGAGCCGCGAAAAGCTATTTCTAAGGCTCCTGAGCCACCTTCTTTAGACAGGTTAAAGTTCTGATAAGGAATTACCGTTTTAAAATCTCCCGAAGCGCTGTTATAATTCCTGTGTTCACCTGTAAGGAAATAACTGATTTGCCCGTAGTAGCCCTCCATGCTGTTATTTTTTGGAGACGGTTCAGGCTTGGAAGCGCGGTAGGCTGCTTGTATATTGAGGGCACCATGAACGAAAGAAGCCGTATAATTGGTGACTGTATTATGGGCGATATCTGAAAGGATATAGGGCCCAAGATAAGTTTCTGGAATACTGCTTTCAGGAGTGCCTGCAAACTGTTCTTGTTTTCTGGACCGGTAAGAAAAAGCCCCACTTATGATGAGCTGGTGAGCACTATCTTTTCGATAGGGAACGCCATTCAAGCGCCCACTTAGGTTGTAATTATCCGCGTTTGAATTTCGGGGGCTTCCGGTTTCATCAGATGGTATGTATAAACCGGCGCCCCACGTCAAGCGCCCATTTATGTAATTATTAAAAAACGTAACCCCGGTATTTCGGCGAGGCATGAATCTATCGCCCAAACTGCGGTTCATGAATACCGTGTGGTTACTACTTGTCATGCTTTCAATGCTGAAGAATTCCTTTTGATGACCTAGTCGGATATTTCCGGCGATCGGTATTTGCTTTAACGTAATGTAAACGTCTTTCAAGGATGCAAAGCCATCGTCAAAGTCTAACTGGAGTTTGTAAGAAAAGTTAGGCCCTATCTGGCCTGATTGGTAGAGGCGTATCCTTGTAAATTGGGTGGTAAAATTTCCTGTGTTGCCAACTTTATCCTTCAATTCGGAAGAAGGGGATATAAAAGCCCAATCGGCATGAATTCGGCCTCCGAACCGAAAAAGTAGGGGTTTACCAGGCGCTGAAAGCGTTATTCCTTGGTCCCAATTAGCTTTTAGTTTAGCTTGATTGGCTTCCTGCGCAAATAGCAAATTTGGGAACCCACCAATCGTTCCTAAAATTAAACCTATTCTAAAAAACCGCTGGCAGAAAAATGTTGCAGAGTTCAAAAAGGCTGTTAAAAATTGGGTCGTTAGCCTAGCTAAGTTTCTAATTATAAAAGGATTTACCTCACATAAAAAGTACGATCAAAAAAGTTATGGTTCCGCTTCTATTCTCGGTTACAGCCGACTTATTTAGGAATAACTAAAAACCCAGCCGTTGGCTGTTTAGGGTTATCTGTTTTTACTTCTTGCTCTTTGGTAGGTTCTTGCCGTTCGCTTTCTGTATGCCCCCCTTCTTCCGTCATGATATGAGGAGCTATGGTAATGGAGGTAACCAGCATTAGTTTGATCATGATGTTCATAGATGGGCCGGAGGTGTCTTTCAAGGGGTCTCCTACAGTATCACCTGTTACTGCCGCTTTGTGGGCCTCAGAGCCTTTTCCGACCTTCTCTCCGTCAATCTCTATCCCTTCCTCGATGGTTTTCTTGGCATTATCCCAGGCACCGCCAGCGTTACACTGAAAGATCCCCATTAAAACGCCACCTCCAGTAACACCGGCCAGTAATCCGCCAAGAATCTCAGCGGAAGCCGTTTTTTCAAAAACCCCCTGCAGACCAAATCCAACCAAAACCGGAATGACAAGTGCAATAGCACCGGGTAACACCATTTCCCTTAGGGATGCTTTTGTTGATATTTCCACGCACGTTCCGTAATCGGGTTGCTCGGTGCCCTCGAGGATGCCAGGCTTAGCCTTGAATTGCCTTCTGACTTCCTGGACCATGGACATGGCTGCCCTTCCAACAGCTCCAATACACAGGGATGAAAATATGAACGGTATCATGATACCAAGAAATAAGCCTCCAAGCACAGGAGCTTTGTAGAGGTCAATAGCTGTGATACCCGTAATCACGACAAATGCTGCTAACATGGCTAAAGCCGTTAAGGCTGCTGAAGCTACGGCAAAACCTTTCCCGGTAGCAGCAGTGGTATTACCTACGGAATCAAGGCGATCGGTTCGATCTCGAACTTCATCAGGCAGTTCGGTCATTTCAGCAATGCCTCCAGCATTATCAGCAATGGGCCCGAAAGCGTCTATGGCAAGTTGCATTGCTGTCGTAGCCATCATACTGGTAGCCGCTATGCCTACGCCATACATGCCAGCAAAAGAGTAGCTTGTAATAATACCACCTGCCAGGATGATTAACGGGAATACAGTGGATTCCATCCCTACTCCAATACCAGCAATGATGTTCGTTGCATGGCCGGTAGATGATTGTTTAGCTATGTTATTGACGGGGCGTCTACCTACTGATGTATAGTATTCCGTGGAAAAGGTCATTAGAGCGCCTACGATGAGGCCAACCATGACAGCGCCAAAAATCCCCCACTTACCAAATGTAACTGCACTCTCTCTAGCCATGGAAAGACCGCTTTCCGGGAACATCCACATGATAACGCCAAAAGCCGCAATTACCGATAAGATGATTGCTGTCCAGTTTCCGATGTTTAGGGCATTCTGAACGCTGTCACTTTCTTTTTTGGTCTTCACCAGGGATGTTCCAATGATAGAGGCTATTAATCCAAGACCAGCTATCAAAAGCGGTAGAGCAATAGCTGCAAGGCCTCCAAAGCCATCCCCTGTATCCATCACGATCTCGCGACCTAACACCATGGTAGCAATGATGGTAATAACGTAAGAGCCAAACAGGTCAGCGCCCATACCGGCAACATCGCCAACATTATCGCCAACGTTATCAGCAATGGTTGCTGGATTTCTTGGATCGTCCTCGGGAATTTCAGCTTCCACTTTTCCTACCAGATCTGCTCCCACGTCAGCTGCTTTGGTATAAATACCACCGCCAACGCGCGCAAAAAGGGCTATACTTTCGGCTCCCAGGGAGAAACCAGCCAGTACTTCAAGTGCTACGGTCATTTCATGGCCGTATATCTGTTCAGCTCCGGCTCCTGCGGATGCTACATAAATGGAGTAAAATAGTACGAATAAAGCACCCGTGCCTAGCACAGCCAATCCGGCTACGCCAAGCCCCATAACGGTCCCACCATTGAAAGATACTTTCAAGGCATCTGGTAAATTAAAGCGGGCTTTTTGAGCAGTTTTGACGTTGGCTTTGGTAGCAATATTCATCCCAATATAGCCGGCTAATGCTGAGAAAAAGCACCCTAGCAGAAATGAAAAAGCTATCATTGGTGCTTGGTTTTCAGCCATATAACCGGAAAACGCCAATAAAATGCTAGCTATAATGGCATAGTAAGCTAGAATTTTCCATTCAGCCTTCAGGAAAGCCATGGCTCCTTGCTGCACGTGTTGGGCAAGGGATTTCATGTTGGGTTCACCGTCTTCCTGTTTGTTAATCCAGGATGCCTTGGCTAGCATCACAATAAGGCCTATTACACCCAAAAAGGGTATTAAGTAGATCAAGTTGGAAGCAAGAAATCCCATTGGAACATCAGTTTATGAGGTGTAAAAGCATATTTTGGAAAGGTGCAAACTTAGGAAAATCTTTTCCTCCCCTACAAACAGGTCTCATTCCTGGTACTCCTCCCTGCCTTAATAAAACAGGCTAACCGGCATCCCTTAAAATGGATTTCCTTGTACCTGATCGTAAAAAGATGGCTTTGAGCTAAGGGTAGCTTACCCCTCATTTCCCAAAATTGTAAGGCAGGTATCGCTAAAAGAGTGAAAGGGTTAGCTGCATAGCCCCATGCTGCTTTTCCGGATTCCACATGCCCGAAAAACTTATTGGCACTTTGTAGGCGTTCCCGAGCTCAACGGTGCGGCTGTACTGGAGCATCACATTCACGATGTTAGGCTTACTGCCGTAAAAATGAGCTTCCGAATCTGCGCTGTTTTTGAGGGCGAAAGCTCCGCCTACTTTCCCGGTCAGTAACTGGCCATCCTGTTTCCAGAGCGGAGCACTGATGGCCGTGTAAGTGCTGTAGCGGCCTTCGGGATTCCCGCCTTCATTCATGTAGAAGTCACGGCCCAGCAGGATGGTGGCCCAGCTCACTGTCAGCGGGACTTCTTCCCATGGAAGCTGATAGCTGGCCGACAGGTCCACAAACCGGGAGCTCTGGCGCTCGTAGCTAAAGAAGGGGGCATTGGTGTTGTAATTAGCCCCCTCGTAGTTGGTGAAATTGTTAATATCCCAAAGAGCTACGGTCAGGCCCTCATTGGAATATTTGATGTAGTGATCAAACTCTGTGTAAAAGCCATTGAAGGAATAGCCACCCCAGAACCCGGCTGACCAGTGACCATTGGCACTGGTCCAGCCCAGGCCAGCCTCCATGATAGCCGAGCGGCTAACGCGGAATCCACGCCAGATGTAGGTATTGCGCACTCCGGCATCCACATCTACCTCAGCCTGTGCTTGTTGCTCCTGCTGGGTAGCTGATGTGTCCATAGCATGCGATCCGGTGTCAGGGGGCTTAGCCACTGTGCCGCAGCACAGCGCCAGCAACAAGCCCGTTACAAGATATTGGCCAGTACGTACCATAGGCTCTGGGTTTGGATTTGATTTTCCACCATCATGTATACCACTGCTGCCATGATACTGCCTGAGATCGGTCCCAGTACAGGTACAAGGGCATATTGCCAGTCACTTGAGCCTTTGTGGCCGATGGGAGCTATAGAGTGGAAAAGACGCGGGCCCAGATCCCGGGCGGGGTTGATCGCATAGCCAGTAGTGCCGCCAAGGGACAAGCCGATCGCCCAGACTGTGAAGGCCACTGGCAAAGCCCCAATAGAGCCTAGGCCAATGGGCACGGTCTCGTCATCGCCCGGCGGCTTCATCTCAGCCCCGGAGATGTAGAAGATAACGAGGAGCAGGACAAAGGTGCCTACCATCTCGCTTATGAAGTTCCGCCTGAGGTTCCGGATTGCCGGGATGGTAGAGTGAACGGCCAGGATAGCACCTGTATCCTCAGTGTTCAGAAAGTGATCCCGGTGAATGCTGTAATTCAGAAAAGCACCGGTAAAGGCTCCAGCGATCTGGGCCAGGATGTAGCCGGGTGCAGATGACCAGGCAAAACTGCCTTCCACTGCCAGACCAATGGTAACAGCGGGATTGATATGAGCCCCGCTGGAGGGCCCTGCCACTACAACACCGATGTAAACCCCTAGCGCCCAGCCGGTGGTGATGACCATCCAGCCACTGTTCTGGCCGTTGGTTCCGTTTAGCAGTACATTCGCGACCACGCCGGTGCCCATGAGGCATAGCAGGCCGGTTCCGATGAATTCAGCTATGATGGGATGCATAAGCAGGAGTTTTTGACTGCCTGTCCGCGTAATACTGCAGGGCGTCTATCGCATCGTGCCACTGTTGAATCCCGGCTTCTACCTCAGCAGGATCCGTCTGTGGAATAAAGCTTTTCTCAAGCTTCCAGATACTTTCGATCTCTTCTTCACTCTCCCAGAAGTTCAGCGCCAGACCTGCCAGGAAAGCCGCACCCATGGCGGTGGTCTCGGTATTATCAGGCCGGTCTACCTGAGTCTGCAGGATCTCAGCTTGTTGCTGCATCATCAGGTCATTCACGGAAGCTCCGCCATCCACACGGAGTTTCTGGATGGATATCCCGCTATCAGCTTCCATAGCTTTGAGAACGTCCATGGTCTGGTAAGCAATGGCCTTTAAGGAGGCCCTGGCCAGGTGAGCTTTGGTGGTAGAGCGGGTTACGCCGAACAGCGTCCCCTGCGCATTGGCATTCCAGTAAGGAGCGCCCAGGCCGGCAAATGTGGGAACAAAGACTACCCCGGCCGTATCCTGAACCTGCTGGGCCAGTTCTTCTACTTTGGCATCAGAGGCTATGATGCCCAGGCCATCACGGAGCCATTGCACTACAGCCCCGCCCATAAAGATGCTGCCCTCCAGGGCATATTCTACGCGGTCCCCGATCTTCCAGGCTACGGTAGACAGCAGCTTATTCCGCGAGAACACCGGCTCTTCGCCCACATTCATCAGCACAAAGCAGCCGGTGCCATAGGTGTTCTTGGCCATGCCCTTCTGGGTACAGCGCTGACCGAAAAGGGCTGACTGCTGGTCACCCGCTATGCCTGCAATTGGAAGTTCAGAAGCAAAAATGGTGGTCTTGGTATAGCCGTAGACCTCGCTGCTGTCGCGGACCTCCGGGAGCATGGCCCTGGGGACCCCGAAAAGGTCCAGCAGCTCCTGATCCCATTGCAGGTTGTGGATATCGAAAAGCATCGTGCGTGAGGCATTGCTGAAGTCAGTGATATGCAGGTTGCCCTTGGTCAGCTTCCAGACCAGCCAGGTATCAGTGGTTCCGAAAAGCAGGTCACCGGCTTCAGCCTGCTCACGGGCGTGCGGGACGTTATCCAGGATCCAGCGGATCTTGGTAGCGCTGAAGTAAGGATCGATCACCAGCCCCGTCTTTTCCTGAATAAGCTCGCTTTTGCCTTCCTCACGGAGTTGCTGGCAATAGTCAGCGGTGCGGTTATCCAGCCAGACGATGGCATTGTAAATAGGCTCGCCCGTATGACGATTCCAGATCACCACCGTCTCACGCTGGTTTGTAATACCAACGCCCGCAATAAAACTGCTGTTAAGCCCGGCCTTAGTGGTGGCCTCAGCCGTTACGGCTGCCTGTGTATTCCAGATCTCAACGGGATCGTGCTCTACCCAGCCGGGGTAGGGCGCGTACTGCTTAAACTCTTTTTGGGCTACTGAAATAGCATTGCCCTTCTTGTCGAAAAGGATGGAACGGGAACTCGTGGTGCCCTGATCCATAGCCAGCATGTAGTGTGTCATATGGCTGCATTTTGGTTTGCTAAAAGGGGCTGGATCGCATAGTAGCCGGCAACGTCCTCAAAGTCAGCTATCTGCTGCTGCTTCCAGGCCTCGTCCTTACCGCGCTCAGCGGCTATAAGCTCGGCCACTTTAGGCGCCATTTCCAGTGCTGCCTGCGTATCCAGTAAAAGCATCCGCACCCGGCGGGACAGGAAATCCTCTACCGTCTGCACCAGCTCGTGCCGTACGCCCCAGATCACTTGAGCTACCATGTAGGGGTAATCCGGATGCAAGCGTTCATGGCCGCCCGGGTAGGAGGACGCCAAGTCCTGAAGATCCGGGAGGTCTGCTCCGTAAAAGCCCAGCGGGTTCGTCTCGTCATAGGCTTGCCCCTGGTTAGCACCGTGAACCAGTAATCCGGCTGAGGCACTTGGCTTGTGGGGAAGCCGGCCCTGATCGATGAGCAGGTCAACGGTGTCTTCACCCATCTTACGGAAAGTCGTCCACTTTCCGCCAACCAGGGTGAATAGCCCTGAATCAGAAATGAGGACCTGGTGACTGCGCGAGACCTTTGCGCTGTTACTGCCTTGCTTATTAGGATTGGCTAATGGGCGAAGACCCGCAAAGACGCTTTTGACGTCCTGCCTTGTCGGCTTTTTGGCCAGGTATTGCTGAGCGGTTTCCAGGATAAAGTCAACCTCATGGAGGTAGGGCTGGGGCTCAATGTTGGTCTCCTTAACAGGCGTATCCGTAGTGCCCACTACGATCTTGTCATGGAAAGGGATAAGGAAAAGTACCCGCCCATCCGGGGTCTGCGGGATCATCATGGCATCATCAGAGGGCATGAACTCCCGGTCCAGCACTAAGTGAACGCCCTGGCTAGGCGTGATAGTCGCCCCTTCTTGCTTTTCGTCCATTTCGCGGACGCCATCCGCAAAAACGCCCGTAGCGTTGACAACCGCATTGGTATTGAGCTCATATTGGTCACCCGTTTCCTGATCGATCGCCTTGACGCCGGTTATCCGGCCATTCTGGTCCTTCCGTAGCCCTTCTACGCCCACATAGTTAAGGGCGCATCCACCATGATCATTGATGGTCTGAGCCAGGTTGATAGCCAGCCGGGCATCGTCAAACTGCCCATCGCGGTAAACCACGCC
>CAZIUI010000030.1:12567-30588 GCA_964542585.1 uncultured Sphingobacteriales bacterium | reverse complement strand
CGAATCTAACAAGTGTCAATTCATATACAAACATTTGCGTGTAAAATTTTTAAATGAGCAAGTGGGGTGGATTGTGGGTGAGATAGGCCTACCGGATAAGGATTAGCGGGCGGCTGAGAAGCGGTGTAAATTCGTAAAATTGGTGCCGGCTCATTTTACAAGCCTTACCCTCTTACCCTTCTTATCTTCTGAGGCCCATTCCTCGTCTAAGCCTTAGTCTCGAACCTGGGCAGATGCGCTTTGGCATTAGCCAAATCCTGGTCCATTTGCCCTTTTAGTGCCTCCAGGCTATCAAAATGCTGATCACCTCTTAACCACTCCAGGAACTCAAGGGTTATTGTTTGCTTGTACAGATCACCCTCAAAATCAAAGATGTACACTTCCACCCGTTTATCGCCATTGGTGGATACCGTTGGCCGCCGGCCAATGTTTAGCATACCATGGTAGGTCTGCCCAAGGCAATGAACCCTTACTAAATAAACGCCCTCAGCCGGAATCAGCTTAATGTCTTCCTCCACTTCCAAATTTGCCGTGGGGTAGCCTAGGGTCCGGCCTAGCTGATCTCCGTAAATCACTTTCCCCCGCAGCGGGTAATAATGCTGTAAGTAGGTTGTAGCTTCTTGAATATGCCCTGCCTGCAAGGCCTCGCGAACTTTGGTGGAGCTAACGGTGCTGTCATTGATTTCCTGAGCCGGAATTTGCTCTAAATGATAGCCGTAAATTTGGGAAGCCGCTTCCAGGTCCTCGTACCCGCCTTCCCGGTTTTTGCCAAACCGGTGGTCATAGCCAATCACTAGGGTATGGGTACCAATGGCATCTACCAGTAAGTCCTTAATGAAACCCTGAGCCGACTGCTGGGCGAATTCCCGGGTAAAGGGGAGTACCAATAAATTATCCAGGCCATAGTACTCCAGCAAGGAAATTTTCTCATTTAAGGTGTTCAGCAAGGCCAGGCTATCGTCATCCGGTTTTAGCACTTTCCGGGGATGGGGCCAGAAGGTCAGGAGCAGGCTTTCACCTTGTTGCTGTTGAGCAATGGTCTGTAGGCGGCTCAGGATCTTTTGATGGCCGTAGTGAACGCCATCAAAGGTGCCAATGGTAACAGCTGGCCGTTTGACCTGCTGATAGGTTTCTAACCCGTGGAATACTCTCATGACTGCGGAGCGGTTTTCCCTTCCTCAAAAAGCTGCCGAATGGTGGTTAAGGATAGCGCCCTGGAAACATGATAATCTCCGATAGCTTCCCGGCGCAGGGTGGTCAGGTAAGCAGCCGTACCCATGTAATAGGCCAGATCCCGGATGAGGCTTCTGACATAGGTGCCTTTTCCGGCCACAATCCGAAAACTGGCTTGCTGACCGGCTATTTGAGTGATGCTAAATTCATGAATAGTCACGGGCTTGGACTTGAGGTCAGGCTGTTGGCCTTTGTGGGCTGCTTCATAAGCGCGTTTACCCTGAACCTTGACGGCTGAGTAAGCGGGCGGCCGCTGCCATAGCGATCCTTCAAACTGTTTGGCAGCCTGATGCCAGGTGGCCGAATCTAAATCCTCAACCGGATAATAGCCTTCCACCGCTGTTTCCGCATCCAGGGAGGGGGTTTCAGCTCCTATATAACAGGTTCCTGTGTAGGTCTTGGGTAAATGCTGGAAGTGCTCAATTTTTTTAGTGGCCGGTCCGCAACAAACAATCAAAAGGCCCGTGGCCATTGGATCCAGGGTTCCAGTATGCCCGATTTTTTTAACATAGCCATTGTAAGCTTCCCGAATAGTTTTTACTACTTCAAAGGAAGTGTAGCCCTTTGGCTTATCAGCCAGAATGAATGCGCCATGATTAAGGTTAACGGACGCATCCCCGTTGAGCTGATCTATTTGCTGCATGGAAAGGCTTTTTCACTTTTTAACAAAGAGTTTCCTTAACGGTTAAAAAAAGCTGCTTCCGATAGCTATTCCGCCTATCAGCAGGCAGTAAATCCCAAAGTAAATTAGCTGCCCCCGCCTCACGAGTTGGATCATCCACTGGCAGGCTAAAAGACCGGCCAGAAAGGCTGCTATAAAGCCTGCCCCAAGGGCAGTAGCGCTCGTTACTTCAGCCCCCTGCGGCGTTTCTGTAATCAGGGTTTCCAATTTTAGGGCCGTAGCACCAATGACCGGTACCAAAACCATTAAAAAAGAAAAACGGGTGGCTTGATTCCGTTCCACACCCATCAATAAAGCTGTTCCGATAGTCGCTCCTGCTCGACTAATACCCGGAATAACGGCTATGGCCTGGGCTATTCCGATAATCCCGGCATGGGAAGCTTTAAGGTTAAGTCCGCGGTTAACTACCCTTGTCGTTAAAAAGAGAATAATGCCGGTCGCAATAAGAGCACTACCAACGAGTGCCAGATTCCCGGTAAACAATTGTTCTACCTGATCTTGTCCAATAATGCCCAGGATTCCAACGGGTATCATGGATAATAGCAATTTACCCGCATAGCGGTGATTTTCAGTCCAGGAAAGAACCAGAACCCCTCTAAGCAAAGAAAGGATTTCCCGCCTGAAAACGACAATAGTACTAAGGACGGTAGCCCCGTGGGTGATCACCGTAAAAGTGAGACTGTCGGTGGTTTCAATTCCTAAAAGCGCTCTGCCAAGCTCCAGATGGCCGCTGCTGCTAACGGGTAGGAATTCTGTGAGCCCTTGGACAATCCCTAATAAAATGGCTTCGAGGAGGGACATGAATACGGTTCCAAGCAGTTAGGAATCATTCGTTTGGGACTGATCGGTCTTTTGGTGCTTGGGGGTTTTCATTATGGCGTATACCTCAAAGGCATACCCAAACATTACCACAATTGGTGCTAAGGTTATCTTTCTGAAGCTGTAAATATTCGTGTCGCCACTCATCAGGATGTAGCCGAGGACAATGATGCCAAAACCAATGCCCATTAGGATGAAGTTCTCCTTACCAAAAGGCATCTCAATGCCTTTATTACTGGCTTTGGTAGATTTCTGCCTTTGGGATGATGGTCGACCGATGCTTTTATCTTGAGATTGTTTTGCCATGGTTTCCCTACGCCTTTAGATCATTCAAAAGTAGGAAATTCATCCATAGCTAAGCAAATCCCTAAAACAAATCATCCAAGCGCATCTTTAAATATTTATTGACGGCTACCAAGCTTGCGATGCCGCTAATCAGCACGCCGGCTAATATAAGAAACCCAGCTAACATCCCATAAAAAAGGGTATGGGCTTTTAGGCCTATAAAGGGGAACCACTGGCGAGCCATTAGTATCAAGATGGTTAAGAACAAGCAGGCCAACAGGCCCCCTATAGCACCACTACGCATGGCTCTTAGGATAAAGGGCTTTCGGATGAACCAGCGCCCGGCTCCAACCAATTGCATGGACTTGATCAGAAAACGTTTGGCATACATGTTTAGCCGGATAGTGCTATTAATCAACGTGAAGGCTATAAATCCGAAAATTACTGCCAATCCAGCAATCACAAGTCCTGAGATGCGAACGTAACGATTGATATTATTGATCAGCACTTGCTGGTAGTTAACGTCCTTCACTAACCGATGCTCCTCCCAGTTTTTGGCGAAAGCGGCAATGGTATCAGCCCGGGCATACTCGGATTTAAAATAAACATCCAGGGAGGGGGGATAAGGGTTATAACCCAGCACTTCTCCGGCTTCCTGTCCAAGATTTTTGGCCATCAGCTCCCGGGCTTCTTCCTTGCTAGTGTAAGAGACACGTGTTACCGAGGGCTGTTCCTGTATTTGGCTACGTATTTGTAAAATGGTGGGCTCTTTGGTATCCTGCAATAAATAAATACTGACCTGGAGGTTTTCTTTTAAAAAATCCTTCAATTGATTGGCATGAAAACTCATCAAACCAAAAAGACCAATTAAAAGTAGTACGAAGGTGATACTAATAGTCGTAGAAGCGTAAGATACCCGTTTGCGTTTTATATTACGGTTTGCCAAAGATGCAGGAAGTTTAGCTTAAAAGGACCAATTTAAGGATTTATAAGGATGGCGATCAAAGTCATAGGGAAGACTGGCTAGTATCAATGGTGTATTTTCGTTTAAAGTGGATAAGCTTTAAGAATTGACCTTGTCCGTAATCAACCGACTAATTTAAACTAGATTTGTTATTTGTAATTATAGCCATTTAAAACGGGTTAGAACCCGGATATGGGGTTATCGCTTACAACGAGTTTTCTCCTATTTTTTGCCTTTGCGGTAGTTATTGGCTTTGCCGGTAGCCATCTAACACGGATTGCCGATCGGTTAGCCGATCAGACAGGTTGGGGTGAAGCGATTTTTGGTGCTATCCTTATGGGAGGAATCACGTCCTTACCTGGTATTATAACATCGGTAACAGCAGCATGGGAAGGATATCCTCAGATGGCCGTTAGCAATGCCATTGGTGGTATAGCTGCACAAACGGTCTTTTTGGCTTTTGCCGATATTACTTACCGAAAAGTCAACCTGGAGCATGCCTCCGCATCTGTTCAAAACCTGATGGAAGGGGTGCTGCTCATGATCCTCCTGGGTTTGATCCTGCTTTTTGCCAATTCCCCTGAAACCACCTTTTTCAATATTCACCCGGGTTCTTTGCTGTTGGTACTGGTCTATATCCTGGGTATGCGGCTAACGTCTAAAGCTGGAGAGAGTCCGATGTGGCGGCCGCGTCAGACACAAGAGACCGTTTTTGATGTGGCAGATGAAGCCAATACGCACCCTGATAGCCGGCAATGGGTTAATTGGTTATCATTTGTTCTTTTAGGGATTCTTGTTGGAGGAGCAGGTTACGGAGTAGCCAAAACAGCCATTGTCATTGCTAAACAAACCGGATTATCAGAAACGGTTATTGGAAGTTTGATGACGGCTGTGGTTACCTCCTTGCCGGAATTGATTACCACCCTTTCAGCCGTACGGCATGGGGCTTTAACCATGGCGGTTAGCGGTATTATCGGGGGAAATACCTTTGATATATTATTCGTGGCTTTTGCTGATTGGGCTTATGTGGAATCCATTTTTCACAATATCAGCAATAAAGAGATTTACCTAACAGCCCTTACTTTACTACTTACCGGGGTTTTAATTCTAGGGTTACTGGCCCGCCAAAAACAAGGATTCGGTGGAATTGGCTGGGAAAGCTTTACCTTGCTGCTAGGCTTTTTTGGTGGATATGTGCTGTTATTCCTCTTTTAAAGCTATAAACTTAGGATTCTAGCTTATAATCAAATTCCCGGAAAATGATCCCGTATCGTTTTAATTCCTCTAGTATCGGTTCATAGATATCAGCTTTCATGGGCAGATGAACGCCCCGTATATCCAAAGTTCCTTCCATAAGTAGGCGCGTTCCAATGGCTAAAGGTAACCCAACGGTTTTTGCCATGGCGGTTTTTTGCTGGTTTTTACCCTCCAGGGTTAGGTAGCTTTTGCGTGTTCTCCGCTCACCGTTGATTTCAAAATCGAAATAATGGACCATCAAGACCAGGTCGCGATCACCGGCTTCCATGCTGATCTTTTTAATGAGGAGGTTTTTGAGCACTTCAGCGGGGGTGCCATAAGCTATCGGAACAGGGTCGTTGGAAGTCAGGCCAAGCCAAACCAATCGCTGGAAAGCATTATCAGTTGGCCGTACCCCTAGAAGATCAGCCCACCGGGTTTCCAGTGTTTGCTCTGGATTGGTGGGTTCCGGCAGAAACATGTTGGTAAAATCGCTTAAGGTGCGCCCTTCAAGTTGTAATTGATCACGATGCTCAGTAAGCCCTGTTTGCACCAGTAGATCCCAGGAATTACAAAATCCTTTCCATCGCAGCGTTCCACGTATAAGGGTTTCAGCATCCTGGAGGCCATACCGCTGGGCGTAGATTAAGGAATTCCGGTTATAATATGCTTCAAAAGTACCGTAATCCGGGACATTGATAGCTGTTGTTCGCTTAAACAGCTGCTGATACGGCACTAGCTTCTGCTTCCCGTTTTTATAAAAATAGGCCCCTTCATTGCCGGTCCTTACAACATTCAATGGGTTCCAGCTTATCTTATAGCACCAGGGATTGTTGTCACTTTCCGGGGCTACTAAACCCCCGGTGTAGGAATAAAATCCTTTGATCCTAGCACCATTGGTTTTGAGATCGTCAATGGCTTGCTGGGCTGAAAGGTGATCCAAACCCGGATCTAAACCTAGTTCGGACAATAGTAATAAGCCTTTTTCTTCAGCTTCCTTATGCATGGCCTCCAAATCTTCAGTGAGGTATGATGCTGTAAGGAAGTGTGAGTGCTGATCCAGGCAGTCTCTGGCAATAATAGGGTGATAATAAGGGGGTGCCAATGATATTACCACATCATGGTTGGCAATGACCTCTTGGCGTTGAGCGCTGTTATTCAGGTCCAGGATCTGGATGGTGATATTGCTATTATGGCCGTCTATATCGGCCAGGTTATTAGCGCTGGAGTCTGCCACAGTCAATTGCCAGGCTTCTTCTTCTGCTTGTTTAGCCAGGTAATCAACGCAATAGTAGGCACTTCGTCCAGCGCCTATAAGGAGGATACGATCCATATCAGTTTGGCCCATCATTCATTAGCTGTGCAAAGTTGGCGATTGCCCGTTACAATCAGAAAGTTTATTCAAGTTAAGCCCAAAAAGCTCAAGTCCCACCTTTTCTGGGGGTTATAAAAAAGGTTCCCCTGGTCAATGGTCAAAGGGGCGGGAATGTTGTTGGTGTATAATCCACCGGTTCCCAAGCCCTGTGGGCGTTTTAGCTCATAGCTTGATGCCCATTGACTAATGGCATTTAAGCCTATATTGCTTTCCAGGGCTGAAGTAGCCCACCAGCCAATACCGAGGTCTTCTGCTAGCTGAATCCACTCATTGGCATGCCTTATCCCGCCAATGAGGCTAGGCTTTAGAATAATGGACTGAGGATACAGCTCCTCTAATAAATTGATTTTCTGATCTGTTGTTTCGTGCCCTATCAGGGATTCATCTAAAGCAATGGGTATTGGTGGGTGCTCACAAAGCTGGGCTATGGCTTCCCTTGCACTTACTGGCAAAGGTTGCTCTATAGAATGAACCTCAAAGATAGCAAGCTGCTGTAGTTTAGAGAAAGCCTCATCTTCCTGGAAAGCCCCATTAGCATCAACCCTGATCTCAAGGTCAGAAGCCGAATAATGGCGCCTTACGCTTTGAATCAACTCGCATTCTTCATCCCAGTTGCGGGCTCCGACTTTTATTTTCAGACAGCGATAACCTTGATCAAGCTTTTTGTTAATCGCATCCCGCATGGTTGGGATATCGTTCATCCATATAAGACCATTGATAGGGATGCCTTCCCATCCTCTTGTAAAGGCTGTATCAAATAAAATACGCTGTCCGGCATTGAGCCAGTCAAGGTAAGCTTGCTCTAATCCAAATTGGACGGAAGGCCAGCCTTGAAAAGCCTGATAAGCGCCTTCTAAGCTTTTATTCCCCTTAGTGATAGCCTTAGTTAAATCGTTGAGCTCCTGGTTATAGCCGGGCCTATGTTCTGGACTCAAGCCCTGTAATGTGCTGCACTCTCCAATGCCGATCGTTTTCGTGCTCGTGTCCTTCAAGCAGATAAAAGATACAGGCTTTTGCGTAAGGGTACCGCGGGAGGTGCCAGCCGGGCCCTTAAAGATCAAGGTATGGGTTTGAATCCAGGCCTCCCAACCTGCTGGGTCTGAGGATAGGACCAGGGTCATAGCTGCGCTTTTATTGAAATTTACGATTAAGGGGCCTTCGTTTTAAAAATCCGGATCGTTTTCTAATTGCTGCCGAAGGTCGTCATTATCCTGTTCTAAGGCCTGGATTTGCTTAGTCTGTTGATGAATAAGCCGGTCCTTACGAAAAAGGTTAACCAACGCGGATGTTAGCCCAAGGATAAAACCAAGGGCAAAAAATATGGTCAAGAACAAGGACAGGGAGTTATCAAAATGATAGGTTAGGAGTTTAAGCGTAACACTTGTGGAGTTTTGAATAGCAATGATGACCAGTAAAATGAGCCCTATAATAAGGCCCACGAGATAGGGGTAATTAGAATTACGGGTACGTTGTCTTGTTTTGGGCATGATGAAAATTTTAATCCTTAACAAAACTCAACATTTCCAAGCAGAAATAAAATTAGCCTTTTTAGCATCAGCAACCTTAGCTATGGTCAACATTTGGTAATTTTGCATTTTTTTAAAAACGCCATGTTCCATGAGCGAATTGATTAAACATGAGTGCGGGGTGGCTTTCATCCGGTTACGAAAACCCTACCAGTACTACATTGACAAGTACGGTGATCCGCTTTATGCGCTTAATAAGCTTTACCTTTTAATGGAAAAGCAGCATAACCGCGGTCAGGATGGGGCAGGCGTATCTACCATACGACTGAATCCTGAACCTGGTGAGCAGTATATCTACCTTAAAAGATCAGTTGAGCCAAGTCCCATTGAAGATATATTTGAGTACATACATGGCTTCTTTTCCAAGGCTTATACCGAAAACAAAGAATACTGGCACAATGCGGAATGGTTAAAGCAGCATGTTCCCTACTGTGGTGAGCTGCTTTTGGGTCATTTGCGCTATGGAACCTACGGTAATGGGGGATTGCGATTCTGCCATCCGATCATCCGGCAGAATAATTGGATGAGCCGTAATTTGGTTATGGCGGGAAATTTTAACATGACCAACAATGATGAGCTTTTCCAGCACCTGGTAAATATTGGTCAGCATCCACGGGCTAAAAATGATACGGTTACGGTACTGGAAAAATTTGGGCATTTTCTGGATGAGGAGAATGAGCGCCTTTATGAGGATTACCGCAGACAGGGATACTCCAAAAAAGATATATCCCCTTTAATTGCCCAAAACCTTTCAATACCCAATGTTCTGAGGGAATCGGCCGAAGATCTGGATGGCGGTTATACCATGGCAGGTATGACCGGCCATGGTGACAGTTTTGTTTTGAGAGATCCAAACGGAATACGGCCTGCTTACTACTACATGGATGAGGAAGTCCTGGTAGTGGCTTCCGAACGGCCGGCCATCAAAACCGCTTTTAACCTTCCATTTGGTGCTATTCGAGCCATTAAACCCGGGCATGCGCTTATATCAAATAAAGATGGGGCTGTTTCTGAAGAAGAGATCTTACCGCCCAAAAAACTTACTGCATGTTCCTTCGAGCGCATTTATTTTTCAAGGGGTACCGATGAGGACATTTACCATGAGCGAAAAGCCCTTGGACGACACCTGGTCCCTGAAGTTTTAGAACATGTAAACCATGACTTTCAAAATACTGTGTATTCCTACATTCCCAATACGGCTGAAACAGCTTTTGTAGGCTTGCTAGAGGGTTTGAAAGATCACCTGGACGAGTACAAAAAAGCGCAAATTCAGGCACGGCCCAACATGCCTAATGGGGAATTGAATACGCTACTAGGGTTAAGGCCGCGTCATGAACAGTTGGCCGTTAAAGATGCTAAACTCCGTACCTTCATTGCTGATGATAATCAGCGGGATGACCTCGTGGCCCATGTGTATGACAGTACATATGGCGTTGTAAGGCCGGATACCGATCAGGTAGTAGTGCTGGATGACTCCATCGTACGTGGGACTACGCTTAAACAGAGTATTGTCAGCATCCTTAGCCGGTTAAGCCCTAAAAAGATCGTAATTGTTTCCTCTGCTCCTCAGATACGCTATCCGGACTGCTACGGTATTGATATGTCCCAGATCGAACACTTTGTAGCTTTTCGGGCTGCTATTGAATTGCTTAAAGAAAATGGGCTAAGCCAGCGCATAGAGGAGGTTTACCGTGCTTGCAAGCAGGCAGAAGCCAAGCCATTATCAGAACAGGTTAATGAGGCTAAGCGGATTTATGAGCCGTTAACCACTAAAGCCATTAGTCAGAAAATCGCTTCGCTGATCAAGCCAGCGCACGTCAATATTCCGGTGGAAGTTGTTTTTCAGGGAATCAATGCCTTACATGAAGCATGCCCGGAAAACCAAGGTGACTGGTACTTCACGGGTGACTTTCCAACCCCCGGTGGTACCCGGGTGATTAATCGGGCTTTTATCAATTATTACGAAAACCGAAACGAGAGGGCTTACTAGGCCGTCCAGCCTTGGCTTAAGGAGAGGATTATGCGCTTCCTCGTTCATAGTGGTTTAGTCCTGGTAGCTCTGATCTACGGGGCTACTTTTGTCCTGGCTAAATCTGTAATGCCTGAATATCTAGGGCCCTTTGGGTTTATATGGGTGAGGGTCCTTTCCGCGCTAACGCTTTTAGCGATCGTTCAGCAAGTATTCATAGGGGAAAAGGTCCAGCATAAGCAAGATTATGGTCGACTGGCCATATGCGGCTTTTTTGGATCAGCCGCCAACATGATGATGTTTTTCCAGGGCTTGACTTACACCTCCCCCATCAATGCCTCGCTCATTATGACTGCGACACCCGTGATCGTTCTTGTTGTAGCAGCTTTCTTAATAGGCGAGCGTATTACCTGGCAAAAAGGGCTAGGCATTCTTTTAGGGGCAGCGGGTGCGATTTACCTGATAATGAATGCTCCCCACCATAATGCTGATCTGGCCTCGTCCGCCTGGAGTTGGCTAGGGGATTTGTTGGTGCTGTTAAATGCCGCATCCTATGCGACCTACCTGGTATTGGTGAAGCCTCTCATGCAGCGGTATAATCCTTTGACTGTAGTTAAGTGGAGTTTTACTTTCGGCCTGGTTTACATCTCACCGTTAGGAATCCCCCAAGTAGCGGCAGCTCAATGGAGTAGCATGCCCTTAAGTATTTACGTTACCATTGCCTTTGTTTCATTGGGAACTACCTTCCTGGCTTACCTGCTCAATGCCTGGGCCTTACGCTATGTATCCAGTTCGGTAGTTGGGGCTTACATTTATCTTCAACCGTTGTTTGCTACTTTTATCGCCTTGATGTTGTTCAATTATCAGCTTCGTATGGGTCAGGTCTTTTTTGGGTTGCTGATTTTTACGGGAGTTTACCTTGTAAACCGTCCCGATAAGTCCCGTGAGAAGGTAAATTCAGAAGCTAATAGTACATAAGACCCTATCAGAAAATAGTTTAAAATCAAGCTGTTCATGGAAAGCGGAAAACTTAGAGTTGCGGTTGTAGGGGCCACCGGATTGGTGGGTCAGCAATTGGTAAAAACCCTTGGCGAGCAGGGCTACAGGATTGATCAGCTATTGCTTGCCGCTTCTGAGCGTTCGGTAGGGCAGCGACTAACCATCCATAAGCATGACTTTACAATTCAATCCATTGATTCAGTGCTTCAAGCAAAACCGGATGTGGTATTGTGCTCTGCTGGTGGTACCGTTGCGCAGGCATGGGCATCCGATTTTCAAAAAGCTGGTATTCCATTTATAGATAACTCATCGGCATTCCGGATGGATCCCAATGTTCCGCTTATCATTCCGGAAGTGAATGGTAGTCTCCTAAACCGTAATAATTTACTGATCGCTAATCCTAACTGCTCTACTATCCAACTAGTCTTAGCACTTTATCCCCTTCATCAAGCCTACGGTATAAAGCGTGTCAATGTTTCTACTTACCAATCGGTCACCGGTTCCGGTAAAACCGCTGTAGATCAGCTAGAGCAGGAGCGAAAAGGAGAATCGCCAGCGCAAATGGCTTATCCCTGGTCTATTGACCTAAACTGCTTGCCCCAATGCGATGAGTTCCAAAGTGACGGCTATACCAAAGAAGAACAAAAAGTTATCAACGAGACTCAAAAGATCCTTAATGAAAACGCCCTTCCCGTTACAGCTACAGCCGTACGAGTGCCGGTAATGGGAGGCCATGCTGAAAGTGTGAACGTTCAGTTGAGCAAGGCAGCCCATTACGAGGATATGGTTAAGCTTTTATCAGCCACTGCGGGTATTCAGGTACAGGATGATCCTCAATATAACCATTATCCCATGCCCAGATATGCGCAAGGTAAGGATAGTGTGTTTGTTGGAAGGATAAGACAAGACCTTACCCAAACCCATGGGTGGCATTTATGGATCGTCAGTGATAATCTTAGAAAAGGGGCAGCCACCAATGCGGTACAAATCCTGAACTACCTCGCCAATCAAGTTTGGAACTCTTGAGCATCTTAGAGAAACGCTATTTCAACAGAAAAAAACCCCTTGCAATAAAGCTTGCAAGGGGTTTTAATAAATGCTTATTTAAGGATATTTATGTGCTATTGCTTGACGATTTGTTGGGTTGCAACAGTTTCCCCGTCAGCTGAAATGCGAAGCAGGTAATTACCATTTGATAAGCCGCTCAGGTTTAGCTGGGCGTTACCCTGCGCAGCGGTTCTTTTGGTGTTCACTACTTGGCCTTTCATGTTGAGGACATCAATCCGGGCTTGTTCGAAGTCGTTTTCTCCAAAAGCCACCCTTACCTCATCACTTGCCGGGTTGGGATAGGTTTGAAGGTCAATTTGGTTTTCCCGATCAACCAGACCGGTTGTCTGTGAGAGTTCTACAATGTTACCTGTAGTGGTAGCAGCATAAAGCCCTAAGCCAGGTCCATCGCTGTTATTGGCAGGATTAAGGAAACCGGAGGCAAAAAGCACAATAGCTTCCCCACTAAGCCCTAAATCGTCAAGGTTTGCTTCAAAGCTGGCTACCTTAGAACCATCACTGCTTTGGTTAACCTGTACGGTGTAATTTTGCGTACCAAGGTTTAAGTATTGATTTGCGAATGTTCCATATGCCAAATCAGAGACCAGGTTTTGGTTGGTAACTTCTGTTTCATCAACATCCACTTGTGGGGCATCAGTAGATCCATGGTGAATTAAGATGGCGGTATTGTTATTGGAATTAGCCGATGTACTAGCACCTGAGAAAATGGAAAGTTCAAAAGCGCGATTCGGGTCAAAGCCGCTGTTGCTTACAATACCATTGGCAACGGCTACATAGTTGGTGTTAGAATTCAAGTTCAGGCTGAAGTTTTTGAGGGTATCATCTACGGATGTATTGACCGGAGCAATACCTACATTGACCTGCTCATTGGCCGGTAACTCTACAAAGGAAGTAGCTTCTCTAAAGCTAAAATCCTCAAACTGGAGGCTACCGTTAACATAAACATCAACCGTATCAGCGGCAGGATCAGCAACGTTATGAATTAACTGAACATTGGCACTCTCAACTTTATTAAGTGGAACCACATTGCCATTTGCTAAAGCCGCATACAATCCGAAAGCTGCGCCGTCATTGTTATTGGCAGGATTAAGGAAACCGGAGGCAAAAACGGTTAAAGCCGAGTCCATTAGGCCTAGATTTGCCAATGGGGCTTCAAAGGTTGCTACTGTATTGTTATTAGCATTGGCCTGTACCTCAATGGTGTAATTCGCAGGATTGACGGACAGGTATCCTGCAAAATCCCCATAGGTAATGCTATCCACAAGAGTGCCGGCGCCTTGCTGCGTTTCAACAATATCTACTGCTGGAGCATCGGTAGAACCGTGGTGAACCAGGGCATCAGTTTTACCTGAGTTATTAGCAGATTCCCGCGCCATTGCCTTAATGGAAAGCCCAAATTCTTTGGAAGGGCTGTAGCCACCGCTAAAAGTTCCGTTGGCAACAGCTATATATTTGGTATTGGCATTCAGTTTTACCGTAGTCCTGAAGATGGTGTCTGATAAGGCTTTATTCCATGGCCCAATGCTTACGGTTATATCTTGTTTAGCCGGAACCGTGAGAAATTCAGTAGCATCTCTAAACTCAAGGTCATTAATCACATTTCGGCCATTTAAATAAACGTCCACGGTATCGGCTTTTACATCAGCTGAATTATGGATTAACTGGACCTGTGCTTGATTGATTTCCGGTAATTTTTGAACAATACCTGAAGGTAAGGCAGCATACAAGCCAAATGAGGGCCCATCGTTATTATTTCCTGGATTTAAAAATCCAGATGCAAACACAGTAATGGCTTTGCCACCTAAATTTAATGTTGAAAGTGGGGCTCTATATCGTCCGACTACACTGCTAGATCCGTTAGGCCTTACCTCTAATTGATAGTCCGCGGTGTTTAAGGTTAAGTAATTGGTGAAATTACCATAAGCAAGGTTAGAAACAATCTGACCAGCCCCTTGCCCTATTTCCTCAACGTCTACATTAGGTGCATCGGTAGAACCATGGTGAACCAGGACATCAGTTTCGCCTGAACCACTGGAAGATTCCCGCGCCATTGACTTGACATTCAAATCCAGTTCCTTTTTAGGGTTAAATCCGCTACTAGTGGGTAGCACACCATTGGCTACTGCCACGTATTTCCCGCCATCTTGCAGACTTAGCGTAAATGACTTAAGAGTGTCATTAGCTGTTGACGAATTACCGGGGGCAATACCGATTTTTAAGTTTCCACCTGTTAGTGGAAGTTTTGTAAAACCGGTGCTTTTCCGGAAACTAAGGTCATCAGCGATTTTTGAGCCTGCTTGGGTTTTAAAAACGTAAACGTCAACCGAAGAAGCAGCCGGATCAGCTGAATTGTGAATAATCTGAATGCTAGCGCTATCTTGTGCTACCGCTCCGTAGCTAAATGCCATGCTAGCAAGGAATAAAAATAGTTTTTTTAACTTCATAAGGATTTTAGTTTTAGTTTTACAAAAGCAAATAGAACATTTAAAACAAATGTTGACATTACTTTTTTCATTAAACAAGTTATACCCAAAACTATGCCAGGTTTAACCAAAACAAAAAGTAGATGGGTTTTACTTTGTTATTGGAACTAAACGTATAGTTTGAGGTATAGGTTGGGTTCAAAGTAAAATTTCTTTCAAAAAGCAGTAGGTTAAATGGGAAAAGCCCGCGAAATAGCGCATTTAAATGAAGAAGATGCGGACCGAATCATTGCTATGGCCTGGGAAGATCGAACACCTTTTGAGGCTATTAAGCAGCAGTTTGGCCTTTCTGAAAAGGCCATTATAAAGCTAATGCGTAGGGAGCTCAAATCTAGCTCTTTCAAACTTTGGCGGTCGAGAGTTCAGGGAAGGTCAACAAAGCATAAGCAAAAGCGACCATTCAAAGCCGGTAGGTTTAAATCCCCTAACCAAGGTTCCTAAGGATCGTATTTTTCTAAAACAAAGCCAGGAATTTTAATCACCTTTGCCAAACAATGCCCAAACAATCTTCTATTTCTCAGTATTTGGTGGCTTTTAACCCTGGCCTAGCTGATATAGTCACCAATGAAGTCCATAAAATTAATACGGAAGCCATTGTTCATCCTTTTTACAATTTGCAGGGTTGGTTACTTATTCATGGGCTTAACCTAGAACAAACCCTCCAGCTTCATAGTATTGAAAGGGTTATTGAGTTGCTTGACAGCTTTTACTTTGATAAATCCCTAACTGATCTTGAACAAAAGGTTGCTGGCACTTTCATTCCACAACTCCTTAATGGTGAAAGCTTTCGTGTTTCAACACGAAGGTATGGTAATCATGAATTTGGTAGCAGTGAAGTGCAGGTAGTTGCTGGCAGGGTTATTCAGAATAATTACAACGCATCCGTCTCCCTTAAGGAATATGAAGTTCATGTCCGGGTGGATGTTATAGCCCGTTTTGCTTATATAGGGATACAGCGTACCCCGGAAAAATGGGGAAAACGGTACCATTTTAAGCGTTTTCATCGTGCCGGGATTAAGCCTTCTATGGCTTATGCCCTTATTGAGATGGCAAACCTTGAGGAACGACAAACCCTTCTGGATCCTTTCATGGGTGGTGGTACCATTCCGATAGAGGCTGCTTCCTTATGGGGATCTCAAGTGAAAATACTAGGCAGTGACTTGTATGATGAGGCAATCGAACAAGCACAGACTAACGCAGAATGGACAGGATTCAAAAACGAGGTTACTTTTATTCAGTCTGATATTTATCACTTGGATGAGTCTGTAGCAGGTCCTATTGACGCCATTGTTAGTAATCCTCCTTATGGCGTTAAATCAGCCACCAACGCTAATATGAGAAAGCTCTACCGGGGCTTTATTTTAAAAGCAGCAAAGGTTTTGAAACTTGAGGGCAGAATGGTGGTCATGGTCCAAAGAACTGATATGTTCCGTCAGCTCATAGGCCGAACCAAGTTATTTAAGGTCATTGAGGAAAGGGTTGTGGAAAGCAGCTCTTTAAGCCCTCATGTTTTTGTCCTTGGTAAAATTGATCACCCGGATTAATTCCGGGGTTATTTTAAAAGCTGGTATTGGAAAGTTGTTGAGACGCCTAGGTCAACTTGTTTTCTATTCACATAAACCTTAGGATAAACAAAGTAATTAAGCTTACGCTGTTGTTTTGGGCCAATCGAAACTTTTAAATCCCTGCCGGAGGTGATTGTAAGGCGGTAAGGATCTAAACCACCATAGTAGAAGTCAGCTTTTTCCTTGTTCTTCCAGGCTTTTGAGATGTCTACCGGAACCCAGCCTTGCTCGGGGTCAAAAAATTCAGCCCAACAGTGGTAACCTTTCACTAGTCCGGATTTTTGATCAGCGTCTAATGGGAAGCCAATATGAAAACGAGCCGGAATACCTTCACTCCGGCACATGCCCATAAAGAGCGAATGGAAATCGGTACAATTACCAGTCTTGGCATTGCAGGCATAAATGGCATCCCCTCGGCCCCATCCTTCACCACTTTTATCGTAGGTCATGGTAGTTAGCAAGTGATCATAAAAGGCCCTAGGTTTCGGAGTTTTTGGGTCGGATTTGCTGAGGGCTTTTTTAACCTCTTTCTCAATAGGTTTTGCCAATGGAATCAAACTATCAGGACGCAAGAAGGCCTGTGTGCTTTCTCCGGATTTTCTATAATCCTTTGGGTTTGTAACCGAAAAACGTTCTGCTTTTCCACTTAGCGTAAGATTCAGAGAATGTGGAATTTTGCTCTTTTGGGTGAATCTTAACCGAAGGTATTTGTTACGAAAGCGTTTGGTTTTAAGCCACTCATAATCGTGCTCCGTTTTTACGGATAATTCTTGGATTGTTTGATGGATGCCAGAAGTAGGTGTGGGTATTAAAAGGCTCACCTTATTGGCATTATTGGGTAATGAATCAATGCTTACTTTGTAATGAAATTTAAAAACCTCCTGAGCTGGGGCTATAATAACCCAGAGCATCAGGAGGCTGAATGGTATTAAAACAATGGTTCCCCTCATTGTCAAAATGTCGCTTTTTGCTTAGCTTTTTCAAGACTTATCTTGCTTTTGATCTACAGATCTGCGCTTCCAGACACCATCCTCTTTATAGTAGTTAAAGCGAGGCTCTCCTTCTACTTTATGCACCTTTGGCTTACCAGCTTCTTCCAGGTTTGATTTTTTGGTACCTTCCATAAAGATGTCAACATCGTAAAGGGTACCATCCTGGCTAGTAAAATTAGCGCAAACAAAGTAACGGTTGTTGCCCAGGTGTGAAAGACGCTTACGATGAACCTTTTCAAGATTCAGTTTAAGCTTCTTTCCGGTTTTCTGATCTTTTACCATAAAGTGGCCGCCACTTTTCTTAGCCTTTTTCATGATGTGCGCTTTAGCGGCATTCGCAAATTCCTGAATGGTCATTGGCTTATCATTGCTACTCTTTTCAGTTTTTCCTTGATCGCCCTTTTCACCACTTTTATCGGATTGCTTGCTATCGCTCTTCTTCATCTCTTTTTCCTGCTTGTTTTCGCCACTATTGTCCCCGGATTTGCTGCCACTACCGCATGCTGCTATACCAATGGTAAAAACCGCTGCTACCCATACGGTTAATAACTTTTGAAATGTTTGATTTGTAACTATCATAGATCCTTAGTTCACTTTTGAATAATAAATTGACAAATGGGAGAACCATTGTTTAATTCGGTTGAATCCTGAGCTTTTTACAGGATCCAGCCAATTCCCGCTTCGCAGGAGTTTAATAAGTCCACTCTATTGGGGATGTTCACTACCACCTCCCTCATCAGGGTGTTCTTTACCGCCGGATTTCTTATCACCGGCACTATCAGAGTGCTCATGACTACCATTGCCGTTATCAGGGTGTTCATGACT
>CAZIUI010000030.1:0-12467 GCA_964542585.1 uncultured Sphingobacteriales bacterium | reverse complement strand
CGGCACTATCAGAGTGCTCATGACTACCATTGCCGTTATCAGGGTGTTCATGACTTCCAGTGTCTGATTTCATATCCCCACTTTCTTTCATCTTTTTATCACCCTTATCATCACTACTACCCGATTGCTTATCTTCATTTTTTTCCATCTGCTCTTCTTTTTCACTATCACTACCACCTTCGTTGGATTGACTACTACCACCACCGCAGGCTGTTATGCCAATGGTGAAAATCCCTGCTAGGGAAAGTGTCAGGAAATGCTTTAATGCTTTGTTAATAAGTTTCATAAGATTTTTTGTTTGGTTTGTATTAATGAACAAATATAAACGAAAGGAAATATTCTCAAAATTTTAGATAGTTAAATTAAAGTCATTCGGGCTGGAACTTTACTATTTAAAACCTCGATCTTTTTTGATGTAAAACTTTAATCAACAAGCTGCTGAACAAACCAATGGCTGAAATGAAAGCCAGTAATGCAAAATAAACATGGTAGCCCAGGACGCCTCCAAAGTTATCAACTAAGGTCCCTGATAATAAGTGCATGTATAGGTCCGGGATGAATCCTATAAAAGAAACAAACCCAACCGTGAAACCTGTCAGAGACACGGGAATATTTAATTCCTCCAGGATAGCAAAATAAACGCCCCTTAGCCCAAAAACTGCCAGTCCTACAACTAACACTTGTACCCACACTATCCAGACAGCACTTGGGATTGCCGGCAGGCTGTAAAGGCTAAAGAAAGTAATAATCAGAATCAAGAATAAACCTACAAGGGTTTTAGCACTATTAAACCGATCCGCTATTAAGCCGGCTCCAATGGCGCCAATCGGTCGCATCCAGTCTCTTGCAGTGCCCAGAGTGGCGGTGTAGGTTTTGCTCTTATCGTAGCCTTTTTCTACAAAAGCGGGTAAGTCATAAATGCCTACATATAAGCTATAAGACGCAAAAACCACAAGTGCGAGCAGCCAGACATCCCCGCGCTGCATAATATTCCACATGCCTTTGGGGTGGCTTTTCGTATCCTTGACTGTCTCAGGGTCTGATTGTTTCTGTTCTTCTTCATGAATGGAACCTGGAACAACAAGCCATATCAGCCCAGCTGCTAGCATTGGGGCAATGGAGTAAACTAAAAGTACGCCCTGTAGACTTGTTTTTACGGTAGTGCTCCAGGCGAATACACCGGTAGCCACCGAAGCAAGAATCGCTCCAGTGGCCCCTCTGCCAGCGTCCAGTAGCCCAAAGCTTAATCCCTGATACTCCTGATAGCCCCAATCTCGGGTCGCTTTTACCAGGGCCGGCCAAAAGGTAAGAATCGTGGTCACTCCCCAAAAGCCATGAATTGCCAGTAGCCACGGATAGCCGGGTATCAGCATCATGGCAAAGCCCCCTATGCCTGTGCTAAGCAGCGAAAAGATCAGCAGATTACGCGCTGAAAAGCGATCAGCCAAGTAGCCGCTGGGCAAGTAGCACAGGATAGCTAAGATACCGAACATGGTGTTGAGAATCCCGATCTGAACACTATCTATCCCATAGACCTGCTCCATGCTGGTCTGGAAGGTCTTCCGCATGTAGGGTAGCATGTAGATGCTTTCACCGGCGATCATCAGGCCTGCCATGTAGAGGTAGCGATATAAGCGGGTTGGTTGATTGCCGTTAGGGGTCAATGGGTGTGTTTCCGCTTTAAAAAATTTTACCATCCTACGTAATCGGGTGGTTTGTAGCCTTTCAGGTTGAGGTAAACAATCAGTTGACCGCGATGATGAGTAACATGATCTTGTATCAAGTTCAGGATTTGAAGCTTGGTTTTGGTTCCTTCAAAAAAATCTACTTTGGTAGTGAGGTCCTTTTTTTGAAGCCTTTTTACCGTATTATTGACTGCATTGAAAGCTTCCTTCAATAAATGAATAACCTGTGGTTTAGGAATTCCCTGTGGGCTATCAACAGTATCTTGAAAAGATTGATGTTCAGGAATGTACCTATAACTTAGCTTGAGCATGTTTTCCCTTGTGTGCAATAATTGCCTGCGAAAGGTCATTTGCCGGTCAGTGGGTTTGAAACTGTAAGATTTAGCAGGCATTTTTTTAGCGATTTTAAGCAAGTATGACCTTGAATTCTCCCATTTTTGATGAAAGGCCGATAAGAACTCATCCTGGGCCAGCGTAGGCTTGGCAAAGCACATAGCTGCTAATAGCAAGAACACCAATTTATACATTAGCTTGTCGTTTTTTAAGATGAAACCTTTAAGGGTATCCAGTCTTCATAGACGATGCTGGTTAGCTAATAATCCTGTTGAAGCTCTTCAGGAATTTGGACGTGCGAAAGGCAATCTTGTTGTTTTGCAAACTGCATTTAACTCATTTTTATTAAACGATACGAACCTATATAATTAGCTTTGAGGAAAAACAACCATGGAGCAACAAAATTTAACGATCGGTGCGAAAGTTTATCACCCGAATTTTGGAGATGGCGTGATAAGGGCTGTAACCCTTTACAAGGTTCAAATTTTCTTCAGACAGCATGGGGACCAATCTTTGGAACGCGATGACTCGCTTGAAATCATGGAAGAGGGTAAGGGTGAGGGTGAACAATTGGCCCCCGGTGAGGTAGAGAGCGCACTAAGGCGAGTGCTTGAAAAATATACCGATGTTACTCTACCTATTCAAATGGGAGATAAATGGAAAGGAGGGACGCTGGTACTCAGGCCTAAGGATCCGGAACAAAAAGAGAAGGAAGTCCCGATTGAAACCTTCTTTCATAAAATTGTGATGGTTAGGGAAAAATTGCGAGTGCTAGAGCAGAACATCAACAAAACAGAAAAACTTGAGGATGAAGATAAAGTCAACCTTCAACAATACATCACTAAAATGTACGGCAGCCTGACCACCTTTAATGTGCTTTTCAAAGAAGAGTCTGAAAGTTTTAAGCGGAAATAAAAAGTTTTTTCAAACAGATTAGATATCCCTATTCTGTAAATGGGAACCCGTGTATCCGGCATTACAGAATCCCCGTAGTCACGGCTTTAACCAGGATTGCCAGGAGATAGTATGACCACTGAGATTATCTTGGAATACAAATTGGCGTTAGATTCTTAAGATATTAAGGAGGCCATAAACTATGCTGCTGAAGTTTCTGCTTCAGGCAATCTTATTTTTCAGCAACTGCGCATTAATGGCGACAATTACGGTACTCAAGCTCATAAGTACAGCGCCTAAAGCCGGACTGATCATGATGCCCCAATTGTAAAGGACGCCTGCGGCTAACGGAATGGCAATGACGTTGTAACCCGTAGCCCAGAAAAGGTTTTGCACCATCTTTTGGTAAGTGGCTTTACCAAATAGTAAAAGGCTCTTGATATCCTGCGGGTCACTTTCTACCAGTATGATATCAGCCGTTTCTGCTGCAATGTCAGTACCGGAGCCTACGGCAATGCCAATGTCTGCCTGAGCTAAAGCAGGCGCATCGTTTACCCCGTCCCCGGTCATGGCTACAGTCTCTCCTTTTTGTTGGAGTGCTTTAACCTTCTCCAGTTTCTGGTCAGGCAGCACCTCAGCAAAATAACCATCCATGTTAAGGGCTTTACTCACATCTGCAGCTACTGTTTTGTTATCACCAGTTAGCATGTAGGTTTTTATGCCGTGCTCCTTTAATTCCCGGATCGCGTCTTTTGCGGTTTTTCGTGTTTTATCGGCTAAAGTGATATATCCTGCTATCTGATCATTCACCAAAATATAAACCACAGTTTCCATTCTTTTGGTGTTGATCTGCTGGCCAATCGACATTTGCTTTTCCTGAAGGTACTTCGGGCTTACGGCCATTACTTGCTTACCTTCTACTTCAGCCTGAACGCCTTTGCCGGTGATGGCTTCAAAATTTTGGGCATCCGGGACTTTAAGACCTTCTTCCTCGGCTTTTGTCAGGATTCCGGAGGCGATCGGGTGTTCGGAGTGCTTTTCCATGGTAGCCGCTAAACGGAGTATTTCCTGTTTATCTAAGTCAGCTTGAAAAGAGTCATAGCGAGTTACGCCAAATGCGCCCATGGTGAGGGTTCCGGTTTTGTCAAAGACAATGGTAGTCACATTCCTCGCATTTTCAAAGGCTGTTCTGTTCCGGATCAACAACCCATTCCGGGCCGAAATGCTTGTGGAAATAGCAGCCACCAATGGAATAGCCAGCCCTAAAGCGTGCGGGCAAGTAATGATCATAACAGTCACCATGCGTTCCAGAGCAAAAATGAAGGGCTTCCCGAAAGCCAACCACGAAAAAAGCGTAATGAGCCCGACCGAGATTGATATGACAGTGAGCCAAAGGGCCGCAACGTCAGCCAGGCGCTGAGTCTTGGATTTGCCTTCCTGCGCCTCCCGAACCATGGTTATGACCTTGTTCAGGTAAGTATCATTACCTGTTTTATTGACTTTGACTTGGAGCGTCCCTCGATCATTGATGGCGCCTCCGATTACTTCATCACCCTCCTTTTTTTCTACCGGTTTGCTTTCCCCGGTCAGCATGGATTCATTCAGGAAACTTTGGCCCTCCAAGATGATGCCGTCTGCTGGTAGCTTTTCACCAGGCTTTATCTGGATAAGCGAGCCGGGTTGCAGTTCATTGGCGGGGATATCTTCAACAGTGCCGTCTTTTTGAATAAGATGAGCTTGATTAGGGAGTAATGCTGCCAATTTTTCCAGGGCGCTGGAAGCTCCGAGGACGGACTTCATCTCAATCCAATGCCCTAGGAGCATGATCAGGATCAACGTGGCCAGCTCCCAGAAAAAAGTCTTGCCCGGCAAGCCAAATACCACAGCGGAACTGTAAACGTAAGCAACAATGATGGCCAGCCCGATGAGGGTCATCATGCCGGGCTGCTTCTTTTTCAATTCATCAAAGAGACCAGTCAAAAAAGGCCAGCCCCCGTAAAAAAAGACCAAAGTGGAAATACCGAAAATGGTGAAATCGCGACCGGGAAATTCCAATGAAAAGCCAAAGAAGCCCTGGATGGTCTTGGAGCACACTAAAATGGGAATAGTTAGTACAAGCGTGACCCAGAACTTTTGCTTGAAATCCCGGATCATCTTCCGGTGATGTTCGTTGTGGTCGTGGTGACCATGAGCATGATGGTGTTGGTGATCAGGCATAAGCGTTGGTTTTATTCATATCCACGCCATTCATCATATTGCTGATTTTGCTCCTCGCTTAAAACAGCTTTTGCTTTCAAATGGGCTTGTAAGTGGGTAAAGCGAAGCTTGCCGTACAGGGCTCCACTTCGATTAACCATTTCCCGAAGTTTTTTCTGGTTTATCCCGCCACTGGAAAAAGCTTTCTCAATTTTCCGCTCATTGGCCAGTAAGCTGTCGCCTAATGCCTCAGCCTTTTGATCCATGCTGTCATAAATCTGCTGAATTTGTTTTTCCTGTTCCGCAGACAACTCCAACTCCTTTTTGCCTTGCAGGATGTGTTTAGGCCCGGGATAACTATTGAGCTCCGCCGGCTTGGCCATCCCGTAAAAGGGCATGCCACTGCCGTTTTCAAGCTGCTTGATCACTTGGGGTGGAAAAGCTTTCAGGTCGCGGTTCTGCTGACCGGCATAGGGCGAGTGACCTTTATTTTGATGCTGGTGTTTGTGCGCTTTGTCTTCTCCATTGGAAGTTGCATTCTTGTTGTTATTTCCCTGACAACCCCCTAAGACCAAAGCACCAATCATTAAACAAATACGCCAATTTTTCTTCATAGCTTTTATTATTTATTACTAATTGAATCAATCACACTTCCACACTTCAGCATCTGATCACCATAGTAAGGATTACGGATCGCCTTATTTCCGCTAAGCCAGTCAGCACCTTTGTTATCGTTCGCCATCGGGCAGTGTTGGACATAGATCGTACCCTTATTAAAGGGACCAAAGGCCTTCACAACAGCGATCATGGTTTCTGAAAGCGAGATAAAGGCCGTGCGCTGCGCCTCAATGCCTGACTGATCACGAACGGTTTGAAGCGCCTGCTCAAGGGTGTCTTTCCGTGGCATCCAGAACTTATGAGCTGCTTTGCTTTCAAGGTGTTTCATCTTTACAGTTGATAGCCGCTTAAGTGCCTGCTGGCTGATTTGGATTGCAGCATCTGCATTGCCTGCTACTAACGTATCTTTCAGGTTAAGGTAGTTCTGCAGGAGTTTCTTAAGTGGCTCCTTGAAAGCAGCGGGTGCCTGAAAATCCGCTTCTCCCTTTGCCTGGCGCTTGTTGGCCATTGCCATAGCCTGCTCCTGCGGTTGGTTCATCATGCTGGCCTTGCCCTGCAGTTGCGCTTCGGCATCCAGCAGGAAATTGGCATTGGTGATCACTTCCTGTCCGGCCTTTAAGCCTTCTTCAATAACATAATGGTCGCCCAGATCAGCACCTAGCGTTACTTCATGGTACTGGTAGTTAGCGGCGCTGGTATCAGGAGCGGGCGTGTAAACGACTGAGCGCGGACCGGTCCACATCACTGCTGATGTTGGTACTACCAACTGTTCTTGCCGGCCTTTCGCATGCGCAGTTCCGCGGACGAACATACCGGGTTTAAGGTTCCGCTTAGGATTTGGAACTTCTACCCGGGTGGTAGCAATGCGGGTCTGCTGATCAATGGCTGGATCAATGTAGGTGATGGGGGCTTTAAACTCCTTACCCGGCAGACTGCCAACTTCAAAAACTACGGTATCACCCACGCTGAGGGCATTGACGTCCTGTTCATAGGCTTCAAAATTGACCCAAACTTCTGAGAGATCGGCTACCTGGTACATGACCGTGCCATTAGCCACATGATCCCCATAGCTGACGTTCTTTTCCAGCACATAACCATTCACATCCGCATAAAAAGTGATGGCATCCTGTACTCTACCGCTTTCAATGATACGTTGAATCTGCTGATCAGGTAGCTTCAGTAAACTGAGCTTTTCTTTAGCGGCTTCAAACATCCCAGGATTGGTCTTCCGGTTCTTCATGGCCTCGAAAAGCTCCTGCTGCGCTGTGATCAGCTCAGGCGAAAACAGGTCAGCCAGCTTATCCCCATCTCGGACATATTCGCCGGTCGTGGAGACATAAAGCTTATCGATCCGGCCCGGAAAGTGGGCGGTCTGGTGCTGAACGCGGTCCTCATCAGCTTTGACCGTCCCTTTCAGGCGAATGTTATGGGTAGGCCTCCGCTTTTTAACGGTTGCGGTCTGAACATTCAGTAATGACTTCGATGCTTTGGTCATCTTAAACTGCACCTGGCTGGAAGCAGACTTCGCCTGGCCTTTTTTTACCAGGTCCATCCCGCAGATGGGACATTGGCCGGGTTCATCCTTTTCTACCGAGGGATGCATGGAACAAGTCCAGATAGTGCTCTCTTTGTGATCGTGTGCTTTGGCTTTATAAGGCTCTGAGCTTCCGCCAAACAAGGCCCAGGCGATTAAAAATCCTGCAATCAGGATTAAGGCGTGGGTTAGCAACTGTTTTGTTTTCATATAGTTGGTTTAATCGTTTTCAAAATGCGGATTACAAATCCGCAGCCGTTTGCTTTCGGATTACAAATCCGAAGGAGCATATGGTAAATCCACCATGCAATGCTGTTCGGGATTTGCAATCCCGAACTTACCTGTTGCGGATCTGTGATCATCATTTTTCTCATTTTATGAAGGCGGATTGCAAATCCGAGAGCGCACATGGTAAACCTTGCTGTTCGGGATTTGCAATCCCGAACTCCATCTGCCTGGAATTTGTAATCCCCAATTCTAACTCACCAAGATCACATCCAACAATCCCAAACCACCGGCATAATTGATAGCCGAGCTATATCTGTAATGATGCGGTTCATCCACAATTTCCGCCCTTACCGGATTTTCATGAATGTAATTTAGCTTTTGATCCATGAAATCATTGGTATGAATAGCTTTGGGTTCATTTCCATCCTGCCAAACTTTATAATCCCTGATTTTTGAATTGTTTTTACCCGCAAATTCAAACCGGTACAACATCCACTCCTTCCGGCTTTCTGGTTCTTCCTGCATTAGATCAATAATCCCTTTGGAAGTATATTTCTTGAAATCCCTTAAAATATTGGATAAATGGTAGTTCGCCGCTGCACTGGCAATTAAATGCAAGTGGTTGGTCATCAGGCACCATGAATAAAGCTCCAATCCTTTGTTATTTTGGCAGTATTCCAGGGAGTCGACCATTAAATGCTTGTATGTAGGTCGAGTGAAAACGTCCACCCAATCTACAATGGTCATGGTTAGGAAGTAGATTTCTTCTGACTGAATCGGATTTTTTAAGCCCATAATTACCGTATTTTATCTGTTTAGCAATGCGGATTACAAACCCGCAACCGTTGGCTTTCGGATTGCAAATCCGAAAGAGCACGGTTAAAGGCCGGTCCGGTCAGGTACCGGATTCTGGCCACCTGCTGTTCGGGATTTGCAATCCCGAACTTACCTGTTGCGGATCTGTGATCATCATTTTTCTCATTTTATGAAGGCGGATTATAAATCCGCAACCGTTGGCTTTCGGATTGCAAATCCGAAAGCGCACATGGTAAATCAACCAGGGTTTGCGTGTCATAAGGCTATGTTATTGATAGCATGTTTAAAAATTCTGTGAATCACGGATTAAGCGCTTGACCGGTCAGGTACCGAATTCTGGCTACGGACCTGTTTTGGTCAACCCGGGCCTGAGCCAGGGCCAGCTCATAGTCCAGCCGCTGCTGCTGCATGCGAAGGAGTTCCTCGAAGTCATCGCCTGAGGAGTAATTGGTCATCAGGATATCCAGCGCCTGCTGGGCCCGGCTGACCTGCTCCTGGTAAAGCTGGACCCGGCGCTGCGCGTCCTTGTAAGTCTCGTAAGCTTCTTCCAGGCGCGTCATAAATTTGTTTCGCATGGCCTCTTCCTGCTGGGCAGCAGCATCTTTTTGGTAAGCGGCTTCCTGCTGCTCGGCCTGGTAAGCCTGCTGATTGATGGGAATTGAGATTGAAACATTCGGCATGAAGGCATCTTGCCCGTTATCGGGAATGCCCTCCGCGGAGCGCTCACCAGTGTTGATATACTGCATGCCCAGCTTGAAATCCGGGTAGGCATGCTTCTCAGCCACCTTTTCCGCTGCGCTTTGAGTGCGCGTCTCCAGGGCCAATTGCTGAAGTTTGGGATTGTGCTTTTCCAGGGTGTCTTTCAGGTTAGATCGGGAAGCTGGCAGCTTTTTGAGCCGTATGGTATCCGGCATAGGCGGTAGGGCATCCACAGGCTGGTTAATAACCTCAGCCAGGGCCTGCCGAAATGGGGCCTTTTGATCCCGTAGCCGGGCTAATTGGTCTTCCAGCTCCGCCAGGTCCATTTCCGTGCGGATGACGTCCACCATGCTGGCTTCGCCTGATTTGAATTTGTTGTTGGCCAGCCGCTCCAGGCTTTCCAGGATCGCCACATTGTCCTGCGTTACGCGAATCCTCGCCTGCAGGTGATAAAGCCGATACCAAACCTTTTTTACCTGCCAATAGACGTCATTTTTTGTGGCTTGGTAAGCCTTCTGCTGAGCTTTAGCCCTTAGCCGCGCTGCCTCCCCCTTGGCATCCAGCGTTCCAAACCAAGGAAATGCCTGAGAAGCCGAAAGCCGAAGCTGTTGAGGCCCAACTCGTGTTTCAACGGGGCTTAAAAAGTATCCGGCTTTCAACTGAGGGTCTGGTAAGGCCTCAGCTTGCGGAATAGTCTGAAGGGCTGCCTGATACTGCCGATAAGCTCTTTTGACGGTAGGATTATCCGCCTCAGCCATTCGTAGATAAGACGCTAGCGGATCTTCCTGCGCTTGCCCTCCAAAAGGAAATACCATGAACAGCAAGCCGCCTAGCAGGACTTTTCCAAGCTGTTGCCTTCCGCTAAGCCAATCTGTTAGGAGCACTTGTTTAAGGTCAACCGTTATATTGAACATCGCTTTGTTTTTCTTTCCACATCGCGTAAAGCACGGGCAGCACGAACAGCGTGATCACTTGTACCAGCATGCCGCCTACCGTAGGGATGGCCATCGGGACCAGGATGTTAGCACCTTTTCCGGTAGAGGTGAGGATCGGGAGCAGGGCGAGGATAGTGGTTGCCGTGGTCATTAGGGTAGGACGGATCCGCATGGCCCCGGCTTCCATTACGGTTTGCCGGATTTCCGGCTGGGTATGGGGTTGCCTTCGCTCAAATAGTTGATCCAGGTAAGTGGCGATCACCACTGCGCCATCCACAGCGATCCCGAACAGGGCAATAAAACCAACCCAGACGGCTACGCTGAGGTTAATCGTGCGGATCTGAAACAGGTCGCGGAGGTTTTGGCCGAACAGGTCAATGTTGAAAAACCAATCCTGCCCGTACAGCCATAGCAGGATGAACCCCCCGGCCATTGCAACCGCAATGCTGGACAGAATCATGCTGGTAGTGATCACTGACCGGAATTGCAGGTAGAGGATCAGGAAAATGATTAGCAGGGAAACAGGAATGGCAAAAGCCAGCCGCCGGGAGGCTTGCTGTTGGTTTTTAAAGTCTCCGGCAAATTCATAGCTGACGCCTCGCGGGATGCTGAGCTCGCCTTTCTGTTGAAGGTCTTCCAAATGCTGCTTAGTAGCCTGAACGGCCTCGACCTGGGCAACCCCATCCTTCTTCCCAAAGGTGATGTAGTTGTTAAGGAAGGTATTCTCACTCTTGATAGCCTTTGGCCCCTGCCGGTATTGGATGTCCGTTACAGCTTTAAGCGGTATTTGCTCTCCGTTTGCTGTTGGTATCAGCACATTGCCCATGGCCTTCGGGTCGTTCCGTAGCTCCCGCGGGTAGCGTACCCGTACCGGAAAGCGTTTGCGACCCTCAACGGTGGTGGTCAGTTGTTTTCCTCCAATGGCGACCTGGATGTGTTGCTGCACATCTTCCACTGATAACCCATAGCGGGAGAGGGCTTCCCGGTCCAGGTCAATCTCCAGGTAGGGTTTGCCCATCAGACGCTCAGCGTAAACAGACTTAGCCTTGAGCTCCGGCACCTCCTTGAGCGCTTCTTCCAATCTGAGGCTGAAATCCCCAATGGTCTGCAGGTCGGGTCCCCGAACCTTGATACCTAAAGGCGCTTTCATGCCGGATTCCAGCATGATCAGCCGCGTCTCAATGGGTTGGAGCTTGGGAGCGGAGGTAATGCCCGGAATAGGCTTGATGGCGTCCGTAATGGCCTGCCAGATGTCCTCTTTGGTCTGAATTTGATCCCGCCACTGCCTAAAATACTGACCGTACGGATCGCGGATCAGATTACCTGCTGAATCCCTGATAAACTTGCCCTCCTCATCAACCTTAAACCGTAGGCGTTGGCCATCCGGGCCGCGCTTGTATTCGCTTTTATAATTGATCACTGTTTCGTACATAGACACAGGAGCCGGATCCAGGGCGGATTCCACCCGTCCCAACTTGCCAACCACGCTTTTCACTTCCGGGATGGCCTGAACCGCTTTATCCTGTGCCTGCATGAGTTCTTTAGAGGCCTCAACCCCGACATGGGGCGCGGTTGTAGGCATAAGCAGGAAAGAGCCCTCATCCAGCGTAGGCATGAACTCCTTGCCAATACCGGGAAAAGTGCTGCTCATGGCCTGCCAGGCACTGGTCTGGCGGATATTGACATTCAGTTTATCAAAACCCTGCGCTACAAAGCCAAAGACTGTCCCAAAGCCCAGCCAGCTGACGGAGCCCAGTAGTATCAGGGCCAGGGGCAGGCTAAGGAAGGGCTTTTTGTTGCTAAGCATCCAGCTCAGAATGGCCCGGTAATAATAAATGATCAACTGGAAAGCCGATAACAACAGCCCCACGATCAGGGCCACGAACAGCATGTTAGCCAGCAGGGATCGCTCCGGGCCTAAGGGAAGCCAGGCGTAGGCCAGCAGGTAGATCACGCCCAATACCACAATGCCTGTAAACAAATGCCTGATCACCGGCTGTAACCGGGTGGGAAAATAAGCCCGAAAATCCTGCGCCAGACCCGCCAGCGCCAGGAAGCTGATCCACAGGCCGCTGTAAGTTCCGTAGAACAAGCCCACTGCAATTCCTGTCAACAGCAGCAGGCTGTTCAGGCCGATCCGCATGCGGGCCCGGCTAAAGCGCAGGGAAAAAATGGTATGCGCCAGGGCCGGAATGATCAGCAGCGCAACCACAATGGCAGTGAAAAGGGCAAAGGTTTTGGTAAAAGCCAAGGGCCCAAACAGCTTACCGGCAGAGCCCTGCAGCGCAAAAACCGGGATGAAACTGATGATGGTTGTGGCTATGGCCGTTAAGACTGCTGTGGCCACTTCGGTAGTCGCTTCGTAGATAACCGCCAAACCGCTTTTATCGGCCGGGGCTTCCTGCCAGTGGCGGAGCATGTTTTCCGTCAGGATGATGCCGACATCCACCATGGTGCCGATGGCAATGGCAATGCCCGCGAGCGCCACAATGTTGGCATCTACGCCTGTGTACTGCATCAGGATAAAGA
>CAZIUI010000029.1:310-31147 GCA_964542585.1 uncultured Sphingobacteriales bacterium | reverse complement strand
CTGCAAAAGTATCAACCTTTGCGTAGGTAAGCGAGTATAGGAACCTGATAAGCTATTAAGTTACTGTTAAGCCTTGGCGATACGCCAATACCCTTACCTTTGATAGCCTCAAAAAAATCCTCTGATGGCTAAAGGCACTTATCGCTATTTTTTACAGCTTGCCTTTAACGGCTCGGCTTATAGCGGATGGCAGATCCAGCGGCATTCGCCAACCGTTCAGCAAACCTTGCAGGATAACATGGGCACCCTTTTACAGGAGGAAGTGAAGTTAATTGGTTGCGGTCGCACGGATGCCCGAGTCCATGCGAAGGATTTCTACGCTCATTTTGATACGGATCAAGCGCTGTCAGGAGAATGGGTAGAAAAGATCAACCGTATCTTGCCCCGCGATATCTGGGTGAAGCAGCTTTTTAAGCCGGCTGCTGTTACCAATCATGCCCGTTTTCACGCCACCCAACGCACCTACGAATACTGGATTTGTACCACACGGAATCCTTTTTACCTTAACCTGGCTACTTACTACCATCATCAGGCGCTGAACCTTGACCGACTGAATGAGGCAGCCACCTGCCTTACCCGTTACGAGGATTTTGAGACGTTCAGCAAGGTCAATCCCAACCTGAGCCACTACAAGTGCCATGTACAAGAGGCTTTTTGGACGCAGGAAACACCGGCGCTGATTAAATTTAAAATTCGGGCTAACCGGTTTGTACGTGGGATGGTAAGGTTGGTAGTCGGGACCATGGTCAAAGTTGGGAATGGGCGCTTAAACCCGGAAGATTTTGCAGACCGTTTGGCGGCGCGCGATCGGCAGAAAGCAGCTGATGCCGCACCACCTGATGGGCTTTATTTGGCAAATATCCAGTACCCGGAAGGCATGCTTACACAAGCTCCCGTCATATCCGAAATAGAGGATTCTTACCCTTCTTAAGACCAATGCTAGCAGCTTTCATTTACCTTTGCTTACTTCAATACTAACAGGAATTTACCCCTTATGCCTAAAATCTTTACGGCTATTGCCTTATTTTTGGTTGGTAGTGCCCTTTGCAGCCAGGCGCCAAAGGCTCAGACTACGGACCAAGTACGTGTCATGCATTATAACCTCCTTTTTTACGGCGATAACAATAATTGCCGTTCCCTGGCTGATAAGAATACGTTTTTCCGGAATGTCTACGAACACTACAAGCCTGATGTGATTACAGCTAATGAGTTAGTTCCCTCCGTCAGCAATGCTAACAGCATCCGGGACAATGCCCTAAACGCAGATGGCCGTACAGCCTACAAGCGCGCCAAGCTGACTAACCGCGCCAACAGTGGCATTGTCAACATGCTGTACTACAACAGCAACAAAGTAGGCTTGGCGAAGCAGGTGGTTTCCAATACGAACCTCCGCGACATCAACCATTACAAACTTTACCATAAGCCCGATGGCCTGGATGTCAAATCCGATACGACCTATTTCTGGATTGCTACCATGCATCTAAAAGCCGGGGACGATAATAGCGATGAAACCCTTAGGGCTAATATGGTGGGGCCAGCTATGGGCTATGCACAAAGGCCGGATGACCAAACAGCCTACCTGATAAGCGGGGACATGAACATTCAAAGTAGCCAAGAGCAAGCTTACCAAACATTTACCAATCCTTCCAGGAATGGCTGGGATCCATTTTATGATCCGCTGAATCAGGCAGGGGATTGGCACAACAACGGCCGCTATGCTGCCACCCACACACAATCTACCCGGAGGGGTAATCTCTGCGATGGTGGGGCGTCAGGCGGAATGGATGACCGTTTCGACTTTATCTTGATTTCAGAATCCCTGGAGCAAGATCAGGCTGATAACGTAAAGCATGTGGAGGGTTCTTATGTGACGGCTGGCCAGCAGGGTAACCGGCTTAACGGATCTATTACCGATCCGGCAAACAAAAACGTGCCACAGAATGTGGCTACCTCCCTTAAGAGCTTCTCCGATCATTTGCCCGTGATGCTGGATCTGCAATTGACCAGCCCCACAGCCGATAGCAACCAAACGGGGCAAGCCACGGCTGCTACTCAGCAACTAAACACCTGGCCCAATCCCTTCAAGGATCAATTGAATGTAAGGTTATCATCTATTAAGACTGGTAAAGCAAGGCTATTGGATGCCAGCGGTCGTATGATCCGTGAAGAGCCAATTCATGCCGGACAATCTACTTTACGGTTTAACACCAAGGAGTTGGAACCTGGTTTTTATGTCCTAAAACTAGCTTCTGAAAATGGGAATCCGCTACAAAAACGGTTAATAAAAAGGTAACAAGGGTTAGGGTGGTTATCTGCTGATCCCTTTCGAAATTCGCTTTTTTGAATGGAAGGCCTATGAAGGCGATTGGTCCTTTTTTAGTGGTTTTTATCATGTGTTGGCCTGGAATTACCTGGGCACAGTCTGAGGGTTCCTTTGATGAGAAGGTCACGTCTGTCTCCAATGTAGGGGTTACCATCAATAACCTTGGGATGATCGGGAATGCTTTTAGTGGTAGCTACCAGGTACAAGGGTTCCCGTCCTGTGAGTATCCCCGGAACTCAGGGATTGAGCATTTATTTGATGGGGGGCTTTGGCTAGGCGCTATTGTCAATGGACAGGCGCGGGTATCCACGGGTGCGGTTGACGATCCGTCCGGCTACTCAACGGGTAAAGGTGGCTTCGAATTTACAGCCGAACAGGGGGCTAAGCTTAAAGAACGCTCTAGCCTGCAAGACAATCCCAATTTTGATCCAAAGGCGGTAAGTCACCAGGATTTTGTAGCCAATTTTACCGATAAAAACTTACAAGTACCTGGAACTGATATCCCCATTCAGAACCACGAACAGCCCTTAGGAGTAGATGTGCAATATGAGACCTATAACTGGAATTTCAATTTTGCTAACTTCTTTGTTGTCCTGGATTTCAAAATAACCAATACCAGTAATCAAACCCTGGATAGCTTCTACACAGGTTATTGGATGGACGGGGTGGTGAGAAATGTCAACATTACGCCACCGGGAGGATCCGCCTTTTTTAACAAAGGTGGAAATGGCTACGATGACTCTATTTATACCGCATATGAATTTGATGCTGCCGGGGATACGGCCTTTACCAAAAGTTACATCGGCCTAAAATACCTAGGTGCTGAGCAGAAGGGTAATTTTTACCATCCAAAGGTGAATGATGAGGTTAAGGTGCATTTCAATACCTGGCAGTTTCAGAATTCTTCTGATCCCTTATACTTTTTTCCTTCCAATGACGCAGCGAAATACGGGAAGATGTCATTGGGATTGAACCAAAATGAAAACCTTGATTTTAACAAGATTTCCTCAGAGATTGAGCGACCCAGTAACCGCTCAACCCTTATCTCAGTTGGTTCCTTTGGCAAGCTCAAACCCGGTGAATCGCTGAATGTAGCTTTTGCTTTGGTGCTAGGCAAAATGAAAGAAACCGGCGAGTCTATCCAAGCCAATACCGAAGCCCAACGAAGTATTCTACGCCAGAATGCCGACTGGGCGCAGCGCTCCTATAACGGGGAAGATCGAAACTTCAATGGCCAGCTTGACCCCGGCGAGGATAGCGATGGTGATGGTAAGATCGATCGGTATATTTTGCCAGCTCCACCGGATATCCCCGCAACCCGGTTTGTAGCCAAAGACAACAAGATTAACGTTTACTGGACCGACAATGCTGAAAGTTCAATAGACCCTATAACCGGAGAAAAAGACTTTGAAGGATACCGGATCTACAAGTCAGAATTCGGGTACGATGTGATGGGCGAGACTAATGCCCAGGATGCGCTTCAGCTTCTAGCTGAATTTGATAAAGATGGAAATCCGTATTTTTATAATACCGGCTTCCAGGAAATCCGATTAGAAGAACCTAAAACCTTTCCGGATGATAGCTTACGCTATCAGTACCGGTACACCATTGATGATTTGCAAAGTGGGTGGCAGCATGTGGTGAGCCTTACAGCGTTTGACAGGGGAGATGAGGAAAACAATATCCAGCCACTGGAGAGCAGTAAGCTCTCGAATGCCAAACACGTATTTCCGGGCGAACCGCCAGTAAAGGACCTGGATAAAAATCAACCTTTTGTCTATCCGAATCCGTATTATGCCTCAGCCCAATGGCGGGGTACCAGCATTTTTGAGGAAGACCGTAGGATCATGTTTGCGAACCTTCCGAAGCGTTGTAAGATCCGGATTTACAATGTCGCTGGGGATGTGATTGATGTGATTCGCCACACGCGGGATTATGCTGGAAAAGACATTGAGTGGTATTCAAGCTTTTCCGATGTAGATAAAACCAAGTTTTCAGGTGGAGAACATGCCTGGGATCTCTTATCTGATGATAACCAGATCATCGCTCGGGGGATCTACCTTTTTACTGTTGAAAACCTGGAAAACGGGAATACCCGAGAGGGCAAATTTGTAGTAATTAAATGATAGTAATTCAAACCTTTGTATGTGTAAACTTCAACCTATTATGAAACAAGGATTCATCACGCTTTTACTTTTAACCGGATTTATAGTTACTTCATGGGCTCAGTCTTATGACACCGTAACAATCCAGGAAATCCAGAAGGTCAGTCAATCTGAGCTAGCCAATTGTAGCGATGCTTCCCCTCGTCAGGGAGATACGGTGTGGGTGCGCGGCACAGTGGTCATGGATGGTGATGTCTCCGCTGAAACGGATGATAACAGTTCAAACGTATGGATACAGAATGGAAGCGGCCCTTATTCTGGTTTAGATATTTTTGATCTTAGCCCGGACCAAACCAGCGGAACTAAGGTGGAGAACTTGAAAGCCGGTGACTCAGTACTCGTCAGAGGAAGTATTGAAGAGTTTGAAGGCGAAAGCGAAATTGTTCCTCAGTTTATTAAACTTATTAGTAGTAACCAGCCCATTAATGTCACCGAACAGGTAACCGTTGCAGATCTGAACGATGGCAATCAAACCAATAAACTGACCACCGGTGAACAATGGGAAGGCTGTTATGCCCAGCTTACCAACCTCCGGATCATTAGTGTTGACTTTTTCTCGGGTGATAGTCGTGTTAGCTTTATTGTTCAGGATGATAAGGGTAATCAGATGAACATCTCAGACCGCTTTATGGTGCAGCGTCTGCCAGGAAATGGTGGAGATTTCGAGGCGCCACCGGTGGGTACTTTCGTGGATACGCTTCGAGGAGTAATAGCCCACTCAAAGAATGGTTGCCCCGGCACTGGTGGTCGCGGCTATGAGCTGTTCCCCTTTAAGGATGGCCACTACCAATATGGGGCCGCCCCTCCCATAATCTCTGACATCGAGGTTTCCCCAGAGGTGCCAAGTGCTTCCGATAATGTAAGCATTTCTGCGAAGATCGAAGAGCTGAACACCTCAGTTAAACAAGCCTATTTGCATTACGCAGTGGGAGAGAACGCCACTTTTGACAGTTTAGCAATGACCAACTCCTCCGCCAATACCTATCAGGCCAATGTTCCTACTCAACCAAGCGATGGTAGCCTGGTCAAGTACTACATCTCAGCTACTGATAATGATACCCCAAGGCTCAAAAATGCTGTTCCCAATGTTCCAAATGGGAGCGCTCCGGCTTACTACCGGGTAAGAAACAATGGCTTAAGCATCTACGACCTTCAGTACGCTCCTTTTGCCGAAGAACCCTATTTGGAAGAAGCTTCCGGCTATCAGGGACAAGAGGTGACCGTAACAGGTGTTGTCACCGCCACAGCCCAGTCCAATGGCCTTGGCTACATTTACATGCAGCAACAGGGTAAGAAAAAGTGGGCAGGTATTCAACTGACCGGTAACAGCAAACTAACCCAGGCCAAAAGAGGTGCTCGTCTAAGGGTAACCGGAACGGTAGAGGAAAATTTTGGCTTCACCAGATTGGCTAACGTGAGCAGCGTCACTCAGGTAGGCGCTGATAATGAGGTTCCTGTTGTGAATGTTAAGCCTGGCGAGTTCACTTCCTATAATGAATCCGGGAATGAAGCTTATGAGGGTATGCTGGTAAACATGGCAGTTCCTGATCAAAAACTTTATATCGTAGATACCAATGCGGATTACAGCCCTAATAACCCGCAAAACTTTGCAGAATACCGCGTTGGTCCTGATACCACCAAACCTGACTCCGGATCACGGGTGATTGCCGGCCGCCAGGCAAGTACAGCCTCATCATCCCTTAATGTTTCTTATGTCAATAGTAAGGAGTGGGAGTTAGCTGACGGTATCATGAACATTAAGCCTAAGGTTGTTGAAATAGGTGAATCTTTGGATTCCTTGCGTGGCATTATGTACTACAGCTTTAGTAACATGAAGCTCCTTCCCCGCAATAATGATGATTTCTACAATTACAGTGATCCCGTACAGATCGATACCACTGATGACGATTCGACCAGTGCCGTGAATCGGGCTTCTAGAGGCAAATCCATTGGTGTTTATCCCAATCCTGTTACCGACCAGCTGACCGTTAACCTTAACCAAGCAGCCGATAACACCTACCAGGTCTCGGTCACAGACTTGAAAGGCCGTCATGTTCGTTCTATGAAAGTCAATGGCGCTGAAACCCTTCAGCTGCCGGTTGGTTCCCTTAAGCCGGGAGCTTATGTGGTTACCGTGTTGGATAAAGATGGAGCATTGATGAAGTACGAGAAAGTGATCATACAAGAATAAGTGCTGATCAATATAAAAGCTGAAAACGATCTGTTTGATCTTTTACTGGTTTTATGCTTTTTTCTATTAGCCTGAGGTTTCGTATAGTACGGCGCTGCTCCATAAAGATTTCGCAAACAATGATGCTGTTGGGGCTTTCAGTGGTAGGGTTGCTCTGTGGCTGTGAGGAAAACGAGCCAGCGCCTAATCAGCCTCCAGATACCCGCTTATCGGTGGATACGATCCGACTTAGTGGTGAAAACCGCTTAAAAAGCACGGTCACCCTCAAGTGGTCGGGCACTGATCAAGACGGCTTTGTAAAAGGCTATGAATACCGCTTTGCGGACCGCGATTGGGAATTTGTAACAACCACGGATAGCACCTTTCGCTTTTTGGTGGAACAGGGTGATCAAAAGCGCGATATTCGTTTTGAGGTGCGGGCAATCGATAACAAGGATGCTCGCGATCCTTCACCGGCTAGCCTGACCGTTCCTGTGAAAAACTCTGCTCCAAAGGCAAAATGGGATACGGAAATTCCTGGTTCGGACACGGCATTCACGGTAATGCCCTTATCCTGGTCGGTAAGCGATCCTGATGGTAACCAAACCCTTGATAGTGCTTTTATCCGGGTTAACCAAGGCCCCTGGTTGCCCGTGAGCCGCTTTGCGGAAGTTGCCACAGTCGTTCCTGAAAACCCGCGCAGTACCTCCACTACTTCCGCTCAATTGTTCAAAGGCCTTGAGGCTGGTCAGCCGCTAGGACAACTGCCGAATTTGAACATGGCAGGGAACAATACCTTTTACCTAAAAGCCACGGATATTGCCAGGGCTACCAGTGCTATCGATACGCTAGGCCCTGTTTACCTGAAAGCCCAACAGAGTGATCTGCTGGTTTTAGCGGCCAGTAGTAACAGTTTCCCGGATCCCCGAGGGGTTTACAAACCCCTAATCCGGAATGTTTACGCAGGGTTTGATTATATTGACCTTTTTGCAGGGAACCAGCGGTTCCTCCCGCAATTCTGGAATGCTGCTTTTGCTAAACGCCTCAACCTTTACGATAAGGTGTTTATCTTTTCCGATGATAAAACCATCAACCAAGAGCTGATCCTGGAATCAGCTTCTGCGGCCTTACAGGGCTATTTGAAACAGGGTGGGCACCTGTTTATTACGGCAACATTTCCCAGTGATCTGCGCAGTTCTTCCACGGTGTTCAGCTATTCCCCCATGGCTAGCATACCGCAGCGGGATGAGCAACAGCGCATCCCCACGGACAGTGTTATACAACCTGTGGAAGGTGCAGATACTTCCTTCAAAACTTTACAGGCTTCATCCTTTATTATAGGGGTTGATGCCTTCAGCGTTAAAGCAGCAGCCACCCCGCTCTATAAAGGGGATTTTCCTAAGATAGACGGTGAAGTTTACAATACCTTAATCGCTACCACCAATGGCAGTGACCAGGAAGTGAACCAGGTTTTCAGTGCGCTACCTCTGCATAAGTTCAACCAGCAGCCCGGTAATCTGAGAGCCTTTTTTGATGGGGTACTCAATGAAAAATTCAATTAAGGCATGAAGCGTGATAGCTTAATTCCCCGTTTGCAGGCTTCAGAATATGGCTTTAGGGCTAGGATCCTTTTGCTTGTAACGGCCTTAATAACCACGCTTTCCTTAACAACGTACGCTCAGGATGAAGAAGAGCGGGCGGTCCTAAAGGGTACTATTATTAATAAGAGCAATGGTGAGCCTTTGAAAGGAGCTAATGTCCTTATTCAAGGTACCTACAAAGGAGCTTCTACAGGGGATAAAGGGCAATTTAAGCTTGAAGGCATCAAGGGTGGCGATTATACCGTGAAGGTCAAGTATCTGGGATATGAGACCAAAGTTATCAATGGTGTATCCCTTGAGAAGGGTAAAACCAAAACCCTTGAAATTAAATTAAGGGAAAGTGCCAAGAATCTGAAAGCGGTTGACGTTCAGGGCAAAAACCAACTCGTAAAACTGGAATCCGGCAAATCTCAAAGTAACATCAGCCAGGAAGAGATAAAGCAAAGCAACGCCACCAACGTCCAGGATGTGGTATCAATGCAGAAAGGCGTAACAGAATCACCGGATGGCTTAAGAATACGTGGTGGCCGCCGCTACGAGACCCAGTACTTAATAGATGGCGTTGATGCCCAGGATCCGCTTGCTGGTACAGGATTCGGAGTAGATGCAGGCTCCGGCTCGTTGCAGAACCTGGAAATTGTAACGAGTGGTGTGGGTGCAGAATATGGAAATGCTACTTCCGGCCTGATCAAGGCCAATATAAGGGAAGGAACAGATTCCCTGCGGATTGCTGGAAGCTGGCAGCGGGATAATTTTGGCTTTAATAAAAATGGACATGGCAGCTGGAATACGGACCGCGCGAGCCTGCAGGTAGGAACCCCTGTTCCCGGTACTGATAAAAAACTGAAGCTTTTTACCAGTGCAGAAGTGAAGCTAACTGATAACTATTTTGGCCCCACGGCCGATCAGCTGAATAGTTCCCTCCTGAACGAGTCTGAGGCATGGGCACCTCGACAGGATAACAGCTTCACCAATACGGTTAAGCTTACTTATGAGCCGGATGGGAACACCAAGATAAGTATCCTTAACCAGCACAGCCTTAACATTAACCAGAATACCAATAACCTGAATGTGATCGGCAATGATGAGGTAGTAACGCCCGGCTTTCAGTATCCTTTTAGCAACAACATGGATAATGCGAACACCTATACGCATCAATCTAACCTGACAACCCTCAATTTTGAACAAGGGCTGGGTAAGCAATGGTGGCTGAACGTGACGCTTGGCCGCTTATTCACGAATTTAAGGGCAGATGCCAACGGCAGACCCTTCCGTCCTGATAATGTAGACCAGGTGTACGACCCGGCTTCAATTATTACTGATCCTGTATCCGTATTTAACCCGGATGAGAAGGTCAAATTTGTGAATCCACCACAAGGGCTTTTCAACAATGGGGGTATTGCTACCCTGTGGCATGACCATTACGCCAGGGAATACACCTTCAAGGCTAAAGCTGACTACATTCCCACAAACAGTGCTCACCATTTCAGCTTTGGTTGGAAACACCAGGAAAAGGAATATCAGTGGATAGACGTTAACAAACCCTGGATAGGAGCGCCTATCCAGATTGATGAGAACACCACTACCAAATCCACGCGCCTGGGGCGTTCAAGCGATTTCTGGCAGGTAAATCCAGCTACAGGCTCCTTTTTTGTTTCAGATCGTATCCGGTACAAAGGTATTACGGCCAATATCGGAGCGCGTTATAGCTACTGGGCACCAGGGGAATTTGCGGATAATGCCGTTAATAACCCGGAATCACCCGTATTAGATGTTGTAAGAGAGGAGTACAAAGAGCAATCAGTACCTGTATTAGGCCGGCGGTTCAAAAGCCGTTTTCTGCCTAGGTTACGGGTTTCCTTTCCGGTGACCCAAAACAATGTCCTGTACTTTAACTACTCGCATGCCATTCAACAGCCTCACCCTCGTTTCATGTATGCCGGGCTTGATCCGGCTTTTCAGGATAACTCTTTTTTAGCCAACCTGGGTAATCCCAACCTCAACCCCGAAACTACGGTCTCCTATGAGATCGGTTTAAAATCGCGGATCACGGAAGACCTGGCCTTAACGGTAAGCGCTTATTACAATGACAAGTACGATTATATTGTTAGTCGCCGTATTAGCATTCGGGATCAGACTGGTCGTTTTACCGAGCGGTCTTTTTATTTCAACCAGGACTATGCGCGGATTCGGGGATTAGAAATCAGCTTAAGGAAACGGTTTGGTGAGTGGCTGAAGGCCAGGGTTAGCGGATCTTACCAAAAAGCCACTGGCAAATCCAATTCAGCCAGAGAATCGCGGCTTCAAATTGAGCGTACAGGGGAGGTCAGCCCCTCTGAGGAGCGTAACCTGGCTTGGGATCGCCCGCTTACCCTCAAGTCCTCGATCACTGTTACGCCTACCGAAAATACGCCTGTCTTAGGTATGGACTTATCAGGGTTTCGCTTTTTTATTTTTAGCCGCTACAAGTCCGGCAGGCGTTATACGCCCCATGAAAAACGGGGTGTGGATGATAACGGCCGTCCTCGCTATGAGGCTGTTCGAGACAAGCCATTGGCAAAGATCGGAGCTAACTGGTTCCGAACCGACCTTAAGCTTTCCAAGGATTTTGACCTGGGCAATGCCCAGCTAACCCTCAGCCTGGAAATCAATAACCTTTTTAATAACCGGAACGCTCAAATTGTGAACCCCGTAACCGGAGAGGGCTATCAAAGGGGTGACCCGTTGCCTTACTCCGCTCGAAATCCAGCGTTTAATTATCCGCAGAATACCGGGCTTCCACCAGGTAATCCTGCTCGATGGACGGAGCCCCGGCATGTGTTGTACGGCATAAGTTTTCAGTTCTGATGAGATACCTAACAGTGCTTGCAAGTGTCATTATGTTAATCCTCCCCGCTGTTGGAAAAGGGCAGGTGATGAAGAACCTGGGCGGTCAGCGAGCTGGTATATCTGCTATGCCTTTTCTAAAACTTGAAGCCAGTCCGAAAGCAGATGCGCTGGGTGGTGCCATGGTTAGTGGCTATGGCGATGGCTATGCACCCGATTGGAATCCCGCTGCTATGACCGATATGGATCATACCACCTTTACGGCCTCCGATAAGCTAATGGCAGCCGATATCCACAACAGCTATTTCTCAGGGGTTCTGCCATCCGAGCATAATGGTAGCTGGGGCTTTTCGGTGATGATGTTGAATGCGGGAGAGATGAAAAAGCGCACTGCTTTTCAGCCGGATGGGACAGGAGAAACCTTTAGTGCTTACAACCTATCCGCCGCAGTAAGCTTTGCCAAAAAGCTATCCGACCGTTTCAGCTTTGGAGCTTCCGGTAAGTATGTGCGAGAGCAGTTAGCCGAATTCCATGCCCACACGGCTGCTATTGATTTAGGCTTTATGTACCGGACTGATGTGAAAGATCTTCGCTTTGCGGTAGCTGTTCAGCATTTTGGCCCTAATTCCACCGCCATTGGTGACTTTGATAAAGTTATTTTCAAGAACAGTGATGCCAATAACGACCTTAACAGCTTCCCCACACCCACCACTTTTAAGCTAGGGGCTTCCATGCGGATCATGGAACAGCAAAACCAGAAACTCAGGGCCTATGCTCAGCTCAATCACCCCAATGACAATTCTGAACTGTTGAGCCTTGGTCTCAACTATAAACTTCATGACCTGCTCTCGCTAAGAGCCGGCTATCATACACCCTCGGGGGAACAATCCTTACCGAACGTGGGTGTCCAAATTGATACCCGTATCGGTAAGAATCCGCTTAGTATCCATTACACGATACTGCCAAAGAAGCACTTGGGGAATTATCACAACTTTGGTCTGAGTTACGCCATTAACAAAGAGACTCGCTGATGCCAAAGGTAGCGGTTACTTTCGCCGGAGCGTTCCGAAAATTGTTTGATAAATTACGCCAGCAGCTACAAGTAAGCCTGTTTTTTTTAGCAGGGGCAGCTGTTGTAGCAGGCTTTAATAGTTGTGAGTCATTTACTGGGAATAAGACCAGTACCGGTTTTCTGGATACCCCCACGGCCCAGCGCGAAAAAGTGGGTTATGTTCCCTTACAACCTCCTTTTGAAGGGCTCTCATATCCTACCGATGTTATTGCTGGTTTTGATGAATTGATCTACGTTGCCGATTCCGGTGCTGAAGCCATTAAGAGTTATGATGTAGCCGGCAATCAATTGGGTAGTTTGAAGATCCCTGGTGTAACCGCCATTGCTCAGAATCGTTCCTTGGAACTCCTGGCCGTTGGCACATTTGATACAGTGATCAATGAAAACACCTTTACCCTTAGCACGATCTACAGGATTCATATTATTGAAGGAAATGACCTAGGTCTTAACAATGCGGAAATTGTGGACAAGGTGGTTCACCCGTTTTACTCAGAGGCGCGATCCTTCAACAGCGGTGATACCATGGTTCATTTTCAGGATATTGGTATTTTACAGGATAACAAGTTTTACGCCACTCGGAGTGGGCCGGGTATTTCCGCAATATCCGAGGATAATGCAGTATTACTGTTTAATGAGGATGGGAGTCTTCAAACCCCCATTTGTATCAGTACATCCACCGGCCGTTTTTGTGATTATTTTGAAAAACCCATAGCTATCACCACCCGTGTAAAGCCTCCACAACGAGCCACGCCTAATACAACGGGTGATTTTATTTTTACTTCGTTTTCACCGGGAAGGGCCATAAAAACCCAATACATCCAGCGGCTAGCCACCCCGAATGGCGTTAGCTATGAACAACGCCAATTATCCAGGGACACCAGTCAGGCAGATGGCTTTTTATACAAGCCAAACCGGTTCCTTAAACCTACCGATGTCACCATTTCAGGCGATGCCACCAACTATATTTTTGTGACTGATAAGGGCAAAGACTCGGTATACCAGTTTACAGCTACCGGTCTTGAAGGAGTGAACCCCCCACCCGGTGCCTCTACCAACCGTAATATCAAGGTCTCTTTTGGCGGCACGGGCAGCGGGCCTCGCAAATTCCGTAATCCCACCGGAGTGGCTTATTTCCAAAAGCGGCTTTATGTGGCAGATGGTGGGAATGGCGTGATCAAACGATACCGGCTTACTACAGATCTGGATTAATATAAAAGCTAGGACTCTTGAATTGTAATAAAAGCATGATACGCAGCTATGAGGTTTGTGCCCTTGCGTGCTTGATGACCTTTACAGGCGTATTAAAGTCGGATGATGCCATTTCCCAACATTCCCAGGATAAATTGCTAGCCGGCCCTATGCTGGGCTATGTAGAATACCGCGAAGCCATGGTCTGGTTGGAGGTTTCGCCAGCAGTAGAGCAGGTGAGTCTCCGTTACTGGCAAACCGCAGATCCAGTGGATACGCAACAAGTAACTTATAAAGGTCAGTTAGGCCAGACGTTTAATCCGGTTAAGCTCAGGCTTGAGGCGCTGGACAAAGGAACCGCGTACCGTTACCAGTTGGTATTAGATGGGCAGGTAAAGGAGCAGCCTTACTCCTTAACGCTGGAAACAAAAAAAATCTGGCGCTATCGGACTGGGCCACCGGACATCAGCTTCCTGTTTGGCTCTTGCTCCTATGTAAATGATTCTGCTTATGACCGGCCTGGCGAGCCTTACGGCCGGGATCCCGGCATTTTTGAGACGATGGGGAAAACCCCCTCGGATTTCATGCTATGGGGTGGGGACAACGTCTACCTGAGACCGGCAGACTGGCATTCAAAGTCCGGGATCTATTACCGTAATACCAAAGCTAAGCGATTGCCGGAGAAGCAGCGTCTTTTTGCTACGAGGCCGAATTATGCCATCTGGGATGATCATGACTATGGCCCGAATAACAGTAATCGCGGCTACTACATGAAGAATAAAACCCTTAAGGCTTTCAAGGATTATTGGGCCAATAAAAGCTACGGTGAGCCAGACAATCCCGGGATTTATACCAAGGTTCAGCGTTCAGATGCGGATTTTTTCCTGATGGACAACCGCTCTTATCGCTCTCCGAACAGCGTGGACGCCTATAGCAGTGATGGCCGCCCGAATCCTGACAAGGACCATTTTGGGGATCAGCAATTGCAATGGCTTAAAGATAACCTACGGTCTTCAGAGGCTACCTTCAAAGTGATTGTTACCGGAGGAGAGGTGCTGAATGACCGTAACCAGTATGAAGGTTTTCATAAGTGTCCGGCCGAGCGGCAGGAGCTCCTTGGCTTTATAAAAAAAGCGCAAATAGAAGGTGTAGTGTTCCTATCCGGGGACCGGCACATGACGGAGCTCCTGAAACGGGAAATAAAAGACCTGTATCCGCTTTATAACTTCACCTGTTCGCCTTTGACGGCTGGTACTTTTGATGAACTGCCTGAGCGGGAGGCGGATAATCCTTATCGCGTGAATGGAACCCTTGTCAAAGAGCAAAATTTTGCTAAAATCAGGCTGGAAGGTGATAAAGATGACCGGAAAATGGTGATCGAGGTGCGGGATAAAAACGGAGATAAGCTTTGGGAGCGGGAGATCTTAGCTGAGGCGCTAACCTTTCCGAAACGCTAAACCCGTTTCCAGGAAGGTTTTTGCTGCGTATTTGTCTACCTTTTTAGCCGCCCTTATCGGGCCCTAATAAGGGAATTGAAGTAATTACGACTCTTCTATATCACCCCATCTAACCCCGCTAATGATTTTTGATCATGCGTAGACTTTGGGGATCCTTATCCTTGTTGGGCCTGTTCAATTGTATTAGATATATGCCGGATGGTACTCCTTCCAACCGAATGGTGGATTCCCCTTGCTTTACGAAACCTGTTTGCATGACCTGTCCCAGGTTATTGATTATGCGGTAGTGATAGGATTTATCCGTCTGAAACCCTTGTAGCCTAACCTGATCAGTAGCAGGATTTGGATACAGGGACAGCTGCCGCTTCTTAGGTTTTGCCGGGAGGCCGACCGCTGATTTAAACGTAAAGGCATCAGCCATGAGACGGGTTGCGGGATCGGCCGTCCCTCCTAATGGGTTTACGCAACATCCGGCTGTCAGTGTGATACTAGCTGAATCACTTTTGACATTCCCGATGTTGAGGGTCACTTCCCGCCAGTTGTCATAGGTCTTGGTTGTTTTCCATACATCCTGATAGGTCTGCTTTCCCTGGTTGTAAAGCGTAACCCGGATGTAAACCGTGTCATCACCGGGAATGGCGGTTTTTACATAGCCTTTAAACCGGGAAGGCGCGCTGTTGTCCAAGCGAAAGCCATTGCTGAGGGTATTGGGCTCGATGCCTTCAAAAGATGAGACGGTAGCAATGGCGACCGCAACAGGCCCCTTATAAGCATTGGATACTGGCTTGACCGAGTCCATGAATTTGGGGTTCCAGCCTACTGGGGATTGGCCACCCATATTGCCGATCCATGTATCAAAGCTGCCATGCGGTATTTGTGCCTGGCTGGAAACAAGAAAGCCAAAGAGCAGGGCCAGCGTTCCGAATATTGGTTTCATAAGTTTTTTCTTTTTGTAAATAGTTGAAATTTGAGGTCGGGGGGTTGCATGTTAGATGGAACAGATTTTTTAGGATCTATAAGACCTAATGATCCTGAGATGCGATAAATAAATACGCCTAAAGTCAAACAACTTTTTAGATTACGCTATTGGCCAGGTCGGTAAAGCCTCTAGGTCACCTGGTTTTTTATCATTACTGTTAACCTTCAAGCCCGTTTCCCTAGCTTTAGTACAGTTACTTCAAAGCATTCTGGTACCAGGAACTTTAGGATTTAATTCGCTTTTTGATCTTCATTCTTTCTTGCCTGTAAGATTTCACGAAAGAGGGCCAACATTTCCTCATTTGGAGGCTGGCCTTGTTGGTGCTCAAAATAATCCTGAAAAAGCGTAGTTAGATCCTGTTGAAGGTCAATTTGCCGGGAATGGGCTTCAGCCGATGCCGGATCCGCAGATAATTCCGGTATTAGGTGGATTATGCCATCATGAAGCTGATGTAACTGCCGCCGGTCCTGGCTGCTGATGTAAGTGTCCGTAGCCAGCGTTAATTCAACCAAGCTATCTGGATTGGCCGTTAACCATTCGCTGGCCTGAGCAACCGAGGTAAAGCGTTGGCGTGATAGCGGCTTGCCGGATCGCAGTGGTAAGGCTTGCTGTTCAACAGGCTGGCCGGTTTCAGCTTTGATCAAATTAACGTATTTCGTTTGACCTGCTTCTTGGAAACTGTACGCCAAGGGGCTGCTGCTGTAAACAGCCGGCCCCTCTGCGCCACTCAGCCGCCGGTAACCATGAAGATGACCCAGGGCGGTGTAATGGATTTTTTCAGGAATGCAAGTGGTATCAATGGCCGTAGCACCTCCCGGATGGTTGATCGGTTTTTCTCCTTCGGGCTCCTCTGGTGTGGTGCTCCCGGGTGGTATCATGAACAGGTGTGCCGCGAGGAGGTTAATACCTTGATCATCCAGGTATTGCTTAGCCAAACCTTGCCATTGGTCAGCCAGTATAGCTTGCAGGGCTCGATCTTGATCAGTATCGTTCGCGCCCAGGAAGGTACGTAAGCGCTGTTCATTTGCGTACGGTGCGTGTATTAAACGAAAAGGAGTTGCTGATCCCGGAAGCTGAAGTTCCACAAAGCCTTGATCACTTTTAGTAACCGCTAGCCCGCTTGGTGAGCTAAAAGGGCGAACCTGGCTGTGCGGGTAACCAATCAGCAAAATGCCATTCTCAAGGGAAAGCGGATCAGGAGCTTCAATCCGGTCCGGGCTGTCATGGTTCCCAGCTATGGCTATAACCGCTCGTTCTCCATTCTTGGACAGGCGTTTAAGGGTACTGTAAAGGAGTTCTACGGCCTCGGTAGGCGGGTTGAAAGTGTCGAACAGATCACCAGCCACCACTACGGCATCTACCCGATATTGGTCCGCAAGCTCACAAATCTCGCTTAAGACCTCACGTTGTTCCTCTAAACGGCTATGAGCTTCTAATTTTTTGCCCAAGTGCCAATCGGCTGTATGAAGAATACGCATTCCGGTAATTTTTCTTGAAAATAAGGAGACCTTTGCCCGTTACCAATTTGGCAAAAGCACTGAAGGATAGCCCTGGTCGGCATGGAAAATTACGAGACTGAAACCTTCAAGCAATGGCTGAGCCGCGTTATCTTTGAGACCGATACGTGGGGCGCTCGGTTATTTGATATGGGCTTATTGGTAGCCATTCTTGTTAACACCGTGTTGGTAATGGTGGAGACCATCCAACCAATAAAGGAAAGTTATGGTCCTATCCTTTACTCCATAGAATGGGGCTTTACCATCCTTTTCACCCTGGAATACTTACTGCGCCTGTATTTAGCACCCAATCCCTTTCGTTATATTTCCAGCTTTTATGGCGTAATTGACCTGCTGGCAATCCTCCCCACTTACATTGAACTGTTCTTATCCGGTTCCCATTACCTGGCTATTATCCGCGCTATGCGCCTTCTACGGCTATTCAGGGTTTTTAAACTTACCCGTTACATCCGGGCTGCCAGTAATATCCGTTTGGCCCTGAGGGCCAGCGCAGCTAAAATTACCGTATTCCTTGGAGCTGTAATTGTAGTGGTGCTTTTCTTAGGTGCAGTCGTCTACCTTGTTGAAGGCCCAGAAAATGGCTTTAACAACATTCCGGTTAGCATGTATTGGGCCCTTAATACGCTTTCTCCTATAAGTGAAAGTGGCCTTACAGCTAAAACCATCCCAGGCCGTATTTTAACAGCGTTGCTTATGATTACAGGGTACGGGATCCTGGCTATTCCAACCGGTATTGTTTCTTCAGAAATTACACGGGTTTCTGCAACGACCGGCATTCGCAATTGTACTAATTGTGCGCGGGCCGGTCACCAGCGTGATGCTCAATATTGTAAATATTGCGGAACGCGTCTTCCGCCACCTGTAGATCAAGCGTTATAAGCTTGGGAATTGGCTTATTCTTCGGGGTGCATTTTAAGTAGTCTTTTAAATACCAAGGTGGCCTGCGTTTAATCGCTTTATTGATATATAGCAAACTTAGCCCACGGCAATTCACCAGTGTATAGAAGATAATGGTCTGGCATGGAAATAAAGACATTTGCCGCATAAAGCGTGAGCGCAGTCAAAAACCCAGTGAATTTTTGCATGGATGGACGAGGGGGCAAGCCCTATCCACTGTTTTCATTGAATGACCTCGGCCAGAATGCCTTCCCAAAATCAAAAAATGCCCCATAAACACATCCTAGCCTTAAAACAAGCTATAGAGTGGTTGAGCGAAAAAGCAAGCCGTTGGTTTGAAACGCTTACGCGCTCGAGCTGCGATTTTTGGTGCTTTTTCTAAAAAAGCTTAAAGCAAATTATGATGCTGTCTTACTACCAGTGAATTGTTTAAACCAGCAGGGTCACTTAAGCATGTAACAGGTTGGAGAAGGATTATTCAGACGCTTATTTCGGTAGTTTTTTTCGGGATTGAGCTGTACTTGTATCCCCTACCTTTTGGTTATGATCATTTGATCCCCGCCTCTTGGTAGGGTAGAAGTCCTTTTTCTGAGGGACCCCCTGCTGCTTTTTATCCACTCTCAGGGCTTTAACGAGCCCAATGGTTGCTCCCAGGACAAGCACACTCTGCGGAAGACCAGAAGAAATAGCTGCCGTCTGTAAAGCCCTTAAGCCGCCCGCATAGAGTAGCGTTGCTGCCGCAGCTCCTTCTGCTACGCCCCAGAAAGCTCGCTGTAAAACTGGAGGATTGGGATGGCCTCCGGAAGTAACCATGTCATCCACTAAGGATCCAGAATCCGAAGAGGTGATAAAAAATATGACTACCAACAGCAGCCCCACCCATTTGGTAATGTAAGCAATTGGTAATTGATCTAGTAAGGCATTCAGGGACATGGAGAGGTTGTTATTCACGATCCGGTGAATTTCAGCGCCTTGTTGAATATCAAAATTGAGCGCAGCCCCACCGAAAATGGCAAACCAGAAAAAAGTGACTATGGTGGGGACCAAAAACACGTAAAAAACAAACTGCCGGATAGTGCGGCCTTTGGATATTCGGGCAATAAAAACCCCAACAAATGGGGACCAGGAAATCCACCAGCCCCAATAAAAAAGTGTCCATTCCTGCTGCCAGTCATTATTACTTCGCATATCCAGCCAGAGACTGGAAGGAACTACCTCGGCCAGGTACTTACCCAAAGAAGAGATGAAAAGCTCAATGATGTACAAGGAAGGCCCGGCTATAAAAACAAACAGCATTAGGACAAGCATCACGGCAAGGTTGGTAATGCTCAGGTATTTAATGCCTTTACCCAGCCCAGAAATGGTGGAGGTGACCGCAACCGCTGTAATCAGGGTGATAATCAGTAACTGGGTGTTCACATCGTAATTAACCGCCATGATGGACTTCAGGGCAGAGTTAATCTGCATGGCCCCAAGACCAAGGGAAGTGGCTACCCCTAACAAAGTCCCCACTGTACAAAAAGCATCAATCACATGGCCGATAGCTCCATGAATGCGCTCTCCTAATAGGGGGTAAAACAAAGACCGCGGTGCTAGTGGTAACCCTACCCGGAAGTGAAAATAAGCAATGCTGGCTCCGAAAATGATATAGATGGCCCAGGGATGAAAGCCCCAGTGCAGAAAGGAGTAATGCATGGCATCTGTCAGGGCCGCTTCTGAACGGGGATCAGCCGTTGGGGGCTCATGATAGTGCATGATGGGTTCCCCAACCCCGTAAAAAATAAGCCCCATACCCATACCGGCCGCAAACAACATGGTAAACCAAGCCATCTTACTGAACTCCGGCTCATCTTCATCCCGGCCTAGTTTGATGGAACCGTAGGGGCTGAAATAAAGCCATATCACAAACAACAGGAACAAGAACACAATCAGGATGTAGTACCATCCAAAATAGGTGGTGATAAAGTTTAGCGTGTTCTCGAAAACCCAACCAGCGGTTTCCGTCCATATGCCCCCAAATAAAATGACGCTCAAAACAAAAAGGCCCGCACCGAAAAATACGGGCGGATTCATCATGGTTAGCCATCGCCTAAAGAAATCCTGAACGGCTTTTATCAACAAAATGACCTTACTTGTTTTAAAAGCTGGAGAAGCATTTTAATTAAGGGGAATCAAAACTTTAACCAGCAAATTTGTAGCTCTTAACATTTACCACAACAATAAGACAAAATTCATTTCATATGACCAGGCTCAGTGTGAACATCAATAAGGTAGCCCTGCTCCGTAACGCTAGAGGGGGCAATATGCCGGATCTACTCCAGGTTGCCCGCGATTGTCAAGCTTTCGGGGCAGATGGGATTACCGTGCACCCGCGGCCTGATGAACGTCACATTACCTATGAGGATGTACGCCAGCTCAAGCCCCTGGTTAACGGTGAGTTCAATGTAGAGGGCTACCCCAGCCAGCCTTTCCTGGACTTGGTAACAGCAGTAAAGCCTGACCAGGTGACTTTAGTGCCGGATCCACCTGAGGCATTGACATCTACTAATGGCTGGGATACCAAAAATTACGCTCATTTTCTGTTGGATGTTATCCGAGCCCTGCATGAAAAGGATATACGCGTTTCAATTTTCCTGAATCCCGAAGTGCCAATGGCCGAATCCGCTCCGGCGATAGGCGCAGACCGTATAGAGCTCTACACTGCTGATTACGTAACCGGATACCTGAAAGATCCAAAAGCTGCCATAAGGCCGTATGCCGAAACAGCCAGGGTTGCTGCTTCCAAAGGTATGGGTATCAATGCCGGTCATGATCTGAATTTAACCAATCTGGCTTACCTTCACAAGAATTTGCCAGGCCTTTTGGAAGTTTCTATAGGTCAGGCTCTGATAACGGATGCGCTTTACTATGGGCTTGAAAACACCATTCAGCAGTACCAAAGACAACTGAATTCGAGTTAAGGCTCCTTTTTTACATAGTGGCAAATTGCTACATTTGCAGTTGGGTAAGCCCTGTACGGCCAGCTCCTGCGTGCTGCCCCAGGCCGGAAACGGAGCAAGGTAGACGCGGTTGAGCGGTGCGATACAGGAAGCTTACCCTTCTTTTTTAAAGTAGAATAAGCCCCCTAAAACGTCTGATTTATGAAATTCTTCGTGGATACGGCCGATATGGAAGCCATTAAAGAGGTCAATGCCCTGGGCATTCTGGATGGCGTTACGACCAATCCTTCGCTAATGGCCAAACAGGGCATCAAAGGCGAAGAAGCGGTTTATCAGCATTACAAGGACATCTGTAAGGAAGTGGATGGAGATATTTCCGCAGAGGTGATTGCTACCGACTACGATACCATTGTAAAGGAGGGGCAAAGCCTCGCTAAAATTGATGACAAGATTGTGGTAAAAGTGCCCATGATAAAAGAAGGTGTTAAAGCCATTAAGAAGTTGAGCTCTGAGGGTATTCGGATTAATTGCACGCTGAATTTCTCGGCAGGGCAGGCATTGGTTGCTGCTAAAGCTGGAGCCTCTTATGTTTCTCCATTTATGGGTAGGTTAGATGACATTTCCTACGATGGTATAGAGTTGATCGAGCAGATCGCTAACATTTATGAAACCTACGAGTTCGATACAGAGGTGTTGGCGGCATCTATTCGCAATCCCCTCCATATTACAAAATGTGCAGAAGTGAATGCCGATGTGGTAACCTGCCCACCCAATACCATTCTGCAACTGTTAGATCATCCCTTAACTGATAAAGGGCTCCAGAAATTCCTCGATGATTACAAGCAAGTACAGCAGTAGTCTTACAGCTTATGGTTTACCCATGCTATTGTGGTATGCTTAACGTTTAAAATAAAAGCCACTCGGCATAACCGGTGGCTTTTTTGATTTGACACTGGTCTTATAAGAGAAGTATCGAGCCATGATCTTAAGCGACAAAGGCATTCTAGCCGAAATTGAGGCAGGCAATATTGTAATTGAGCCCTTTGACCGTGAAAGTCTTGGCACCAATTCTTACGATGTGCACCTAGGACCTTACTTAGCAGTTTATGAATCTGAGGTGTTGGATGCCCGTATGCCTAATTCAATCCGTGAGTTCACGATCCCTGAAGAAGGGCTTCGCCTGGACCCTGACAACCTTTACCTGGGGGTCACAAAGGAATATACAGAGACCCATAACCGGGTACCATTCCTGGAGGGTAAATCTTCAGCCGGGCGATTGGGCATTTTTATCCACGCCACAGCTGGAAAAGGCGATGTGGGTTATTGCAACACCTGGACCCTTGAAATAACAGTGGCACAGCCCGTCATTGTCTATCCTGGGATGCCCATCGGGCAGCTTATCTATTTTGAAGTGGATGGCGAAGTGGGAACCTATTACCATGACAAGAAGACCGCGAAATACAATGAGCGGGCTTACCATCCGATCGAATCCCGGATGTATAAAAATAATTTCTAATAGCTTCTAAAAAGGATATCCGACTCCGATATTTAGACGGGCTTCAGTGGTAAACCAATTGAGGTCCCGATTGTAGGAGGTCCAGCGCTCACCCCTCGGTTTTTTAGGATTGCGAACCGGCCATCCAAAATCCAAACGAAGGATAAAAAACGTCCAGTCCATGCGTAAGCCAAAGCCCGTACCAATAGCCATTTCCTGGTAAAAGTTATCATCAAATTTGCCTTCCTGAAAGAATTTTTGTTCTAAATCATTGGTGACCATGCCGCCGGGCTCCGTTAACAGCCACACGTTACCAAAATCAGCAAAAATAGCCCCTCGGAAGCGGTAAAACAGGTCAAAACGGTATTCGATATTTCCTTCTATTTTGACATCGCCAACCTGGAAAACCCGTAAATCGATGTTTTCCGCAGCGCTACCATCTATTCTGCCTTGATAGCTACCTGGGCCAAGGTCTCGAACGGCCCAGGCGCGAATGCTGTTAGATCCGCCAACAAAAAAGCGCTTTTCAAAAGGCATAAAGTTGGTGTTCCCGTAGCCAATCCCGATTCCCGGGGCCAACCGCAAAACCAATTCATTGTTTCCGTTACCCGGAATGTAGTAGCGAAAATCAGCCTGCGTTTTAGTAAAGGTATAGAACCCCACATCCCCAAATCCATACTCAAAGTTCTCCGATAGCCCGCTCTTTTGAGGTTCGGTATTAAAAACCTGTTTTTGAAAAAAGGGTAAAACCTGGTCATAAAAGAGGTAAAGCAGGTTGCCGGCGGGTTCCAGGTTCCACCGAATAAGCCAATGCCGATCGCCTAAAAGGGGCTCGTCATTGTAAACCCATGTTAGCTTGCCGCCGGTAATCGTGTACGTATCAAAAATGCTTTGGATAAAAGGGTTGTCAAATTCCTGAATCTGCCGGGCAAAAGTATCCCGGCTGATACGGGTATTGACCAGGTTGATAGAGGCCGGGGTCGCGTAAATGGTGCTAAGGTTGTTATTGAATCTCCAGGTGTAAGAAAAGCTAGCGGTATTTCGCTGGTAATTGATATTACCTTCTAGTAAGTACCTGAGGTTGAGGGAAGTTTGGACAGTTTTGGAAATGGGATCTTTGGTTACCGTGCGTGGCAGGAATGAGCCATAATACTTCAGAGATGTGTTAGCCCCGATTTCAAATATGTTCTGAGGGGTTTGACTTGTAAATAAATCATTCGTGAATTCGTAAGCACCGCGAAGGTTAAGATCCCATGTTATACCCCGGCGAAACAAATTTTTATTGCGGTAAGTAATATTGGGAGCAATACCATAAAATCGTCCATTGTTGACTACACTTGCCGCGAATTGGTCATTCTGGTCTGTCAAAGTAAATTCCTGCTCAAAATTCAATGATCTTCGCTTCGTAGGCGTCAATCGAATGTAACAATCAATTTTTCCTTTGCGCTTACCTAAAGCCTTCGTATTGAAGTATTTAATATCCACAAACTTATATATATCCAGCTGCGAAAGCCGGTTATAGGTTGTTTCTTTTTGGTCGCTTGTGTAAAGCTTGCCTGACTTTATGGGTATTTTGCTGATTAAGACTTCCGGGTTTAACAACAGCTCTTTTCGATTTGATATAAAAGTATAACCAGCTTTTCTAAGGGTGTCTTTCCGAAAAGTGTCAGGAACGGAATAGCTGGGATTGATGTAAACATCGTCAATCGTATATTGCCGGTGGCGGTTATAATCATCAGGGTTGGCCACAATAACAGCCACATTTACTTGCTGCGCACCCACGGCAGTATCTACCCGGAATTCTATGAAATTGTTGGTGAAGTTATAAAACCCTTTATTGTTGAGGAATTTGGTGATGTTCTGACGTTCTTTCCGGAGCTTTTGGCTGCTGTAAATACCGCCGGAATCAAGTAAAGACTCCCGCTCTTCAGTGATAAGCTGGTGCAGGTAGCGGTCCTGAACAAAATAATCGATATTTTGGATATGGTAAGGCTCCTGGGAATGGATGCTATAAATTAATTCAGCCTGCTTTTTCTGTGTGTCTATTTTCGGTTCTACGGTGGCATTCAGGTGCCCATGGTCTGCCAGATAAGTTTCCATTTGATCGGAAGAGGCTGCCATTTGTGCTGAATCCAAAATAACCGGGGGGTTTCCTAAGTCATTTCTGACAAAGCTTGTTAAGCTTTTCCATGCTTTACCGATGAACCACTTTCCTTGTGGGACGGAATCCCTTGGCGGAACTTCCCCACCTGCCGTCAGATAAGTCCACATGCTTAGCCGAAAAGTGCTTAGCAGCCGCTTATTGGGTTTTTGTTTGATAAGAGTTTTGAGTTGGTACTCGTGCTTTTCAGGTGCATTTTTAACCTTGGCCTTTTCTAGCACTACCTTATTATCCGGGATTTGCTTTTGTAAACTACAACTGCCAAGGCCCAAGCTTGCCAGAAGTAATACCATCCCACACCATTTAGCTCTATTGGCAAAAATTGAATGACACTTTGGAACCCTTCGGCTTCGCTTCATGGACAAATATTCGGCAAATTAGCCCTGCAAAATAAGGATGATATGGATTGTAATTCAATAAAAAACTTTAAATCAAATTAAATGCCCAGCACAGCTTCGTCTAAGCTTATTCGATCGTTGCGGTACAAAAAATACCGCCACAAGCACGGATTGTTTGTAGCTGAGGGGCCCCATTTGGTGGAAGCCTTGATGCAAAGCCGGTTTGTTTTATCTCAGCTTTACGCCACTGAACAAGGGCTTGCCAACCTTACTACCCCCGTTCCCATTGAAAAAATGGAGATGGTCGAGCCCGAAACCCTGGCCGGCCTTAGTAGCTTAACGACCCCCCGCGGTTTGTTAGCTACAGCCTCCTTACCCAATACGGAATTCCCCGGCAACCTGTCCAAAGACCAATGGGTGATCGGTGTTGATGGGGTGCAGGATCCAGGAAATCTCGGAACTATCATACGCTCAGCTGATTGGTTTGGATTTCCGTATTTAGTTTGCAGTTCGGATACGGTTGATGCTTACAATCCCAAGGTTGTCCAAGCCACGATGGGAAGCATTTTTCACACAAGCATTGAGTACAAGGACCTGCCGGCCTATGCTCGCAATTACCAAGGGCCTGTTTACGCTTTAGCCAAAAATGGGGTTAGCCTTTATCAAAACCCATGGCCTCAATCAGGCCTTATCATTGTTGGTCATGAAACCAAGGGGATCCGTGAGGAACTGGACCCTGCTTTAACGCAAGCCATTAGCATCCCCGGATATGGCATGGCTGAATCCCTGAATGCAGCTATTGCAACAGCCGTTACGCTAAGCCAACTCAGGGCCAAACTTATTGGTTATTTGTAGGGCTTATTCTCCCTGACCTAAGGAGTAGCTCCTTTTACCATCTTTTTTGTAAAGGTACTCGGTTTTGACGATCTCATAACCAGCATCCGTAATGCTGGAAAGAAGGTCCTGCACCTCTTTCTGCCGGATGCCTTCCCCAGAGCTTACAAAGCGGCAACGCCAATGGTCGGTGGAAAACGTTTCCGGGATACCACCGGGATAAACCTTCGTACCGCGATTGGTTATCATTTTCAAGGGCAGAACGTCATTTGTGGCCTCTTCCAGGTGCTGCCCAAGCACGTCTGGGTTGCGGTTGTCCTGATCCCAGTAAAGGAATACATCCACACCGCTTAGCTGGCGGTTATCGCTCTCAGGAGCCTCTGGCGTAAAAAGCTGAATACCTTTACCTGATTTATCCAGGTTAGCGGGTTGCAGGCGCTGAGGCATGGTACCCAGGCGAGCTTTTACTGCTTCAGCAAAACCTTGGGTGCCAACTTTTTCCTTGCTGATGGTGCTATCGTAGATGTCGGGCGTATGGATGCCATCTTCAAGGGTGGTTAGCCAGGCATTACGGATAAGCTCTGCAGCTTCAGGCTGGTTGATATGGGCCAGCATCATAACGGCAGCATTCAGGAGGCCAGAGGGATTGGCCTTTTCCTGACCGGCAATATCCGGCGCTGAGCCATGAATAGCTTCAAACATGGAGCATTGCCGCCCGATGTTGGCTGAACCGGCCAGGCCAACAGAGCCGGTCTGCTGAGCTGCTATATCGGAAATGATATCCCCGTAAAGGTTCAGCGTTACGATCACATCAAATGCCTCTGGGTTGGTTGCCAATTGAGCCGCGCCAATATCAATGATCTTATGATCGGCTTCAATTTCCGGGTATTCGGCTGATATTTCATTGAAAACCTCATGAAAAAGCCCATCCGTTAACTTCATGATGTTGTCCTTAGTCATGCAGGTAACATGCTTACGCCCGTGAGCGCGGGCATACTCAAAGGCATAGCGAACAATGCTTTCCGTACCGGGGCGCGTGATAAGCTTCAGGCACTGGGCGACCTCATTCGTCTGCATATGTTCGATAGCCCCGTAAAGGCCTTCTTCATTCTCCCGGACAATCACAACGTCCATATCAGGATAGGAGGACTCTACGAAAGGGCTATAGGCCTGGCAAGGCCGAACATTCGCAAACAGGCCAAGGGACTTCCTTAGAGTGACATTCAGGCTTTTATAACCTCCCCCCTGTGGGGTAGTGATAGGCGCTTTCAGCAGGATTTGATTTTTTCGCACCTTTTCCCAGGATTCCGGGGTAATACCAGAACTGTGGCCACTCTCGTAAACGGTCTTTCCGATTTTAACATCCTCGAAGGTTAAACCTGTATTTGCGCCTTCCAGAATGGTCAGGGTTGCATCCATGATATCCGGGCCAATACCGTCCCCCCGTGCTATAGCGATGGTGTTATGCGATGGCGTTGCCATAGGTATGGTTTTTTAGTGTTGTTGCTGATGCAGGGATAAGAAGGTCTTGCAAAGTTCGGGATTGCCCGCTACAATTTCCTTCCCGAATAAGTAGTTAGCCCCTCCCTGAAAATCGGTTACCTGCCCCCCTGCCTCTTCCATAATTAATGCTCCGGCCGCCACATCCCAGGGTTTCAGCCCGTATTCATAGTAGGCATCAAAACGACCGGTTGCGGTATAGCAAAGGTCCATCGCTGCTGAACCAAAGCGCCTTACGCCCCTTGAGTGCGTAAGTAAGTGATTCAGGATCCGGGTATAATGAGCCACAGTGGTCGGATCAATGATCGGAAATCCTGTGGCAAAAAGGGCATTTTCAAGGGTTTCAGTCGGAGAGACCTTGATAGGCTCATTATTCAGGTAAGCCCCCGCTCCTTTTACCGCATGAAAGCACTCATCCAGATTAGGCTCATACACCACCCCCAGTTGCAATTCCCGGTCTTTCATGAGCGCCACACTAATGGCATACATGGGCAAGCGGTGGACGAAATTGAGGGTTCCGTCCAGGGGGTCAATGATCCATTGATAATCCTTGCCGGTTTCCAGCTCGGTGTGGGCTTCCTCAGCCAGGATACCCGCTTCCGGCAGGATGCCACGGAGGGCCTCAACCAGCTTAGCCTCAGACTGCTGATCAACGTAAGTGACGAGGTCATTCCAGCCTTTGTAGTCAACATCCTGCTTAGAGAAATGCTTAGCTTCTTCTTGGATAAACTTCCCGGTGTTTTTTACAGCGCTTATAACAGCGTTTATTTGGCTGTTAGGGATGTTGGGCATGGAATTAGGAGCAATGGCGTTTTGAAAGGACGCTTCCACCAGGGAAACCTTGGCAAACCGACCTTCAGTTTACAGTTACTGAATTCTATTCCAAATTAGTTTGATGGCTAACATTCAACTGAAAGCCAATAGCAAAAGTAGCGATTGCGAGTAATCCCAACAAATAGGGAAATTTAAACATGAAATAGATGGCCCTATTTGATCGGTAAAGACCATTTTCATGCGCCAAATAAAAAGGGGGCTACAGCTTGCTGACTGAAACCCCCTTGATGCATATACCACACCTTTTTAAAGCCTTTCTACTCAACTACAAGCTTCTGTTGATAAGTGCTTTCTTCTTGCTGAAAGGTAATAAAGTAAACCCCATCCATTTCCGGGTCCAGTTGGATACTAAACTTATTACGTCCTTGATTTAGCTGTACCTGCTTATTGATTAAAGTATGGCCTGCTATATCAGTTACTCGCAAGCTAGCTTGATTGGCACTTTCAGCTTGCAACCTGATGTTAAGGTGGCTTTGAGCAGGATTGGGAAAGACTTCAACGCTTTTAGTAACATCTGCTGCTGACTCAATTCCTGTGCTAGCAACCCGGTTGACAGCAAGTGAATTTTCCGATCGCTCAAAGCCCTCTTCCGCAGAGATATCAGATATAGCCATTCCTCTTTGGGCGTTTAGTTGCCCTTGGTGGGCTACGCCATAAACATAGCAAGTTCCTGTTCCAGCAGGATTGAAGTCCTGCGAAGTGCCAGCATCGGGATTCAGAATGGTATCTGCAGAGTTGGTAATGACAAAGGTGTAATTGCGCTCTTTACTTACGCTAGTAGTTGTGAAGTTAATCACTGAAGGATTACCGTTAATAACAACCTCTACTGAATCCTTTCCATCAGGAGTTTCAATTCTTCCACCATCCAGCGTGTCGCGCATAACCGTTATGAAATTACGAGATAAGCTATCGCCATTCGTAGCTGAAATCTGATCAATTGGAGTGCCCATGCTAGTATTCTGAAGGGACCCGCTGTAGGCCATACCATAAACGTAGCAAACCCCCGGACCAGCAGGATTAAAATTTTGCTGGTCATTAGCCTTTACCATCACCTGCTACATTAATGCTGTCAAACCCAACAATTGAGGCCTGATTATCAATGACCACTTCTACGGAATCTTCACCTTTCTCAGTTTGTACCATTCCGCCATCCGTAGCAGTTCTGGTCACTGTAATGAAGTTCCGTGATAGGCTATCAGCATTTGTAGCTGAGACTTGTCTAACGGGTGTTCCCTGACTAGTATTCTGAAGGCTGCCCTCATAGGCAATACCCCAAACGTGGCATTCACCAACGCCAGCGGGGTTGAAGTTTTGCTGGTCTTGGAACTTAACCATTAATACATTATCATTAGCGTCAGTAATGATGTACCGGAAGTTACTACCGGAAACACCCATGCTATCAAAACTGAGGACCGATGGCTGATTATTAATGAAGACCTCAGCGCTCGTTTGGCCATTCTCAGTTTGTACCATTCCGCCATCCGGTGCCTGAGCCATTGTTTGCTGGCTGCTTATTAAACAGCCGGCTGTGATTAGCATTGCTGTTGTTCCTAATTTCATCGTGTGCAATAACCGCATAAAAACATTTTATTGATTTCACCTACAAAGGTTGAATTCGGATATCACGAAAACTTCACAGATCCATAAAGTTTTCCTCACAAATGATGACTCTGGAAAATAACCTAAGGCAAAGTTCCTTCAATGCTGCATTAGCATTTTTCTGAATGGCGCCTTGCTAATCCTGACAGGGGATTTGATCACAATAAAACTATTCTCTATTAGGGGCCTGCTTAGCAGCTGACTGGTAAAAAGGCAAGTAAAAGTAAAAAGCAGTCCCGACCCCTTCGATGCTTTCTACATGGATACAAAAACCCTGGATTTCCAACATGTTCTTGACAATAGCCAGCCCTAATCCACTGCCTTGGGTTTTGTGTTGATTCGTAATCGGTCTGCGGTAACGATGAAAGATAAATGCCTGTTCAGATTCGGGAATGCCGATCCCTGTATCGGCTACTTTTACGGCTATATCACCTTCATTCTGCTGAAGTTGAATCGTAATTCGGCCTCCTTCAGGAGTGAATTTGATGGCATTATCCAGCAGGTTCTGAATAACGCGATCTATCATGGAAACATCCGCATAAACCGGAGGAAGATCATCGCTCATGATGGTTTCAATATGAAGATGACTCAGGTCTTCTCTTAATTGGTACTTGTAAGCAATATCCTGTACCAGCTCATTGATGAAGAATGGCTCTTTATGGGCTCTGACCTGGCGCGCTTCAAGCTTAGAGAGCTCAAACAGCTCATCCACCATTTTCTTGAGGCGCCTGGCGTTCTCAAGCATAATGTTAAGGTATCGGTCTTTCTGTGCTATACTTAAGTGCCGGCCCTTAAGGGATAGGGTTTCTACATACCCGGTTAGGTTGGCAAGCGGAGTGCGCAGGTCATGGGAGACATTGGCTACCAGGTCCCTTCTGGACTGCTCCATTTCTTTTATTGCAGTCATGTTACCTTCAATGGTACTGGCCATTTCGTTGAAAG
>CAZIUI010000029.1:0-269 GCA_964542585.1 uncultured Sphingobacteriales bacterium | reverse complement strand
CTTTGCCAATTGCCCCAGCTCATCATCTGACTTGACAGGAATACGTGCTTGGTAGTCTCCGGCTTTAAATCGATTGACGTGATCGATAATATGCTGTGTATAACGAATAACAAGCCAGATTAACCCCATGCCTATTAACAAAGCAAAGCCGAGCGTTACCAGGAAAGCAATGCTACCCCCCTTTAAGATGAAACTGCCTAAGATAAGATCGGTGATGGTTTGATATTCCTGACTGGCCAAAATGACGTAAAGGTTTCCTTGTAATTGGC
>CAZIUI010000028.1:0-32744 GCA_964542585.1 uncultured Sphingobacteriales bacterium | reverse complement strand
CTTATAAACCATTAGGCTATTTACTACATCTCAAAGTTTCAACCTTTAAGCATAAAAATAAAAGATTTAACCTTGTTAGCCAGACTGATAAAAAGGACATTAATTTCGATAAAATCCTGAACAGTAATAAATATATCTTAACGAATCCGGATTAGGTCTTGGTCGAATCCCTTCTTGCACTTTCCGTTTAAGAGGAGTTCAGGGCGTATTGATACTCAAATTGGACAAAAAGCCATTCAATAGTACAAACAAAGCTCCTCTTAAAATATACGATTTAATAAAGATTGGTAGGAGAAAGTAACGTAATCCGCACCCAAGCGGCAACGGTCGTAGGCCCTATCCAACCTTAGAGCATTCTTAGCAATGGATTAGGCGGTCAAGCGCTATCGAGCCGTTTCCCTTAAAAAAGCTTTCAAAACCATTAAGTACCAAAAAAAGTCCCAGGCGAATTCCCGGGCCACTTTAAGAAAAGGCAGTTTACGAGTTAATCCGCGTGCATTAGCCGCATCCGTGGCATCCGCGTTCGATCAATAGATCAGGCCTGATAAAACGCAGATAACGCGGATTCAACGGATTAGCGCGGATGATAATTAAGTTTGAAGGTCAGTAGCCCTATTCCTTATTATTCGAATGTGAAAAAAAGGCCCCCTTCTCCCGCATTGTGGGAGAAGGGAAAGGGATGAGGGCCGATAAGATAACCCCCATCCTGGGCATCTGTGGTTCTATATATTGAAAAAATTCAAGAATACCGGAAGAGATGAATTCAATCCTAATTCAAGCGGCATAGGGCGTAAGCGCTCTCAAACTTCAAACTTAGCCCTGACGGCTGAGGTACAATAAAAGTCCAATTGAGATTCACTGAGGAGCTTGTCCTGTGCCTCATTTTAGAAAGCCTTAACATCTTTTTGAGACCCTCAACCATTTCATTCATTAAGCTTATTCGGCTTTCTAAATATTTAGTAAAACGCTTTAGTTTAAAAGGCCATATGCATATTTTTTATTTCTTTAGGAGTCAATCAAGATGCCTATTTGATTCTACTCCAAAGAAAAAATTCAAAGCCCAACCTACCATTCTGCAAAACGAGGACATTCCCCCACCAAAAAACTTTAATTTGACCTGATGAAAGGGAAATATTTATGTTGATCAGATCCTACATTAAAAAAAGCATCTTGGTAGTTGCATTGCTTTGGGGAAGCATTATCAATGCTGATGCCCACTGGCCGGGGCATGCTCATGAGCACGATAAAGCCCATGCCCACAACCAAGGAAAGGCGAAAAAGGCTGGCGCTGAAAGCAAAACCGTTGACAGCACCCTCTATCCCTCATTAAACCAAAATGGCCCGTATAAGCTAAAAGCCAACGGGCCGGTAACCGTAGGCTTTGGCGAAGCCAGCATTTTACCGAATTTCCCTATGGTGATGTCCTATGGTAGCGATGAGCCCACCAAGAACTTCTACGATACCGCTAAGGTCAAAGTCCTTTTGTTAGATGTGGATGGGGTAAAGTTAGCCTGGCTGGAATACGATGTGATAGCCGTTCAAAATGAGCAAGCGGAAAAAATCAAAGACACCATAGCCCGCCATACAAGCCTTAAAAAACGCCACATCATCGTATCCGCAACCCATAACCACTCCTACGGGCGCACCCATAAGGAGAAGGTTTACCGCCTAATGGCTGGGCGAGGAATCCAAGCAACCCAAAGAGCACTGAATAGCCGATTTCCAGCACGGATAGGTTTTGGAAAGCGTAAAATCCCGCGCGATCTGAACCTTAATCGGGCTGAAGCCAACGGACTGGCTAATCCCTTGCTTTATGTGATCAAAATTACCGATACAGCCGGTCATTTACAGGGTGTTCACTACAATTATGGCTCTCATCCCACGGTTTTCACGGAATGGGGTTCTAGCCGCGGTAAGATAGGCCCTAACTGGCCTGGTTATGTAAACCACTTCGTGAAACAGCGCAAACGCTTAGACCTCCTGTATAAGCGGTATGACCAAAAACACGGCATAGATACGGATCCCTTTGTCATGTTTTCAGAGGGCTCAGCTGGCGACCAGCAGCCCCGAAATACCGATGTATTCTTTCATGGGCAGCGTCAACCCGGGCAAAAGGTTTTTATGGAACGGCTGGCCCGGCAAGTGGTCCAATTACTGGAAAATACCGATACCAGGCGGAAAGCGGATCTCCATTTTCAGGCTCAGACCCATCAAATGGACATGAAGAATGGGGATCAGTATATGACCCTGCTCCAAACCCTCGTCATCAACCAAACTGCCTTGGTCACAATTCCCGGGGAATTGAATGTGAGGCTTGGGTATAAGTTCGAGAAACATTCACCCTACCAGAATAATATCCTGATAACCAATTCCGATGACTACACAGGTTACATTGTCCGAGAAGAGATGGCCTTAGAGCAAGTAACTTATCAGTCCAAAGGCGTCCCTTTCAATCCCTTTTTCGGTGAGCGCATGGTCAATGAAGCGCTTCAAATGCTCATGCCAGGTTATAAACCCAATAAACCAACTGACCCTGAAAAATTATACGGTGCCATTAGCGGAAAAGTCGAATATACTGGAGATAACAAGATAGCAATTGGCGCCATGCGAAAGCCAGCCACTCCTAATTATGGGGGCGGCTTTTTTGGTCAGCGTACCGTTGTAGGTCCGGATGGTACTTTCAAGATCGATAGCCTGACACCTGGGCAGTTTTACCTTTACGCTATGGAGACTAACCCTGACAATCCAGCGCCTAATGAACTCAAAAGCGGATTCAGTGATATACGTAACCTCACCTACGGCCGGCCAGTCTCCGTTTCAGCCCAGCAAACCACTCAAAATGTTAATTTCCGATTTCAAGAAAACAGTACGAAAAGCCCGGTTAGCAATTTAAAACTAAATGACAGTAGCTTATCTGCCAAAGGATATCAAGTTGAGGGTAATATTAGCTTCCAAGGGGAGCTAGGAGAGGAGGATGTCATTGAGATACATGTTTACCCGGCGAAAAGGGCTTACAAGCACCTTGAGCTTTTCATGAAAGCCCCCTTCTATAAAACGAAAGCCAATGATTACGGTTATTTTACCATTGAAGGTCTGCCCAGGGGCGATTACCAGGTAGCCGCTTATTTGGACGTCAACCACAATCAATTAGTGGAGACCGATATCGATAAATTGACCGATCCTTTACAATCTCCTGTCATCCGTATAGGAAATCAAAGCCAAATTAAGCGGTACTGATAAGCTTTCATTCCTTCTAAATGGTAAGTTCCATGCGCGCGGCATCTTTGATCATTATTTTCCTATTAAACAGCTGGCTTCCGGTAAAGGGTCAATCGACTGAAGTTCTGAAAGGGGCTTTTTGGAAGCAGCAAGCATTGCAAGAAGTTATACCTGGCTGGGAAAAGCATATGTTTAATGAGCAGACTGGTGGTTTCCAAGCTTACCTGAAAAGGGACTGGACACCGTATAAAAACAATCGGCAGTATCCAGGTATGATAGCTCGCCAGTTGTTCAGCTTTTCAGCAGCCTACCTTCTGAGTGGGGATACTCATTATTTAAAGCTTGCTGATTCCACCTTTCAATACTTGGTGAAACATGGCTGGGATAAGGAGTACGGTGGTTGGTATGAGCAAATTGGGCCCCAAGGGCAAGTGATAAAGGCTAAGAAAGACCTTTTCATGCAAACCTACGCTATCACTGGCTTAACGCTCTATTATGCTACTACCCGCAATCCAGCGGCTGAAACCTACCTGGAACGCTCTTATGCATTGTTACGCCAGCATGCCTGGGATGGCAAAAACCAAGGCTATTACAATGCTTTAAGTCGAAGTTTATCAACAGCTAGCACTCAAAAAGATTTTTCTCCCCAATTAGCACCGGCTTCAGGCTTTTTAACGTACCTCTACCCCATGACCCACGAAGCAAAATACAAGCGCCACCTCCAAACCCTGCTTGATATGGCCTGGAAAAAAATGCGCCACCCCTCAAAGCCTTGGGTCATGGAAAGTTTTACCAAAGACTGGCAGTTGATCGAGGGGCAGAATGAAGCCATGAACGTAGGGCATAACCTGGAAGTTATTTGGATGATGGCACGTCTCTACCAGCTAACCGGTGAGCCCCACTACAAACAAAAAGCCTTGCAATTGAACAATCCGCTAACCAAGCAAGCCTATAATGGGAAAACAGGTGCATGGCACCATAAAATACCGGTCGCTCATCCGGACCAGAAGCAATCAACAGCTAGTTGGTGGGTGCAAGCTTATGGGAACATGACCCAGCTTTATTTGTATCGCATTACTCAGCGAAAAAAATTCCTGAATAGATTTAAAAAAGGGGCCCAGTTTTGGAATAAGGCCTTCCTGGACAGCAGGTATGGTGGAACGGTCCTGAAAACTGACTTTAAAGGAAATATTGAAAAAGGGGCCAAGGCTGTAAGAACCAAAACCGCCTACCACGCCATGGAGCATGGCCTATTGAATTACCTGTACCTCCGGCTTTGGGTAGAGGAAAAGCCTGCTAAACTGCATTATCAGCTAACTCACACTGAAAAGGGCGAAACCTTTCATCCTGTATTTTTGGCTAACCCGCAAGCGCAGATTAAACTGGTAACTATCAATGGCAAGGTATGGAACCAATTTGATCCCGAAGAACAAACCATTCAATTACCGGAAGCTGATAGGCTCAAAATACAGGTGCAACTACAATGATTAAAAAATCAAGGTCGCCAAGATCAAGTTTTAGCAGTAGCTAATTTACCACGATATTGATAATCTTTCCTGGTACGTATACCACCTTTTTGATCTCTTTGCCTTCTACCCATTTCCTGACTTCCGGTAATTCCATCACCTCTTCTTCCAATTCTTCCTGGGGTTTATCAATAGGGAAGGCTTTCTTTACGCGGACTTTCCCATTAACAGATACCGGGTATTCATGGGAATCCTCTTTGAGGTAGCGCTCATCGTAGACGGGCATTTGTTCTTGACTAACGGACGGCTTATGACCGAGCAGCTGCCAAAGCTCTTCAGCCATGTGGGGTGCAAATGGTTCAAGCAGGATCACCAAAGGCTCAAGGACGGCTTGTTTCCTTGTGTCCATTTTGTGCAACTCGTTGGTAGCAATCATAAACTGGCTAATGCAAGTGTTCAGAGAAAAACGGCCCAGATCTTCTTGAACTTGCTTAAGGGTCTTATGCAGGATCTTGAGTTCGGCTTCGGTCGGATCATTGTTGGTAACAGCTAGATCGCCATTTTTATCAAAAAAGCGATTCCAGAATTTACGTAAAAATCGGTAAACCCCTTCTATACCATCCGTACTCCACGGCTTAGATTGCTCTATCGGCCCCAGGAACATCTCGTACATCCGGAAAGCATCACAGCCATACGAGGCGATCATTTCATCGGGATTAACGACATTGTACTTGGACTTAGACATCTTCTCCACCTCGCGGTCTACATAGAAATGCCCATCTTCTGTTATAAATGACGCGTCTTGGTATTCTTCCCGCCAACTCCTGAAAGCTTCCGTATCCAGTTCATTATCCTGGCTTACCAAATGAATATCCACATGAAGGGCCTGCGTATCGTATTGATCTTTCATTCCCCTGGAAACAAAGGTATTGGAATCCTTAATGCGGTAAACAAAGGCTGAAACGCCTTCAATCATGCCCTGATTCACCATGTGCTGGAAGGGCTCTCTCACGTGGACTACCCCTTGGTCATAAAGGAATTGTTGCCAAAACCGGGCATACATAAGGTGACCGGTGGCATGTTCTGCACCACCAACGTACAGGTCCACATCCTGCCAGAATTGCTCCCTTTCCTGGGATACAGGCTCATTTTCATTATCAGGATCCATATACCGCAAAAAATACCAGCTGGAACCAGCAAAACCCGGCATCGTCTGGGTCTCCCGTTGGCTACCATCCGCGTTGTTTACCCATTCCTTGTTTCGGGATAAAGGCGATGAACCATCCTGCATGGGCTGGTATGAATCAACCTCGGGTAAGGTAATAGGTAAGTCTTCCTCAGCATCGGGTATTGGAACGCCATCCAGGTAACGAATGGGAAAAGGCTCGCCCCAATAACGCTGACGGCTAAAGCAAGCATCGCGCAAACGGTAGTTAACCTTTTCCCGCCCCGTTTCTTGATTGTTCAATTGTTCAATGGCAGCCGGAATCGCATCTTTAATATTAAGCCCATTTAAAGGACCTGACTTTATCAAAGTACCAAAATCACCATCGTGTACTGTGTCAGCATCCTGCCCATTATCCACAACCACAATGATGGGTAGTTCAAACTTTTTTGCAAATGCATGGTCCCGGTCATCATGAGCAGGAACGGCCATAATCGCCCCCCTGCCATAGTCCATCAGCACGTAATCGGACAAATAAATCGGCAAAGGCTCACCAGTCAAGGGATGGCAGGCATAAGAACCGGTAAATACGCCACCAACCTCTTTAACTTCTTGTACCCGCTCCCTTTCGGATTTTCGTTTGGAAGCTTGGATAAAATCCTGGACAGCTTTTGATTGGGATTCGCTTGTTATTTTAGAAATCATAGGATGTTCAGGGGCAAGAACAACAAATGTACACCCATAAATGGTATCCGGCCGGGTTGTAAAAGCAATGAAGGTTTCCTGTGGCTGATGCCATAGGGGAAAAAAGACCTCAGCACCTTGTGATTTTCCGATCCAGTTACGTTGAATTTCCTTGATAGACTCCGGCCACTCGAGTTGGTCCAAGCCCTGAAGTAAACGCTCAGCATAGGCGGTGATGCGCAGAAACCATTGCGCCATTTCCTTCTTTTCTACCGGATAGCCTCCTCTTAAGGAATAACCATTCTGAACCTCATCATTGGCAAGCACTGTCCCCAGTGCTGGGCACCAGTTTACTTCCGAACTGGCCATATAAGCCAGGCGGTAATGCTGAAGCACATTTTCACGTTGCTGCCAGCTCATATTCTTCCACTCCTTGGCCGAAAAGGGCTCTAGGGCATCATGGACAGCATTTACGCCATGATTACCATGGTCCTCAAACTGCTGGAGCAAGGTTTCAATGGGTTCAGCTTGATCTTTATCGCAATTATACCAGCTATGGAAAAACCGCAGAAAGATCCATTGGGTCCAGCGATAATAATTATTATCACAGGTGCAGACTTCCCGAGACCAATCGTATGATAGACCCAGCATTTTGAGCTGATCCCGGTAGCGCTGAATATTTTGATCGGTAGTAATGCCTGGATGCTGCCCGGTTTCAATGGCATACTGTTCCGCTGGAAGTCCAAAAGCATCAAATCCCATGGGATGTAGTACTTCATAACCTTGATGCCGGCGGAAGCGGGCTACAACGTCCGAAGCAATGTACCCCAGGGGATGGCCTACATGAAGCCCCGCACCTGATGGATACGGGAACATGTCCAGGACGTAGTATTTGGGTTTTCCGGAATGCTCTTGGGCATGAAAAGTCTGGGTTTCTTCCCAATACTTTTGCCATTTATATTCGATTTCCGAAAAACTAAGCTGCTGCATGATACGAATGGAATCGGTAAGGTACGAAATTAAAAAAAACGGAAAACCGTAAAATTGCCTTAATTGGCAAGTAATCTACTAAAAAAGCCCCTTTATGAAAGAACAAAGGGGCTCGCTTATACTCAATAGCTTTGAGGGGAAGCTTACTGAACGTTGATGTTGTATGGCATCATCATATAGGCACCGTTGCCTTGCTCATACAGGAATTTGAGCCGTTCATGTTGGTGGATTTGTTGCTTAACAGGCCCCATTAAAAGGCTGTTGATGTAGGCTTGGAAAGAATCTCCAAAGAATTTTTCAAAGGGGTTTTCCTGTTCTGGATACTTAGCCAATTCATAATCTTCCATGTTAGCCTTTTTGGCTGCCAAGTCTATGGCTTCCTCAAAACTCGCGATCTGATCCACCAAGTTAACTTGCTTGGCTGCCTCTCCGGTCCAAACACGGCCTTTTGCAACAGAATCAACAGCTGAAATGGGCATTCCACGGCCTTTTGCTACCCGGCCAATGAAGTCTTGATAGGATTCCTCAATGTACTTTTCAAATACCGTCCTTTCTTTTTGACTAAGCGGGCGGTTAGGATTACCAAAATCCGCGTATTCACCAGTTTTTACACGGTCAAAGGTTATTCCGAACTCATCATTCCAGAATTCCTTCCAATCAACCAATAAAGCAAAAATTCCAATAGATCCCGTAATGGTATTTCGCTGCGCCAGGATCGTATCAGCAGGAGCACTGATATAATAACCGCCAGAGGCTGCAATATCCCCCATCGATACAATGAGCGGTTTAGCCTGCGCAGTTAATTTAACCTCCCGCCAGATAATATCGGATGCCATGGCTCCACCACCCGGTGAATTGACCCGCAAAACCACAGATTTAATGGTTGAATCCTCCCGAACCTTTTCTAAAGCATCTGACATGCTAGCCGAACCAATGCTATTGTCTTCTCCTTCGCCCAGGCCTATCGCACCATTGGCATACACCACAGCTAGTTTGTTTTCACTGTCATTATCACCCTCATCAAGGGTTTTCTGATATTTACTAAGGCTAATGGTCTCAAGATCTTTAGAAGCCTCCTGGTCGATACGATTTTTTAGGAGTTGGGTTACTTGATCCTGATAAAGGTTATCGTCTGCAAGGCCCTTTTCAACTGCATCTTCGCTTGTTCGGATCTCTAGTTCATCAATATATTGGCGCAATTGCTCCATACTTAGTTCGCGCCCCCTACTAATGGCGCTTAGAAATTGTTCCTGTTGGTTATTTAGAATTTCACTTGTCTGTTTCTTAGCACTTTCACTCAAGGACTTTCTGGTTAAGAATTCGGGCGCACTCTTAAATCTACCAATTTTAAACGCATAGGGCTTGATTCCTAACTTATCCAATAAACCTTTATAAAATGTGGTTTGAGAAACCAACCCATTAAAATTGACCAAACCTTCTTTTTGCAAGAAAACACTATCTGCAACTGATGAAATATAAAGGCCTTTCTGGGTTAAGATATTGCTATAACTATAAACAAATTTTCCGCTATCTTTAAAGTTGGATAAGCTTTCCCGAACTTCTTCAAGCTTGGCAAAAGAATTTGGAACGCTAGAGGTTTCCATTAGAATGCCTTCTATCTTTTCATCATCACTGGCTTTCCGAATGCTTTTAAGGACATTACGGTAAGCTACCTTTTGCTTTTGATCGTTAAACTTTCTCATAATGCGCTGGAAAGGTTTTTCTTTCTCAGCGCGCTCCGCCATGGGATAGTCCAGCTCTACCTTTAAAATGCTATTATCTTTAACGGTAACCTTATCATCCGATTTAAAGTCATCAGCGGCTGACATGATGCTGCCAATGCTGATCAATACTACAATAACACTAAGTATACCAAGGACCACATTGGCCAGAATAAAACCAAGCGCACTTGCTAGCGTATATTTCAGGAAATCTTTCATGATAACAGCTTTAAAATAACTCGTTTAAGCATTTCAAAGGTGGTGATTTTCGCCCATTCTAAAAAAGAACCCGTTCTAGCGTCTGCGAGTGCGGGAAAGTAGCATCTGGAAGAATAAGCTCATGACTATCACAGCGGTAGTTCCGATAAAATTAAACCACAGATAGCCAAAATCGGTGGTAGCGTACACAGTTAAAACCATGGCTTCCGCAAATACGGCTGCCGTAAAAGTCGCATTGGCCCCAACTTTTCGCAGGAAAAAAGCCACCAGGAAAATACCCAAAATGGTACCGTAAAAAAGGGATCCAAGGATATTAATAGCTTCTATAAGATTTTCAAAAAGCGAGGCGCTCCAGGCAAAAATGATAGCCAACACCCCGAAAAGCAAGGTGAAAAAGCGAGAGGCTCTCATTAAATGGGCTTCGGATCGTTGTTTAGATAAATTACGCCTGTACAGATCTACAGTAGTAGTTGAAGCCAAGGCATTGAGCTCAGCTGCCGTGGATGACATGGCCGCTGAAAAGATTACCGCCAATAGCAAGCCCACAAGCCCGGTTGGTAATTGATTGACTACAAAGTTCAAAAAGACATAGTCACTATTCTCGGTTTTGGCGTCCGGTGCGGCTTTATTGATAAGTTTTACCACCCGCTTATCCAGTTGCTTTCCTTTTTGAAGATGAGCTTTGACGGCCTCTACCCTTTGCTGTAATTCTGATCGGGTAAGATCACCTTTTTTAAGGGCTTCAGCTAAATTCTTGACCTTCGCCTTCTTTTCTTGAAAATTTTCGGTGTGCGCCTCTTTCACAGCTTGCAGCTCATCCTGGTATTCCGACTGCTCTACCAATTGCAGACTGGCTTTATTAAAATAAACAGGCGGTTGATAAAACTGGTAAAACATGAACATCAGAACCCCGATCAGCAAAATGAAAAACTGCATGGGAATCTTAAGGATGCCGTTGAACATCAACCCTAAGCGACTTTCCTTGATACTTTGGGCAGATAAGTAGCGCTGAACCTGCGACTGGTCAGTTCCAAAGTAGGATAATTGAAGGAACAGCCCTCCTAGAATACCAGCCCAGATGTTATAGCGAGAACTGGTATCAAAAGACAGGTCTATCACCTCTAATTTGTCCAGCTTGCCTGCAACCGCAAGCGTATCTTGAAAGCTTAAAAATTCGGACAAGTAGTTAATAAGCACGCCAAAAGCTACGAACATGCCTAAAAAAATGACAAACATTTGGGTCTTATGAGTCTGACTCACAGCATTGGTGCCACCCGAAACGGTGTAAAGAATAACCAGTCCTCCGATCAAGAGAATGGTCACGGATAAGCCTATCTGCAGGATATGGGAAAGGATAATAGCTGGGGCATAAATGGTGAGCCCTGCTGCCAGTCCTCGCTGAAACAGGAATAGAAGCGCTGTTAATAGCCGCAACTTTTTATCAAAGCGGCGCTCCAGGTATTCGTATGCCGTGTATACTTTTAGTCTGTAATAGAGGGGAATAAAGACCACTGCTATAATGATCATGGCTAGCGGTAAGCCAAAATAAAACTGGATAAACCCCATACCACTCTCAAATCCCTGGCCTGGCGTGGATAAAAACGTAATAGCGCTTGCCTGGGTCGCCATCACTGATAGGCCAATAGTCCACCAGCGTTGGGTGTTATTACCCCGAAAGAAGCTTTGAAGGTTATGGGTGCCACGGGTTTGCCATATACCGTAGGATACAATAGTTGCTAACGTTCCTAGCAGTACGAACCAATCAATGGGCGTCATTCATAGTATTTTGTGAAGGCATAAAAAAGCACGACAAGCCCAACAAATACACCGATCACCAAAGCATACATGGCATTCCAGGTATTAAAAAAAGGAGGTGGATCCACCTCATGATTGGTTTGGTGTAAGTTGGTATCCGGATCATCCGTTTTGTCTTCGGATGTTTTCATGTCATCAGTCATAAGCTATCAAGTTGGTAAATAAACGGTAAGCACCGGGAACTCCTGATGGCAATTGGCGGAAGAAAGCATACCCGGTATAAATGTAGTGCCCGTCCCCATATTCAGCTACTAACAATCCGCCCTTTTTGGGGCTTTCATTCGGATCATGGCTGCTGAGGATAGGCGTATAGTTCTTATTCCATTCGCCTGGAAAATACAAGCCACGCTCTTGTACCCAATTGTTAAAATCCCTTTTACCAATCTTATTGGGTGTATTTAAAATAGGATGATCGGGTTTTAAGAAGTTGACCTTGGCGGTTTCTTTGGTAACGCGATCGTATGCAATGGTAAAAGAATAAGGCCCTAACTGATCCACCACCAGGTTATCGTCTTTGTTGTACTGAGATACCATGGTACCACCATCTAAAACGTAACGCATTAATTTATCTTGGTAATTATTGATCCACTCCTGTGTATTATACGTTCTCACACCGGTTATCAAAGCGTCAAATTGATTGAGATTGATCTCCGCAATGTTTTCTTCATTGATCATGACAACCTTGTACCCTAGTTGACGCAATGCCTTGGGAACTTCATCTCCCGATCCCATGATGTAGCCGATTTCCTTACCTGGCGTACGAATATCGAGGCGTAGAAGCTTAGCCTTGGCTTGCGGAAAAAGCGTTTGTTTAGGGATATGGTCATAGTTGATGGTGGTGAGCTCTTTAGTGAAGGTTCCGTCATCATTGGTAAACTGAGCTGTTAAACTACCTTTTTTGGCTTCAGTTGGTGGCGCTATTTGAAATGTTACACGCTGGGTAGCCCCTTGTTCGGCCAGGCTAACAGCCTGGGTTTTCTGCTTAGATACCACCTTAAATCCTCCGGGAAGATCCAGACTGACATTGCCTGAAAGCTTGGATTGATGGGCTTTAACCGTCAAGGTGAGTTTTTGGGGCTTATTATCAGGGAATACGATCACATCAGTATTGAGAGCCATGGTAGCAGGAGGGCCAATTTCAAAATTTTCACTCACTTCCCCCTTAATCCTGTCCTCGTACCTGTACTTTACAGCGCGATCTACTTTTAATTTAAGATCACCAACCTCTAGCTGATAAGTAGCTTTTACAGGGCTTGGTGTTTCCGGTAGACCAATCAAATCCGGTTCAGGCACACTATACATGCCTTTGCTAGTCATGGGCTCCCGCAACCAATAAGGTTGAGTAAAGGGCAAATTTTGGGGGATTGTGACCGCTAAGGTGGTATCAATTTTATTATAGCGTTCAACCTGCTGGCGAAGGCTAACCGCTTTTTCTTGAAAAGGAAAGGTGACGGCATCCAGTTTCATAGGGTAAGATCCGCGCTTAAGGAAGTTGGCGGTAAACTTTACCTTTTCTCCCGGCACTCCATAGCCTCGCTTAGCTGAGACGTTCAGCAGGCATCCGTTAGCTGCCAGGATCAGATTTTTCAGGTTATGGCTTTTTACCTGTCGCCAATGCTCGTTATCTATATCCTGTAAAGCTTTGTAAGCTTTCAAAAGGTGGGGAACCATCTGTGACGGCTGGCCGGGATCATAGCTTTCCTCAGCTCTTTGAAGGTGTTGCTGGACAGCACCTCCCCCTTCCACGCGGCTCCAATCGGTGTTTATACCATCCAAGAGGTCATCTTTCGCTTGCTGTCCTTTGGTATGCTTTAAATAAGCCAACCGGCTACCGCGCCTTGGTGCTGAACCGAATCCTTGACTTTTATGATAAGTTTGACTAATAGCCCCCATCTCAACATAAGTCTTACCAGTAGCCGGATTAAGCTGAGCAAGCTGGGAAGTCACTACCTTGGAAGTATCCATCTGCTTATCTTCTCCCCTGTAAAAGTAAGGAGAGGTATGGAAGAGCAACCGCTTAGGCTGCCAGGTATCGAGTTGTTTTAGTTGGTCGGCGAATGCTTCCGGGTTACCGGCAGCATCAAATGATTTTTTAGCCAAAGTGGCTGAGGCTGTATGATGGCCGTGCGCCCCTTCATAACCACCAGCCGGGAACCGTGTTATAATAACGTCAGGCTGAAGTTTACGTATAACCCTTACAATATCAGCTAATACCCGCTCCTTATCCCAGATCTGCAGGGTTTCGGTGGTACTTTTGGAATAACCAAAATCATTGGCCCGGGTAAAAAACTGATGTCCGCGATCCACTGACCGTGCACCTAGCAATTCCTGAGTCCTGAGGATACCAAGTTGAGCACCTTTTTCAGAGCCCAAGAGGTTCTGACCCCCATCGCCTCTTGTCAGGGAAAGGTAAGCTGTTCGGAGGCCCCGCTCATTGGCCAGATAAGCCATTAGCTCTGTACTCTCATCATCAGGATGAGCAGCCAAATAAAGGGCAGTGCCTAAGGTTTGACTCTCTTGTAAGCGCTGGTACAATAAACCACTGTTGACGAGTTTGTAAGGCTTTTGGTATTGACCTAGTACCATGGAGGGTACGCCAAGAATAACGAGCAATAGTATGAGGGGAAACGATCTTTGCATTTATGTATTTTTAGCGATCAAAAATAAGGCCTTGTAAGACGGGTCGCCAACTTACAGAACTTGAATTGGCATTGGCCAAAAACCGTATGGTTGCTGTAGAATTGTTATTTTTGACCGAATCTCCAGCGGGATTTTATTTATTATTACGCTAGATTCGTTACCAGCATTAAGCAAGTTAAACTAAACTAAGCATGCTTGAAACCCTTCTAAATTGGGACCACATTTTATTTGATCTGATTAACCAAACCCTTACTAATAGCCTTTTTGATACAGTGATACCCATTTTGAGGGATAAGTACGTTTGGGTCCCTTTTTACATTTTTCTGATTGCCTATTTTAACATCAACTATGGATGGAAAGGCTTAGCAGTTACATTAATGGTAATACTAACCATCACTATAAGTGATCAAACTAGCAGTTCTCTTATAAAAGAAAGCGTAGAGCGGCTAAGGCCTTGTAAACAAGAAGCCATAGCTTCCGAAGCACGGCTTTTAATCGGACACTGTGGGGCAGGTTTCAGTTTTACATCTTCTCATGCCACTAACCATTTTGCCTTAGCAGGATTTATTGCAACCTTGTTGGGTACACGATGGGGCTGGGTAGGCCCGGCCATTTATTTTTGGGCTTTTGTGGTATCTTATGCCCAGGTTTATGTAGGGGTTCATTTCCCCTTTGATGTTTTAGCTGGTGGCATTCTGGGAACGCTGATAGGGAAAGCAATGGCCACGATCACGAAACGGATTCTGGCCTTTGATCCCTGAGGATTCATGTACCTGTTGCTTATTCGTTAACGCTCGAAACCCCAAACTGAACCAGCCAGGTTAATAGCGCTTATCCCAATACCTCGTTTATGAGTACCTACCTCAGCCTTATCAGTCTTTTTTTAGCGACCTTAACGGGAGGACTCCTTTACCGATTGGTTAAACGGTCAGTCCAGCATTCGATCAACTTCTTTATAACCTTTAGTGGAGCTTTTCTTTTGGGCATAACGATCCTTAAGCTTCTACCTCATGTGTTTCAGATGAGTTTTCAGCCAAGCGCTTTTATTCTACTTGGCTTCATGATTCAATTAGGCCTGGAAAGTTTATCTAAGGGAATTGAACATGGCCATTTACACATAGCAGAAAATAACCGCAAGTTCCCCTGGACTATTACTATCGGGCTTGCGGTACATGCTTTTATCGAAGGACTCCCTTTATCGCAGGCATTTAATGTTCAATCCGGGCTAAATAGCGCTTTATTTTTTGGTATTTTAATTCATAAGATACCGGCGGCTTTTGTTTTGGTGGCAGTGATCAGTAGCTATGGTTTTTCCCGGTTGCTAGGTATAGGGGTTTTAGTGGTTTTTGCCCTGATGACCCCCCTTGGCTCCCTTGTTAGTGAATTTTTTCTTACCACGAATGATGTTCATAATGCGCCTTTGCTTAAGGCCATATTAGGACTAGTTGTTGGGGCCTTTATTCATATTAGCACGACCATTCTATTTGAAGCCCAGGATAAACATCAGTATACCTTGAGTCAAGTGGTAGCCGTTCTGCTTGGGCTTGGTATCAGCAGCCTTGCGCTCTTATGAAACGCATTAAGAAGCTAATGGAAATCCTACTTAGTTTTGCTACACCAATAATAATTTAAAATGGCAATGAAAAACCTTCTGAGCGTGCTTTTCACTGTTGCATTCCTAGTATGCTTCAACGCAAGCCATTCTGATGCCCAAACCAATATGCAATGCTACCGCACTGACCCGGATGGTGGAGCCCGTGACCACAAACTGGATTATAAAAAAATGGACCTGGATCTTGCTTTTGAACCCCGAGAAGGCCGGGTAATTGGCAATGTTGAGCACCGTTTTAAACCTCTTCGCCAAGGTGTTGATTCGTTTTTCCTCAATGGCCCAGCCCTAACTTACAAGCGTGTGCAATTAGCAGGTGAGCCGGTGACCCATCGTATTGATGAAGATGGTATTTGGTTATTCCCGGACGAAAGCCTGAATCGTGATGAAACTTACACCCTAACGATCTCCTACACCGCTACACCCCGTAAAGGTATCTACTTCATTGGATGGGATGAGCAGGATAGAGGCAGTCGCAAACAAATATGGACCCAAGGGCAGGGAACTGATAACCGCCATTGGTTCCCATGTTATGACAATCCCAACGATAAATTGGTAACCAACACCACAATCACGTTTGATAGTAGCTATGAGGTTTTATCCAATGGCAAGCAGTTGAGCGTAAAAACCAATCCCAAGGCCGCAACCAAAACCTGGGAATACGAAACCACTCAGCCCCATACTACCTATTTGGTGATGTTGGCAATTGGGCAATATGAAATCGAAAAGCGTGTAACCCGAAATGATGTACCGCTTTACCTGTATTACTATCCCGATGAGCCGGGGAAAATCAACCCTACCTACCGGCATAGCAAGGAGATCATGAATATCATGGAAAAAGAAACCGGTATTGCTTATCCCTGGAGCCGTTATTCCCAGGTACCTGTTCAAGATTTCCTCTACGGGGCAATGGAGAATACAACAGCCACGATTTTTGGTGACTTTTACTATGGCAATGAGCGACAGCAGATCGATCAAAGCTATGTTTACGTCAATGCCCACGAGCTTGCCCACCACTGGTTCGGGGATTACATAACCCTCAACAGCGATAAGCAAATCTGGCTGCACGAAAGTTTTGCAACCCACTATGGAAGGCTCTGTGAAAAGTATCTGTTCGGGGAACGCTATTACCAGAAAATTCGCGAGCAGCAACTTCAAAAGGCCTTAACGGCGGCTGATAAGAATACGCGGCCCATCATGCATACACAAGCGGGTACAAACCGCATTTATCCTAAAGGAGCCTTGGTTATTGGGATGCTTAAAGATGTTGTTGGTAAGGAAGCCTTCAACCGAGTGCTGAACCATTATTTGAAAGCCCACGCTTATGGCAGGGTTACGACCCATGACTTTATCATGGCATTTCAGGACGTGCTTGGGAGGAATTTAAATTGGTTTTTTGACCAGTGGATCAAACGCGGCGGTATTCCGCATTACCAAGTAGACTACCAGGAATTGGCTTCTTCCAAGATTGCCGTCCATATCCGCCAGATCCACGAAACCAACAAGCTGGTAGGCTACTACCGAATGCCCATTACTGTTGAAGTGCATTTTAAAGATGGCACAAAAGTTAGCCAGGAGCCTATGGTTGATGGGCCCGTAACCCTAACGACTTTACCCATTCCAGAAGGTAAATCAGTTGAATACGTAGCTTTTGATCCTGGCAACCAGGTTTTAAAGCGGGAGTCTTTTCCGCAATCCACTTCTACGCTAACTACCAAAGCCAAGGAAGCCCGGTTGATGATAGACCGTTATGATGCGGTTAAGAAACTAAGAGATAAGCCGGATAATAAGAAGCTAACTGCCCTTAAAACCATTTACGAAGAGGTTGACTATCATTTAGTTAAAGCAGAAGTTTTAAAGCAGCTAACCGGTTATACATCAAAAAAAGTCATCACCTTCCTTCGGAAAGGACTCACGGCTGATCATCATGAAGTACGCCGGGCGGTCCTAAAGCATTTGGAATCATTACCCAGTGCATTAGTACCCCTTTATGAGCGGAGCTTAAAGGACTCCTCCTATGTGAATGTTGAGCTGGCCCTGGAAACTTTGGTAGAAAACCGACCGGAAAACCTCAACGCCTATCTCACTACAACAAAAGGCATAGAAGGATTAGACAATCACAATGTGCGCATTACTTGGCTAGAGTTGGCTACTAAAAACAAGAGCAAAAAATACCAAGCGGAACTAGTAAAATATGCTAGTTCTTCTTATGAGTTCCGAACCCGCGTCAATGCGATGAAAGCCCTTAAACGTTTGAATCACTGTAATAAAAAAGTTATTCAATATCTGGTGGATGCCTACCTGAATCCCAATGGCCGCTTGAGCCGACCTGCTAAACAAGTACTCAACTATTTTTATCAACAGTATCGCTACCAGCGGATGATCAAACAGTACTACCAGGATAACAGGTGGCCGGATTTTGCCAAGGATAAATGGCAAAAGCTATTACAATCCTAATGATCAGGAGAAATAGCATGGAGGTCACGAATACCCCAAATGCTGTTCGGTAAGATTAATAAAGATGTGCACTACCTTGATGTGAACCTCTTGAATGCGATCAGCATATCCATGATGCGGAACACGTATCTCAGCATCGCAAAGGCCCGCCATTTTTCCGCCATCTTTGCCGGTAAGGCCTATAACGTTCATGGAAGCTTCCTGTGCCTTATGAATAGCTTTGATAACATTACCGGAGTTGCCGCTCGTAGAAAAAGCCAATAGGACATCGCCCGGGTTCCCGTAAGCTTCTACGCCACGAGCAAAAACATGATCATAGCCAAAGTCATTGGAGGTGCAACTCGTAAAAGCAGGGTCAGCCCCTAGCGCGATAGCAGGTATTGCCGGACGTTCTTCTCTGAATTTCCCTGTCAGCTCTTCCGCAAAATGCATAGAGTCGCTCATGGAGCCGCCATTACCGCAGGACAAAACCTTATGCCCATTACCCAAGGCTGTGTATAGCAACTCTGCACCATGCTGAATAGCTTTCAGGTTTTCATCATCGGTTAGAAATTTATCAAGGACGGTGGAGGCTTCTTCCAGATGCTTCCGAATACTTTCCATAAGTTACTTGGTAGCCGTGCTTTGGTTTTGCTGTCTAAATTTGGTTAGCCCTTTCTTCAAATAAGAATGGTAAACTTGATGATCCGGCGTATACCCTCGAGGATCCAGCAATTTGTTACCGTTGTTGTCCAGCAATACGTAATAAGGCTGAGAATTGGCTTTAAAACGGGAGGCTTGGAAATCACTCCATTTGCCTCCTACCGTTGTAATTTTATCTCCACTAAAGTCTGATACATAGCGGTCCTTAGGCGGTAATTTGGATTTTTCATCTACGTATAAACTGATCAATACATAGTTATCTTCAATGATTTCATGAATTTTTGGCTTGATCCAGACATTCTCTTCCATTTTCCGGCAATTCACACAAGACCAACCGGTAAAATCCAACATCACCGGTTTGTTTACTTTTTTGGCATGCGCCATTCCTTTTTCATAGTCGTGAAAACAATCAAAGCCTTGTGGACACTCTTGGTTACTAGTGATGCTGTAAAAAGTTGGAGGCGGGAAACCGCTCAAGTAACTCAGGGGTTTACCACCTAAGCCCTGAGCTAAATAGCCAACAAAACCAAGTGCTAAAACCGCCACCCCAGCACTAGGGATGCTTACGCCACCAGTTTTACTATCATTCGGGAAACGGATGAAGCCAAACAAGTAAGCAGCCATACCAAGGCCTATTAGCATCCAGATACCCAGGAATATTTCCCTGGGTAATATACCCCAACTATAAGCCATATCTACATTGGAGAGGAATTTCAGGGCCAGGCCAAGTTCCAAAAAGCCCAGAACTACTTTGATGGTATTTAACCAACCACCGGACTTGGGAAGGTTATTCAGCCATCCTGGGAAAGCAGCAAACACCGTAAATGGAAGGGCCAATGCAAGGGAGAATCCGAGCATACCCAGTAAAGGTCCTGTATTACTGCCAAGTACTGCTGCCTGGACTAATAAGGTACCAATGATAGGCCCTGTGCAGGAAAATGATACCAAGGCCAAGGTAAAGGCCATGAAAAAAATCCCAATGTAACCTCCGCGGTCAGCAGCTTGATCTGACTTGTTGATCCATGAGCTCGGCAGGGTTATCTCGAAAAGACCAAAAAAGGAAAGAGCAAAAAGCAGAAATATCACAAAGAAAGCCAGGTTAAACCAAATGTTGCTGGCTAACTGATTAAGTGCACTGGACCCAAATATTTTAGTCACTAAAAAGCCTAGCAGCACATAAATAGCAATGATGGCAGCACCGTACAAGGCAGCATTAAATACGCCTTTTGCTTTATTACCGCTATTTTTTGTAAAAAAACTAACCGTTAAAGGTACCATCGGAAATACGCAAGGCGTTAGAAAAGCTAAAAGCCCTCCAGCAAATCCGGCTATAAAAATCCCCCAAAAGGTCTTGCTGTCAGCATCTGATTGGGCTTTTTCCTCAAGCCCGGCCGTACCTAGTTGATCTACAGTAAGGGTTGCTGGTACTTTTTTGGTTTCGGGCGGTAAACAACGGCTGTCATCACAGCTCATGTAACGCACTTTTGCCAGCACGGTATCTACCGCACTTTTTAAGGTTACTTTTTTGGTAAATACCGCTTTTTCCTTGAAAAAGCTGAGCGGCATTTGAAAAACCGAATCGTACTTTTTGTTGGCTTTTATTTGGTTTTTGACCGGCCCTGTACTCTTAAATGGCTGGTTATGAGCCAAGGATATTTCCGTTGCTACGGGACCACCATCAGCCACATCTCTGCCATAAATACGCCAGCCATCCTGAATGGCGGCTTTGACCTTAAGCTTAAATGTTTTATCCTTTAAATGCTTGATACCTGCTGACCAGCTCACGGGCTTTAACATCCCTTGGTCACCGCTACCGTTACCTTGCGACTCACTTTTACGTTGATCTTGATCCCTTCCCGGCAGTTTTATGGAGAAATTCTTGGTATTGGGGGCCAGGCATTTCTCGTCAGAACAGGTCATGTATTCAAGCTGGCCTGATACCTGCTTGACTGCTTTATCTTCAGCTGCTATTTTTTGTATGAATGTGGTTTTTCCGCTATGGGTGGTCATTTTTCCTTTATAAACCTCATCGCGCTTTGTTTTTCCAGGTTCTAACGGCTTAGTATTACCAACCAACCGCATACCCTCCGAATCCTCGAATTCAAAGCTAGTAGGGACCGGGCCATCCGTTTCTAGTTCCTGCGCATATATGTGCCATCCCGTATCCACATTTGCGGTTAACTTCAGCTTGTATTGGTTTTGTTCAAGTTTTTCCGCATCATAGCTCCAGCTAACGGGCTGGAGAATCTGGGCATTCACATTTATAGAGAAGATCCCAAGGATAGCTAAAGCAAAAACCTTATGCATCAGGTACTTCATAGGTTTGGTATTTTTCCCGTAAGATAAACAAAGATGTTTATTTCTAACGATACAAAATTAAATGGCAACTTTTTAACTTTACGAAAAAACCATGCCCACTAACAGGCATTTAGGAGTTTATTCATCCCCTATTTTTGCTTTTAAAGCTATCGGGTATGGGTTTGAGTGTATTTTCACCAGAATATTTTATGCAAGCTGCCATTCAGGAGGCTGAAATTGCTTACCAAAAAGGGGAAGTACCGGTGGGTGCGGTTGTCGTCAGTCAGCGAAGGATTATAGCAAAGGGACACAACATGACTGAGCAGTTGGGGGATGTAACAGCGCATGCTGAGTTGATCGCCTTAACATCTGCTTCTGAAGCGCTAGGGAGCAAGTACCTGGATGAGTGTGATTTATATGTTACATTGGAACCTTGTACAATGTGCGCAGGTGGTCTGGGATGGGCTCAATTAGGAAGTTTGGTTTTTGGAGCAGATGATCCGAAAAGAGGCTTTACCAGGTTACAACCCTCTCCCCTCCATCCTAGAACGCAACTTACAAGCGGCATATTAGCGGAACAGGGAGGGAAACTTATAGAAGATTTTTTTGCGAAGCGGCGTTAATCCTTTTTACTTAAAAAAAATACCCCATTTTAGAAGTCATGGATTTTTAGGGATAACAACCGTAGCAGTATCACAAGCGTATCCAGCAAATACACCGCGACCACCTTTCACATTGCTCTGTATTCTGGTTGCACTCCCAAATGGGCTTCCCCTATTCCTAATGTCATCTTCAATGGTACTCCAAAACCGGTAAATTTCCTCCTCAATGGCGCAAAGCTTAACCGTAACGGTGTCCCCCCGTTCAAAGAAAGGGGTGATATTTTCTATATCATCCCGTCCAATCCGGCCATAGGCCCGGTTAATCGGAAAATCAAACACTTCACCGTCCACCGCTGCATCAGTCGCTACAGAGCCGAACAAAGGCGCGTAGAACGGTTCAGCATTCCGTTTGGTGAAATAACGGTAATATTTCGGTGATCCTTTGGGATCATTCACTGTTATGGACACGCGTACTAAGGTATCCTGGGTGGGATCATCCAAATCCGTGTAAAAAACCGAATCCAGTTTAGCGGAAGGCTTGACAAGCCGAGTAGTGGCGGAGGCTTCAAATTGCTCAGTCTGTGCGTGGATTTTGTAACGGTCCCCAAGCCGGCCTACGATTTTTCCCGAAGCCGGAACGTATACGGTCAGGTTCACGTCTTCACTGATCTGGGAAAAATCTATCGGAACATTTCCCCCATTCGGGGGGTCGATGTCCTCTGGCAGGTCGTTAATGTTAACTGGTATCATAGGGACCGTATCCCGGTAATTGGTTACCCAGACGTCCGCGCTATCTATAAACAAGCTGGATAAAGCTGCGGGGTCGATCGCTGAAAAATAAGCCTGATCGTCCGATAAAAGTAAGAACGGCGGATCGCCTTTTTCAATACGGGCTTCCATCACCATGCTGGGTTCGGATTCAGGCACATTAACGTTAATGCTTTCTTCACATGCGAATAATCCTACGCCTATGCCCATGTAGATCAAAGCTTTTGAAAGGGTCTTAAAGATCCGTTTAGAGGCGCTCATGAGGAAGCCTTTAAAATTGAAAATTCCATTTGACAGAGGGAATTATTGGGAACAGTGCCACTTTTTTGGCATTGGTGCGGAAATCACCCGACAACAGATTACCCTGGTTTTCAAAGAATATAAAAAATGGGTTTTTATGGTTGTAAACGTTGTAAATGGAAAATACCCATGATGATTTAAAATCCTTTTGCTTATAGTTCTTAGCTCTGAGGGTAGCTGATAGATCAAGGCGGTGGTAATCTTCCAATCGGTAACCATTACGCTTACTGTACACGTTATGAACTTTTCCTTCCGTCAAAAATCGCCTTGTGGGAATGGTAGTAGGAGCACCGGTTCCATAAACAAATGTGGCGCTCAGTGACCATCGCTTGTTGAGCCGGTAACTTCCAACAGCCGATAAATCGTGCCTTCGATCATAGGGAGACGGGAAAACGGAAGTTTGAAGGTCACTGAAGAACCGTGTGGTTTTGGAGAGGGTATAACTTATCCAGCCTGTTAAAGCTCCTTTACGTTTTTTAAGGTAAAATTCCGCGCCAAATGATTCCCCAACGCCATAAACAAAGTCTCTTTCAAGCTGGCGGCCAATCTCCGGGGTATAGCCGTTACCAAATTCTATGAGGTTATCCATTTTCCGGTAATAAAGCTCCAGCGATGTCTCGAACATGTTATTGTTAAAATTGCGAAAGTAACCCACGGACCCTTGGTTAGCCTTTTCCGGCTGTACATTGGCTGTACTTGGCACCCAAACATCATTGGGCAGGGTGGAGCCCGAATTAGATACCCGGTGAACATACTGCCGGGTACGCATGAAGGAGGCTTTGATAGAAGAAGTTGGTGAAAGCTTGTAGCGAGCCCGAATACGGGGTTCAAAACCCTTATAGAAAGCTACAGCTTCGCCTTTATCATATTTTTTTACTAGCTGACCATCCTGAAAATACCTGTATGGACCCATCTGCTGGAAGAAAGAAAATCTTAAACCCGCATTCAACCGAAGTTTTGGCGAAAAATCGACTTCATCTTGAATGTAAATCGCCCCTTCATGCGCAAATTTTTGACCAACCTGTTCTGTACTGAATTGGTTCCCGGAATCAGACCCACCTGAGACCGAACTAGGCGTGAAGGTGTGATATATGTAATCAACCCCAAAATCCACGGTATGGTCAGGGGACGGGAACCATGTAAAATCCGTTTTAAAACTGTAATCTTGAATCCCTGAAAAAAGCTTGGCGTTCAAATTTGTCTGGCTTACATTCACGGCAAAGTCATAAGCATTATAGGTGGCGGTGACATTCATGAATAGCTTGTCATCAAATAAGTGGTTCCAGCGAACCGTAGCAAGTTTATTACCCCAGGGTATACTGATATCAAAGTCACTGGTATTACCTGAAAACTTAAACTTATCCCTTCCAAGGTATCCGCTAAGAAACAGTCGGTCTTTGTTTGATATCCGGTAGTTTACCTTACCATTCAAATCATAAAAGTAATAGGAATTGCCTTCCAGTTGGGTACCTTCTCCAAAAGCTTTGGCAAATAGATCAACATAGGTGCGTCTTGCTGATAACAAAAAACTACTCCGCCCGCTGTCTATCGGTCCTTCAACGGTTATATCCGAGGAAATCACTCCTACACCTCCCTCCGCTTCATAGGTGTTCATGTTACCTTCTTCCATGGTAATATCTACCACAGAGGATATACGGCCCCCATACTTAGCAGGAATTCCGCCTTTCATCAATTCTACATTGTTAATCGCATTGGAATTAAAAACGGAGAAAAAGCCAAACAAATGTCCCGTGTTGTAAACAGTGGCATTGTCCATCAATACCAAATTCTGGCTTGCACTACCACCCCTTACCCGAAATCCACTACTGCCCTCGCCAGAGGATTGCACTCCTGGCAATAAACGGAGCGTTTTTAGGACGTCCACCTCGCCTAATAGCGCTGGTATTTTTTCAACAGTTCGTATATCCAATTTTTCAGTACCCACATCTACACTTTGGATATTATCATCTGGACGTTCGCCTTGAATTTCCACTGCTTCTGTAGATATTGTTCCTGGGGTAAGATTGATATTTTGCTTTTTGTCCGCTTCCAGGACCACTCTTACCGTACGGGTCTGAAAACCAACATAACTATATCGCACATTGTAGGTATCAGCCGGCAGGGTTAAGGAATAAAAGCCATATTTATTAGTCACTGCCCCCTTTTCTTCGGCATCTACGTAAACATTCGCACCTATAAGCCGCTGCCCGGTAACTTGATTCTTCATGTAACCACTCAGCGTATAAGTTTGTTGAGAGAAAGAGTGCAATGGATAAATGAGCGCAAAAAGAAGCGAAAGCCTCAATATCCTAAGCCAGTTGGGACAAAAAAACCATATCGTTACAGTTAAAAAGCACATTGCTTCCTCAAGTTTTGCCTATGACTGAACAAGCTTTCAATAAGAACCAACGTGTTATTTTTTTTGACGGGTACTGCAACCTCTGCAACGGAGCCGTACAATGGATTATCGAAAAAGATAAACAAGAATTGTTTGAGTTTGCACCAATAAATAGCCAATTTGCTATCGATCACCTCCCTCAACAACTATTAACAAACGTAGATAGTATTGTTTTACTGGATGGAAGTAACATTTTCGTTAAGAGCAGTGCAGCCCTTCGGATTGCCAAGCTCTTACCCCTTCCGTACCAGTGGCTAAGTGCATTCCGAATTATACCGCCCGTATTGAGGGATTGGATTTATGATTTAATAGCTAAATACCGTTACCGTATATGGGGCCAACGCTCATCTTGTATGATCCCAGATCCATCACTAAAATCCAGGTTTAAAACCTGAAAATCAGGCTAACAGGGCTTTGCTAGCCTGATTATTTTTTGATGATCGATTAAGAGGATGACTTGGAGCTTGAAGAGGAGGAATTGTGAGTGGAAGTACCTTCCTTTTCGGAATCGGAAGTTGGTCCAGAAGTATCCTCTCCAGATTCAGATGGCTTTTCACCAGACCCATTTGGGCTTACTTTGGCGCCGTTGTTATGATCAATTGGCTTGCCGTTAGAGGATCCGGATTCATCGTTTTGTTCTTTACCCTTATTTGAGTAGGATTCCGATTGATCAGATTCCTGTTCAGCCTCTGGCGTTTGATTTTGAATACGGTCTTTTTGTTCTTCTATTTGCTGCTTAAGCTCTTGATCCTTCTCTATATACTGATCATAAACAGAAGTCTCATCAAAAGGTCTTGGTCCTAGAATTTTCTCCAGATCAGCTTTGTGAATAACCTCATGTTCCAATAGCGCTTGCGCCACCTGATCGTGCAGATCCTTCTTTTCCTCTAAGAGTTCCCGAGTGCGTTCATAAGCACTGTTGATGAATTTTCTCACTTCTTCATCAATAAGCTCCGCAGTTGTATCAGAGTATGGCTTTTTAAAACTATACTCACCTTGGGTATCCACATAGGATAAGTTGCCTAACTTTTCATTCATACCGTAAACCGTCACCATATCATAGGCTATCTTAGTTGTGCGCTCAAGGTCATTTTGGGCACCAGTTGATATACGGCCAAAAGTTATATCTTCAGCAACCCGACCACCAAGCGCCATACAAACGGTATCAAGGAGTTGCTCCTTTGTATACAGGTATTGCTCACGAGGTAAATATTGTGCGTAACCCAGTGCAGCCGTACCGCGTGGCACAATTGAAACTTTTAGCAATGGAGATGCATGTTCCAAAAACCAGCCCACAACTGCGTGACCAGCTTCATGATAAGCGACAATTTCCTTTTCCTCAGGTGTTATGACTTTATTCTTCTTTTCCAGCCCACCAATAACGCGGTCTACTGCGTCATTGAAATCCTTCATATCTACCATCTCTTTGTTCTTACGGGCAGAATTCAGGGCTGCCTCATTACACACATTGGCAATCTCAGCACCGGCAAAACCAGGAGTCTGGTGGGCAATCTTTTTAGCATCTACATCGTCAGCCACTTTGATTTGCTGTAGGTGGACATTGAAAATTTCTTCTCGCCCTATGATGTCGGGCTTATCTATTGAGATCTGACGGTCAAAACGACCAGGCCTGAGCAATGCTGGGTCCAACACATCCGGACGGTTGGTAGCAGCTACCAGTATTACCCCGTTGTTACCGGAAAATCCATCCATCTCGCTCAGGAGCTGATTTAGCGTATTCTCGCGCTCATCATTACCGCCACCCATCATATTTTTTCCTCGCTGCCTACCGATAGCATCAATTTCATCTATAAAGACGATACAAGGTGCTTTCTCTTTGGCTTGCTTGAACAAATCCCTTACCCTCGAAGCACCAACACCAACAAACATCTCCACAAAGTCAGAACCTGAAATAGAGAAAAACGGAACATTCGCTTCACCGGCAACGGCTTTGGCCAGCAATGTTTTACCAGTACCTGGGGGCCCTACTAAAAGCATCCCTTTCGGGATTTTACCACCAAGGTCTGTGTATTTTTTAGGGTGCTTGAGGAAGTCCACTACTTCCATAACCTCTACTTTCGCCTCTTGGAGCCCTGCCACATCATCAAAGGTAACATCAACCGTGGTACCTTTATCCAGTAGGGTTGCTTTGTTCTTACCGATATTAAAGATTTGGCTGCCAGCACCACCACCACTCATTCTTTTCATCATGAAGAACCATAAAAGGACTATAAGTCCAATTGGTACCAGCCAGCCTAATATCTCACGCCCCCAATATTGCCGATTCTCGTAATTAACCGGCAGGTTTTGGCCCTCTGCTAAGTAAGCTTTCCTGGCCTTGTCAACCTTGCTTTCAAAATTTTCAGCACTACCAATGGTTACTTTGTAATGAGGTCCTTTTTTGGGATCCATGAACAAGTTATCCTGAAGTTGCTTGTGGCGATCATTATCAACAGCTTCTGGCTTTAGGAAAACGTAGGCAAATTTATTGTTGACAACCTTAAAGGACTTGACATCACCTTTCTTAATCCACTTTTCAATCTGGACCCAATTGGTATCTTTCGCAAATTCACGGGGGAAGAATAGGAAAACTAAGAACACCAATGCAACAACAAGATAAATCCAGTAAAAACTAAACTTAGGACGGTTTGATTTACTGGAGTTGTTATCCTTGTCGTCACCGGAATCATTCCCTTCTTGATTTCCTCCACTCATCAAGTTCAAATATTGTTGAATTTTACCTGAAGGGCTCAATACCTCACGTAATGAGTTCATCATCTTCGCTGTTGTGGTAAGTTGCTGTTGCGTCTCCCCATAAGTCTTCGAGGGCATAAAATTGTCTTTTCTGTTTTTGAAAGATGTGGACAACCACGTCCACGTAGTCGAGCAAAATCCATTCCTTGGCCTCTGATCCTTCGCGGTGGTAGGGTTTTTCGTTTTTCTGAATCCTTACCTGCTCTTCAACGGCATCTGCTAAAGCTTCAACCTGACGATCGGAACCACCATGACAAATCACAAAGTTTTCAGCCGGCGCGCTTTGTAGATTATGGAGGTCTAGCGTTACAATTTGTCGTGCGAGCTTGTCCTGCAAGGCCTTTACAATTACTTGTATAATTGAGGCTTTGGTTTTGAAGGTTTCCGGCTCATCGGTCATTCACAAGATTTTGCTGCGGTTATAATAAATTTATAAGAAAAACACAACAGGTATTTTGTGGTTCATTTCCAGGTTATGGCAACCGTTACCAAAAACCATTGTTAGGTTCCTCCAAACGCAGGAAGTATAGCTCGTCAGCTAAAACTACTTTATAGTTAACATAAACTGGCACGGCCTCTCCTCGAATAGCCACACGCATGCTTATACGCTCGTTGATCCCCAACTGAAAATCATTGCTACTAAAGTGGGGCTGCGTATCCCGCTCATTCATAAAGTGAGGATCTGAAATTTCGATCGCTAGGTCCCTGGTAAGTTCCGGATCTTCCTGGGCCATTTCTTTCCAATAAGGCCTCAACAGCATATCAAGCTGCCACCGAAAATAACGGAAATGCTGCGTTAGAACCATTCGCTCTGCTTCTTCAGGCTTCTGCTCAGCCAAAGCTGACAGAAAGTCATAAACTTTTTCTAAAACCTCATCCCTATTAGGAGGAGCCTTCCCAAGGCTGCCATTTACAGTCGCTATTGATTCCCAGTCCATCATTTCAACCTATCTGGAGCTAACTAACTTATCCATTTAACGACAAATCTAATAAAAAGCCTGTTTCATTGTACGAAGCCCTTTTTTTAAGTGGTCCACTCTTAGATTTGCCAGAAATGCAAATGATTTGAGTAACCTGAGCAATTTTAATATTCGGATCTACGGCATATTAGTTTTCAAGGGGGACGTCCTTTTATCGTATGAATACTTACGAGGGGTCGCCTTCACAAAGTTTCCAGGAGGTGGGATGCACTTAGGAGAATCTCCTGTTGAATGCCTTAAGCGAGAATTTCAAGAAGAATTAGCATTGGAAGTGCGAGTAGATGAGCTGCTCAATGTGCCAGACTTTGTAGTAGTCAACTATTTTCATCCTGAGGAGCAGGTGCTGGTACTCCATTACTTAGTTAGTGCTGTTCAAGATGACGCATTGCAAGACCTCAACCTTGGAAACAAAAATCTTGAAAGCCTGGATGAGCTTAACCGTATACGGCATGGCTGGAAATCCCTGAAAACGTTATCGCCCGAACAACTTACCTTTCCAGCGGATAGGGCTGCTGTTCGGGCGCTTAGGCAGTATTATCCTTGCTAAAAAAAAGCTTTATTCATCAGAAGCTGTTTTCACTTCTTCTTTGTGCCCTACCCAAACGAACCGCTTTTGAAGAAATTCCGGATTGGAAAAACCGGCATTACCTGCTGGATTGCCACCGGTAAGGTGCATATCGGAAAAAGCTACATTCAGGTTGACCCACACGGGACCAGAGAAATTGAAGGAAACTGGTGCAAATACAGCGCCCATTTCCCGTTTAATCTGCTCTTTAACGTTCTCATCGGTGGTGTAGGCTGAGCACGTGATAGCCCCTTTCTCTCGCGTTAGGTCCTGGGCCAACTCGATGGCATGATCCACATCCTTCACTTTGATGACCAAAGCGATGGGTCCAAATTGCTCATGGTTGAAGATGTCCGTTTGGCCGGCATCCAGTGTAGCAATTAAGGGCGTTGCTGTTCGGGCATTTTCGAACCCTTCTTGTTCGATGGTTTTGGAATCCAGAACTACCTGCCCCCCCAACTGATCTTTAATTTGCTTTACCCGTTCTTGAGTTTGCGGATTTTGAATGGCTCCTAGCGTGCCAGGGCCCATTTTAGGATGATCCGCTAAGCCCTGCACACTTTCAGTGAGTTTCTGCACCACGTCATCAAAGGATAAATGCTCACCATCGGCTGTAATGCCGTTTTCGGGGACATAAATGTTCTGGGGAGCTGTACACATTTGCCCGGAATAGAGGCTAAGGCAAAAGGCAATGTTTTGAAAGGATTCTTTGGTATGCTCCATGGAATGGAGAATCATAGGATTGACCCCAGACTTTTCCGTGAAAGTTGTCTTACCGTGCTGCTCGAGGGTTTCTACATAATCACCAAATTCACGGCTACCGGTAAAATCAATTAATTGAACATTTTTATGTTCTGCTAAGTCCTTGGTTATGGGGTCCTTAGGCTCATCCGGGGCTAACTGAATGATATTCGGGTCCAATCCATGATCACGGAGGGTCTTCTGGATTGCTGCAACCTCCAATGCTACGGGCAAAATAGCCATTGGGTGCGGCTTCCATATCACCGGATTGCCGGTTACTAAGCTTCCAAAAACCCCGGCTACTGAATTCCAAACCGGAAAAGTGGATACCCCAATAGCCAGACTAACACCTTTGGGAACGGGCTCCCATTCTTTTTGTACATGGACATCCCCCATTTTTCCCATTGGCTTCTTCCAATAAGCCACGTCTGGAATTTGCTCCATTTGATCAATCCCCATTGTAAGGGCTTCCAGGGCTCGATCATTGCCGTGAGGGCCGGATGCCTGAAACGCCATCATAAAAGCCTGACCAGTGGTATGCTGCGTAGCAAAAGCAATTTCAAAAAAGCGGTTCTTGATGTTTTCAAGAGCCTCTACCAGTATACCGGCCCGCTCTCGGTAATCTACAGCTCGCCAGGTATGGTAAGCTTCCCTTGCACGTTGCGTAAGGGTTTCGGTTGAAAATTGCGGATAGGTAATACCCAATTTCTCCTGGGTGTACGGAGAAACCTCTTCCCCAACCCAGCCTTGAGGATTTTGCTGATGCAGCTCCTGAAAGGCCTTACCCTTCATGGCCTCAAAATTCTGCTCCCCTTGTTCGGAGTTTTCCTTGCCATAAGCTTTGGGATGCTCCGGGTAATGCGCATAAAAAGTCCTTTCCCGGTTTGCTTGGATGCCTTTTTCAAGGGTGTCCTGGTGTTTTTCGTATAAAGCCATAACCGCTTCTTTTTTGATGAGGCTCAAAAATAGCAATCGTTAAGGCTGTTGGTTAAACTTTAGTATTGCTTACCATTTAGAAGACAACCAGCAGGAAGTCACTGGTATTCAAAGCATAAGTTGGCTTAGTAATCTTAAAAAACAGCCTAGTGGCACAGCAAGGTAGGAAAGTAAGCCGCTGGTTTAACCCCTGACGTTCTTCAGCCGCAATTTTGATTTAAGAAAAGAAGGGAAGAGCCTTCAAGCGCCAATATAATCGGTTTAAATAAGCGAGGCTTTCATTCACTAAGGTAGTACTTCGAATCATGACTCAATCAGCGTGCTTTTAAAGCACCTACTCTGAAAAATTTGATTACAAAACAAAAAAGGTTAATAGATATGTGCCAGAAAGCACGACAGTAACTGTTTCAAAAAATACGCTCTGCTTTTGTTCTACTAAATGGAAGATGCTATTCAAGAAGTAATGGAAAGCAAAGACCAGAAGCACGAAATACAAGAAAAAATCAATGCTGATCTCTGGTAAGTAACCTTTATTCAAGTACACAAGAAACCCTGAGACTAATAATGCCAGACAAGTTATGTAAATGGTAAAATATCCTGCATGGACTTTTAGCTGCTGATCTTGTTGGGTTTTGCTCTTTGAAAAAAGGATGATAAATAAACCCAATGGTAGAGTGAGTCGCGCGAGGAAACCTGCGCCTGCGTTTATTTCACTGAAAACCGTTGTAAGATCAACCAAACCTGTTAGCATCAATCCTATACCTAAGATTCCCAAGCCTATCCACCGAAACCCTTCTGGGAAGATTAAATGTTTTACCTCTAAGCGCATGACATCAAAAATATTCATTTATTAAGAGGAAATGTGGGTCTTCTTATTTTCCTTCAAGACCTCACCACCCCCTGCTAAATAAAAATTATAGCCATACCCAACCTAATTTTACATAATATCGTGTGAATTCTGGGATATGTTCTATTTTATCAGTTTTAATTTTTTGAAGCTTTTAACCGTCTAAAAGTTCTTATGCCCTATTTTACAAAGCTCATCCTGCCAATGCTAATTAGCCTCTTGACTAATTGTGGTGTTGATTCAGTCGCACAGGTTAGTGCTAATCAGGGATCTAATGGGAATGTACCTCAAAGCTGGCTTGAACAAGCGAAGCAAAACATCCGACAGCGGGAATACCGGATTGCCTCTAAATTGAACGCTAGCCAAACTTGGCAAAGCCCTAACCGGGCTCAGAACCTCAACGTAACTTACCAGCCACAGGCGGTGATCATGGAACCGCTAAAGGATACCGCTAATAAGGAGGCTTGGCAGCTTCGGTTAGCTACCAAAGGCCTTTATGTCGATGGCCATTTAAGGCAAGCCGTTACTGAGAAGGGCCAGGCGAAGATCCGGGATAGCCTGGCCAACTTACGGCATGGGAAGATGACCATCCAATACCTGAATACGCCAAAAGGGCTGCGGCAGAACTTCATCATTCATGAGCTACCGGATAGGCCAGAGCAGTTGAAAGTGAAACTTGAGGCTAAAGGTCTGGAAGTTCGGCAGGAAGGCCCTGGCAGCCTGATCTTTTACCAAAAAGGCAAGGAGCAAAAGGCTCAAAAACTTACTTACGATGACCTGAAGGTTTGGGATGCTAAGGGTAAAAATTTATCAGCCGAATTTGAGGTAGAAAATCAAAACATCTCAATACTGGTAAAGGCAGCTAATGCAGCCTACCCCATCACCATTGATCCTTTAAGCCAAACCCCGGATTGGAGTGTTGAGAGTA
>CAZIUI010000027.1:0-33307 GCA_964542585.1 uncultured Sphingobacteriales bacterium | reverse complement strand
TTCACCTACCGCTGGAACACTGGTGATACCACACCCACCATCACGGTAGATACCGGTGGCCAGTACAAGGTATCGGTCAGCTATCGTGGCTGTACGGTAACGGATAGTGGTGAGGTTACTTTTTTAAGGAGACAAGCGCCTGAAATCGGCAGCGATACCTTCCTGTGCGGGAAAAAAGATTCACTGCAAGTCAATTTACCCGGCAATGGCGAGGACTATCTTTGGCAGACTCCGGGTGATCCTACGGCAGGAGAAGCGGATACAGTTCAAAAACTACAGCAATGGGTAAAAGCCCGGGGTGACTACAAGCTATACCGGGCCGATCAGCCTGAATGCTTGCTGGATGAATTCACCTTAAGGAAATTCATAAAGCCCCCTGTTCAGGTTCCGGATTCCCGTACCATCTGCCCTTACGACTCCACTAAGCTCAGCCCTGATTTGAGCTCACCATCCCTTTACAATTGGCAACGGCTATCAGACCGCTCAGTAGCAGCCAACGCATCTACGGCATGGTTAAGGGATAGCGGCCTTTACGTGCTGGGGGATGATGCCTCAGCCTGTCCGTTGGATACCTTTAAGCTAAACTATCACCGGCTTCCGGATGCCGAGGCCGGCCCGGATACGCAGCTTTGTCAGGACCAGGTCTATACGATGCAGGGTAGAGGCGGTATCACCTACCGTTGGATTCCGGCTAAATATTTAAGTTCAGACACTATACCTGATCCTAAAGTAAAACTACCCGAGAAGCAGGCTTACAAACTAATAGTAGGCAATCAGGCCGGTTGCCGGGACACCTCATCGGTACAGCTGGATGTGCTGCCACCTTTGCGGGTGGAAATTCCCGAGCGAAAGACCATTTGTGAGAATCAGCCCTTAACGTTAAGCGCTCAGGGAGAAGGCGGCCGCTCTTCTGATTATCGTTACCAGTGGGAACCGATAGGTGCACAAGGTCAGGAGGTTACCTGGCAGCGGCCAAAGGATGGAGAGCTCCGGGTAACGCTATCCGATGGCTGCTCACCTTCGGTTACGGACACCCTTAAAGTTGAAGCCCTTGAAGCGCCATTAGCGGACTTCCGAACCGAACCGTCCGATACGGTATTGGTGGGTGATAGTTTATGGGTGGTTAATCAAGGCCAAAACCTGACGCAAAGTTTTTGGCGATTTACAGCTGAAGGCGATTTAACGGAGGGTGCCAATCCGGCCCATGTTTACGAGTCAGCAGGGGAAAAGTTGGTAACGATGATTGGGAGGAATGCCAGTAATTGTCAGGATACGGCCCGTCAGGCGGTTCATGTAACGGATGCTTTTGAAGTGCACATTCCGAATGCCTTCACCCCGGATGACGATGGTTTGAATGATCAATGGGAAGTGGAAGGCTTAGGCATCCAAAGCTACCGGTTTACGATTTATAACCGCTGGGGCGAGCGGGTTTATGAATCCCGGCCCGGAGAAGCCGAACCAAGCTGGGATGGAAAGGATGCTGATGGGCAGGAAGTTCCGCAAGGGCAATACCTGTACACCCTAACGGTGACGGATTTTTCGGGTAGGGAGCATTTTTATGAAGGGACGCTCTACGTCATCAAGTAAAGCTGGTTATATCCACTCGTCTCTTGATGGCTATAAAATGAATTAAATAATTGTATATTTTATTTAATTTATAGGTTTGATGCTTCCTTAGGGTATGCTTGATTTATTAAGTAGTCACCTCCTTTTGCTCCCCGAACAATGATTGAGCAATTTGGTAGTGGAGTTTGTCGGCTAAGGCCTTTCGGTCATCTTCTACAACTGGCTCTTCATGAAACCGGATCTTACAGTGGACCCGCCGGTTCTTGGCCATTTTCATCAGGTGCTTGTGGAAAGGGTCCCGGGCCCCGAAAAAGCAAACACTATCCCTTGCCGGTGGATCTTTTGGGCCAGTCTCGTACTGGATGGCTGCGTAATAGACCGGAATCCGGTGATTTGCCGGGTAGTTCAGAAGTGAGGCCTGAAAAGGAAGCACCTGATCGCCACCCGTTGTGGTACCTTCAGGGAAAAGGACAATGTTATCGTTATTATTCAAGGAGTTGGTCAAAATATCGTTCACCCTTTTGACATCCATGCGCCGGGTGCGGTCAGCAAAAATCACATCAACCGTTTTCATCATATAGCCCAGAACGGGCCAGCTTCGCACAGCCTTTTTAGCCACAAAACGGCAATCCATGCTCATGAAAATCGGGACGATATCAATGTAGCTGAGGTGGTTGGATACGAGGAAAAACGGGGAGCGGGGTGGGGTTCCTTCATAAGTCACTCGGATGTTGAGGAAAAAAGCCATTAGCTTGGCGAGTGCTTTGGTCATAAAGCGCCTCTGCTTTAAAAAGCGAAGTCCCGGCGTGGACGATAGGCCGTAGCCTATCCAGAAGAGGGCATAGGTCAGTAAGATACCCAAGACAAGCAGGACCAACTTAAGCACGCCAATAAAAGCCCTCATTCATTCGGTTTTTCAGGTACCGCTTCATTCCAGACCATTTTCTTTGTCCGATTCGGCATTGCTTCAATATCCAAGAGAATCAGAAAATGAATGAGTTTATGGTCCTCATCAAAGGTTGGCCCACCACATATTTTTGCTCCTGAATTGAGGTAGTTTTGCAAAAGAAGAGGAATGTTTACATCAGGGCCTTTATCGGTATCCGGCCAGTTAAAGGGTTGATCAAACCCCTTTCTCCGATCAATCCAGATACGGGGATCGAGGTAGTGGTTTTTTTTCAGGTAATGAAAAGTGCGCGAAGCCGTGTAAGGGTTATCACTATCAAGTGCGGCATAGCCAAAAAAATACCCCTTGCCATAAGCTTGCAGGTAAGCGGCTAACCCTTTCCACAGAAGATACAACACTATTCCATTACGGTGGGCTTTTTCAATGCATGCACGTCCGATTTCTACAGCATTTTGCAGTAATTCAGCAGGGAACTGATGAACATGAAAACGGTGGTTAGTAGTAAAACCCAAGCCATTAATAGCCTGCTCATAGGTCTGCATGCGGTATGTGCCTACAATCTTTTCAGTTGTTTTATCAATGACCACAAGGTGGTGAAATTGGTCATCAAATTGGTCCTTTTCTAATTGCCTGACATCATCAACATCAGACCCTCTGTCCATCTCCTCCCAAAAAACTTTGTAGCGGAGTCGGAGCACCTCCATCACTTCTTCCTGATTGGCTGCTAGCCTGACGGTGTATTTGGAACTAGCAATCGATGGTATGTGCTGTGCTTTACCGTTTATTTGATTCATCACCTCAAAGATATGGTGTGCGGTTGCAACGTAGATTGCCTGGCATTGTCGTTGACTACCTTTGCTTCTGGCCTCAACGAAATTAACAGGCTGTGACTATTGAAAGCGAAGATCCCTTGATGATTATTCATGCAAATCCCTGGAAGCATCATGTTTTAGTGGAAATTTTCAACAAATCCTGAAAGTTAATACGTTTAGTGGCTTCTAAGGGTTCGATCTCAAGCAGGCCGAATCAACTAATCTATCCGAAAAAATGGTTAGTGTACCCCAAAATTGGGAATGGCTAAGCCTCCTGAGATGGTGTAGAATCTTGCATTTCCTTTTTCAAGGAGCCCTCGTACACCTTTTTAAGCTCATCAATTTGCCCAAAGTTTTCGCCATCGATGACTGCCTCACAACCTTCAACGAGCCCGATTTGGTGAAAAGGAATTCCCTTATGCTTAAGGTGTTCTTTCAAGGTATCATTTAATTCAGCTTTCACCGATATTACAATTCGGCTTTGACTCTCGCCAAACAGGTAAGCATCCCTCCGTATAGTTGGACTAGATGCAATCTGAAATCCTAACTTTCGGGGAATAGAAGACTCAACGAGTGAAACAAAAAGTCCGCCTTCAGAAACATCGTGGGCTGACTGAACCAGGTCTTCAAGGATCAAGCCTTTTAGCGCTTCTTGCACCTTTTGTTCCGTTTCTAGGTCGAAAACCGGAGCCGGTGAATACCGATAACCCAACTGAAGCAAGGTGTATTGGGAAGAGCCAATATCCTCATAAACAGGGCCAAGGAGATAAATGACATCGCCTTCCTGCTTAAAATCCAGGGTAGTATGCTGCCCTTGATTTTGCATCAGCCCTACCATGCCTATGGCTGGTGTAGGTAAAACCGGTCCGCCATTGGGGGAGTGGTTGTAAAAACTGACGTTCCCACCCGTCACTGGTGTATCAAACTGTTCACAGGCATCGGTCAGGCCTTTAATGGTGTTCACGAATTGCCAGTAAACCTCTGGATTCAGGGGATTTCCGAAGTTCAGGCAGTTGGTGATGGCTGAAGGCTCACCCCCGGAGCAGACGATGTTGCGCGCTGCTTCTGCCACTGCGATAGCAGCTCCTTTCCGTGGCTCGGCAAATACGTAATGGGCATTGCAATCGGTCGTCAGGGCCAGGGCTTTATCTGTGCCTTTGATACGAACCACCCCTGCATCGGAAGGCCGGTTAGTGGTCATGGTGTTGGTTTGCACCATCGAGTCGTACTGATCCGTCACCCACTGCTTATCAGCAATGTTGGCATTGGCCAGGAGTTCACGGCCAACGGTTTTAAGGTCACCGGGCTCAGGAATCTGATGGATATCAAATTCAGCAATAGTCCGGGTGTACTCAGGTGTTTTTACCTCCCGCTCATAAACGGGCGCCTGGCCGCCCAGAACCATGGCATCAGGTGGTATGTGGGCCACTCGTTCTCCATGTATGTAATAGTTCAAACCTTCGTCATAAGAAGCAACTTCCCCGATGATGGCACAATTCAGGTCCCACTTGTCAAATATGGCCTCCAATTCTTCCTCGCGGCCTTTCTGCGCCACTACCAGCATACGCTCCTGGGATTCGGAAAGGAGGATCTCCATAGCACTCATTCCGGATTGGCGCAAGGGAACCTTATCCAGGTACACATGTATGCCTGAACCGCCTTTATCCGCCATTTCGGAAGTAGAGCATGTGATACCGGCAGCGCCCATGTCCTGCATGCCTACCACAGCCCCGCTATGCATAGCCTCAAGCGTAGCTTCTAGCAAGAGTTTCTCCTGGAAAGGGTCCCCAACTTGAACGGCCGGCAGATCTTCGGAGGAATCCTCGGTGATATCGCCTGAAGCAAAACTAGCCCCGTGAATGCCATCTTTACCGGTAGCTGAACCCACGATGTAAACGGGATTACCGATCCCTTCGGCTGTGGCTGAAATGGTATGCCCCACATCCACTAAACCTACGGACATGGCATTGATCAGCGGGTTGACATGGTAGCTCTGGTCAAAGTAGATCTCTCCACCAACCGTTGGCACACCAAAGGAATTGCCATAATCTCCGATACCGGCTACTACACCTTTAAGCAGCCGTTTGGTTTGTGGCTCCTGAAGCTCACCAAAGCGTAAAGAATTCAGCGCGGCAATCGGCCGGGCACCCATGGTGAAAATATCCCGGTGAATACCGCCAACCCCGGTAGCAGCGCCCTGATAAGGCTCAATGGCTGAAGGATGGTTATGGGATTCGATCTTAAAGGCCACAGCTTGCCCATCACCAATATCCACAAGTCCGGCATTTTCTTCACCAGCCTCAGCCAGGATATGCTTGCCTTCCTTTGGCAGGGTTTTCAGCCATGCTATGGAATTCTTGTAGCAGCAATGCTCCGACCACATCACCGAAAACATGCTCATCTCAATAAAATTTGGCGTACGACCCAAGAGCTGCCTTATCCGGTCAAACTCATCTGGGGATAGCCCTAAATCACTGGCCTGGTCTACGGTTGCTTCGGGATTTTGCACCTCTATGGCTTTTGTGTGTTCTTTGATATAATTGAGTATCAAAATTACAATCTATGCCCTAGCTGGGTACTCCCAAACAACCTCTATCTATGCCCCTGATCTATCATAAACAACTCCCTAACGATACCCAATTAGGCGTATGGAAAGTGGAAGAAACCATTGAAGACCTGCGCAGCCGCCTGATCCTGGATGATGATGAGCTGGCTTTTTACAAACGTTTGAACAAAGGTAAGCGTAACCTCCATTGGCTTAGCAGCCGGGTCTTGATCCGCAACCTTTTGAATACGGACCACTTTATTGAAGTTAGAGGCGATGAATATGGCAAACCTCATCTGGTCAACTTTCCTTATGAGCTTAGCATTACCCATTCAGAGGATTTTGCAGCGGTGATGATCAGCAAGCAACGGGTAGGAGTTGATATAGAAGAAATCCGGTCAAAAATTAAGCGAATAGCGCATAAGTTTGCTACAGATGAGGAACAGGGTATGTTATCAGCAGATGATGAGGAAGCTATCCGACAGCTTTTTGTGATTTGGACGGGGAAGGAAACGCTTTATAAGCTTTACGGGAAACGGGAAATGAATTTTCGCCGGCACATGAGTTTCGAACCTTTTCAGCTGGGATCGCCAGGTTCTGCCAAAGGCTGGATTCGGAAATCAGGCTGGGAGCAGCAGTTCTCGGTAACCTTTGAGGAATTAAACGGTTACATGCTGGCCTACTCAATTGAGGGACGGTAACGTGATGATCATGCAAGAGCGCTTAACTTAAAATGGTAGCCTCCAACCGCTCGGTGATTTGCTGTTTTAAGCCATTCAGGTAGTTGTGAACTTGTAACAGCTCATCTACATGATTAGCAGTGGTGGCTTTCTTCAGTTCTTCCTCGTTTTGTTCAAGCAATTGGAGGATCTTTTGGAGCTTGAGGTGGTTCAGGGCTGATCGGACATCCGATTGGTAATTTTCGGAAGGCAGCTTAACCAGCCTGCCTACTTTTTGTTCCCAATTTTCGCTGAGGTCATAAGGATGGGTTACAGCGTCCACGGCTAGCTGTTGTACGGCTTGGTCCTCATGTTCTGTAAAAACACGTAGACTTGGGTGCTCTCCGGTTTCTTGCAGCTGTTGGATGTACGTTTGCCAGATGGTTTGGCAACTGGGTGATTCCCACTCTATATCCTGAAGTTCATAAGCCAGCAGTTCTGCCACTGTCTGCTGATCAGCATAAGGCCAGTCCCCGTATTCCAGCAACAGACGGATCGCGGCTTTTTCCTGCGGTTCACTCCGAGCCCGTTGAAAGGTATGGTCAGTTGTTCCACTGGTTTTGGAGGGGGTAGGGTATGGCTCTTGCTTACTTTCTTGCTTATTTTGGCGCTTGACCCGGCTTATCAGGTGCTGGTTCAGCTCTTGGTAAAGCAAGGTTTCGGAAACACCAAGCTCCCTTACAGCCTGCTGAAGGTAGAGATCCCTTGTTAGCCCGTCCGGGATCTGGGCAATGGTTTTGACAATACCCCTGACAACCGATGCTTGCTTAACCGGATCTTCTTGATTATCAGCGGCTGTTTGCTGAAGCTTAAAGGTCAGAAAATCCTGGGCTTCATCACTAAGGTAGGCCTTTAGGGCTTCTGCTTCGTAGGCATTAGCAAGGGTATCCGGGTCATGACCTTCCGGTAGCGGTAAAACTTTCACCGCCAGCCCCTCGTGCAGGGCTAAGTCAATACCGCGTAATGTTGCGTTAACACCGGCCTCATCGCTATCGTACATGAAGATGACCTGGTTGGTGAAACGTTGGAGTAGCTTCATTTGGTCTTCCGTCAAGCTGGTTCCTGAAGAGGCTACGACCTCTTTCACTCCAGATTGATGTAGGGCCAGCACGTCTGTATAACCTTCTACCAATAGAGCGCGGTCATGCTTACGCATGGCATTTTTAGCTTGGTAAATGCCGTAAAGGGTGCTGCTTTTATCATAGATTTCCGTATCGGCCGTATTCAAATACTTGGGCTCTTTGCTGTTAGAACGTAGCGTGCGCCCGCCGAAACCCAGTATTTTACCTGATAGACTGTGAATGGGAAACAAAAGCCGATCCCTGAATTGATCAATGAGTTGATCATTGCGGCCTTTTTTGGCTAATCCCGTCCGCTCAAGGTATGCTGCCTGGTACTGCTGATTAAGTGCATGATCCACGAAGTGTCGGGGGCCTGCAGGGGCATAGCCTAACTGAAATTGCTCGATAATGTCATCACTCAAACCTCGTTCACGGCAGTAAGGCAAACCAATTTGCTGACCCTCTTCTTGCTTGAGCAAGCATTGATGGTAGTAATGACCAGCGTAATTCAGCAAAACCTGCATGCTCTCCCGGTCACTTTGAGCCTCCTGTTCTTCCGGTGTGGCCTCACGCTCGGGAATTTCAATGTTGTATTTTTCCGCTAGCCAGCGGAGGGCCTGCGGATAGCTCATTTGCTCATGCTCCATTAGGAAGCTGGCCGCATTACCTCCTTTTCCGGAGCTAAAATCCTTGAAAATATTTTTAGCGGGAGAGACGTAGAAAGAGGGTGTCTTTTCATCTGAAAAAGGGCTAAGCGCTTTGAAGCTACTGCCCGCCCGCTTGAGGGTTACAAAGTCTCCTATAACCTCTTCAATTCGGGCCGTTTCCAGGATTTTATCTACGACAGCTTCAGGTATCATGGGATAGGATTACTCTTATGTCAAACGAAATTCAAAGCTTTGAAGTTAAGTTTGGGTAATAAATCATACAAGGGGTGTTCTTATGCGTTTAACTTTAGTGCTTTTAAGCTTGATCTTGATGGGCTACAACGGAAGGGCCCAACAACCGATCGAAATCAAGCAATCAGACCTGCCCTCCGCCGGCGACACATTTCGGATGAGTGTTGCTTCTAATCCGCAGAGCATCAATATCCAGAAAACCGGGGCGAATAAAACCTGGAATTACGCTAACTTAACACCTGCAACCCAGTATGTAGATACGTATCGAAGCCTAAGCTCCCTGCCATCCATTTATGGCCTGCTCAGCTTTCAAAAAAATTTGGATTATGGAAAGCGGGAAGGAGCTCTGCTAGATAACCTGCCCATTAGTGATCAGCTTCCGATAGACGAAGTATACAGCTTTTTTAACAAAGATGGTGGTACTTACGAACAAGTTGCCTTTGGGATTTCAATCCTTGGGCAGGATGTTCCTGCGCCTTTCCAGGATAATGACGAGGTTTACAAACTCCCGCTAACCTATAAACAAAAAGATTCGAGCACCGCATTTGTGAATTTCCCTCCGTCTAATATTCCGATTCCTGACACATTTGACTTTTATTTTGAAGAATCCCGTAAAAGAACGAACCATGTGGATGCGTGGGGCACCCTTACGACTCCTTTTGGTACTTTTAAAACGGTCAGAATCCGCACTGTAGTTGAACGGGAAGATTCCGTAAGTATTCAAGGCCTTAACCAGGGAATAGAACCACCTGATCAGGTTTTATTCCGTTGGCTGACCAAGGATGGCGGCAATCCGGTTTTGCAAGTTCGTGCTCAACGGCTAGCAGGGCAGGTAGTGGTGAGCAATGCCATTTACCAGGATAGTGCAAGAAACGTTGGTGGAAACCCGCCCACCAGTATTAAAGATGAAGAGAACCCCGCTGTTAAAGTGTACCCTAATCCAGCGGATGAGTACCTGAACCTTGCTTTATCCGGGAATCAAACAGTGAAATACCAGATTTATAGCATGGACGGCACCAGCATGCTTAGCGGAACAAAATCTTTTACAAATGATCGGGCCAGTACCATTTCAATCAATGAATTAGACGCCGGGATGTATGTCCTTTACGTAAAGAATAAGTTTGGGGAGTCCCTTCATTTCACGCGTTTTCTGGTTCATTAATCTCCCGGAATCAAGTACTGTTGTAATTTAGTGTAGAGGAACTCCGGATCGAAAGGTTTAGTAAGGGCATCATTCATTTGATACTCTAATACCCTTGGTATTAGGGGGGCGAAAGCGGATGCTGTGAGGGCAATAATGGGCGTAGTCGCATACCCTTTTAGCCGGCGAATTTGCATTGCTGCTTCGTAACCATCCATTTCAGGCATCTGCAGGTCCATCAGTATAAGATCGTATTGCTCAATAGAAGCAGCTTGCACAGCTTGCTGTCCATCAACCACTACTGTTATGGTTAGGCCCCATTTTTCAAGGAACTGCCTGGCCATAAAGGTATTCATCTGGTTATCTTCCGCTATTAAGATATGGTATCCGGCTAAAGATTGAGCTTTCTCACTTGTTGATTCATTACTAGGGCTTGATTCAGAGGTGTCCGCCTTTTCCATAGTGATTTTAAAGTGAAAAGAGGTCCCCTTACCAAGGGTACTACTTAATTTAAGCTCGCTGTTATACAGGTCTAATAATCGCTGTGTAATGGATATTCCAAGGCCCGTTCCGCCATAATTTCGGGTGCTTGCCGTGCTGGCCTGGCTGAAACTTTTAAATATTTCATTCTGGCTTTCATCCGGTATGCCAGGTCCGGTGTCTTGAATTTCAAAATACAGGTTCTCTGTTTTCTGTGTTTCACCGGTTTTCTGAATTTTTATGTAAATGTAACCTTCTTCTGTAAACTTAATGGCATTGCTTAAAAGGTTATTGACGATTTGAGAAGTTCGAGTTGGATCCCCTTTGAGGTAATTGGAGATGGTATCGTCAAAATGGTAGTATAGTTTTAAGCCTTTCTCCTCAGCTTTAAATGCATGAGTATTGTAAACGCCTCGGATCACTTTGTTAAGATCAAACGGTCGTGATTCCAGTTGAATTTTGCCGGCCTCTATTTTATTAAAATCCAGGATGTCATTAATCAGGTTGAGTAAGTTTTCTCCGGCAAATTTCAGGGCGCGAAGGTTTTCCAACTGATCAGACCGTGGATTCTGGTCTAATAGAATGTGGGCTATTCCGATGACGGAGTTTAGGGGCGTACGTATCTCATGGCTCATTGTAGATAGGAAATCAGCCTGCGCGTTGGAAGCCTTTTCAGCCTCTTGTTTGGCCTCATCAAGCTTCTGATTCTCCCGTTTTTCCCTTGTTATGTCATGGTATTGCCACAGATGGCCTAAGTATCCTTGATCCTGGTAGATGGGAACAGTATCCATGGATAGGACCCGACCACTCTTAAGCTTTACCTCATAATCGTTAACCGTTCGCTGATTCTGAATGATATCCTGAACTTTTTGATCAAAAGTTTCAGGTGTAGGAGATTCAAAACCTTCAATTGCACGGGCTAACAGGGCCTGACGGTTTTCCAGCGTTCCGTAATCATCTGAATGAGGAAGTTCAAAAAGGTCAAAGAAGCGTTGATTGATCAAATAAACCTGTCCGTACTCATCTTCAAGTAGAACACCGGATTGAAGGTTATCCACCAGCGTTTTGAGGCGTTGGGTATTGTTGGCCAGCTTTTGCTGCGTTTGCATTTCTGCGGTTACATCCCGAGCAATGCCAAATACCTCCTGAATTTTATTGTCTTCTCGCCTACGCTGAATATTAAGGTCTATCCAGCGCCATTCCTGCTCTTTGGTTAATATGGGGATTCGCTCATTAAATTTAGGGTTGGAAGCTGTTAATACTTCCTGGAACCATTCCTGAACACCAGCTTGGTACTCGGTAGGAATTATACGCTTGAAGTGCGTTCCTTTTAGCTCGTTTTGCGTAAACCCGGTGATTGTGTATATCATGGGATTGATATCAACGAAATAACCCTCCAGATCAACCCAGAATATGATATCCTGCACCGTTTCAACCAGATCTTGGTTTCTTTTTTCCTGAAAACGCAGCTGCTGTTCGATAAGCTTTTGATCAGAAATATCTTGTATAACACCTCTAATCCGGTTTAATGTGCCATCACGGTTCCAAACCGCTGACCCATTAGTGCGAACCCAGCGTTCATTACCCTCTTCGGTAATTAGGAACGCCTCAACATCGTAAGGCTCACCGGTTTGAATTAGGTTGTTCACAGCTTTGGATATGGTATTCCTATAGTCCGGGTGGTAGTAGTTGATACCATCTTCTATTGTAATCGGGGCTCCTATAGGTAATTCGTGTAATCGGTACGTCTCGTTGGTCCACTCCAGCTTATTAGAATGAGGGAAGTACTGCCAGCCACCAACCAGGGCTATTTCGTTGGTTTCCTCTAAAAAGGATTCAGTTTCTTTTTGGTCGCTAATATCGCGGCTAGTTGATTGAATCAACGTTAAATTTCCCTCTTCATCAAAAATAGCCTCAGCGTGCGTCTCAAACCAGCGATAAACGCCAGTTTTAGTTAGCATGCGGTGTTGAAACTTTACACTCTCTTTTCCATTCAGAATGGCTTCATGCAGATATTTTTGGATATACTCCACCTCATCCTTATGGAAAAACTTTTCATAAGGGTTAGTATCCATAAGTTCTTCCGGCATGTAGCCAAGGAGACGGTAAGCGGAAGGGGATACATATCTGATATATCCATTTTTATCATGGAGGGTGAGCATATCCCCGGCATGGGCAAGGACTAAATCACGAGTTTCTACATCAGGAGAGTCACCAAAAATCCCAAATTCCAGAAAAGTCAGGATCCAGGTTTTAGAGGAAGGGCTGGATAGCTTTACCCGTATTTTTTTTTCTGAATTAGCCAGGGTTAAAGTGAGATGATCGGTGTTTTGGAGTGGTTCGTTGTGTTCCCTTAAAAATCTGCTAAGGAAATCGGCTTCCTGAAAAAATTGGGCGAATTCCAAAAGGCTGAGCTCAGGAACATGACTTTCGAGCAAGGATTGAGCATCTTGATCTAGTTGTATGAGGTGATCAGAAGGATGCCAATTTCCAATACCTAACGCTCGCAAACTATCACTGCTCTTCATATCCTTTTATTAACGAGCTGAATTGCAAATTCTGCAAATGTATAATATTTCACCCTTTTTAAAATTGAGGTTTAAGTCACGGTCCACGTGTGATCCCCTTGAAGAAGGCTATCCAAGTCACCGGTCCCTTGATCGGAAACCGCTTTTTCCAAAGTTCTGGCCATAGCATCTTCGTAAGTTTCACGCTTTACATCATAGAAGACGCCAAAAGGCCGAGGAAGATTAGCTTCTTCCATAGGGTCATCAAAAATGCGGGCGAGCATATTGGCTTTGGTGAGGTCCTCTTCATTATGGACCCACAGGTCATCAGCTGAGTAACCACCTTCCTTTAAATCTACGATCGTTGGGTTGCCGCAATTAAAATGAATACCCTTTTCGTGATTTTCGCCGAACGTCAGAGGCTGCCCATGCTCAAGGAATACGGTAGCTTGAGGTTTAGTGGCTTTATCAGTGAAAGTAAAAAAGGCGCCATCATTGAAGACATTGCAATTCTGATAGATCTCCAGCATGGAAGTTCCCTTGTGGCCATAAGCCCGGTTGAGCATGGCTTGTAAATGCTTGGGGTCCCGGTCCATGGTCCGGGCCATAAAGGATCCATCTGCACCAAGGGTAATAGCAGCCGGGTTGATCGGGTGATCCAAAGAGCCACCAGGCGTTGATTTGGTAACTTTCCCAGCTTCTGAAGTAGGTGAATATTGGCCTTTGGTTAGGCCGTAGATCTCATTGTTGAACATCAGCATGTTCAGGTCCACATTCCGGCGAAGCGTGTGAATGAAGTGGTTACCGCCTATGGACAGACTATCGCCATCTCCAGTGGCTACCCATACGCTCAGACGGGGATTGGTAATTTTTAAACCCGTAGCAACGGCTGGCGCTCGGCCATGTACTGAATGAATCCCGTAGGTATCCATGTAATAGGGGAACCGGGCTGCACAACCAATCCCGGAGACAAATACGACATCCTCCTTTTTCATGCCATTAGCGGCCATTATGCTCTGCACCTGCTTGAGGATGGAATAATCTCCACATCCCGGGCACCACCGTACTTCTTGGTCGGTGGCATAATCCTTCCCTTTGAGTCCTGTATTAGCTATTGATGTATCGGCAGTTGCTGTGGTCATGACCTTCAAGCTTTATTTTTATCGTACCTTTTTAAAAGTTACGAGGTTCCTTCCTCTAAAACGTATTTTACCTTATTGATGATTTCCTGTACGGTGAATGGAATTCCTTGAACCTTAGTGAATGGTATAGCGGGTACTAAATAGGTGCTTCTGACGATATTCACAAATTGTCCCCTGTTGTTTTCAGGGACTATGACGTGGGTGAACTGGTTTAAAATATTGCCAAGATTCTGAGGCAAAGGGTTCAGGTATTTAACCTGAGCGTGGGCCACTGAATAGCCCTCGTCCAAGAGGTATTCGGTAGCTGATTTCAAAACCCCGTAAGTAGAGCCCCATCCCAGGAGCAAGACATCACCGGTTTTAGGGCCGTTGTCAAGTGTTTGAGGTGGAATAGATTTCGCCACATTTTGCACCTTTTCCTCTCGGATGGCCACCATTTGCTCATGGTTATCCGGATCATAGGACACATTGCCCGTAATTTCCGCTTTTTCCAGACCACCGATTCTGTTTTGGAACCCTTCTTCTCCGGGTAAAGCCCATTTACGCACTTGATCGGCATTGCGTGTATAAGGGTGAAATTGGCTTTCTGTTTTGTCTTCAGCCGTTGCCATGGGCTTTTCAATGATTGGTAAGTCAGCTTCCTTAGGAAAGCGCCAGGGTTCCGAACCATTGGCCAGATAACCATCGCCCAGGAAGATAACCGGGGTCATGTATTCTATAGCAATACGGCTAGCCTCAAAAGCCATGTCAAAGCAATCTGATGGTTGGGTGGGTGCTACAACGGGTAAAGGGGCTTCACCATGCCGCCCATGTAAGGCCTGAAGCAGGTCTGCTTGCTCTGTTTTCGTAGGCATACCCGTGGATGGCCCTGCGCGCTGGACATTACAAACCACCAATGGAACTTCGAGGGATACCGCTAGCCCCAGCGCTTCACTTTTCAGGGAAAATCCTGGTCCTGAAGTTCCGGTTACAGCCAAAGATCCTCCATAGGCAGCACCAATTACAGCGGAAACTGCTCCAATCTCATCTTCAGCTTGGAACGTACGTACTTTATGGTTCCGGTGCTTGGAGAGCTCGTGCAGGATATCAGAGGCAGGTGTAATTGGGTAAGAACCGTAAAACAACGGTAGTTCAGCTTTGGTCGCAGCTGAAATCAGCCCCAATGAAGTGGCAAGATTCCCGGTAACGCTCCGGTAGGTCCCGGACGGCAGATTCGCCGGCTGAACCTGGTAGCGCGTGCGGAAGATCTCAGCGGTATCCCCGTAATTATAACCTGATTTCAGGGCTGCCAGGTTAGCGTCTTTTAATTGCGGTTTATTAGCAAACTTATTCTCAAGAAAATCAATAGTAGGGCTTAGATCCCGGTCAAATAGCCAATAAATGAGCCCAAGGACAAACATGTTCTTAGACCGATCCCGCTCCTTGGTTTTGAGGTCAGTGTCTTTAAGGGCTTCACGGGTTAACTTTGTTACCGGAACCCGGTATAAGAGGTATTGATCCTCGGTGTCCTCGAGTGGAGTAGCTTCTTTTTCGTAGCCTGCTAATTGCAGGTTTTTGCTATCAAAACCATCTTCATTGGCGATGATAATGCCCTGCATTTTAAGGTATTTCAGGTTACTCTTAAGGGCAGCTGCATTCATTACCACCAGAACGTCACAATTGTCCCCTGGCGTGTAAATGGCATTTGAGCCAAAGTTGATCTGAAAACCTGATACACCCGGCACGGTTCCGGCGGGTGCTCTTATTTCCGCCGGGAAATCAGGATAAGTACCCAGGTCGTGACCGGAAAGGGCAGTCGAATCAGTAAACTGAGAGCCTGTAAGCTGAATACCATCCCCTGAATCGCCGGCAAAGCGAACCACTACTTCATGTTTGATGGTACTAGATTCCGTCATTTCACTATTTAAATTTATTCTAAATTAAATGCAAAAGTACCAAATTTTGTTTTCTTATTAGGGCTGAAACAGGGCTTATAGCCTATTGGACAACGTAGTTTGTAGCTGGCCCGGGCTAGGGTATTTATTGATCACAGCGGTGAAAAACCGGCAACAAAATGATCGTTGTAATAGCTTGAAACAAAATAAGCAAATTGTTTGCTACTTTTGCACTTTTCTGGAAATGGTTCTTCCATGGATAACATGAAATCCTTACTTAAGAAGTTTGAGCAAAAGCAACCAGAGGTCGTTTTTGAGTGGCAGGATCCGTACACGGAAGCCAAAGGATGGGCTGTTGTGAACTCCTTAAGGGGATATGCAGCCGGCGGTGGAACCCGAATGCGACCAGGGCTAGATAAACAGGAAGTTACTGCTCTTGCGAAAACTATGGAGATCAAATTTGCCGTTTCGGGCCCATCAATTGGAGGAGCAAAATCAGGCATTGCATTTGACCCCCAAGACCCGCGCAAGCCAGGTGTACTGCGCCGGTGGTATCGGGCGCTGTTGCCTTTGCTTAAACAATACTATGGTACGGGCGGTGATCTGAATGTGGATGAAATGAACGAAGTGATCCCTTACACCCGTGAGTTAGGATTGGTTCATCCCCAAGAAGGCATTGTTACCGGTCATTACAATCCCGATCAGACTACCAAAGATCAGCAGTTAGAACAGCTCAATACCGGTGTGGCTAAAGTGGTTACTGATCCTGCCTACACCCCAGACCCATCAGCCGGTTATACCGTAGCAGATTTAATCACCGGTTATGGTGTTGCCAAGGCCGCAGAGCACTATTACCGTGTGCAAGGAAAAGATCTGACCGATCAAAGGGTAATCATCCAAGGTTGGGGAAATGTTTCGGCCAGTGCTGCTTATTATGCAGCCGCTAACGGTGCTCGTATTATTGCTATCATTGATAGAAATGGCGGACTGATCAGGTCGGAGGGGATGCGATTTGATGAAGTGCAGGACTGCTTCCTTCAGAAACAGTTCAACCAATTACCGGAGGTTTATCATGAGTACAGTTATGAGACCCTGCTAACGGAAGTCTGGGACCAGCCGGCCGAGATTCTGATTCCCGGAGCAGCCTCCCGCTTACTTCAGCAGGATCAATTGGAGCGGCTTTATCAGGCTGGGCTCGAAACGATTGTATGTGGTGCTAATGTGCCTTTTGCTGATGAGCAGATATTTTATGGAGCAGTGGCTGAATGGGCTGATCAACGTTTTTCAGTTGTACCTGATTTTATTGCTAATTTGGGTATGGCAAGGGTTTTCGCTTATCTCATGCAACCCGGAGCTTCCACATCCGATGATGCGATTTTTGGCGATGTTTCCCGGGTTATCAGCGATGCTGTGACCCATCTATACACTGCAGGCTATGGCAATAAAAACCTTATGAAAACGGCTTACCAAATAGCACTGGAAAGCATTATGGATCCGACTACAGCTATGGAAACCCCGTAACGGTAAACTGCAGTGCATGATCACATTTCACAACCTGTGTCTAACAGGAGCCAGTGAGGTCCTTTGTCTAAGTTTGAAAAGCGGAGAAAAGCAAGTTGTGGTCATGCCGGATCAAGCCAGCAGCGATGGGCTAATCGATTGTTTGAATGGTGAAAGAGCACCTCAGGCAGGTTCTATAAGCCTGCCAGAACCAGAACAATACCACGTGGTTACACGGCCTGATGAAGTAAAGGAGGACCAAAAACTAAAAGCCGTTTTGACTCAACCTTATCAAAGGTTGCTGACCAGCCTTCGAAAGTATGAGCAGCTCAGCATTCAGATGAGTAAGCACTTCAGCCCCTTCCAGCTACAGGGTTACATGGAAGAAATGGAGGACCTGGAGCAATTAATCAACCAATATGAGGCCTGGGAATTAGAAAGCGATCTGAAAACCTGGCAAAAGGGCCTTCAAATTCAAGATTTAAGCGTCCCTTATAAGGAGGCAGAGCCTGATCAGCAATGGGCTGTAATCCTGTCAAGGGCATTTGTGATGCCTACTCCGCTGACGATATTAAAGGATCCGCTACCCTGGCTCAATGAAAAACAGCGTGATTTTCTACTCCAACAAATGACCGAGCTATCTGCCGGATGGCTGGTTTTGTCAACGTATAACTCCTATTCAGCCTGGCCGGAAGCTTATTGGTATACGGGTCAAGAAGATTGCTAAGCATCATCTTTTTGTCAGATGGTATCTAAATTTTCCGCTGAGTTCTTTATGGGTGAATAAGCCTTAGTCAAACTAACCTAAATCTTGGGCAAAGAGGAGATACGAAGGGTTAAGTTACGCCACCTTAAAATCTACCCAACCCGATCTTTCTATGATACGTGAGGGTTATAAATCAATCCGTTAAATTTTGGATTGATTAGCAGCACCCAAAATTATCTTGAGCGTGAATCTTTTAGATTTGAAGCATTGGTATCGAATGCATAGGATACTTGTCTATGGAATATTTTTTAAAATGATTGAAGAATACGCTGCTTAATAAGCCATCTTATAGTAAGTTATGCTTTACAAGTACTTATATCCCAAGGCCTGGAAAAATGAAAGATTTTTGTTATCAGGCTTAATTTTGAAGAGACTTTTTAAAAGAACCTGATATCCTAAAAGTATGTGGAAGAAACATAACGCTATCGTAATTGGCAAGCGATCTTTTACCGTTTGCTTTTTACTAATACTTTGTTCCATAGCCAATAAGGGATTTGCGCAGTTGGATTCAACCCACTACGTACCCCCTTTACACAGTAGAGCAAATGGCGAGATCAACGATCACTATGTTTATCTCTCTACCCCTAGCACCCAATCGTTTCAGGTTGAGGTTAAAGACGGTGGTGGTAATCCTTTATCTGGTTCACCCTATTCCCTGTCCAATAGTAATCCTGTTCGTATACAAATCGGCAATGGTCAGAATCCCGCGACTGAGCTGATGGTCCCCAACGATAGCCTGAATACCACGCTTGCTAATAAAGGGCTTATCCTCACAGCATCGGAAGAATTCTACGTCAACACGCGTTACAGGAGTGGTGCTCAAGCTGCAGCTTTAACGACTAAGGGCCAGGCAGCACAGGGTACGCAATTCCGAACAGGTGCCATGCCCATTGTGAACGGTAGCGATCCTTTTGGGTTAAGAAGTTTTGTGACCAGTATTCAAGCGATTTCAGACAGCACAGATGTCAAAGTTAAAGATTATGATCCCAACGTAGTTTTTGATGGGAGTTCAAGTGTTACAAAGGATTCCTTGTCCATCCGTCTGGATGCAGGGGAAAGCTATGTTCTTTCAGGTTATGCCAATACCCAGGCCAATCGACAAGGATTTGTGGCTGCCCAAATTACTTCAGACAAACCCATTGTCGTCAATACCGGAAATTGGTTGGGCAACATTGCCAATACGTTCGGGCAAGATATCGGTATTGATCAAATTGTGCCGGTAGAAAACTTAGGGTCCGAGTACGCAGTAATTGAGGGGAATGGTAAGCCTATTCAGGAAAGGCCAATGGTCGTAGCCTGGCGCGATAGTACAGAGGTTTTCACCAACGGAAGCAATATACCGGATACTACCATAGATCAGGGAGAATGGTACTTAGTTCCGCACGACAGTTTTTCCAATACCACCCCATCTAATATCTACATCAGAACCTCCAATACGGCTTATGTCTATCAGTTTTTGGCAGGCACTACTAATAACAATGCAACGCCAGGCATGAATTTTTTAGCCCCACTTAGCTGTGGCTTGCCGGATACAGTGGATTTGATTCCTTCTGTCGATCAAATTGGTAATACGTCCTACAACGGAGACATTATAGCCTATACCGATTCCGGTAGTACGGTGACAGTTAATGGCAACACCCAAACGGGAGGGGTAACCCTGAATGGCAATTCCGATTGGGAGGTATACAAAATATCAGGTTTTTCAGGCGATGTTACCGTGTCTTCCACGGGCGCAATGGCTGCCGGCTTTTATGGCCGCAGTGGCCTGGCTGGCTATGGGGGGCTTTATTCAGGCTACACGCTGGATATAGAAGCTGATTTCGAATTCAAGGATACCATTACTTACACTGAAAAAACCAGTGGCTGCTTCAATGATACCATTGATGTAGGTTTTACAGGTAATCAAGAAAATGCTACTAAATTTAAATGGGAATTTGGACAGGGAAGGGTTCTGAATGCTACCGGTAACCCATCTGAATTTTCTGCTGCCAACCAGGGGCCTTATGAGCTATTGTATGACAGTGCTAACTATGACAGTGTTGTAAAAGATTCGGTAAAGCTTGTTATCAAAGATGATGAGTGTAAGGATTCTGTTAAGCTTGGTATACGCATTTTTGAGGTTGGTCAGAAAAAGCCGGCTGACGTTAGAAATGTTTCTGTAATAGCGGATTCTGTCGTTCAAATAAGTTTTAAAGGTGTTGATTTTAAAGACATCAATCGCTACGAGATCCTGCGGCAAAAAGGCACCGGAGCTTTTCAGCGGGTGAAGCGCGTAGTAAACCCGGAGCCGCCTGATGATAAACTCCAGGTCTTGGATACGGTTAATGCCCGTGATTCCCAGCTTTGTTACACAGTCGCCACTGTTCGGGGCTGTCGAGCGACTACCTACAGCGATACAATTTGTGCTGCTTTGCTTACGGGGAAACCAGCCAATAAGGCGGTTAAGCTGCAATGGCAAGCCTTAACCGGCTATCCTGTAGATAGTCAGCTGGTTTTAAGACAAAAAAACAGTACTTATGATACCATTGCCCGGTTAGGCGCTACGGATACGACTTTTACGGATACGCCACGACCTTGTAACCGTTCCCAAAAATACCGTATCAAAACCTTGGGAAAAAATGGTGCTCAAAGCTCATTTTCCAATGCCCGGGTAATAACACCCTTTGATACCATTGATCCGGCTGCGCCGAATGTAACTGCCTTCAGTATTCAGAATGCGACAAGTGCGGAATTACGCTGGAACCTGAGTGATCCGGATGTTGGCCAATACGAGCTTTGGCTGAAGCGTGCTAACAAACCTTGGCAAATAATTGACACCGTAGGTAGGCAGACCAATTATACCTACACTGATCTAAGCCCAACCGATACTCAGTATTGTGCCCGAATTGTGGCCATTGACACGTGTGCCGCTAATCGTTCCCCATTTAGTGAAGTTCATTGTGCTGTGCAATTAGAAGGGACGGCGGGCAACCTGGCAAGCAGACTGACCTGGCCTGGTTATGCGAGTTATTCCAAGCCAACCTATGTCGTTCAGAAAAAACAGAACAAGGAGTTTAAAGACCTGGCTACCGTCAAAGACACCTTTTTTAGGGATACGAACAATATTAGTTGTAATGTGCCAGAAACCTACCGTATAAAGACCCTAAGCAGTGGCGAGGATTCTGCCTATTCGGACACCATTACTCTAACCCCTTTTGATACCCTTACTCCGCCCAGTCCTCAACTTCAGTTTGCTAGTGCTCAGATCAATGGCAATGTGCAAGTCCAATGGAATTGGCGGACAACTACCGATCAGAAGTATTTTGAAATTTGGCGAAACCAGGGAGCAGGTAATTACCAGCGATTGGATACGGTCACTTACGATAGCACCTTTACCGATAAATCAGGCAATCCGGACGATAACAAGCACCAATATTATGTTATAGCCGCTGACAGTTGCGCAGCTGCTAACCGTTCCGCTCCATCCGATACGGATCGTATCATGGTGCCAAAAGTCCGGACAGGCGCCTGCCGGCCTGAAAACCGGATCTCGTGGAACGCTTATAAACAGTTGCCCAAGGATGTCGATTACTATGAGCTCTACAAGCAGGAACCAGGGAGCATCGATTTCACCATCCTGAAAACCGTTAATAATCCTTCTTATACCGACACCCTTGTAACTGATACCCTTACTTATTGCTATCGTGTTCGAGCCGTGGATTCCCAAAGTGGTTACAGCGCCTGGACTGATTCCATTTGTCAGGAGCCTTTTGATTACCCAACTCCTAAACCTGATAAGGTCATTAACAGCACCGTAACCCGCACAAGTGTTTCCAACGGTGCAATAGAGCTTACCTGGAAAAAGTATGATGAGAATGATACGTTTGCGCTTGGCTATTACGTTTACCATGCTACTGGCCGGTCACCAGGTAACTTCCGCTTAATTGATACCATAAGTGATCTCTCAGATACAACCCTCACCCACGAAGGGATTAATACCTCCGATAGTACCCACAACTACCGATTGCGGGTTTATAACCTTTGTAAGGATCAAAGTGGCTTTATCAATACGCACCGGCCGGTAAACCTTCAGGCTGCAAATCAGAACCTTTCCATCAAACTTGATTGGGTTCCCTACCTGGGCTTTACGGTTCAGCAATACCGCGTACAGAAAGCTGTAGCTACTGGAGCTTTTAACACCATTAATACGTTGAGTGGCAGCGATACAAACCTGGTTGATTCCAATGTGCGGTGTGGCATTAAGTATCGTTACAGGATTTTGGCAAGGGGGTCTAAACCCGACCAAGTTTCCTTTTCGGACACGCTTGTTCGAATTGGTTATGATACCATACCGCCAGACCAGTCCGCTATCCAACGCGTTTCAGTTAGGGAGACGGGGTCTAATACTGGAGAAGTGAGCCTTGATTTTGACGGTGCTAGCCAGGCAAACCGCAAAGGCTACATCATTTACCGATCCGAAGGCAATCAGCCTTACCAGTCTGTGGATACCGTGCTCAGCTCCCAGAACGGAATTTTAACGACCACGGATCAAAATTTAAATACTGCGGATGATCCGGTCTCTTATTACATCAAGGCCCTGGACAGTTGTGGTAATACAGCGATGCCGGCTGATACCCACCAAACGGTTCATTTGACCGCTACTAGTCAAAATGCCTACAACCAGCTTAAGTGGACTGCCTACCAGGGCTGGCAGAACTACCAATATGAAATCCAGCGTAAAGCGATAGGTGCCAATAATTGGGAAGATATTGGGCGCCTACCGCGCTCTAAACTGCAGTTTCGCGACAGCAACGTTACGTGCCAGATTACCTACCGCTACCGCATTCGGGCTTCCCAGTTAAACAACAATAGTATAAGCTTTTCCAACATTGATACGGCTCAATCCTATGAGATAACACCACCAACCACAGCACCTTTCAAAAGGGCCTCGGTAGCCAGTACTGGAACAAATAACGGAACCGTAAGCCTTGCCTGGAAGCCTTCACCATCACAGGACGTCTTCAGCTACCAAATTGAGCGCAGAAAAGAAGGCCAGAATACCTTCAACGTAATTGATACTGTTTCACAAACCAATTACCGGGATTCCAGTATCAATACCTATGGATTCTATTATGCCTACCGCCTTAGGGCCATTGATAGCTGTGATAACTTGAGCGATAGTTTTCCCGTCACTCATCGTACGATTAACCTTGAGGTGAGTGGCATATCAGAGGCTATAAACATTTCATGGTCGGCTTACAAAGGGCGCTCGGTGCAGTACTACCGGGTTTATAAAGAAGGAGCGTTGATTGCCAAATTGCCGGGCGATTCCACACAGCTATTGGATAAACCTGTTCCATGTGATAGCCTGTATGAGTATCAAGTAGAAGCAGTAATGACTGATACTTCCATAAAAGCCTTCTCCAATACGGATAGCGCAGCTGCTTTTGACAATATTCCCCCTGATCCGGTTAGCCTAAAGCGGGTCAGCGTAGAGAATTTCAATAATGTGGCCGCGATAAATTGGGAACCCAATACTGAGAAGGACCTTAAAGCTTATCAGATTTACCGCAGTACGCAAAATAGCCGGGGTCTTCAGAAGATTGGCGAGGTTCGGGACTCAGCAGCGGGTCTTTTCTACGATACCTTTGACCTTGAAAAAGCCAAGGATGTTTGTTACCAGGTAAGAGCAGTGGATAATTGCGGCAATGCAGGCCAGCTAAGTAGTCCGGATTGCGTTATCCAATTGGATGGAGAGGCCCTGGAGACCTTGAAAAACCGGCTTAATTGGCCACCATACCAGCGTTGGCAAAAAGGTATAAGGACATACAAGGTTTTCAAACAACGAAATGATAGCTTATATACCACTATTGCTGGCATTGACAGTAGTCAGCGCAGCTACGTAGATGAAAACCTTGCTGATTCCGCTAATCAATTCTGTTACTACATCCGCGCCGAAGGCTTTGGCGAAGATGCCTACAGTCGTTCTACCCGAATCTGCCTGGAGCAATCAGCCATAGTTTACATCCCGAACACTTTTTCGCCCGGTATTACCCCGGGCCTTAATGATCGTTTTGGGCCAGAGGGCTTATACATTGCTAATTATAAAATGCAGATCTACAACCGATGGGGTAAAGAGGTTTTCAGCACTTCAAATAGTGAACAATGGGATGGCAAGGCCGGCGGTAAACGGGTTCCGCAAGGTGTGTACCATTACCAGATTATCGTCACCAGTGAAGATGGCAGCCAGCAAAAGTATGACGGCCGGGTGACGGTGATTCGGTAGGTTTTAAGACGTATGAAATGCTAAGAGGGTTCCAAATTTTCGGAATTACTATTGGGCTTTGGAGCCGTTGAGTAGTTCATAAAAAAGGGTAAGCCATTACCATGGCATATCGAAAACCGGCAAGCCCGTGCGTGAGGAAGGGGTGATACGGTTGCTGCGTTAGAACGGAAGAACGGTAAGAGGGTAAGCTTGGTAAGCGGAGGTTCGGATTTGACCCATCGGGTTTAGGTTGTAAGCTTTTTTCACTAATTGCTCCAAAATTCGGTATTGGAGGCGTTTTGGGTTCTTATCCCTTATTTCCAGTTTTAGCCTTAAGTTTGTTATACCGTGAAAACGGTATTTGGATTATTGCCGTTGAGTTGCTGGAAAGGAAACTAAGGCCTAAAGCGTATGTTTTTTAAAAAGAAAACTAAAAACCGAAACCAACCTGATATGGAATCAAAGATATATGAAGCCCTTCGAAGGGTGGAAGATCCCGATCTTAAGAAAGATCTGGTAACCCTTGGGATGATTAAGGACTTGAAAATTGAAGGGTCCGATATTTACTTCACCATTGAGCTTACAACGCCTGCATGCCCTTTAAAGGATAAGCTCAAGAACGATTGCATGGAGGCGATTACAAACGACATTGGTAATGATTACACGATCAATATCGACTTTACCTCCCAGGTAACCACCCAGAGGGATACGAATTCGGAAAACCTGGCCGGTGTTAAGAATATCATAGCCGTTTCCTCGGGCAAAGGGGGCGTTGGGAAATCTACAGTGGCTACCAACCTTGCTATTGGCTTGGCTCAAACAGGTGCTAGTGTAGGCTTGCTGGATTCCGATATTCATGGCCCTTCTATTCCAACAATGCTTAATTTAAATGGTAGCAAGCCGGAAGTAGAGCAGGATGGTGAGAAGGTAACGATGTTCCCCATTGAAAAACACGGAATTAAAACCCTGTCCATTGGCTTCCTGGTTGACCCTGAACAGCCTATTGTATGGCGGGGACCCATGGTTTCATCAGCGCTGAAGCAGCTTTTTAACGATACGAAATGGGGTGACCTGGATTATTTGATAGTGGATTTACCCCCGGGAACCGGCGATATTCACCTGACCCTTGCGCAACAATTTCCCGTAACCGGGGCACTGGTTGTCACTACGCCCCAACAGGTAGCCCTGGATGACGTCACCAAAACGCTTGAAATGTACCGGCAGGATCAGATTGATATTCCCCTGCTGGGCATCGTAGAGAACATGTCTTACTTTATTCCGAAGGAATTCCCGGATTACAAGTACCACATTTTTGGGAAAGGAGGTGGTGATCGGATAGCTCAACAGTATGGCATACCCTTACTTGGGCAGGTTCCGTTGTCAGTGGGAATGGATGAAGACGTAGAAAGCGGCCAACCTTCAGTATTGGATGAGGAGTCGCCTATTCATCAGCCGGTACAGGAAATGGTAAGTAAAATGGCTCAACGGGCTGCTATTGTTAATGCGCAGGTAATGGCTGAGCAGGCTCCTGCTGTTTAACGGCTTAAAGCAAAGTATATCACGTAACTTTCCAATGCTTTATTCAAAAGTTTTTAAAAGGCCTATCTTTAATCCAATGGTTTTCATTAATTTGCAATAGATAAGAAACAGCCTTTATGGATGAACAATCCAGTAGTCTATCCAAACGTGTGGAGCAGGCCTTAGAGAAAGTTCGCCCTTTTCTTCGGACTGATGGCGGAGATGTGGAGTTGGTTTCAGTAGATGATAAAATGGTGGTTTCTATCCGTTTATTGGGTAGTTGCCAGCATTGCGAGATCAGTGAAATGACCATGAAAATGGGCATTGAAGAGGGTGTTAAGCACGAAGTGCCGGAGATCAAAGATGTGGTAGCCATTAACCAGCATCAAAGTGCTGATAAGTGAAGGAGTGAAAAGGTAAGTGCAAGCCAGGGCCATTACTATTACTCCTATGCTTTCTATGAATTCCTAGATTTGCAGGCCGTAACTAGAAACCAACCACTGATATGAAACTGGTATCTATTCAAAAAGATGGGCACGATGAACTGGCCATTTACTTTAACACCCAAGTATATCCTGCATCCGCAATGGGTGATAAGCTCCCGAATACAATGAACGAATTGCTTAATGGCGGCGATGATGCTATGGCTAAAGCTCGCGAGGTGGATCAGAATATTAAGGATGGTCAATACGAAGCATATGCTCAACACTGTGAAGAATTACAACAACTCTCCCCGGTTCCTTATCCCGCTAGCTGTCGTGACGCTTATGCTTTTCGTCAACATGTGGCCACAGCCCGCGCAAACCGGGGTGTGGATATGATCCCTGAATTTGATCAATTCCCCGTTTTTTACTTTACAAATCCCCGTAGTACTTATGGTCCGGGGACCGTTTACATGATGCCTGATCATTTTCACCGTTTGGATTTTGAATTGGAAATAGCAGCTGTGGTAGGGAAACGAGGCCGTAACCTTTCAGCGGAAGAAGCTGATGATTACATTGCGGGTTACATGATCATGAATGACTTGAGTGCCCGCCAGTTACAGATGGAGGAAATGAAGTTGAACCTTGGCCCGGCCAAAGGAAAGGATATGGCCAATACATTTGGGCCCTATTTAGTGACCCCTGATGAACTGAAAGATGTGGAAACCTCACCGAAGCCCGGTCACACCGGTAAGGCGTATGATCTGACGATGCGGGCCTACCACAATGGCTACCAAGTTTCAGAAGGGAATTTCAGTGATATGGACTGGACCTTTGCGGAAATCCTGGAAAGGGTTTCCTATGGCGTAGATGTTTATCCCGGCGATGTGATTGGTTCCGGCACGGTAGGAACTGGCTGCTACTTAGAATTGAATGGAACAGCAAGAAAGCACAACCCGGATGCTACTCCTAACTGGCTGCAAGAAGGGGATGAAATGACCCTTCAAGTTGATCAGCTTGGCCGGCTCCACAACCGGTTTAAAAAGGAAGATACAGATTATTCCCTTTTAGCCCTGAAAAAGAATACCGCTGCTACGGAATAGGGGCGAGTATTTAAGATCTACGATTTACCTGTATGCACCGGATTGCTCCGAAGGATTACCCCTTAAAATCGCTGCACCAACATTTATTGAGTGCCGTAGCTCCTCGGCCGATTGCTTTTGCCAGCACCCTCAGTGAAGAAGGGATTGTGAACCTGTCGCCTTTTAGCTTTTTTAACGCTTTTGGCTCAAATCCTCCTATTGTAGCTTTTTCACCAGCACGCAGGGGACGTGATAACACCACCAAAGACACCTATGAAAACCTGAAAGCCACAGGAGAAGCCGTTATTAATGTGGTTAACCATTCGATAGTCCAGCAAACCGTACTGGCAAGCACAGAATATCCGGTGGGACATGATGAGTTTGAAAAATCTGGCCTTACTAAAGTCCAAGCTGAAACCGTTCAACCTTACCGGGTTGCCGAATCGCCCGTACATTTGGAAGTACGCTTGAGGGATATGATCAACTATGCGGAAGTGAATGGTGCTGCCAACATGGCCATTTGTGAGGTGCAATTAATGCACGTGGATGAGCAGGCTTATGGAGATGGGGATTACCCGGACCCGCGTAAGCTTGACTTGATCGGTCGTTTGGGGCAGAATTGGTATAACCGCATTGCCGAAGGCCTTTTTGAGATCAGCGCACCACCAGGGAATGATAACATTGGATTTGATGGCATGCCTGAGGCTATTCGGGAAAGCGCCATTTTGACCGGTAACGAACTGGCCCAGTTGGCGCGCTTTCAAGCATTTCCTGGTCGGGAAGCCATTGAAGCCCTAAAGCAGGAACCTCAGATTGCCGGGCTTTACCAAAATCATCAATCTGAACCGGATAAACTGGAACGCGCCCTTCATGAAGCTGCGAAAACCCTCATTCAAAGGGGGCGGTTGGAGGAAGCTTGGTGTACGCTTTTAGGCAATAAATAAGCTTTTGGAAATAGGCGTCTCATTAATACTCGTATCTTGTAGAAGATTTGCTCCTCTTCCCCTTTGTGAGAGCGGTTAGGAGTGAGGGCCTTTTTAATTTATACCAAACCCCTCATCCCTACCCCTTCTCCCAGCGGGAGAAGGGAATCTAATTTGGTATCATCAGGCGTTGGGCAATATTGCTTAAGTGCGTAATACAATAGGCTTTTTTATTTCAATGGGAGCAGGTAAATTTGTGGTATTAACCGGGGTGTAGCTCAGTCCGGTTAGAGTACACGTCTGGGGGACGTGTGGCCGCTGGTTCGAATCCAGCCACCCCGACTAAATCAATAGCCTCAGCCACAAAGTGGTTGGGGTTTTTATTTTTTGCGTGAATGCTTGCATGCGAAAGCAAAGGATAAGGCCTCAAAATTAGCAAAGCTTATGAGGCGATGGTTTATTTCATACCCCATATCCGGATCAATACTAGAAGGCGTAAATCAGCCAGCCAGTCTCTCTCCTCCTAAGCCTTTTTCGGTTCTCCTCAAAAAGGCTTTTTTAAGTTGAAGTAAAACATGAGCAGCAAAATTCTTTGTGATACTGTTACAGTAATATAGGTATAGTTAGCAATCAGGAACAAAGAGGGTGATCTAATTGGTAGTGAAGAATTGTTTGAAACCAAAAAACCACCAATATGAAGCCCCAGGATCTGGCGTTAAACAAAACTCAAATCACAGAAATATTAAAAGCTGAAGCCGAAAAAGACAACGGCTTCAATTCGATCATGCAAAAGGTTTTAAAAGCCCTTGTGAAAGCTGAAAGAGTTGAAAATGATTTTCAACAATGATGATGTCAGCAAAGGGTCCAGGACCAAAAGGAAATGTGCAAACGCTTAGCTTTTGGACTATGGCTACCAAGCTTACCGGTTAGCAAGTGAGGGATTGTTTATGAGGGTTAGGCTTAGGGGTAGCCGATGATTTGAAAGGACTGGAGAATTGGCTGGCGGGTGAATTCCGTGGAACGCCTTTACCACTTTGTAAACCTCACTTTCATCACAATATTCAAAAGCGTGTTAAGAAGAAAGACAGCGGTGAAATAAGTAAACAGCTTAAGGAAAATGTAGAAAGTGATTACAGGCCATCCAAAACCCGGAACCAGGGGGTACTTTGTTTAATAACTGGTCAGGCCAATATCCATTATTTAAGTATTTAAAGGATCCCAACAGTTATCGCAATTATTTCCGGTATTTAAATCACCATGTAGCTATTCAGTCGATGGTTGGGCACCACATAGAGGACAGGGCCACGGGATTCCTATGCTCCAATAGTGAAAACATAAATACTAAAAACAAGAACTTATGTAACGGAAGCTAAATAAGCATACACCAAAAGAAAAAATTATGAGATAGGCCTATGAGCCTATTGGGCTATATCGGATCATTACAAATAGGAAGTTAAATTATACAACCATTTTGGAACAATATCACTGCACTGAGAAACAACCTTAGTTCTATATATCTATATCTGGTAGGGCCTTATTTTGTGGCGGCACGTTTATAGGCTTGGAAGCGCAAGCGTAAAACCGTTGTTCAAACCTCCTCAACCATTAAAGCTAATAAAAAGGGTATTTGAAAAAGCCTGTTTCTTTGCTTAAAACCAAATTATTCGATGGCATTTTTTAATTCCCGGGCTGCTTTTTGATGTTGAAATTTTTCCCGCTTAGTCAACTTATCCAAAATCGGTTGAGCTTTAGAAAAACGGCCAGATTTAATATAAGCCAACGCCAGGTACCATTGTTGCTTTATTTGATAATCAGAATTAAGCTTACCTTTTAATCCCTTCAAGTGTTGAATAGCTTTATCAGGCTTATTGGAAGCCATTAGGGCATTTCCAAGGTAAAATTGGCCAAGGGCTTGTTGTTTATTTTGATCAATTGCTTGCTTTAAAAAAGTAGCCGCTTTTTTATAAGAAGAAGACCGGTAGGCGACCATGCCCTTTTTAAACACATTTGGCACTGATTTTTGACCAGCATTATCCGATGGACCCCTGTATCGGTCGGTCACATAATCTGGAAAAGGTTGGAAATGTTTGTCTGCTAACGCTTGGGGGTTTTGCCCGGGCATAAGGAGGAAAAGAATGAGGCCCGTGGCAGCAGCCGCTGTGAAAGCAATACTACCGATGTAAAGCCATTTTGACTTTGATTTATTATCAGGTTGCTGGTCAGCGCCTGTGGAATTATCACCATTTTCTTCTTCAATAGCCTCTAGGATGGCTTTTTTCTCACGCATAAACTTCATGGCTAAGCCATCCTGGATTCTCTTTTGAAATTTATAAGCTTCCTGAAGCTCGGAATCTTGCTTACACGCCTCCTCGAAATCCGTTTGTTCTTCGGTTGTCATCTCATTTCGCAGGTACCGAAGAACCCTATCTTCTACATCATTTTCATTCATAATTGCAATTAAGTGAGATTTTTCTTCTAACCAAAAAACGGACCAAATGTTTAATTTTTAACTTTATCAACTCCTAGAACGTATGCTTTATTGTAAAATGTAAAACCCCGTGCCCGTTAAAATGACATAAGGGATTATTTTAAAGGAAATATAACTAGCCCTTTACGTATTGTTTGAGTTGTTTCAAACATCGATATTTTTTAGATTTTAAGACATTTGTATTTTTATATCCTAGTTTTTCAGATATTACCTCATAAGGATACTGTTTAAGGTAAACATATTCTAACAAGCTCTGGCATGGGTCGCCTATTTTTTTAATACTATCAGCTACTTTCAAACATTCATCATCATTGTGAAAATTGTTTTCTATGATGTTCATTGTTTCATCGATACAATCAGGGAAATTGCTATGTAAATCAACCACTTTGTAGTTGGTATGATGTCGCTTATAAATATGATTTTTAGCAATTGCAAAAATATAAGTTTTAGGAGTGGATTTTAATTCTTGCAACTTCCCTTTATAAACATTCAAGTATAAGTTGGTTATGGTTTCCTGGAATATATCCAGAGCCTCATCTTGATCTAACCGGAAATGGAATTGTGCCCAATCAATAAAATCAGTACAGTAGTGCACATAAAGCTCTTTAAATACCCGATCGTCACCCTTTTTTAGCCTTTCTACCAAACATTGAGCTTCCATATGATTGAGCTATTTACATGTAAATAGTTACAAACGTAGTATTCTGGAAATCAAATATAATAAGCCTAAAAATTTTTTTTGAACAAACTGTTTACCTAATATACTCTGTGCGTATTAATGAAAAAGTTTTAAAACGAAAGTTTAGCATTTTATTGAATAAAAAAGGGTTGTTATGATTTTATCTTTCCTATGTTCCCGTTTTTGCCCAGGTAGTAGAAGATTTGTCCAATTATTCAAGGCAGAATACTTGGCATGTATACTGGTAGTTGCAACATTTTTAACATTGGAAAAAACTGCACAAGGCCAATGTAGTCCTCAGCCTTTGCCCTTCAAAGAAAATTTCGATACAGCGGCCAATGGCTGGCAGCCTGGTTCGAATAATATCAATGCTTGTTGGACCCGGCAGCCAGGTACCAATTCTCAGTTTTTCTGGGGCGTGGGTACCAATGGTACTTCTTCTGGTGGTACCGGGCCTGCTGAGGATCATACAACGGGTTCCGGTAACTATTTATACACCGAGGCCAATGGTGCCTCCTCCGACTCAGCCTGGATTCAGACGCCTGAAGTCAAACTGCCTACCAGTGGCGTCCCGGGCCTTCAGTTTTATTACCACATGAACGGGAGTTCCTCCGATCTCGGGACCCTTTATGTAGAATTGACCTATGATGGGGGCAAGACCTGGGTGCCCCTCTACCAAAGAAGTGGACCGGATCAATCTTCGGCCAGTGACCCTTGGAAGGCGGTCAGCCTGGACCTGCGCCTTTACAAGGGCGAGACGGTTCAGTTCCGGTTCTGGCACCAGGGCGCTTTATCGGATAAGGGCGATTTAGCCATTGATGATGTAACAGTTAGCACTTGTTTAAGTCCTTACAACCTATCAACTACCTATACAGGTAGTGATTCCGCAGTTGTTAGTTGGTCTTCTCAGCTTAACCAGGGTAGTCAATGGGAAGTAACATGGGGGCAGGAAGGTTTTGATCCCAATACTTCCGGGAATACCAAAACAGTATCCAGTAAATCGACAAGTATCACCGGATTAAATTCCACAGCCTATGATTTTTATGTAACTGAAAAATGTGGTGCTTCTTCTTCTAACATAAGTAAGTCATTCACTTTCTGCACCGATGCATTGCTTCCGCATAAACAAAGCTTTTCCGGCGGGACATTTCCAACATGCTGGAAACGCTCTTCAAGTAGTGATGTGACAATTGAGGGTAATTGCGGTGGAAGGAGCAATGTGCTGAATCTCGAAGAAGATGAAGATGTAACTTCTCCAGCAGTAGATGCTTCAAATGCTCAATCTGTTAAAATTTCTTACAGGTGGGCAGGCGATGTATGCGGAATTGATAATCCCGGATTTTCTGACGATATAAAATTCCAGTACTGGGATGGTAATCAATGGGTTACGGCAAAAACCTATAGTGGAAATCAGCTTTCCTTTACTAAAGATAGTTTTGTCATATCCGATATGAACAATTTACCGGCTGATCTGAAATTAAGGATAAAGACTATTAGTGGATTTTTTAGTGGAAATGCTTCTTGGCAGGTAGATGATATTGTGATTGAAAAAGGTCCGGATTGTCCCGATCCTGCTAATTTAGCCACCGTATCCGTTGGTGCGGCTACGGCTAAAGTAAACTGGGACCCGGCATTGGGAACAAAGTTTAAAGTAGAATGGGGGCAAAATACTTTTACCAATGATACGATTGTAAGTGATAGCTTCGTCACCCTATCCAATTTGAAGAGAACGAATTACAATGTAAGAGTGGCCGATATTTGCGGCCAGGATACTTCTGATTTCATTGGCCCGATCTCATTCTGCACGGATGCATTACTTCCCCATAATCGGGATTTTAACTCCGGCAACTTTCCAACATGCTGGAGTCGTTCCTCAACATCAGAGGTAACAGTTCAGAATTGTAATCCCAGGGGCAATGTTTTGGATTTAGAAAGGCCGACTTTTTCCACGAATGAAGCTGACGCTACATCAGCTCCTATTAATGCCAGTAGTGTAAACTCGATAAAAATAGCATACTACTGGGGCACGGTT
>CAZIUI010000026.1:10054-35197 GCA_964542585.1 uncultured Sphingobacteriales bacterium | reverse complement strand
ACTCAAACACGTTCACCGGGTTTTGACTGTGCTTACGCTCTATGCCGCAAATGTGCTTAATTTGGGGGTAGCATTATTTTGTATCCAATTGCAAACTGTTACCGGCTAAGCTTGATATAATCTCAGGTATTGGATAAGCAGCCACTCGGCCTGCGGATTACAAATCCGCAAACTAAAGACTTTCGGATTGCAAATCCGAAAGAGCAGGCAACCCTACTTATTTTCTGTTTTTAAGCTCATTTAGACTTACAATGTAAATAGGCATGTAAAAAACCGGTGGCCATCGAAATAGCCACCGGCTGGAAAAGGTTTTCACCTTGGATCTGGTTAAAACTGGCCTTCAAGGCTCAGGTAAAGATTCCGTCCGCTTGCTGCAATTCCGGAGGAATAGGGCCGATACCGCTTATCCAGGATGTTGGTCAAGCCGGCTTGAATGGTTAGGTGCTTGCTTACCGCATAAGAACCCCGCAGGTTAAGGGTATACCAACCCGGGCTAAAAGGCTCGCCATTCTCATTAAGCGCGTACATGTGCAGTTTACTTTGCTCTGATGGTGCAAGGTCTGAACGCGGTATCTCTTGGTTGAACTTCACAAAAGCGTCCAGCTTAAGCTTTCCAGGCTCATAGATGAGGTGCCCAGCGCCAAAAGGTGGTGCTACGTGCCGGACAGCCGCCCCGGCTTCCGTTTCGCCCTCTGTATAGGAGTATTTACCACGAAGCCGAAAATCCTTATTCATGGCTACCTTGGCATTCACACTTGCCCCGTAGATCAAGGAGCTCGAGGCATTCTGGATACCAATGGTCTGGCTTTGCTCCCCATCATATACGATGGAATCCCGTCCATTGAATGAGAGCGGCCGCCGAACCATGGCATCGGTTACTTCCGTAACATAACCGGTTACACTGATTTTAGCCCGGTCAGCCCACTTTTTGGACACGCCAATTTCCCCATTGTACGTAAATTCCGGTGATAGGTTTTTATTGGGCACGACCACAGCGCCCGGTTCCGAGTCAAACACTTTTCCCACATCATCAATATTGGGCGCCCTGAAGCCTGAGGAGGCATTCAGGCTAAAGCGCCAACCGGTTCCGGGACGATAAACAACCCCTGCATGGCCATTCAGGGCACCGGTATTCAGGTCAATTTTCTGGAAAGGCAACGGGAAAAAGGGTTGGTTTTCCTTCAGGTTGGCATTTAACATTACATGCGTGTATCGGGCCCCTAAATTTAAAGTTAAGGGATCTGCCAGCTCATGTTTAAGGCTGGCATAAGCAGCATAAGATTGGTAATCGGATCCATCCGGATAACGGGTAGCAGCCGGCTTTGTGGCACCGGAGAACACATTTTCCATCCGTGCATTGCTGGTCACCTTGTTGAAAACACCCTGAAAGCCGTAAAACAACTCCGATCCCTGGGCAAGCTGCTTTTTCAAATCCAGGTTTGCGGTGTAGATGTCCACCTGCTCTTCCCGGTGCCGCAGGAACGTATCCTGGTAGCCCCGGTCATGGCGGCTTTCCTCGTAGAACTGCTGAGCAAGGGATAGCTTGGCCTTATCAAAAAGGGCCGTTTCCTGCTGGTAGCGGACGTTCAGGTGGTTCATCATCCAAATCTGAGGCCCGTAATACCAAGTGGCATTTTTGAATGGCCCCGTCAATTGCGGTTTCCGAGAAGTGAGCCTGTCATAACGCGGAATATCCGAAGTGCGGGAAAAATGAAAGGCATAATCGAATTGCCAGGGGCTTAACTTCGGGGCAAAGCGGACCTTCTGCATGGCAAACCATTCGTTGAAACCGGAAGGCGTTTGTTTATTGGGATCAGGGTTGTCAACGGTCTGATCCTGCCCATTTACCCGGCGCACAAAAGAATCGCGGGTGTAACCCGGGTGTCCGTTGGAGCCCATTTCCTGGTCGCCAAACGCGGAATAGGTAAAACTAGACAAAAAGCCCCATTCCTGAGTACCCAGGTTAATTTCAACATGGGCGGTCCGTTCATCATTAGCGGTATTCAGCCGGGTAGCCGCTTCCCCATTAACCAACAGGGAGTCGGTCCGCGCCAGATCAGGGGTTTTCGTGTGGAAACTCATCACACCCCCCAAGGCATCACTGCCATGAATAACTGAACCCGGCCCGAAAATTACCTCTGTTCGCTCTACTGAATAAGGATCAATGTTGATGACGTTCTGCAGGTTGCCACCGCGAAAGATGGCATTGTTCATCCGAACGCCATCCACAGAGAGCAATACACTTTTAGTGGCAAATCCCCTGATCATCGGACTACCACCTCCTAACTGGCTCTTTTGAACAAATACCTCGTCAGAAGCGTCCAGAAGATCAGCGGAGGTCTGCGGATTCGTGAAGCTGACTTTTTCCTCCCGAATGGTGGCAATCTTATTGGGCACCTCGGCTTTTTGCTGCCGCCAGCGGTTAGCCGATACCACCACTTCATCTAAGGGCATGACTTGCTCCTTCATGACAACTTGGAAGGCATTGCTCCTGAGCTCCCGCTTAGTAACAATCTGGTTCTGATAACTCGGATGTTGGAATTGGACCGTATCAGCCGGTGCCAATCCTTTTAAATTAGCCTGGCCCTGGGCGTTGGTCACCCGCATGAAGGGTTGGCCCAGTGCTTTAATGGTCACATTTGAAAGGGGTTCCTGTTTTTGAGCAATAACCGTTACTGTTTGACTCAGGCCTGTGGTGGTTAAGCACAAAAAAGCCATCAACAACAGCACATAGTAAGCTTGATGCTTGCACATAGGTCTCCTGTTTTGTTTAAAAGGCTTGTAAAATCCCTCGCATTGATTTCCGAGATGAAAACCTTTTAAACAGCAGGAGGCGGGGTATGTGGCTGGTTAAACTGGTTAGTTGCTACCTTCAAAAAGGGGGCGTGTTCCTGCCACCTGAATTTAAAATTTGGTTCAAGGTCTTGCCCTTGGCACAGGCCTTCCACAATGATCAAATGAACCCAACCCAGGCTAGCCAACGGCTGGTTATTATCACGCTTGTTACCGAACACAAGGGACTCCAACCGTTCTTCAGCCCGGTCTCGTTCTACTAGAAAAGTGATGCTATCTTTTCCTTTGTGCCTATGTTGCACATCATACATCCGACCTTGATAACGGAATTCTGCTTCTTCAACCCATGTAAAGTTTTTTCCCTCTTGCTTAACATATCGGGTCTCAAACGATAAGGTTATCAATTTTTCCTTTTCCTTCACGCTAGCAATCTGGGCCTGCTGGTGCTGGTAGTAAAGGTAAATATCCAAACTTTTGTAAATTACCAAGAACCCAGCTCCATTCAGCAATACAAGCATCGCTAACGCACCACTCACCCATTGCTTGATAGATGGTAATTTTCTACCTGACATAGCCATAATCCAGCAACAAAGTTACTTTTCGAGGAAGGGCTTTTAAAAGCCTGAAGCTAAGACCCCTGCTTTAGCAATAACTAAAAAATCTTTGGCCTGGTTACTTTTTTAAAATCCCATAAAAGTCGTCCAGGCTACTTTGTTGACAAACCATTTGCATAGGGAATGAAAAAGCTGCAATTTGGTGTTAGAGTTTTTACTTCATTTTAAAACAAACTAATCTTTATGCGCAAATTCGGGATTCTTTCCATTGGTCTTTTAGTGGTGGGTTTAGGCTTCTTTTTTTGGTTCAATGCTAACCAGTCCAAGGCCAGTCAAATAAAAACTGATCCACCTGAAAAGGCTGCCAATCAATCCAATCAAAAAGGCATCGATTTTTTCCAGGGTTCATGGAAGGAAGTCAAAAATAAAGCCGCTGAAACTGGTAAGCCGGTATTTGTAGATGCTTATGCTGAGTGGTGTGGCCCTTGTAAAATGATGGACCGGCGCGTCTTTACGAGGAAGAAGGTCGGAAAGTTTTACAATGAGCATTTCATCAATTACCAATACGACATGGAAAAAGGCAATGGTCCCAAATTCCGGAAAAAATTCCGTGTAACGGCTTATCCAACCCTGATTTATTTTAACAGTGAAGGGAAGGTTATAAAGCGTAAACGCGGTGCTATGGGGCCGCAATCCCTGTTAAAGTTAGGTAAAAAAGCGATGAGGAATATTGAAAATAAACAAGGGCAATAATCCACCCTATTTTTTTAAAATTTAGAAGGAGGCGCCATCTCCCATAGGAAAGGTGTGATTTGCTTCTTAAGCCATGTTTCATTCAGCTTCTTTAACAGCTTTATACTTTTTTAGAAAAAGAAGCAAAAATCGGCTTGAGTGGGTCAGCGGCCAAACCAGCCGCTCGGTTTCCAGGGCTACCGTCTTGTGCCGCATCCATCAGCGTTGACATATTTTTATGATCACTCCCTGTTTAAGGCCTATTAGGAGCGGAAAACAATTACCTCAGAAATTTAAAAACCCCTGTACATACCTTTTTTAAAAGGGTTACAGGGTTTTTTTACGGCTTTTAAGACTTTCCAGCATAATCAACCTAATATCCCGTTACCGCAAAGGAATTAGCTTGCGGGTGTAAACCTTATCCCCAATCTGTAATCTTAGCATGAAAGACTTTCCTTCAGGGATTTGATCCTCGGCATTTAATTTCATCGTGTAAGACCCTGCCGGACGTTCCTGGTAGGATTTAGTAAAAACCCGTTTACCGCGGATGCTGAAAACACCCACTTTTACATTAGCCGGCGCTTCCAGAATGTATTTGACAGTAGCCACTGAACCAAAAGGGTTGGGATAAACCTTTAATCCGTTTTGGTAAGTCCTAAGCGTATCAGCTATACCAATGGGCGGTTCAAATACCTTCGTTTTTGAGTTAATGCAACCCTTGCGATCTTTGACTTCTAAACTTAAGCTAAATTGCTTCACAGCAATATCAAGCTTCACCTTGGGCTTTCTTAAAGAAGGATTAAAAAAAGCAGAGTCATTGATTGACCATTTGTAATTTACATAGGAGAGGTTTTCTGCTATAGCTTTTATAGTTGAGGAATTAATTCTTTTTAACTGGAAATCAGCATTTGGAAGTTTATTGACCAATTTTTTAAGGCTAAACTGATCTTTGCAGCCTTTTGGAGTGCTAACCTTAAGGTTGACAGTGTACTTACCACTTTTACTGAAAGCAAAGCTTGGAGTCTTATTGCTACTGGTGTCTTGACTACCAAAGCGCCATTGGTATTTTAGCGTGTCAGGGTTGCCAGTAAAAGCTGTTTGATTGTTAATATCAAGCTTTTCTTTGGCACAAATCGCTGAATTTTCAAAATCAAATTTAGCATTCGGTTCCCGGTAAACCGTTACCGAATCTTGGGTTTTAAGGCTACATTGCTGCCCAAGGAAGCTTACCTTTAAAGACACGGGGTAATTTCCCGCTTTGGGATAGGTATAGTCTGGACTGGGCCGAATGGATTGGTTGCCATCCCCGAAATCATATTGATAACCGCCGGCTTCTACATCTCCCTCATAAGTGAAGTTGGTGGCCGTCCCTTGACAAACGGTATCCGCGCTGAATTGAGGTACCGGCTGAGGTTTCACTTTCACTTTTTTAGAAACGGTATTCCGGCAGTTAGATAGGGTATCGCTTACGCTTAAGGTCACAGGGTATTGGACCGTATCTTTATAGGAGTGCTTTAAAGATTTAGCGGTTTTGGCCGTGCTATCCCCAAGTGACCAACGGTAAACCAGGTTACTTTTAACGGTATCAAATTTTGATGATCCGTTGAACCTCACCTTGCGCTTCTTACAGGTATTCTCCCAGGTAAAAGATGGAAAAGGAGCGGGTAAAACTTGGACCATATTCCTGGCAGAATCCTCACATCCCTTATTAGTGACTGCCTTAAGGTTTACCTCATATTTTCCTGGCTTTTGGTATACAAGAGCGGGCGTATCCAATGTAGAGGTGGAGTCATTACCAAACTGCCATTTATATCTAAGTTTATTCTTAGGGCCGCTGAATTGAGTGTTATTTTTCAATGGCGTTACGGCTTTTTGGCAAGTGTCACCGACCGAAAATTCAACCTCCGGAGTAGGTGCTATATTTGCCGGCTTAGCCGTACTATCCGTACAGCCATTGGCAGCTGTGACTTTTAAGGTTACTTGGTACTGGCCTGGCGTGTCAATTTTTACTTTAGGGGATGAACCGCTGTAAGATTGGCCAGCTAACGTCCAATCTCTTTGCAATTGAAGGCCCCTTGGAATAGTGGATTGGTCGGTAAGCTTAAAGGAATTCTTAGAGCATTCCCGCAGGGTATCTGTAACCGCATGGGGTTCCGTATTAACGCTTACTTTTTTAGAGGTAGAGTCCCGGCAATTTTTATTAGAACGGACTTTCAGCTTTACATCATATCTACCTTGGGTTTGAGGAAATACATATTTAGGGTTGGCCTTGTTAAGCTGATCATTGGCTATTTGCCATTCATAAGAGAGTTTAGAAGAATCTTTAAATACGGTAGTATCAATAAACTGAGTTGTATCCTTTGCGCAAATTTTCTTTGGAAAATCAAAACCCGCTACGGGTTTGGGATTGACTTTAACGCTAACAGGCTTTGACTTACTAAAACAATTAAATGATTTGAAAGAAGAGAGTACCAGGTTAGGATTTAAACTTCCTAGGGAGGGCGTATTATCTTTCCAATCGGAGTTAGTATTGTTATCACTTTTACCCACCCTCTGCCAATTAGCGGTCGCGTCTTGAGGCCCACCTCCGATACTTTTTCCGCTCCACTGAACGTCAGAATAGGTGATAGTGGTATTGTTAACATTAATTGACATGTTTTTGATAGCAGATTGAGCGGCCGATGTTACCGCAAAATCGGCAACATCACCATTGGGCTTTACAATGGCTACCGCTGCCGGGTCTGGATTTCCTAATGTTGGATTGTATATAAATATATTACTATTGAATTCAATACCACTTCTTCCCTGTTTAAATTCATTCGCCTTAAATTGACCCAGGTTCCAGCGCATGGAGTAAAAACCACCAGGGGGATTAAGTTGGCCTTCCCACATCACTACGGTCCATCCAGAGAAATTACGGCTATAATTATCGACATTTACAATTTCTACTGATTCATTTTGGCGATCAATTTCGGTTATTTTTAAGGCAAAGCTTACCGAATCCCGCTTTTTAGCATAAAAAGTATCAAATGCCTTATCTGAAACAATAGGAGGTGTTTTAACCTTCGTACCTTTCCCAATTTGTCCCCCGTTTACGGGTCTTAAAAACCATTTATAACTTGCGGATTTTTTTGGATTACTAACTTTAAGGGTTGCCTTGGAGCCATTACAAATCTTATCCCCAATTAGATTTTGGGGTTTGCTTGGTGTCTGTTTATTAGCGAACCTCCTTGTAATCTTGTCATCAGTTGAATTTTGATCAGCTTTCCAATTGATTGAGGCATCGATGGAATAGGATTTCGCATCCTTACTCACCTTCTTTTTTTTAATCTTCGTAGAGAAGACATGCGTGAAGGTTTCGCCCGTTTTGATAGGACGGTTTAAGGTATGCTGCTCTTGAATGGTATTGCTATCAAAGGTGTAGCTTACTGTAAAAGTGGTGCCTACCGGAATATTTTTCTGGCCCGTAGATTGGTATTCAACTTCAACGTTAGGGTCTTTTAAAAAACGGCATTGAGAACCAGGAGATAATACTTTTGAAACAGCTAGATTACTATCAAATTTTCCAGGAGCCATTGGCGTAAACCGGGCACTACTAAATGCCAGGTTACCCTTAATCATCAAACTAATTTTGCTGGCAATGTTGCTTTCGATTCCTTGGATGTGGGTTTTCTTATGGTTGAATTCCAGGGATGCCATAACGTTATTGCCATGACGCAAACCGTTAGCATTAACTAAGCTCCCTTTAACGTAAGAAGTCATCATTAATACCCCGCTTACTACTAAAAGCATTATCTTAAAAAAACTTAAGTATCGTTTACTATTATACATAAGCACTACATTTTTTACTAGCTTACCTCTCGGGTATTAAAAGATAAATCCTTTCCAAACCTTCGGCACTCAAGCATCTTTTGATTCAAAGCATTCTGCAGTTCGTGTAATCCCTTTTGGACTACATACCCATTAATTGTTAAAAATAGATCCTTGAAAATACAAACTTTTTCTATCAATTACAATTTAAAAAGGTCATCGTAACCTTATAAAGTCAACTAACCAAAAAATTAAGAAGTTTTATACTTTCAAAATAACCTTCACCAAATCCCCATTTTTTTTGAATACAGTAGGCGCTTAAAGCATAAGCCGGCTTGTGCTTTGATCAAGATAGCCGTATCTGCAATAGCAATCTTTTGTGGCATTTTTAAGCCACATTGTTACCTTATGTAGGGTCTTTATCCTTCTCTATAAAAAAAGAGGCAAGAATCGCAACTGAAGACTGTTAGCAGTGAAAACAGCGGCTCGCATACATACCCTGCCACCCTTTAATGTCATCTTTTTAGGTCATCCATTTCTAAGCATGTTCCGATTTACAGAATTAAAAGGGGTTGAACGCTTTTTTAGGGAAGAGACACAATAGCGCATGCCCTTACTTTCCTGCGATAGCTTTTCGGAGTTTTGATTGCCCTTGCGCTCCGGGCCACCTCCATCTTGGTTATGTTATTCAGCCAATACAAGCTTTGTTATACCGGAATTGTGAGCATAATAAGCCGCAAACTTGCTGTAATTACTTTTCAAAAGCCAAAGCCAATCATTCAATTTTTTAATTGGCATCCATTGTAAATCCATTTACTAGGGAACTTTCAGACCATCATTAAATAGATACCCATCCTGATAATTCTTTTTATAAGAACATACTATTGCACAAGATAAATATCAATAGGCGCCACATTCGTCCTCTTAAAACTTTTACCCCTTTATAGATCAAACAATTCACCCTACCATTTACCTAAGTTAAGACACAAAAAAAGCCCGACTATTTCTAGTCGGGCTTTTAACTTTTAAGGTTGCGTTTTCAGTTATTCACTGCGGATCAACTGCTTCGTGTAAACCTCGTCTCCGATCTGCACGCGAAGCAAAAGATTTTGACCCGATGGTAGCTTATCGCTAGCGGTCAGGTTGAATTGATAAGAACCAGCCGGACGATCAAGGAAAGATCGCTTCACTAGCCGCTTACCATTGGTGGTTAACACCTCTACTTGAACATCGGCTTTCTCGTTAACACGGTAAGTCACATTTACTTGAGAAGCAAATGGATTAGGATAAGCTGTTAAGGTATTGGCTTCTGCCTGCTGTACCTCATCCGGGAAGCCAATGCTTGGTTCAAAGGACTTGGCAAAATCATCCTTACAACCTTTCCGGTTTTCAACCATAAGGCTGATCGTGAAAACCTTATTGGTGTCGAATGTGAATTGAACATTGGGCTTATTAAAGTTAGTGCCGGAGACAAGTGAATCTTCAATGCTCCAATTATATTCCGGATAACTCAGGTTATTAGCAGATACTCTAACAGTAGAGGGATCTACAGGATTAATAACAAAACCAGGATCTGGCAAACTGTTTATAATCTTTTTCCTGGTAATTTGATCCTTACATCCCTTCGAGGAGGTTACCTCAAGTTTAACCTCAAATTCACCACCCTCGCTAAAGGAATGTACAGGATTTTCGGTTTGCTTAGTAACCTCATTACCAAAACTCCAATCATAGGTAAGATTACTGCTGCTGCCAACAAACATGGTGTTATTGATAATGGAGACGGTATCATCAGCACATATAGCGGGCTTATTGAAATCAAAACCAGCCTCAGGTACGGCATTGACAGTAACCGTATCAGTTATTGTTCTTCTGCACTGTTGATTCTGATAGGTAACGGCTAAAGTTACGGGGAAGTCACCTGTTTGCTGGTAAGTATGATCGGGGTTAGGGCTTGCAGCACTAAAGCCGTCCCCGAAATCATAACTGTAGGTTTCAGCCGGTACATTTCCACCATAGGTGAAGTTGGTCTCTTTACCCTGGCAAACCTCATTGGTCGAAAACTGAGCAGTGGGTTGAGGATCAATATTAACAGTTTTGGAGACTGAATTCGTACAACCCGTTACCGAATCCGTTACATCTAACTGCACCTGGTAAGTTAACGTATCCGGGAACGTATGCTTAGGGGCTTCACCCATTCCCATACTGTTATCATCAAAATCCCACTCATAATCCAACTTACCAGAATTTCCAACGAACCTGCTATTTCCATCAAATTCCATGGTTCGTTTATCACAAGTTTTCTCTTTCACAAATGATGGAAACGGCTTAGGATAGATTTCAACCTGATTGATTGCTGTATCCGTACATCCCAAGGGAGATTCAGCCGTAAGGCGAACCCTGTAGGTGCCGTTAGTATCATAAGTAACAGAAGGGGTAGGGTTGGTCGCACCCGAACGATTCCCAAAGGTCCAATCATACGTCACACTACCGAGCGGACCTGCAAATGAGGTATTATTGACAGCAGTTATCGTTTTATCCTGGCACTTATCCTGCATTGAAAATTGAGGATCCGGCGTAGGATTAATGATAACCGGTGCGGTGGTTTTATCTCTACAACCTTCAGGAGAGGTGATCGTAAGTTGAAGCGGGAATGTACCAGAAGATGCAATTTTTGTTTCAGGATTTTGACCATTTAACTGTTTGCCAGCTACTTTCCATTCCTTGGTAAGGGACCCAAACCCAGGGAAGTTTGACTGATCATTTAGTTGAAATTGTGTTTTTGCACAATTTTCAATCGTATCCAAAAACGCCTGGGGTTCAGCATCCACTTCTACTTGTTCAGTAAGGGAATCTTTGCATTGTTGACCACTTACAACTTTCAGTTTTACATCGTATTGCCCAGCGCTTTGTGGGAAAGCGTATTGGGGATTGGGCCGACTAAACTTGCCTCGAGAACCGATTTCCCAATCGTAAGAAAGTTGCGTAGGTCCGTTAAACTTAGTGGTATCAACAAACTGAATGGTATCAGTAGCACATATTTGCTGAGCTACATCAAAACCAGCGGTCGGATTGGGCCTAACATCAACAGCCACAGGTTTAGCACTACTAGGACATGCACCAGTGCTGAAAGCAGAAAGATCGAGGTTGGCATTTTCTGAACCGCAAGACAGGCTATTATTAGCCCAATCAGAATTATCATCGCTATCCCCGGTACCTACCCGTTGCCAATAATCTTCACATTCTGAAGCACCAACATCAATACCTCCACCGTTCCAGTCCACATCAGAGTAGGTAATCGTAAAACCATTCACATTAACTGACAGGTTTTGAATTTCGGCTGATGTGGCATTGACGGCAGCAAAATCTGAAACATTTCCTTTCGGATCTACAATAGCTGCTGCAACAGGATCAGGAGCACCAAAGAAGGTACCGCAGCTAAAGAAAATATCATCATCAAATTCCTGGTTAACCTTACCGCATTTGACCTCTTTGGCTTGAAACCGGCCTAAATCCCATTCCATTTTATCAAAACCCCTGGGACTATTCAGATCTTCAGCCCAATATACAACAGTCCAACCATTAAAATTTTTCGGCTCATCTGCAATGCTGGCAATTTCAAGGGCCGGATTAAAATTGTTATTCTCTCTTATAAATTCAGTAATTTTTAATGGAGGGGTCACAGAGTCCCTTCTGGTAGTGTAAAAGGTATCAAAGCGGGCTTCAGTAAAAACTGGCGGAGTCTGTAGGGAATCGCCTTTAACTAACTGTAAGCCGTTAACCGGTCGGTTAAACCACTTATAGACCGTGGATTGCTTCTGAATAGGATTATCAACTTTTAAAGTAGCCGTATTGGTGTTACAAATGGTATCATTCAGAACATTTTGGGGCTGGGGCGAGCTATATTCGTTTTTAAAGGCAGTTTCCAGCGTATCATTGTCTCCTTTTTGGTCGTTGGACCAATTAACGGTTGTCTCAATGTTGTAGAAATTTTGATCCGTCCCTAAGTTACTTGCCGCTATTGTTGATGAGAAGGTATGAGTAAAGGTTTCACCATTCCCGATATCACGCTGAGTAGTATGAGTTTCAGTGAACGTGTTTCCATTGAAAGTGTAGGTTACTGGGAAACTAGTACCTTGAAACAGGGTATCTGTACCCTTAGAAACATACTCAACAGTCACACTTTGATCCCTTCGGAATTGACATTGGGATGAAGGCGAGACAACTTGGCTAACTTCTATATCCTTTTTAATCAACAATTTGAGATTAATATCTTCTATCCCGGTTTCCCCAAAGGTTGAATTATCCCGGTTAAAAACTATGTGTTTACGAGAGCCGATCTTTGAAGTGTTACTTAATTTTAAAGTGTACTTGCGATAAGTTTCATCGTTTGTAAACTCATAGTTACTAGTATTGGGATTAGAACTAACGTAAGTAAACTTTTGGTAAGTAACATAATTACTGTAACTACCACTTGGGGAAGAAGGCTGTTGATCTACAAGACCGATCTCGAAAGGTTCATCGTAGAAATCCTCAAAAGAAGCGTAAAAAGTAAGTTCTACATTTCCATTCGGTAATTCAGTTATTTCAGGGCTTATGGCGTCAGCTCCATCATTTAACATTAGCGTATTGTTACCTGAGAAAGCTCCACCAACATTGAATCGCCCATCATCAATTTCGGCATCATCACGGCTATTGCCTCCATATTTTTGGGCCCAGCAGGGATAATCTGATAAGCTATTACCGCTTTCCCAATCCTGAAAATACGGAAGACTAATAGGTCCGCTACAAGATTGCGCTTCCGTCTGATACGGAACAGTTGTCAAAGCCGCAACCATCAATCCCAGAACAGGGGTCAAAAGCCGAAGGCCTAGTTTTTTACTTCCCATATTTAACAAACTTTTTTGTAACTGTGTGCACATAAACTAACATTTTAAAAAGGGTAAAGCAAGGTTGGCCTTGCTTTACCCTATTAGACAATTTATTGAATTGATACAGACTTCGTAACCATTTTATCATCAATGCGGATTAGGAACTGGTAAATTCCCTTACTCTGATCGGTCAGATCCACATTGAAAGAACCACCATTCGTAGCATTTCCACTCATCACGCGCTCGACTGTTTTCCCACTTGCATTCACAACACTTACATCCAGGTTTCTGGTTTGCTGAAGGTCAATCTCAAGGTTTAAAAGACCATCACTAGGATTGGGGTATACGCTCAGCGAAACCTGATCTTTGAGGTCTTCCAATCCGGTTGCTGACCCTATTTGAACACCACGAGTTACAATGTTGGATTTGTTACCAGACTTATCCACCGCTTGGTATCGGATTTCATAAAGACCTTTGGGAAATCCGCTGTCAACATATTGGGTAAAGTAATTGCCAAAACGATTGACCGTAATAGCCGTGTCAGCCCAATAATTATCACTGACCGTGTATGTACGGGATAGACTATCTTCATACAGCTTAAATTGTGGTAGGTTAACAACATCATTGGTTAATTGGATCGTTGGGGCCGTTTGATCCACAACCCGGACGGCAACAGAGCTGGTGTTTTGATTGCCCGAGCCATCTTCAAAGGTGAAGTCGGCTTTGAACACGCCAAGGGAGTCAGCTTTTCCATTCGGAAATTCTTTAAAGTACGATCCGCTGCGGTCAACCAAACTAATCTGGGCTGTGCTGAAGAAGTTATCTGTTACATTGTAAGGATACGTTAGGGTATTGTTAACTTCAAGCACAAAAACCCCATCACCAACACCGGTAAAACTTGGCCCTTGATTATCAACCACTTTAACGACCCTGGTTACTGACGAGGTATTACCGGCAACATCCTCAGCAGTGTAAGTCAATTTGTAAGTACCTATATTAGCCGGATCCACATTACCATTTTTGGAAACCTGGATACTATCATAATAGTTATCCGAGGCCCTAAAGCCAGCATCTGTATATCCGGAACCTACGGGTACGGTTACCGTATCACCGCCATTCAGCTCAATAACAGGGTTTTCCGTGTCTACTACATTCACAGTCCTGGTTACACTAGCCTTATTTTGATTGATATCGCTAACCGTGTAGGTAATAGTATATGAGCCTAGAATATCATTTCGCAGGTTGCTGTTAATTTGCACGCCCTGCACTTTTCCGCAAGCATCACTCTTTGTTACTCCAGGATCTTTAAAACCCTTGAAAACCTCGACTTGAGCGGGATCAACACCATTCAGGCTAACATTCGGCTTGGTAGTATCGGGTTCTATTATAACCGTTTGAGTTTTTTGGGTCGTGTTACCAGCTTGATCACTTACACGATAAACAATCTGGTAAGTACCACCTTTGGTAGAATCAACACTACCGAAAGCTTGAACAGCGCTGTCGAGGTTACCATCCACGATATCGTTGGCTGTTGCCCCTTTGGTATAATTAAGGTTGGTACAAGCGGTGGAAATTAAACTTGAGGAATCTTTCAACATAAGAGCGGGGGCCGTCTGATCCTCAAGGATCTGTAGCTTGTAATCCTCAATTTCACCTGTTCGATTTTGTCCGCATGGCATCGGCAAACGACTACCAAATCCTGAGATAACACGAACCCGGTTAAAACCCCCTTGAAGCTGATCCTCCACAGTGAAGGTATCCGTATATTGCTTTCCGGAGAAGTTTTTAACGCTAAAGAGCTTCTCAGACGGATCGAATGTTCCGTTCTTATTGTAGTCGGCATAAACTACATAAGAAATGTCATTGAAATTGGTATTGCGACCAATTGTAGCCACATAGGATCTGCCTGCTTCAAGTTCAACGCCGGGCCGGTTGTAGGAGATGTATCCACCGGAGTTGGTAGTACTGTTATTGATCAGCATTTTACCACCTTCAGCTGAAAGCTTGAATTGATTAATGGCATAATCGTTAGCAGATTGGGTAACGGTAGGCTCACAATAATCAACAACTTCAAAAAAGTCAAGCTCCACCCCTATTTCATTTCCTACGTTGTTGGTCGCAACCAACTCAGTGCGATAAGTTCCACTTTCACTGAAGACAATATAGGGATTTTGGCTATTGTTATTGGTGCCTTTAACAAAGGAGAAAGCCCCACTTTGACTACCTGTACCAATGCCCCAATTCCAACCAAATACGCCATTGAACGAACGGTCTTTAAGTTGAACGGTATCACCTACCCCAACTTGCCTAGCTGAGGCCGTGAAATCAACGGTGGGCTTATTTTTAACCGGCAGTATCCTGACAGTCTTAGAAACAGTGTCTGAAAATCCGCAAATAGAGGTGATGGCTTTAACCTGCTTCATTCCCTTTTCCGAAGCCACTTTACGGGTTACTTCAGTGGTATTTTCACCAGATTGCAGGACGTCTCCATTGGGGAAGATATAACGAACATCAGAACGCGGGTAGTTAACGGTACTGTTAAACTTTACAACCTCACCTTCGTAAATGGTATCCGGCCCCATGACTTTATTTTTCCTAATCTGCTTCTTAGCAGAAGGACTCGCGCTTTGGAAAGCATCCCAACGAGCCTTAAACCCGGCACCATTGGCACACCCACCTGCCGTAAATTGAACCAGGAATGAACCACTTTGGGAGGTTAATGTAAATGGAACCGCTGGCGTATTACCTTTGGTAAATCCTTGGGGGAACCCTTTAGTAGCGTGTAACGGTACACCATCTTTAGTGACCCCATCCCATACTTTCACATTATCAGGAGTCGCTCCCATGTTACAAATAACATTGCTAACGAGGAAGTCCCTGAAAGTAATTTTCGTTGAATCAGCACACCTGGGATTAATAAGGAAGGTGCAGGTTCCATCACCCGTATTGTAATTGTTGTCCGGTCCCCCTTCATCAAAAAGGAAACCTGTCTTAGCTCTGGACTGATCTTCCGTACAGATCAAATTTTCTTTTTTAACACTGATGTAAGATGATTTAACCTCTTGGCTAACACCATTTGAATTGGTGGCCTGTAAAAATATGCCATAATCACCCTTCTGCAAGAACTTTATAGTAGGATTCACGCTGGTATCAGAGCTGTTGACAAATTCAGCGGTAGGCTGCCCACCTTTGGAGGATGGCTGCACTTTCCATTTATAACTAGTCGCTCCAAACCGGGTATAATTAAAGAGCTTAACCGTTTGATCGGTAATAATATTGTTACGGCTAGCAATAAACGCGATGGCTGGCTTGCGCCTTGGTTTTACCACCTCAATAGTTTTGGAGGTCGTATCGGTAAATGTTCCACTACATTTCTCCGCTTTAACCTTGAGCATTACATCTTTTGATCCCGAATTGCTGTATTGTTTAAGCGCTCCCGGACCTGTTGCTTCAAAAGTACCATCGCCATCCAAATCCCATTCATAGCTCCAATTAGCAGAAGGCGTCAAAGCACTTTGGATGGAATCAGGTGCATCTTGGAAAAAGGTATCTGCGCTCGCAATCTGCGCTTTCGGATCAGGAGTGGGGTTAACGTAAATACGATAATCCTCGTATTCTCCCTCGGTCTCTTCGGCCTCGCACGGGTCTATATATTGTGAAAAATCAAAGTCTGAACCAATCCGAAGACGATGAAAGCCCGTATCAGCATAGCATGGAACATCTATCTCTGCTGAGGTTTTCCCAAAAAATTCATTGGTTGAAAAAACCTCTTCTCTGGATCCATCCAGTTGCCCATCATTGTTCCAGTCAACCCATCCATTAACACGCGTACCGTTGATACTTCCAGAAGCAATTTTTGCAGTGTAGGTTTGTTGACGCTCTACCTGGGCCACCTCATCCTTCAAAAAGGTATACCAATCCGGTTGATCACCTTGACTAGGCTGCGTCTTGGCCCAGTCTATGGTGGTGAGATCAAACGAATCAATTCCCACCAAATAGGAGGCTGACCTACTACCATTGTAATCACAGTAGTCTTTACTCCCAAGGATGTCAATAGCACCAGGAGGATTGGGTACACCCGGCTTATAAGTGGTGCCCATTAGAACGAAAGAATCTATTGACACATCCACAGCATTACCCCTTTGAGCATTGGGCGTCAAATCGTGAGTTATGTAAAGGTGTTGCGTGAATAAATTAATGCCTTCATTCACATTAATAACATAATTACCTGTCGGATTTTTCGTAACCTGCCCAATGATATCATTTTGGTAATAAGTGGCTTTAGGGCTAGGCAGATTGCCTCCTTTTACAAGGTAGGCATCACTAATATCTTGCGCGGCATTGTCAGTATTGCCTTGGGATAAATAAACCTTATTTAACTGCGCAGGACCGCAATCCTTTGAAAATTCCAATTTTAATTCGGTATTGGTAACAAAATTTTCGCCGGGAAACGCCCTTCCAACAACCTGACTTATTGAAAAATTCTGAAAGGTTTTACTTTGGGGTGGTGTTTTGGCAACCACCCGGAAATCTTTGGTCATGTTTTCATCAAATTGACCAAAGGACCCACATGCATCATCAGCATCAACAGGGTCAAAATCGTTTGTCCGAACCCGCATCCTCAAATCACCACTTTTAACATCACAAGGAATCCTAATAGTAGTACTGATATCACCAGCGAGTGAGGATGCAACTGATTCATCTGTGGAAAAGGTCCCATCGTCATTCCAGTCTATCCAAACCCTTAAGCCGTCTGAATTAGACTCAACATCCAAGGAAACTTGATTTCCATAAGTAACCGTTGCTTGCTGACCCCCGGTAAGATCTTCATAGCCTGGAGCTGGACAGCTACCTGTAAAATTGGTATAGCTTAAGCTTTCAAACTCAACACTTTCAATTTCAGCTTGCAAAAAAGGAAAGCCACCACTGCAGCCCGTGTTACCTGAGGGCTTGCAGTAATTCTGACCCATAACTAATTGCGGAGAAATTAGCAACGCCATGAAGCCACCAAATGCACAAAGGCTGGTTATGGTCTTTTTAAACAAGTTTTTTGTAACAGTCATATTCATATCGATCCCTTTTATTTACACAACTATGAAAAAATACCCGGCCCAACAGAGGGCCGGCCATTTATTTATTGTACTACAATTGATTGATTTATAACACGATCCGGTGTTCGCAACTTTAACACATAAGACCCTTGAGCAATGTCACCCAGGTTAAATGTATGTTCAACTTGCTTACCTTCATGCTGCGTAAGCATTTCTACCCGCTTTCCTAGCATATTTACCAATGAGATTGTATAAGGTTTAGCAGAAGGCAGATTCACCTCAACTTGAATTTCCCGATCTACCGGATTGGGATACACATCTAAACCGGATTTCTTAGATGATTCCTGCTCTATACCGGTAGTTGGGCTTACGGCTTCTAAAATCCTCGTTACTGGTTCGGAAACATTGCCAGAAGAGTCAATAGCCCGGTATTGAATTTCAAATACACCTGTCGGAAAGGTGTCCAAGTACCTGGTAAAGTATGTCCCGGAAGTATCAACCTCAATCTGGAAGGAGCGATAATAGTTATCACTGACGTTCACACTGTCTGAGGAAGCATAGGGACTCTCGGTAAACCGCTCAAAATCAACATATATAGGCCCTTTAAGACTGATATCCGGAGCCGTTTCGTCTACCACATGGACCACAAAATTGGCCGTGTCCTTATTCCCGGCATCATCCTCATACTCAAGGCCTACATCATAAAAACCTATTTCTTGAGGAGCACCACTTGGGAACAAGCGGAAGAAGTTACCCAAACGGTCAGAGAGCTTAGGCTCGCTGAAGTTGTCCTTTACGGATACGGCCTCTGAGAATTTGAGCTGTTGGAAAACAGGCAACTTAACCGTATCAGCCAATACGTTCAACTGTGGTGCAGACTGATCCTTTACGGTGACTTCGCGCGTTTTCATGGTTGTGTTACCAGAACCGTCTGATACTTTGTAAGTAACAGTATAGGTGCCGGGTACGCCTACATTTACCGGATTATTAATATTCCTCATTAGTTGACCAGGGTCATAGAAATTATCGGAAACCTGATCAATACCCTGATCATTATAGGGCTCGTTGACAGGAATGGTAATAACCTTTCCACCAGCAAGAACAAAGGTTGGGGAAGTGGTATCAACCAAGGTTAAATACCGTGTACGCTTTAATACATTTCCGGAATTGTCCCGCGCCACATAAACGATCGAATCTCTGGACAAGGTGGAACGGTCAATGAGGTTATTGCTATAAAAAGAGTCAATACCAGTACAGCCGTCAGTTGGAACAGTTGTTCCCGGATCGGTATAGTTACCACTGACCACGATTGTATCCATCTTATCCCCCTTTAGGGAAAAATCGGGTTTTTGATTTTCGGTTTCAACCCTTACAACACGATCTTCTGTTCCTGTATTTCCAGCAGTATCGGTATACGTATAGGTAATGTTGTAAAGGCCTGGTAATGCAGTATCTACACTGCCATTGATCGTTATATCATTTACACGGCCATCTACATTATCTTCAGCATAGGCAATGGCATTAAGCTGCTTAGTAGGTGAACATGCTTCTATACCTATCGTATCCGGCCCATTTACAATGATATCCGGTTTGGTTTGATCGTTTACCACCTGAATAGTATAGTCTTCGTATTCGCCGAAGGCACTCCCACAGGGATCATTGGGTAAATAGCTGAATTCTGCCCCCACCCTCATTTGATAGGTTCCGGTAGGAACATTTCTACCAATGCGTACTTGTTCTTGATATTGATTTCCGTTGACAATACCACTATTAACAACAACTTCATTGCTATCAAACTTGCCATTGATGTTAAAATCGATCCAAGCTTTATAATTCACGGAATTAGCTGACTGGTCCCGAGCGATTTCAAAAGTGTAAGACCCTCCTTTAGCCACTTCCGGCGCTTCCACGCTTTGGTTGTAATTATTGTATTCATTGTTACCGATTCGCGTATCGTTTGAAAGCGTACCAAACTGAACAAGGTTCATCCCTACATCGAATTTTGGTGCCCGAACGGTGGGTTCACAATAATTCGTGACACGAATAACACCGAACTTGGTAACCTTCGCACCCCCACCTGCATTGGAATCCACCAAAGTGATGGTGTAGGACCCTGACTCATTGAATTTAACGTCAGGGGACTTGTTCTTCCGACCAGTGTTATTAACATACTCGAAAGTATTCGGGGAAATCGTCCAATCACGAGAGTCTATACAGGGTTTTGACGTATCGGTAAGCGATATAACAACACCCGGCTGACCAAAAGTGGCGGAGACCGTGAATCCTACTTTGGGAGGTTGAGATGGTGTGAAAGCACTTACAGGCTTTACAGCGGTGTCGGACCTACCGCAACTATTGACGACAAGCCCTACCGTATCATTCCGGCTGCTATTAAAGGAATCATAAATAAACAACTCTCTACTGCCTTGCGGATCCTGCTGGAAACTCGAATCGATATACCATTCGTAACTGACGTCTGCAGCATTAACATCGGCCTTAAACTGGGCACTGAAATCCACACAATTTAGGGAATCCCCTTTAATACTGGCATTAATGGGAGGAAGCGTATCCCCCTTAGCTTCCCACTTAATTTTGAACCCTTCACCATTAGGGTTAGCACCCGTTGAAAATTCTACGTAAACATTTCCAGTGTTGGCTGTTAGGGTTTTATTACCTAAGGACGACAAATCTCCTGTAATACCTCTCACACCATATTTTTGTACATCCCAAAGCTTCTTCCCGTCATCACTCACACCATCATAAATCTTTAAAAAGCCTTCATTGTCTTTGAGGTCAAGTTCCTCAAATGTTAATTCGATTTTATTAGCGCAAGGTTGAATGCTAACATCACAAGCACCGCCCTGAACTTGGTTATAGGAACCATTAATACCGCCATTATCCACTAAAAAGCCTACCGAGTCCGAAAGGGGATCAGCACTTGGGCTGCAAATGTTTTCGTCTTCTAAAACCCGAATGTAGCTGGGTTTACACAAGGAATCGCCACCTGGGCAAACGGAATTAAAAGCGGTAAGGCAAACTTCATAAGACCCCGGTGCTAAAAAGGCAACCTCTGGGTTTTGCCCAGTATCAGCATTTCGGTTAAAGTACTGTACAACTTGTGGAAAGGGAGCAGGATTTTCTCTTGTAATGTCCCATTCCCAATCCGTTGCACCGAATTTGGAAATTTCGTTGAGTTTTACAGATTGTGCAACTGCAACAGTATTGCGATCAGCTACAAAATTGGGCTTTGGACATCGTGTGGGCTGTTTGGTATAGATAACCTTACTGATGGTATCTACATCTCCTTTACAGTTAGCATACCTAACTGAAAGGGTGTCACCATTGGAGAAGGAGCTAGTGTATGAATTCCCTTGTCCACCGCCTAATTTAACGAGGATACCATTAACATACCAATTTTTGGAATAAAGGGTATTCAATGAGGATGGGAAAGCTCTAACACGGTAAGTTCCTTGCGTATTTACGAAAAGGGTGTCGGGCCCATTTATTACGAAAGATGCACCAGTACTCCCACTTGAGGTTTTGTAAGAGATTTGATAATCAAAGGAAAAGTCAAATTCTATATCCCCAAAATTAGTTGCAGCACTATATTCCGCTGAAAAGGTAATTTTACCATCTGCTGCCCAACTGTTAAACTTAGACCGCTTAACAGTAAAGGTCCTCGTTGTATTATTACTACAATTAATCCTTGCTATTTGGTTACCGTTTTCATCAAATATTTTGGCATTTTCTGCGTCAAAACCACAAGATAAATCAGCGGTACCACTAACATCCAGTGTCAAGGTAATGGTTGATCCTTTTTTGGGTGTTGGAAAGCTTGTGATTGATTCGGTTAAGGTTTGAACACCGCCACTTGCTGTTCCATTACTCCCGGGCGAATTAATAGGAGGGCAAACACTCCTGAAATTTCCAGGAACTTGAGCAATTGCAAGAGAGGGTATTATGAACAAAACAATACCAATAAGTAATGCTTTTTCCTTGATGCACTTAAAAGAACGATGTAACATTTTCACCATATTTTTAATTTTTAAAAGGGCCTACTCGGTGTAGGCCCTTGTTTTCACTTATTATTGAAGGACAACTTTTCGGATAACAGTTCGGTCTTGATTAGTTAACCGCAAAAAGTAGACACCCTTGCTTAAATCCTTTAGATTTAAAACAACATCCTGGGATTGTTGAACGCCTTTTACGATATCCCGAACCTTTTGCCCTTTGTTGTTCATCAATTTGACGGACGTTTGATGGTCAAGATCCGAACGAATTTCTAATACAGCATTACCATCAGTAGGATTGGGATAAATCCTAAACGCATTGCGGGCGTTTTCATCCTGAACACCTGTAAGGCTTTCCTGAACATTCACAAGGAGGTTTTTCCTGGCGATATTACCCGCCGAATCCTCAGCTACGTAAGTAAGCTCATAAATACCGGTACCAAAACCGAATGAATCCGTGGTAGCATACTCCGTAAAGTAGTTACTGGTCGTGTCAATCCTTCTATCGGCTATTCTATGATTATCCGTAGCCGTTGCCCCGGTGTCAAAAGCCTTGTCAAACCGTGTAGTTTCAAACCTTGCCAGGTTAATCGATTGCCCGGGCTTCAAGGTTATATCAGGTTTTTGGTTATCAACAACCGTTACATTTAAATTGATGGTGGTAGCATTACCACCTTGGTCAGTGTAAACGTACCGGGCATCGAAAGTACCAAGAGCGGTGGCTTCACCCGAAGCATTGGTAATACTAAAGAAATTGCCTTCCTTGGAAAGGGTTACCTGACCACTTCCAGCATTATCATTGATCCTTGTACGTCCTTCAACGTTAAGGGCATTGCCAACCGGCAATGTGATATCACCTTGAAGGGTATCACCAACAAGCACATCCGTTGTCACTATCGGTGCGATCTGGTCTTCTACAATAACTTCTCTTGCCACCTTTGAGGTATTACCGGAAGGATCGGTTACAGTGTACATGACAGTGAAAGTGTCGAGGACATTAGGATTGACGCTTCCTGTTTTCATAACCTGAAGTTTGGAACTGTCATAGAAATTATCACTCAAAGTCGCAATACCCGCATCCTGGTAACGCCCATCAAGAGCAACTCTTGCCGGATTATTGCCTTCAAGAATAACAGAAGGCCTCGTAGTATCCACAACCTCAACAAGCCTTTTAACCATCCGAATATTTCCTGCTTCATCCTTGGCCCGATAAACGATGTTATAATCACCAATTTGATTAGTATTAAGACTGGACAAGGTGGTGACCGTATCAATACCGGAACAAGCATCAGATGAGCTGGCAATGCCAGGATCGCTGTAGGTATCAAATACGGATACAAGAGCAGTGTCAGCACCGTTAATGGATAACGTTGGCTTCGTGGTATCCGGCAATACCCTGATCATTTGGGTGCGAGTACCTCTGTTACCGGAAGTATCGGTAGCAGAGTATTGAATAGTGTACAATCCTGCTTTGGTGGTATCAATGGTAAGCGAATCTTTGGCTGGCCCTAGCCGACCCTGCAGGTTATCAAAGGCAATGGCCCCGGTATCCAGGGTTGTTAAAGGTGTGCACGCCCTTAAGGAAAGCGTGTCAGAACCTTTAAGCTGGAAGGTTGGCGGGGTTTGATCCCTTGTAATAATGAGCTTATAATCCTCATATTCTCCTACATCGTTAGGGCCACAAGGGGTATTGCTAAGATCTCCGATATTCACGCCAATGCGCATCCTGCGTTCACCTAAGTACTTGGGATTGCTGAATTTAAAGGTATCCGTGAAGCTTGTTGCAGTAGAAGAATCCCAACGGGCTATCAGTTCATTGGATTCATTAAAATCACTGTCCCCGTTCAGGTCAATCCATAGTTTTACATTCTGCGCGTTGACAGACGAATTACGACTTATTGTTATTATTTGTTCTTCCTCAAGTTCCGCAGTTGCGGATTTCATACTGAAGTAGTCAGTGTATCCTGATTGACCGATAGAACTTTGATTATCCAAATTACCTATCTGCACACGACTTATTCCAATATCGGGATTCGTACGCCGAACTTTTGGAATACACTTTACATTAATGTAGTTGGTCTTGCTTACCAAAATGGTATCTTCCTCGTTACCAATTCGCAGATTGGCATCAACAAGACCTTCTGTTAAGAAGCGGACTTTAGGATTTTTACTGCCGGGGCCGGTTCCCTGAACAAATTGCACCGGTTCACTGAAATTCCATTCAAAGTAGTTGGAACACTGCTTTGTATTAGCCGTAAAGTTGAGAATACCGCCTACAATTGTTGTTGTATTGTTTACAGTGAAGTTACCATTTGGCTTCCTGTTAACGTTACGCACAAAAACATTCTGGCTAACAGTATCACCTCCACCGCAAGCATCAATGATCAATTCCACAAATTTAGAACCACTTTGATTAAATGAATAGGGAGCACTACCTGCTCCGGTTATAGTGGTGTCGTTATTAAAATTCCAGGTATAATTCAGGTTTTTACCAATACTAGTATCCTGCACCATGAATTCATCTCCCGGGCAGACTGTATCAGGTAATTTAAAACCTGCAGTTGGCTTTTGGAAAGTAGCAGAGTCTGTTATCCAACCCATTGCAAAACCTTCTGCTTCATCGGACCGATCCGAGGTGAAAACCACATGAATTTGACCAGTCTGGGAACTTCTATACCTGTTGAGAGCCCGTCCATCGAGATCCCCAGTTAGGCCCTGAGAACCGTATTTTGTGGTGTCCCACAAAGGCATCCCCGAAGTGTCATTGCCATCATATACACGAAGGAAATCCCCGGAGGCAAGATCAAAAGTTTTAAAATTAAACCTCAGATTTTTAGCACAAGGACTAATAGTAAAATTGCAATTCCTATTGGCTTGATAATCACTATTTTGGCCGGATTGGTCAAGTAATAGGCCATAATTACCAGTTGCCCTGTCTTCCCTACAAATCTTGTAATCTTCCCTTACAATAATGTAGTCTTTTTTACAGGTCGTATCAGCGCCCTTAGCATTAGAGGCAGCTAGGCACACGTCATAGGACCCCGGAAGGACAAACTGCGTACGGGGATTTTGGGAAGTATCGTTGTTGAAAGGAACTTTGTTTGACGGTTGCGGCAGGCCACTTAAGGACAGGTCAAAATCGCAAGGATCACTTTGGTTAGGACCTGGACAATTATCTACGCTTGACGTTGGTGAAGTTATTGTAAGACAACCCTGACCGGTTGGATAGGAAAGCGTAAATTTTCCTTCTAAGGATACATTATTATCTTGGAAACCATCTCTCGGGTCACATAAACCATCCACACCCCCATAGGGTGACGCATCT
>CAZIUI010000026.1:0-10044 GCA_964542585.1 uncultured Sphingobacteriales bacterium | reverse complement strand
GTAAGTATTGCCTCAATTCACTTATAGTCAAATTAATGGTGGTAGTAGCATCGAAACTTGCGTCACAATCACTGCTAGAAATACCTGATGCGAGCACATTACCATTTTCATCAATAACGTCAAAGGCTTCTGGAAAAGCACCTCCTGGACCGTTACCTAGGTCCCCGTGCGCTTTTACAGTCAGGGTAATACCAGCACCGGAACCACCCACATCCGGGAAAATATAAGCTGAGGGACGCGCATTGGGGAAGGTCCACTTCCATGAGCTAGGCCCGCCGGTTGTCAAATCCGTAAACTGCACAACATCCAGAACATCCAGGATATTCTTGTCCGATAAAAAGTCGGCATTAGGTTGTTGCCTTTGCGCTACCGTAACCAATTTAGAAACCGTATCGGTACCTAGTTTATTAGAGACAACCAACTTAATGGTTTTTGTACCCGTGCTTTGTCCGGCAGATAAGTCTAATTGGTCCTTAGTGCTCTCTTGATTCCCATCTACAAACCACTCATAACCAGTCGCTCGCAAGGATGCACTTTTATAGCATAATTCTTGACCGGGAAAAACTTTATTCGGCCCTTGTATTTTAGCCTTTGGCTTTTTCTTAAAATCACCGTATCCAATGATGTCATCAAAAATGACATGGTCGGCAGGGCCCAAACAACCCCCACCCCCATCTCTAATTCGGATCTTATCTATATTGGTGGATTTAGCCAAGCTTCTGGTGCCTGATGATGATTCCCCATCATCTTGATCATCATAGGCATACGTGTATTCCCCGTTTTGCCAATCAAATGTAATTTTAACACGGGTCCAGTCATTATACTCTGTTCCAAACCCCTGGTTTCTGTTAATTTCAAAGCAGTTATTGATACCTTGGGTTGAGGGTTCACCATCGGTGGAAATTTCCCATTGGGGATTGTCACTACCCAAACCAAGAATAACGTCACCAGCATTGTCTACGAATTGAAAACGGAATCCATTGTTGTCACTAGTTTCATACCAATAAAACACCACCGAATCTAACTTATTACCACCCTGAATGCCAGCGGGTTGATAATCAGCACTAATGGTATTATTGTTAGAACCACTTAAACTTCCACCTGAATTATCACCTTTCCAGGACTGAGAACTAACAATGGAGAAGAGGTTATTCACGGTCCAGGCATTGCCCAAACCGTTTTCGAAATCTTCCTTGAAAAGCTGGTTTTGAGCTTGTAGCCCAAAACTGATCGTTATCGCAAGGGATAACGTCAAGCCTATTTTCAGCTGTTGACTTAAAATTCGCATGTAACACTTTAACATAGACTACGTTTTTATTGCGTTTGTTCTTTCCTTTAGGCAAACATAAATAAAACCATTCAATTCACCAAAAGTAGACTTTGAATTTGTACGCTTCTGAAAGATGTTTCTATAAGCTCAACATTCACTATTTTCAATTAGTTTTTTTTATCAAACTTTGACATTACCCTGGAAAAGCGCCTAAAACAACATTTTCAGATTTTGAAATACCTTTAGCGCGTTTGTCAAAAGTCTTTATTGTCCCTTCTTTAAAGAACAAACTGGCAAACAAGGTTGATGATTAAGAATTGATATTTTGCGGAAATAACGCTTTAACCTCGAGATTTCCGAATTTTTATGGTTTATAATACACCCCAAAACGAAAAAAGCTTGTAAGTTATACCTGTAATTCCAGTTCTGTGAGTGTTTTGTCATTGATTCACCCATTTTCTTATAAATTACTGAATGATCAGGGGTTGGTTGATAAGCTGCCGATCTTCGGTCCGGCACTTCAGGATATAGAAGCCTTTAGGCAGCCCAACCGTTGAAATACGAACCGAACCTGGAGTTATCTCAGCATTGGTCTTTAAGACTTTTGGCGAGCCGGTGGCATCTAATAAAACCAGTTTTTGCAAATCCTTCATATCACCATTTTTCGCGCTAATTCGTACAGTCTCCCCACGTTCCACGGGATTGGGTTGCACAATAAAGGATGAGCGGGCTGGCTTATAGGCTTTCAAGCCGGTTTCCGGCTGGAGGCTAAAGGTATCAGCTTTAGTACAATCATGCTGATCTGTCACCTGGAATACATGCATACCGGGAGCAATCGAATCCACGCTCCTTGAAGTTTGAGACCCGTTCAAATAGAAACGGTATGGTGGTGTTCCGCCGGATGACGTAGCATTCAGCTCCCAAATTTTATTTTCGCCTGGCTGGCGTTGAATATCCAGCTGGAGGGTTAAGGCGTCCGTTTTTGAAATGATGGCGGTATCCCTCAGTTTACAGCCGCTATTGCTTTTTATCATAAACGGGTAGCTACCTGATGGAAGCCCTTTCAGTTTGCGACCGTTTTTCCCATTCAACCAATTAACTTTGATAGTTGATGGCGCATTTCCTGAATATTGAACTTGTACGGTTCCATCCTGGTACCCCCTACAGGTGGGACGGGATTCTTTAAACTTGTAATTGTTTAAATTGTCAGTTGGAATGGTCAGGTTGGTATCTAAATCACAACCTTTATCACCACTCACCTTAATGGTATATGAACCTTTTGAGAGTGGCTTTGACGGGTAATTAACCGGATTCCCGTTTAGGCTTACCTGGTAGGGTTGATTACCGCCTGAAACCTTAAGGGTTGGCTTACACCCGGGATCCTGCGCGGTATTCTTGTAAGCATACCCGGCGGTAAGCGGCGCAGGTTCTTGAACCTGCACAGAATCAGTTATTGTAAAACCCAAGGTATCCTGATACGTGAACGTGTACTTCCCCGCTGATAACCCATTTCTGGAAGTCCCTTTCTCGCCCCCTTTCCATTGAATACCGTACGCACCTGGATTCCGCTTTTTCACCTTAATGGAGACGATGCCATTGGATTGTCCATGGCAGCTAACCGGTTTGGTGTTCACGGCAATGTCAGGTGCTGTTAAGTTACGGATATTGACGGTTTTTATCCTCGAGCAGCCATTCCTATCCTTGATTTTCAATTGGTATTTGCCTGCACTCAGATTTTTAAGGGTGTCTCCGGTTACAACCTTGCCGTCTTTGTAATAAGTGTAAGGAGAAATGCCCCCTTTGGCACCCAGGGTTATTTGGCCTTTCCGCCTCTTGGTCACATCTTTTTTGGTGGTATTTAACCGAAGAGACGGAGGACCGGGGACATAAACCGAATCGCGAAAACTACCGCCTAATAGATCGGTGTAACGATAAGTATACCACCCTTTAGCCAAACCTAGCCTTTTGACACCTTTGGCGCCATTGTTCCAGTTAATCTTAAAAGGTGCATTGGGTAAGGTATCGATCATCAAAGTAATAGAGCCATCGGCTGCACTGCCACAAGAGGTACTATCCACCTTAACAGTAACCTCTGGTAAAAGGGAATAAAGTACTTTTGCTTTCTCCTTTTTGATACAACCTTTGGCATCTTTTACCTTGAGCTGGTAGGTCCCTCTTGGTAAATTTGAAACAGGATTAGTGACCTTGCTACTATCCAGGTAATATTGATAGGGCTTAGTGCCACCATTAACGATAAACTGAATAACACCTAAACTATCAACTCCTTTACGGGATTGGCTAACCACCGGTGTTACGCTTAGTCTATTGGGCTCTCTTACCTTTACACTTTCCGTATAGGTACATCCCATAGTATCCCGGAAAATATATTCGTATAACCCTTTTGAAATATTGTTAAGGGTTTTACCTTTTTTACGAGATGATTTCCAGGAGATAGTAGGCAGGTTTTGCCGGCTTAAACTATCTAACTTCAGCGTTATAGTACCGTCCGAGTTACCAAAGCAGCTGGGTTGCTCAATTTTTACTTTGGTTGTCGGTACAATCCCCATTTTGATGGTATCGGTGTTATCAGTAACCCCTTCATTGTTGGTAACTTCTACCCAATATTTACCTGAACTGTCGATTATTATTTGCGAATCACTTGAACCCGTATTCCACTTATATTTTTGATAATGGTCTTTAACCCCAAGGGTTAGGGTATCCGATTTACAACCTACTTTTTTGGCATAATCTAATTGGGGGTTAATCGTCTCACCTTCACGGAGCCGGTAATGTTTATTGACAGAGAGGTCGTAATATTTATCCACATGCCCACTGAGGTACTCTACTTTCAAGGAGTCAACGGTTTGATGATCATCAAGCCCGAACAGGTAATATTGCGAATTTTGACTCATGTAATTCTGTCCGCACTGTGTGTATTTGTAAAACGTATGCGTATCAACGTAAACATGAATTTTGCTACCAATTGCCATACGATTACTCTTGGTACCGATGAGGGATACTTTAAGGTAGTTGTTACTGCTGGTAGCGGTGTTTTTCCATAAGAAGGATGTACGGGGAGCTTGTTGTTGAATAAACATGTCATTGAATCCGTCATGGTTGAAATCCGCTTTGGCAATCCCCTCACTTTTGCTAGTGTCAGCATCTTTGAAAACGGATGTTTTACGAATGAACGTGTCAGCTTGCTGGTTTTCGTAGTAATGAATAGGCTCGTACTCCCAATCCCCGAACCTAGAAGTTGCCACGACCAAATCTTTCCATGTATTGTTGTTACGATCCAACCAGATTGCGCCCCATGACCATTCTTTGATATTGATATTGTAATCTACAGCTTTTTGATCGTAGTACAGGTTCAGATTGTTATTACGCTCCAGGAACATGCCATCGCGGGTAACATTCCTTCCGTTTAGAAAGCTGTTAGTGATATAAATATCTAAGTCCCCATCATGGTCAAAATCTGATGCTGAAGCCGACATCGAATGCTGGTCAGGGTAATCAACGTTAGCGTTTTGTGATACTTCACGGAAAGTATTGTTCCCATTATTGAGAAAAAGGCTATTTTCATACTGGTAGTCGTTGATCACATACAAGTCCGGCCATCCATCATCGTTCACGTCTATCCATATACCCTGAAAGCTCGCTTTGTCAGTTTCTTGAACTTGAGCATTGCCCGCAATTTCCTTGAAATTACCGTTTCCCTGATTAAGGTAAAGTTGATTACTAACATTGGATTGTTTGTTGTTGTAATTACATACATATAAATCCAACAAACCGTCTTTGTTGATGTCGGCAACAGAAGCACCAAAGCTTCGGTTGTTATACCTTTTGATACCGGACTTTCTTGTAATATCGTTAAACTCCATGTTCCCGGTATCTTCATACAGTTGATGAGGTTGATCTTTCTGAGTTACAAAGAGGTCGCTATCCCCATCATTGTCAAAATCCCACCATAATACCGATCTCGGGTATGCAGGATTGTTTAGCTGAATACTAAACTTCTTGAATGAACCGGAATCATTACGGTAGAACTGTAGGCTGTCATTATGCTGGGGTAAGGAAAGATCAGCCCAGCCATCATTATTAAAATCATAGAAACTAATCCCACATCCGTAGCCATCTTGGCGATCATTATAGCCGAAGGTAATGTTATTAGATTGGGCCACATCTTCAAATTTTTGCCCTACAAGGGTAACCGGCGAAAAAGCCATCAGGCCCAGGAAAATTAAAACCAGGTAAAGCCTATATTTCATAATACCGTTATTTAACCAGGATTTTCCTTACTGCATACTCATCATCTACCTTAAAACTGATAAAGTATAAACCTTCAGAAAGGTTCAATCGGATATTGCTTTCATTGCCGGGTGGTAAGGGCTCATTACCCAAGCCCTTAACCATTTGTCCTGCTGTATTTTTTATCGTGATCCTTTCAATCCGTGCACCCGTCTTATTAAGTATGGTAACGGACTGCTTTTTGTCCAGAATGTTGGGATAGATCTTGACATGATTTTCCCGGCTATTGAAGTCAGCTTTTCCGGTTGCCCGGATGACCATAAGTTCTTCCCTGTACACCGTATCCAACTTATTGCCGGCAATATCGGTTGCGTTTCCCGTAACCATGCCCAGTAGCCTTGCATGAGCCTGCAATGTAGAATCCACCACATAAGCACCTGTATGCTCATCCTTAGCTTGCCAGTTAGTACTAAGTGCTTTCACCGGCAAGGGGTTATCACCTTTGGAAGTTTTGAATTGATACCCTGGCTTGTTAGCCGTATCCATCCTTTCATTAAAGGTAGCAGTTATACGGAAGGTGTCCGAGTTAGCAATGGAGTCCCTGGCCTTTGATTGAATGTTTGTAACCTTAGGCGGTTTGGTATCAAAAACCGTAAATTCATCGTAAGTAGCCCTATCCTGTTGGTTTTTGCTTTTGTCTTCGGCAAAATTCACTTCCAGGTTAAGTTTCGGCCTTTCGACAACGGTATCGGATACATTAAAGTAAGCTTTGAAGACCTTATCATTTTGCCATTGGCTACCAAAAACGTCATACTCCACTTTATTGGCATGGTTCCCTTTGAATTCCAGGATCGGTTTCTCCTTAGTGCTCATGGCTTCATTGTAGGTAACTGAAACGGAATAGTTGTTAAGCCCCTGTTCATCAATCCCTATAAAGGGTGATGAGGCCTCGACCTTTTGAATTTTGGGAACCTTAAGATCGATTGTCAGAAGCCCTTTTTCAGATTTTGGTTGGGGTGGGTTGCCAAACGTATCTGTAAAAGAGCTCAAATCAGCATCCAGGGTCGTTTTTGGCTCACCTTTATCTTGTAAGTTGTAAACCAGTTTTATACTAGAGTCGCTAAGCCAGAAGGTTTTGGCTAAGTTCAGCTTTAAGCCTTGGTAATCATTGGCTAAATCCAGTGTTGAAAAGCCGGTTGTATCCATAACATTGCTAAACCTTAGCTTGAGCGTGAGAGCCTTTTGACCAACGTCATCAAGGTTGAGGGCACTTGAAGATTTCCTAACTATGGTTGCCTGGGGGTTGTCGGTCATAACAGCAAAAACCGCCGAGGTATCAAACTTTGAGACGGCATTACCACCGGGGTCTTGTGCTTTGGTAACCGTAGCGTCCAGTAAGTTGAATGCTTCATTACTACTGGACACAAAAAACCCGGCTTTGTAAGCCTTACTACTCGTCCATTGGGATGCTCCTGGACTCGGAATTAAGGTTTTGTTGAAAGATAAGTTCAATTGAGGATTAACGGTGGTATCCATTGGCTCATCGAAGTGCGTAGAAACGTAAACCACCTTTCCATCCAGGGTATCATTCACTAAACCATGACTCGGGCTTACCCTTGTAACTAGCGGCTTAGCCATGTTGATGGTGAAGGGATTTTTCGCCATGAATGGGAAAACGTTTCGCCCATTTTTCGTCTTTGCATCCTTGATCCCAAGATAAATAGGACGCACATCAATAGGAACCGAGTCTAGCGCGTAAGTAACCTGGTATTGAGATGAGCCTGTCCATTGTGTATTAGTGGCCGTAATAACCTTGCGCACTTGATTCCCCTTTTGGTAGTTTAATGAAGGGCTCAACTGCTGCATCGGCTCACTAAAGTGAACCGTTACTTTAAGTTGCTTACCAAGGTCTTTCCGGCTAATGATCGAATCCGAAACGGTGACCGAATCCACAACCGGTGGATCTATGCTGTATAGACTATCCGCAGAGCTAAAAGCATACTTGCCAACTTTTTGGCCCATGATCCGACCATTGATGTCATCAGCAGGCGGATGAATGCCGCCCCAGATACGGGATAGCGCTGTCCAATCCGCTGCGTCCTTGTAAGTGGCGTATTCCAAGACTACATCCTCGGTTGGCCCATTCTCATGGGTTAAGAACGCATTCTTTTTAAAGTGGAAATCACTTTTTCCACCTGGAAAGTAGGGACTTCCCGTACTTTTGGCCATAATTTTAGCTGCAGCTTGTGAAAAAGTAGAATGACCGGAAACATAACCTGGAAATGGTGGGGTGACAAAGGAGGGCTTTTGATAAGGCCACCAGTTGCCCGCCAATATCCATCCCACTCCTGCCGTATCGGTTTTTACATCCTTGACGGAATCCGGGCCTTTCCAAGTATACAATTTGATCTTTCCTACGTTCTGGTTATTCTGACCAGCCAAAGGATCGCCGGGCTGAATAACTTCAATATAATCCTTGATAAGGGGAATGCCATCCGGATCATAGTTTCTTGTGTTCGGATCAGTACACTGCCCCTGCTTGGCCATGTTCCGAATAGCAGAAACCGGCCTTACATAATCATACCAGCCTTTTACACTCCAGGCAGCAACGGCCGCATCATGAACTGCTCCCCCTAATGCCAGGTAAGTACGCAGATCATACGCTAATTCCGTTAGCGGAGTTTGCCCTTTCCACTTTTTATCAAAGCCGGGCTTAGGTTCTATTTCATTGTAAATGGCAAACCAATGACCGGGTGGGGTTTCTGAGGCTATGCCATCAGCCCAGTATTCCGCGAGAATCCTGGCATAATCCGCCCTTTTGACCATTTGCGGCTGATAGGGCTGTCCCGTAACAGGATTGGTATCATAACCCTTGCCAAGGCCGGCACCTCCCCCTTTATAAAAATTGTAAAAACTATCGTAGTTCTTAAACTTCTGCGGGTAGGACTGCACATTCCCAATGTTCCCGGGTGAAATATCATAGGTCGTGGTGTCAGCGGGGTCTAAATGCGACTGCCAGATGGATACCATGCAAAAATTCCACTTGTACTCCGATTTGATACAACCCGGATTGCTGGTATCCAGGTAAGGTGGTGGGCCGGGATCTAACCAAACTTTATAATTTTTTCCATTCCGCTTTCTGGTTTTGACTACATAATTGGAATCGGCCATAGCAAAAGGATCTACATCTCCCCATTCCGGTGATAAGGCTGTTTGTGTGGCTTTAATGGGATTCCCGGCCTGATCTCTTCGAGTGGTAATTTGCAGGGGCTGCCAGTGGTTGGGGTTTCTAAGCCCCGGAGTTCCAGTATTGGAGATATTCAGGGTGTCATTTAAAGACCTGTAATGCTTATTACTGTAGTTACTCGCTTCGTGAGCCCCGTCTTGTAAGCCGTATTGAATGACTTGCTGGGCTATGTAATTGCCGAGGTGAGCTGGTTTTCCATCCCAATAGGTGGTAGCGGTATCGTTCAGCTTATAGCCAAGGCTCCTCATTTTCTGGTTAAGCTCGCGCCGGATTTTACTAAATTTTGGGGAAACCTTGTAGCGGTGAAGCATTAAGCGATAGGAAGCATAGGAGATCGCTTCGCGCTGGGCCTTTTGGACATTGTCCGGTTCAGGAACCCCTTTGAAGGGAATGGGAACCCCACGAAGGGTGTCCCCTAACAAGTAGGGTTTAACCTCCGGATGATAAGCAGCCCTTGCATCATAGGCGACAACAGACCAATGGTAAAGGTTGCGTGCATGAACAGTGGGTCTGGCCCGGCTATTGCGAATGGCATGGAGCAGCTCTTCATTCCATTGTTTGGCAATGGAGCCTCCACTACCTTGGGCTGGCTGAGAGCTTAACGTTAAAAGAATGATCAAAGATACCGGTAATAATCGTTTCATACGAAAGAGCTTATTCACAGCTTTAAAAAAATTATCCTTTATCAAATTTTAACGCCAATATTCAATAACTACCACAATTAATTCGCGAAATGTACAAAAGAAAAACGATTTTCAACAGAAAATTTTCAATTTACCGTCTACAGGGTATTTTAAGGAAACGCAATAAGGATTAAATGGTTGCTTGTTACAATTTGGAAGCCGTTTACGATTCACGATGATTCGTTTGATACTGATTTTTGAGGATTGGAAAGGTTTAAAAAGGATAGCATTGCTTTCCAGCGGTATTGAATGGTTTTAAGTTCAATTGATTATCAGGGATTTGACAACCGGGAGACCTTCCTTGGGCTTTAACCGGAGCACATAAAAGCCTGTACTTAAGGCTTCTGTTTCCAGGACGATCTCGGAACGCGAATTCCCATTCAATGCCAAACGTTCCCGCACGATGCCTTGGCTGTTACTGACGATCACCTGCCTAATGCGGCGCTTTTCAGAAAATTGCAGCCTAACCCTTTGACCCTCTTTAAGAGGATTGGGGATGACTTTAATGGATACCTTATTATTCGAGTGCCGAATAGAGGTGGTGGCCGCGGATAAGGTTACCATTTGCCCTTGCGTGCAATCTGCCTTGTCCTTTA
>CAZIUI010000025.1:0-36035 GCA_964542585.1 uncultured Sphingobacteriales bacterium | reverse complement strand
AAGAACCATCGCTTTTGTTATTGATATTGTGCTTGTAGGGCTCATAAGTACGCTAGTCTCATTTATAGACATGAAAGCAGTATTACCTGATTTCTGGCTTTTCTCTGAGCCCTGGTATGTTATTGCATTACTGTACTTTGCAGGTATGGAAGCTACCGGTGGGCAAGGGACGCTGGGTAAATGGTGGAGAGGAATATACGTAGCGGAGGCTGATGGAAGTGCTCTAACATTTCCAAAAGCAATAGTGCGCAACCTTACCAAAACGATCGGGTTCATAGTGATAGGCCTGGGCGTATTAAGGGTGGCTTGGCACTCCAAAAAGCAGGGTTGGCATGATGAGCTTGTGGGAAGCTTTGTATTGGCTAAGTGAGATTTCTAAGCCAAGTGGGAAGGGGTCACCTGCTGATTTTGATTGCAGGAATTTGTTGGGGTTTTTGATTAGTTGATTTAGAAATGGATAATCTGGGAAGCTTAAGTTTTGAACCATTCGGAAATGGGTGAACGGATGATAAATTTTTATATTTAAAATGTATTTTTTATGAATAAAAATTCTAATTTAAGCATAATCAACGCTAAGTGCATGAGAAAGTATGCTGTAATATTGAATATAAGTAAAAGTTTATATTTTATGAATTTTTAAATAATATGCTTCTCATTTTTAAAATTGTAGTAGCATATGTTTTTATACGGGATTGAAAGCTAGTATAGGGGTGGTTCTACCCTACCGGCTTAAATTGCTCAAAGGTTTCCTGGCAGTCCCGGCAATAGTGTATGGAACGGCACAGAGTAGGGCCAAAAGGGCTCTGCATGGTGGTATTGTTACTTCCGCAATGCGGGCATTCAGCGTCTTCTACCACCGATACGTCCAGGTCATCTGAATAACAAGCTGGCGGAGTGATTCCAAAATCTTGCATCTTTTGCCGGCCTTTGTCGCTGATCATGTTTGTGTTCCACTGTACATCATAGTTGACTTCAACATCCGCATTAGTAACACCCGGTACCTTTCCTGCTCTTGTTTTCACCTGCTCCTGCATTATATTCAGCGCAGGGCAGCCGGAAAATGTAGGTGTCATTACGATTTTCACGCGCCCTTGCTCATTAGCTTGAATATCCACGATGATCCCTAATTCAATCACTGAAAGCGCTCGGATTTCCGGATCCTTCACATCCTCCAGGGCTGTTTCTACTTGTGCTTTCAACTGGTCTACCGTGTAATTTTCAGCAGTTTGAGTGGTCATAACAGTGGCTTTTGTTACTTTTTCAAATATAAACAAAATTTGAGCCTAACAAATGTTCGGTAGGCTTATTTTGCGCTACTACCTGATTGGTTAATTTTGGCCGCTTTGATTGGGATGATCTTAAAAACCAATGAATGTACGCTTATATCAAGGGCCAATTGGCTTTTCACAGTCCTACATACGTTATCCTGGAAGCGAATGGGGTGGGCTATGAGGTTAACATTTCGCTGAACACTTATGAACACCTACCGCCAAGTGAAGATTGTTGCTTGTACACCTATTTAGCAGTAAGGGAAGATGCACAGTTGTTATACGGCTTTGCTACTGTTGCCGAAAAACAGTTGTTCACCAACCTTATTAGCGTTTCTGGTATTGGTCCTAATTCCGCCAGAATGATCCTCTCCTATACGACCCCGGCTCAATTAAAAGATGCAATAATCGATGGTAACCTCTCGTTTCTCAAGTCAATTAAAGGTGTAGGGCCCAAATCAGGTCAGCGTATTATTGTTGAATTACAGGACGTTTTGAAAAAAGAAGTTGGTGACAAGGGGCAGGAAGCGCTTGAAAGTAGTGGATCGGCAAATCACCAAGAAGCCCGCGAAAGCCTGGTAATGCTGGGATTTAAACAGGCAGAGGCGGAAAAAGCTTTGAGCAAGATCATGCAAGAGTCAGAAGTACCAACCTCGACTGAATCCCTAATAAAAAGAGCTTTAAAAATCCTTTAATCATCTCTTGGCAAGGGAAAATCAAAAGGCAATCTTGAACGCAATCAAACGAACGCGTACAATTTTCGGGATTTTTGGGGTTTGCTTTTGTGGGGTAATGGCCTTTCCATCCTCGGTCACGGGTCAACAACCTTTTGGGAACAATAATGATACCACACAAAACCGTGACAGCTATACCCCATCTGATACCTCAGATGAGCTGCCTTATCCCTTAGCCGGGGACGATGACAATCCTTTCACCTCAGACCAAAAACAGGATCATCCCTTCAACCTGGGTGATACGGAGGCTATAGACGAATCCACAGAGCTGGATTCTTCGCTGGAGAATTACAACATCCAAAAAAAGGTCGGTGGGGAGCCCATAGGTGAGCAAAAGACTAAATCCATTGAAGACTACCGCAAAGAGCGAGGCAAAGAGGCTGAGCGTGAATACTTCCAGGAACGCTCACAGGAACAAAATTTTGCCAGGGATCAAGGGCTCCTACCCGAAATTGACCTGGGAGAAAACCTTATTGATCAAATCCTGAGTGGGGGAATTATAGACATTCAGCCTCGCGGATCAGCTGAACTTACTTTTAAAGGGGAGTTCAATACGGTAGAAAATCCGGCTTTTGATCTCCGGCAACAGCGAACGGGTCAATTCAAATTTGATCAGAATATCAACCTCAACGTTAACGGTACAATAGCCGACCGCATTGATGTTGGTATCAATTACAATACCGAATCCCAATTTCAGTTTGACAATCAAATAAAACTTAACTACCAAGGCGATGAGGATGAAATTGTTCAGGCCATAGAATTGGGTAACATTAACATGCCGGTCCCCGGAACCCTTATTGATGGTACCCAAAGCTTGTTTGGTATTAAAACCAAGCTTCAGTTCGGTAGGCTAAAAATGACCACCGTCCTCTCCCAAAAGCGAAGTGAAAAGAAGACCCTGAACGTCAGAGGTGGGGCACAGCGTAAAGAATTTGATGTAGAGGTCACTAATTACGATGAGAACAGGCACTTTTTCCTGGCTCAATTCTTCCGGGAAAATTTTAATGAGGCCATGGAAAACCTGCCGAATGTTACCTCACAGGCGAAGGTGGAGCGGGTTGAGATATGGGTGACCAACCAGCGGGGTGAGCGCCGAAACACCCGGAACGTACTAGGCTTTTCCGATCTAGGCCGGCCTGACCCCTACAACGCCAAAGTGGGCAACTTCATCCGGGGGTCTAATCAAGAATATCCTGGTAACAATGCCAATACCCTTTACCAGGAATTAACCTCTAGGCCTTGTTACCGCGATAAGCAAAATGCCAGTCAGTGCCTGCGTCAGATTAATGATCCCAACTTTAACAACGGGCAGGATTACCTTCAGATCAGCAATGCCCGAAAGCTAGACCAATCGGATTACACCGTCTTCCCAAGGCTGGGTTTTGTTTCCCTGAACAAAACCCTGGATGATGATGAAGCCATGGCGGTTGCTTTTGAGTATACGATCAATGGTGAGCGTTACCAGGTGGGGGAATTTTCCCGATCCCAAAGCTCTGAAGCAGAGGATCCGAAGGTCCTTTTCCTAAAATTATTAAAAAGTACGGCTCCGCTGATCGACAGGCCCATTTGGGACCTGATGATGAAGAATATTTACTCCATAGGGGGCTTTCAAATCGGGCGTGAGAATTTCCGGTTTCAGGTTATTTATGAAGATGATGCCAGTGGCGGTGACCTGAATTACATTCCCGTGCAAAAGGAACCCGAATTAACTAACAAGCCTTTAATTCAGGCCCTGGGGTTGGACCAACTTAACCCACAGCAGGAACCAAGACCAGATGGGTTATTTGATTTCATTCCCCGCCGAACGATCATGCCTAAAAATGGGAGGATCATTTTCCCGCTGGTTGAGCCATTTGGTCAGGGGCTGGAAAACAGGTTTCAAGATCCGGATGGTCAAAAGGCTAACAAGTATGTTTTTGATGCCCTGTATGATTCCACCAAGTTCATAGCAGAACAGCAACAGGATAAAAACAAATTTGTATTACAAGGAACTTACCAATCCTCTACCGGCCAGTCGATCTCCCTGAATGCCATTAACATTCCTAAGAATTCTGTAAAAGTCACCTCCGGAGGCGTTGAACTACAGGAGGGCACAGATTATACGGTAGATTACACCCTGGGACGAGTTAAAATTCTCAATGAGCAGTTGTTAAATTCCGGACAGAACATCCAGGTAAGTGCAGAAAGTAATCAAGTATTTTCAGCCCAGCGCAAAACTTTTATCGGTAACCGTTTTGACTACAAAGTTAGCGATAACTTTAACTTAGGGGGAACCTTCCTTTATCAACGCGAAACGCCTATCGTGCAAAAAACCAATGTAGGAAACGAGCCGGTAGCCAATATCAAATGGGGGGTGGACGGTTCCTACGAGACCAAGTCCCGCTATTTGACTGAATTGGTTGATAACATCCCCTTAGTTGAGACCAAGGCTGAGAGCTCAGTATCTTTACAGGGCGAGTTTGCCCATTTGGTGCCTGGCCAGCCAAACAATTCGGGCCCTAAAGGAACCTCTTACCTGGATGACTTTGAAGGAACGGAAAGCTCCATTGATCTGAGAGTTGTGAGAGACTGGAGTTTAGCCAGTACGCCAGCTAAGCAGCCTGACCTCATTCCGAATGGCGGAAAAGTGGATAACCTATCCTACAACGATCAACGAGCTAAGATTGCCTGGTACCAGATCGATAACCTTTTTTACCGGAATAACCGCTTTACACCCAACCATATAGCAAGAGACCGCCAGATGCAGTCTAATCATTACATGCGCAGGGTGGATATCAGAGAGGTTTTTCGTAACAGGCAAAATCCTACCGGGGTCCCTAGCAACCTCAACACCTTTGATATTGCTTACTTTCCCAATATCCGTGGTCCTTATAACTACAATGCCAGCGCTATTAAGGCCAATGGTAAGTTGAGAAACCCGGAAGAGAAATGGGGAGGGATCATGAGAGCAATGCAACAGCCGGATTTTCAGGCCAACAACATCCAATTCGTAGAATTTTGGCTGATGAATCCCTTTAAATACCGGCCTGAGAATGATGGCGGTGAAATGTACATAAACCTTGGCAACATATCCGAGGATATCCTGAAAGATGGCGCTACATTCTACGAAAATGGAATGCCCGAGGATGGAGATTTGGGGGATGAGGTTCAGGAAACTGTTTGGGGTTATGTACCGGTTTCTTCGCCTATCAACTTTGCTTTTTCCAATGATCCAAGTTCAAGACCAAACCAGGATGTGGGATTTGATGGGCTAACAGATGAGCGTGAGCAGGAAAGGTTTGATAGTACTTTTATTCAACGCCTGCGACAGCAATATGGCCCCAACTCTGAAGCTGTTCAACAAGCCCAGGAAGACCCCTCTGCAGATAACTACCGGTTCTACAGGAGTGATTTTCACAACCAGAATGAACATTCCATCATTCGGAGGTATTTAGATTTCAATAATTCACAGGGTAACTCGCCTACCCCTGAACAGTGGCCAAGTGATTTTTCTAATTCTGCTGCTCTAAAACCTGATGTAGAAGATATCAACAATGATTTCACCCTTAATCGCGTGGAGAATTACTACCAGTACAAAGTAGATCTTAAACCTGAGGAACTCCAGGTTGGGCGTAATTATATCGTTAACCAGCATAGCGTAGATGTAGAACTGGCCAATGAACAAACGGAGGAGATCACCTGGTACCAGTTTCGGGTACCAGTCCGCTCTTTTGATAAAAAAGTGGGTAATATCCAGGGCTTTACCTCTATTCGTTTCATGCGGATGTTTTTCACCGGCTTTACGGATAGCATTATTTGCCGCTTCGGCCGGTTAAACCTGGTTCGGAGCGATTGGCGGCAGTACCGTGAAGATGCCAAATCCCTGGGCCCTGATATTGGTAATGATCCCATTGATAGCGCTTCTTTTAACATTTCAACCGTCAACATTGAAGAAAACGGGCAGCGCAGGCCCGTGCCTTATGTCTTGCCCCCAGGTATCCAGCGGGAAGTGCGCTACACAACCTCTGAACTCTTGCGCAGGAACGAACAGTCACTGACGCTTAAGTTTAAAGGATTAGAAGATAACAGTTCCAGGGCTGCCATTAAGCGAACTTCCTATAACCTGCGCCGGTATAAAAAGCTAAAAATGTATGCCCACGCAGAGGGGCAGGCGATGCGTGATGGGGACGTGTGGTTATTTGTCCGCATGGGTACAGACTTTAGTCAGAATTACTACGAGTATGCGATTCCGCTAAAGGTGACCTCGCCCGGCACTACAGATCCTGATCAAATCTGGCCGGATGCCAATAAGGTTAATTTCCCTATCAAAGCGTTAGTGGACGCAAAGCTAGAACGAGACCGGTCAAACCAATCTTTGCAAAAGCCTTTTACAATGGATGCTCCTGAAGGTGATGGGAAAATTACCATCCTAGGACAACCGGATCTCAGTGATATACAATCCCTCATGGTCGGGGTGTGGAACCCCGATAGCAAAGGCCGTCCCAATGATAACGGCCGCTCCTTAAGCGGTGATGTTTGGGTTAACGAACTACGGGTTTCAGATTTTGATGATCAGAGCGGTTGGGCTGCCAGGGGACAGGTCAATACGAAGCTTGCTGATTTTGCTGAGATGACCCTTTCCGGTAACCGTAAGACCATTGGATTTGGCGGTTTAGCAGCATCTCTGCAGGAAAGAAGCCAAGAGGATGTCCGGGGTTTTAATTTCCAATCATCCGTGAATCTTGGAAAGTTCTTTAATGAGGAATCTGGGGTTAAGATCCCCATGTTTTACAGTCACTCCGAGGAAATAGCGACCCCTCGTTATAACCCCCTTAACCGCGATGTTCTGCTGGAGACAAGATTAGGCCTTGCCGGTTCAGAAACAGAAAAGGATTCGATTAAACGGAGAGTTCAGGACTTTACTAAGCAGCAAAGCTTGAGTTTCACCAACGTGCGCAAAACCCAGACTGGTGGTAATCAGGATAAAAGTATGTTGGACATCGAAAACTTCAGTGCCACCTATTCGTATAAAAAACGCTTTAATCGGAATGTGAGAAAAAGTTATGACAGGGAGACCATCTACCGCGGCCTTTTGAACTACAATTACAGCTTCCAAAACCAACCTGTAAGACCATTCCGGGACATTGGTGATGCTGGTATTCTTAAGCCCATTAGGGATTTCAACTTCAATTATTTACCGTCTTCTATTGGTTTCCGGACGGAGCTGAACCGGCGGTATAATGAGTTTCAATTTCGTTCAAATACGGCAGCCGATGTCATCCAGCCAACCAATTACAGCAAGACCTTTACTATGGATCGGGTCTACAACTTACGCTGGGACCTTACCCGTTCCCTCAAATTAAACTACAGTGCCACTATGACCGCTGCCATTGATGAGCCCCGTGGCGAAGTCGATCAGGAAGCCCGCGATTCCATTCGCTCAAACCTTTTGAACGGTGGCCGCCCGCAACGCTTCCAGCAGCGGGCTGGACTTACCTATGACGTCCCCCTTCAGAAATTCCCCTTTATGGATTGGACCTCTCTACAGGCAAGCTATGACGGCACCTATCAATGGCAAACAGCTCCGCAGGCTCAAAAAGATCGGGGTAATTCTATCAATAACTCGCAGGAAATACAGCTTAATAACCAGCTTCAGTTAAGGCGCCTGTACAACAAAGTGGAGTTTTTCAAAACAATTAACCGGGGAGGTGATAATGTGGAGCGCATCAAAAAGAACAAGTTGGATGAACTGGTGAATGAATGGAAAGCTGTAAAACAAATGCCAGATACCTCTGCCGGTGAAAAGCCGACCATGAACGATGTAGATGTGAATGAAGGGCTGATCAATGCGGCCGAGATTGCTAGCCGTGGGCTCATGAGCGTCCGTAACATCAATCTGAATTACAGCATCTCCAGGGGGTCCGGTTTAAATGGCTTTTTGCCTAAACCCGATTACTTTGGGCAGGATTTTGGGAATAATGCTCCTACTGTGCCTTTCTTATTTGGGCGGCAAACCAATGTTCAGCAACGTTCCATAGAAAACGGGTGGCTTACGAAAAATCCAGATCTTAACCGTCCCTATACCCAGAATGTGCAGCGAAACCTGCGAGGGCAGGCGCTTGTAGAACCCATTGATGGATTACGTATTAACGTTAACTTTAACAAGCGGCAAAGTCGAAATACATCAAGAACGTTCCGCTATTACCCTGATCGAGGGGTTTTTGATACTGCTAACCCGCCACAAACAAACGGTAGCTACAGTGTTTCATTCTTCTCCCTCCCTACTACCTTTATAGGAGAAAACAACAATGGTATTTCTCCATTATTTCAACAATTTGAGGCGAACAGACGAACCATAGCCGAGCGGCTTTCAGAAAGTGGGGTCATTGATCCTGAGACGCAATTCCCGAAAGGATATTCCCGCAACTCCCAGGAAGTCCTGATTCCAGCTTTTATTGCTGCTTACTCAGGGAAAAGCGCTAGCAATGTTGACTTGTCCGCATTTCCGGATTTGCCCGCTCCAAACTGGCGGCTTACTTACAATGGCTTAAGCAAGCTTGAACTCTTGGAAGACCTTGTTGATAATATCAGTCTTAGTCATGGTTACCAATCCACTTATCAGGTAAACAATTTTAACACTGAACTCCGCTACAACCCTGAAGCGACCGTAGAAGATATTGAAAACGGTGATAACTTTAATCCGGAATATGAAATTCCACAAATTACCATTAATGAATCGTTATCCCCGCTTATCGGAATCGATATTACCTGGTCAAATGATTGGACAACCCGACTGGAATTCAGTAAAACTCGGCAGCTGGCTTTCCGGCTGACCAACAATCGCCTGACTGAAGTCATATCCAATACTTTTACCATTGGAGCCGGTTATCGAACACAGGAATTCGTGGTGCCCTTCCGTATTGATGGGGAAAAAGTGGTTCTGGATAATGAGCTAAACTTCCGTCTTGACTTCAGAATCCGGGATAATAAAACAACTATCCGGCAGCTTGATGAAACCAGCCCAGAACCTGTGAGTGGTCAAACCAATATTGAGATTAAACCTAATGTCAACTACCAGATCAACGAGAACCTGCGCCTGAGGATTTTCTTTAACCGAAGCATCACCAATCCGGCTACTACTAACAGCTTCCCAAGGCGCAATACCAATTTTGGTTTTTCCCTTCGATATACGCTTGGAGGAGGCGCCCGTGGCGGGAACCGCGGTGGCGGGAACAGGCAACCGGGTGGCGGCAATCAAAGACCCGGTAGAGGCCCCTAAAATCAAGTAGGCCCGTTTCTCCTTTGCTAATTTCGCACGGAAACTACATATTTGTTATTAGTAATGAAAAAGCTCAACCTACAGTTTTACGAGCGTTAAGCAAAAACCACGTTATATGGAATTCCCACAAGAACTAAAATACAGCAAAGACCATGAATGGGTAAAAAGTGTAGATGATAGTACGGTCTATATTGGGATTACGGATTTTGCCCAAAGCGAGCTTGGCGATATTGTGTATGTAGATGTGGAAACCGAAGGTCAGACATTAAATAATGGAGAGGTGTTTGGCACCGTGGAAGCTGTAAAAACTGTATCAGACTTATACATGCCGGTTTCTGGTGAAATCCAGTCTTTCAATGAAGACCTGGAAGAAGAACCCGAAAAGGTTAATGAAAAGCCCTACGAAGATGGTTGGATGATCAAGGTTAAGCTATCAGATCCTTCAGAACTAGAGCAACTAATGAGTGCATCTAGCTATAAGGAAATGGTTGAATAAAAAATTTCAACAACTGGTATAGAGGCAATAAAAAGGCTTCTAAATCGTTTAAATAACGATTAATTTTTTTAAACCGTAATTTATGGAGTCAAAGAAAACCAAGAGGGCAGATGTAGAGCGTCAGGCTGGGTTTTTTGGTAATTTTTTTCTGATAGGGCTAGTGGTTGCTGTTGGCCTTGTGATTGTCGCTTTCCAATGGACTAGCTATGATCAATCCCAGCAGGAAATGTCAAGTGACATTAATGTACCGGATGAAAGTCAAATTGCTGAAGTAACGAAACAAAAGAAAAAGAAGCCTAAGCCCCCCGCCCCTCCGGAAATTGAAGTGGTAGAGGATGATGTAGAGGTAGAAGATGACCAACCAGACGTGCAAAGTGCTGACATGGTAGAAGATATGTCAGTTGATTTGCCGAGTGGTGGAGGTGAAAAAACAGAAGAGGAGTCTAAAATATTTGTTGCAGTTGAGCAGCAACCCGAGTATCCGGGCGGGAAATCCGAATTGTTCCGCTATCTTAGAAACGAAATTGAATACCCCCGCTCAGCAAAAGAAGCAGGCATTGAGGGTACGGTGATTGTCAACTTTGTGGTGAATAAAGACGGAAGTATAACAAATGTACAAGTTGGTAGGGGCGTAACTGATAAACTTAATAAGGAGGCCTTGCGCGTTGTTAAAAATATGCCCAAATGGAAGCCAGGGAAACAGCGAGGTAAGCCCGTTCGTGTTCGCTACAGGGTTCCTATCCGCTTTAGCTTGAATTAATCCCTTTAAATAAGGCATTATAAATAAAAAGCCCAGCCGCTTCAGCGGTTGGGCTTTTTTAGTTACAATGGTTTTTTGTGCTTAAGCCTTGGTTTTAGCAGCTTGCCAATGCTGTTCCAGTTCAACCTGCGGTAAATCTTTAATCTCACGGCCGGCATCTTTTACCTGCTTTTCCATTTCCTGAAACCGCTTGGCAAATTTTTGATTGGTTTGCTCAAGGGCGTTATCGGGGTCAATACCGATGTAGCGAGCGTAGTTTACCAATGAAAATATAAGATCCCCAAATTCTGATTTCAATGCCTCATCATCGGTTTGGTTTTCACTACTTAGTTGAAATTCTTCTAACTCTTCTTTTACTTTCTCCCATACTTGGTCTTTTTGATCCCAGTCGAAACCAACACCGCTTGCTTTTTCCTGTAAGCGTGATGCCTTGATCAAGGACGGAAGGTTGGTGGGCAACCCATCCAGTGTGCCTTTATCTTGTTTTTCCTGCTGTTTGATCTGTTCCCAGTTTTGTTTTACTACATGTTCACTATTTGCCACAGTGTCTCCGTAAATATGGGGATGGCGTCTTACTAGTTTATCACTTACAGTGTTGCACACATCGGCCATGTTAAAAGCTTCCTCTTCCCGGGCCATCTTTGCATAAAATGCAACATGAAGCAAGAGATCACCCAGTTCCTCTTTCATTCCCTCCAAATCCTTATCCAACAGGTGCTCGGATAATTCGTAAGCCTCCTCAATGGTATTAGGCCTTAAAGACTCAAAGGTTTGGGCACGATCCCATGGGCACTGCGTTCGGAGATCATCCAATATCCCTAAAAGCCTGGAAAACGCTTCAGTGTTTTCGTGCATAAATTGCTATACCAATTTCAGTTGTAGTGAAGCAAGGGCAGTTTATAGAGAAAAACCAAGTATGAAGGCCTATTTACGAAGGTCAATAACTGTAACGTTGGGGTGTTGCTGCTTGTTAAATGTAAATTGCTTGGTAGCTATATTTTGGTCAAGGCGGTAGTTTTTGAAGTCATACGTGTAGATACTGCCATCTTTTTCAAATACCTTGGTTTGGGAAATATGATAGTCATCCTGATTTACGAGTAGACGAATTTTGTAAAAGGATTTTTCTTTGTTTTCTGGGGTTAATTCTACCCGGTAATAGGGTTTGCCGTCTACTGTTTTTTCTCCTTTATATCCGTACAGGAAACCTTCTTTATACAGGGTAAACATTTCAGAAGGGTTGATTTTCATTTGGTCGGGCTTATACGTATTAACCTGTACTTCATCCGCCTCCTTTAAATACGTCCAAACTGTGTTGTTATCGCAGATGATCAGGTGACTTCCAAGGTTTACCCGGAATTTATCTCCTTTAATGGTAGCGGTACCTTCTCTCACTTCTTTAAAGTTGTCACGCTTTTTATTTTCAAGCTTAAAGCTGAAATCAACTTTTATACTTTCCGCAGTCTTGTGCTTACTCTTTACACGATCCAGTATAACCTTTGCTTTCTGCTTAACATTCATTCCCTTTTGATCTTGCTGAGCTGAACTAAAAAAAGGAACAAGACCCAGGAAAATCGTCAAATACAATATCCGCATCATGAGATTTAAAAGGTTTATTTATTCTCACCCAATTGGGTCAAAAATTGTTCCAATGCGTATTCATCATCAATAAGCACCTCACGGGATTTACTTCCCTCATAGGGACCAATTACTCCGGCTGCCTCCAGTTGATCCACGATGCGGCCGGCTCGGTTATACCCCAACTTTAACCTCCGCTGTATCAAGGATGTAGATCCTTGCTGATGCTTTACAATTAACTGAGCGGCCTCGTTAAACAGCGGGTCCAGGTTCTCCAAAACGTCTTCTGCTGATGATTGCTCGCCCCCGTTTTTATCCGGCGCTTCGGGCAGCTCATAAGGATGGGTGTAGGCTTGTTGCTGACTAATAAAATTGGTCACTGTTTCGATCTCTTCCGTATCCAGAAAAGCACATTGGAGCCTTATCAGATCTCCTCCGTCTGTGAAAAGCATATCGCCTTTTCCTATGAGTTGCTCGGCCCCTCCTGCGTCCAGGATAGTTCGGGAATCCACACGGGATGTTACCCGGAAAGCAATGCGAGCAGGGAAATTGGCTTTTATAACTCCGGTTATAATGTTAACGGAAGGCCGTTGGGTGGCTAAGATCAAGTGAATACCAATCGCTCTTGCTAATTGAGCAAGCCGGGCAATAGGGGCTTCCACTTCCTTGCCGGCCGTCATCATGAGGTCGGCCATCTCATCAATAACCAGGACGATATAGGGGAGGAAACGATGCCCCTTTTCCGGGTTCAGTTGCCGGTTAATGAATTTATGGTTGTATTCCGCTAGGTTACGTACCTGGGCATCTTTAAGCAGGTCATAGCGCTGATCCATCTCCGTGCATAAGGAATTAAGCGAGGTGATCACCTGATTGGTATCGGTGATGATAGGCTCTTCAGCATTGGGTAATTGGGCCAGGAAGTGATTTTTGATCTTTTGAAATAAGCTCAGCTCCACCTTTTTAGGATCAACCAATACAAACTTCACTTGGGACGGGTGCTTTTTGTAAAGCAATGAACCCAGCATCACATTAAGCCCTACGGATTTCCCCTGACCTGTAGCACCGGCCATCAGTAAATGAGGCATCTTGGTTAGGTCGGTCAGGTAAACTTCGTTGGAAATGGTTTTACCAAGGGCTATGGGTAGTTCGTTGGTGCTTTCCTTAAAATCCTTGGAAGCCAGGATGTTCTTCATGCCTACCATCTCCGGGTTAGAATTGGGAACCTCAATACCGATGGTTCCGCGACCGGGAATGGGTGCTATGATACGAATACCCAATGCGGCAAGGCTCAAGGCAATGTCATCTTCCAGGTTACGGATCTTGGATATGCGAACACCTGGCGCTGGTACGATCTCATAAAGCGTAACAGTAGGCCCTACAGTGGCTTTGATCTTATCAATGTCAATCTTGTAGTTCTTTAGGGTATTGATGATCAGGTTTTTACGCTCCTCTAGCTCTTCCTGGTTTATTTGGCGTTTCTCCGTATTATACTCATTGAGGAGGTCTACAGGAGGGAACTGGTAGCGGGAGAGATCCAGAGTGGGATCGTAAGCCGTATGCGTCATCTCTCGATCATCTACTTCTTCCACCTCGTTTTGCTCCCTGGTATCTTCAATTTCCAGGGAAGGAATTTCATCATCCCCCCCTGAGGGCTCTGAATAACTTTTAGCTTGGCTTTCATCGGTAGTTGAAGAGGGAATTGACGGATCCAATTCAACACGCGTTCCTTGTTCTTGTGAATCTTGATCAGGGGATGAGGTATCAGATTGGAAAGGCTCACTAGAATGGACGTCCGGTGATGCATCGTCCTCTTGCTCTACAGCCCCGGCATTGTAATTGTCGCTTGAAGATGCTTCGGGGAAGGTTTCGTTACCTGATGGCGCAACAGCTGTTTGGTAGCCCATAAGCTGGTAGCCTTTAAGCCACAAACGCTGCCAGATGTCGAAAATCCACTCCTTTAACCTGATTAAGGGGGTTAGTTTGAGGTTGATGTCAAATGCCAGTATGGCATAAACCACTAAGCTTACAATTAGCAGGATTACCAAACCTGGTGTGCCTAAGAGTCCTTTTAGCCAATGCTGAGTAGCATAGCCAAAACCACCTCCTAAAATGGCCAGGCTATCCTCAAATAAAAAACCTAGCGTAATAGCAATCCAGGCTATGAAGAAAAGAGCGCCCGTAAGATTACGACCCAACGGCAAGGGTTGATACTGGAATATTAAACTGAGGCCTAAGAGGCCGATGACAAATACAAACAAGTAAGCCGCTAACCCGAACCACCGGTAAATGAACAAATGACCTAAGTAAGCCCCCACAACACCCATCCAGTTTTTGGCCATCTGGGGATTGGCATCTTTGAACATTTGCCAACCGAAATTCTGGGCCACACTTTGATCAGCCTGCCAGGAGAAAAGAAAGGAGGTAAAGGCTAATAGCAAAAGCGCTGAAAAGGCCAATAAAACAACACCCAGAACCCTAGGGTAGCGATGATCATACTTGGGCGCAAAAGCAGATCCTTTTTCCTTTCCCTTTTGAGCACTTTTGAAGTAATTCCGGGCCTTTTCCTGATTGGCCATGTAGGGAGCTAATATTTCTGAATCAGTTGAGCCAATTACGTCACTAACCAGCCGCTTTAGCCAGCTGGATTACCGCAACAAAAATAAGCAACTTCCTAAGCCCTGTTAAGCAGGGATGGATTTTCCTGATAATAGTTTTCAACCTCATCAAGGGTATGGAACAACGCATCAGGATGATTTTCTTGGACAAGCCTGGTTCTGAACTGCTTAAATCCCGGGTAATTTTTGAAATAATTCTGGTAATGGCGGCGCATTTCCAGAACTCCCTTTTGTTCTCCTTTCCACTTGATCGAATCATTAAGGTGTTGCTTACACACCTGTACCCTTTCAGTAATGTCCGGGGGCGGCAATATTTCCCCCGTTTCCAGGTATTGTTTGATATCCCTAAAAACCCATGGCTGACCGATACCGGCACGGCCGATCATAATGCCGTCAACACCGTAGGTTTGCCTTTTTTCAGAGGCCGTTTCGGGCGAATTCACGTCACCATTGCCAAATATGGGAATATGAATGCGCGGGTTTTGTTTGATCTGCCCAATGAGGGTCCAGTCGGCCTGCCCTTTGTACATCTGAACGCGGGTTCTTCCATGGATGCTTAGGCCTTGAATGCCGACATCCTGAAGGCGTTCAGCCACTTCGGTTATATACTTGGTGTCATTATCCCAACCCAGGCGGGTTTTGACTGTGACCGGGAGGCTGGTACTTTTAACGATTTGAGCCGTCATATCCACCATCTTGGGGATATCCTTCAAAATGCCCGCACCGGCACCTTTACAGGCAACGTTTTTCACCGGACATCCGTAATTGATATCGATCACATCCGGCTGTGCTGTTTCGGCAATACGAGTCGCCTCTTTCATGCTTTCTATCTCACTGCCGAATATCTGGATGCCCACAGGACGTTCTTGCTCAAATAAATCCAGTTTCTTTGTGCTTTTACCGGCTTGGCGGATGAGGCCTTCCGATGAAATAAACTCAGTGTACATCATATCGGCCCCGTATTGCTTACACAACCGCCGGAAAGGAGGATCGCTAACATCCTCCATGGGTGCCACTAGCAAGGGGAATTGCCCAAGATCGATGTTTTGTATTTTTACCACTTTTGCAACCTTTTTATTCAAAATTACGGGAACCTTATGGAGAACATCAAGCCGATCCAGCGGTACCTGACTTGGCCCGAAAAATTTTCCCAATTATTGATCCTGGTAGGAGTGACGATGCTCTCTGCTTTTTTGTTCTCCCTTTTAGGTACAGCCATAGGTGGTGTAGTAAGCGGGGCTGGTTTTCAGGGTCTTGCTAGTTATGAGGTGTCCCAGCTATCAAATCAACAGGTTACAGGGCTTAAAATTTTTCAATTCTTTTCAGCAGTTGGCCTATTCTTGATCCCTGCTTTTGTGGTTCCCCTTTTCTTTCGGGAAAAGCTTATCCGCTACTTAAGCATGAATAACCCACGCCATTGGGGTTCTTTTTTATTGGTAATTCCCCTTTTGGTGCTCATTTATCCCTTTATCAACTGGCTCAATGAAGTCAACCAAGCGATGACCTTGCCGGAAAGTCTGAGCTGGTTAGAGCAATGGATGCGCAGAATGCAGGAGCAAAATCAGGAGCTCATGCAGGCCTTCCTAAACATGACAGGCGTGAAGCAGTGGATTTTAAATGTGTTGGTTGTAGGAGTAACGGCTGCAGTTGCTGAGGAATTTTTTTTCCGGGGCCTGTTGCAGCGAATGTTGTATCAGTGGAATGGGCGTGCTCACGTGGCCATTATTGCTTCGGCTTTTCTATTCAGTGCTTTTCATATGCAATTCTTTGATTTTTTACCCCGATTTTTTCTGGGGTTGGTGTTGGGATATTTGCTGTACTTCACGGGTACAATATGGGTGCCTGTTTTTGCCCACTTTATCAATAATTTTGCTGGTGTAACTGCACGTTTTTTTCAACAAAAAGGCCTGATGAAAGCCAGCGTGGAGGATCAGCTAGCTATGGATTATCCAGTTGTAACAGCCTTGGTAAGCATGCTTTTAGGAGGGCTTATCATGTTCTTTTTAAGCCGTATAAACCAGGATTTATTTGGCCAGGAAGGGGATCAGGTGCAAGGATGGCAAAAAATTTACACGACCAGCCTCAGGCATAAGGCTGAAATTGTGAAAGGTGCCCTTGAAAACCAGAGCATACAAGCGGTAATTCTCGATAAAAAAGATTCATCTTACCACTTGTTTGGGGAAGTTGAGATTTACGTCAACCCTGACGATGCTGAATCCGCTGAGCAGGTCATCTTAAGCCAGGAACTATGAGTAACCTGCTAAAGCGGGTCTGTAGCAGTGCTGCGTTTTTGAGCTTGATGCTCGTAGGTGTGCTCTGGAATGGGTGGAGCCTGGTGGCGCTTTCCCTTTTTATTCAGGTCAAAGGCCTTTTAGAATTTTACCAACTAACGGAAGCATTGGGATACCAGCCCTTCAAATGGAGCGGTATTATCCTGAGCCTGGGCTTTTCAGGGCTGGTAGTTCTACAATTACCCTTGACAACCTTCCACATAAGCTTGAGCTGGATACTTCCGGTTTTGGTAATAGCTGGTATTACCTGTTTTATAAGAAGAGATGCCGAATACCTTCCTGTCAACTTAAGCCTGACAGTATTTGGGTGGGCTTACCTGACCTTACCCATTTTACTTATCATGTTGTTAGCCTTTAAGCACGAACAGCATCAGGGCTTATTGGTATTGTTCACACTTACCCTGGTGTGGATTAATGATACCATGGCTTACGCGGTTGGTAAAAGTTTTGGGACTAAACCGCTGGTTCCGGGCTTGTCTCCTGGGAAAACCTGGGAAGGGACCATTGGCGGATTACTTTTTTGTGGCTTAGCAGGCTTGGTGTGGTATTGGACTGATTGGTTAGCCCTATCCATCCTTCAAACAATGTTAGGAGGTTTTTTAATAGGTATTGGGGCCGTAGTGGGGGATTTGTTCCAATCAGCCTTAAAGCGGCAGGCAGGATGGGAAGATTCCGGTTCTATAATGCCTGGCCACGGTGGTGTGCTAGACCGGTTTGATGGGATGCTGATAAGTATACTGTTGGTATTTCCTTTGATCTATACCTGGTAGGAATCTGCAAGGAATAATAACTTTTAGCTAAAATGGCTAGAGCATAAAGGTTTAAATTTGAAGAAAAACTGAAATCCTCCATAAATGGCATTTATAGAACCAGCTCCTATCAAAGACCAGGAAAATCCCCTGGATTCCATGATGTCCCGCTTTGATGAGGCTGCCAGATTGATCGGGATCGATTACCACACCTACAACATGCTGAAATTCCCGGCTAAAGAGGTGAAAGTTAATTTAAGTTTAAACCATGATGACGGTTCCGGTGGTGTTTATGAAGGGTACCGCATTGTCCACTCCAAGTATTTAGGGCCCTCGAAGGGTGGTATTCGTTTTTCGCCATTTGTGACTAAAGATGAGGTTAGAGCCCTGGCTACTTGGATGAGCTTGAAGTGTGCGGTGGTTCAAATCCCGTTTGGCGGTGCTAAGGGAGGCGTTAAATGCGATCCCAATCAGCTTTCAAATCGCGAGCTAGAGCAACTTACAAGAGCTTATGCAGTATCGCTTGGCGATGTGGTAGGGCCAGAGAAAGATATCCCGGCACCGGATATGGGAACTGATCCACAGGTTATGGCGTGGTTCCTGGATGCTTATGCCAGAAGGGAAGGCTTTTCTGTTCCGTCCATTGTTACTGGTAAACCGTTAGTGCTAGGAGGGTCCCTGGGACGGGAAGAAGCAACAGGCAGGGGCGTAATGGTTTGTGCCCGGTCAGCTATGGAAAAAATTGGTATTAACCCTAAAAACGCAACAGCAGTAATTCAGGGCTTTGGCAATGTGGGAGCTGTATCAGCTCAGCTTTTGCAACGATTGGGGGTCAGGATCATAGCCATCTCGGACATCAATACTTGTGTTTACAATGATAATGGGATTAATATCGATGAAGCCATCAATTATTCCAGGCAAAACCAGAATAGCCTTTTAGGCTTTGAAGGCGGGGAGGCCATTCATCCGGATGAATTGCTGACAATGGAAACCGACTTACTAGTGCCTGCAGCCAGTGAGGACCAAATAACGAAAAACAATGCTCCGGATATTAAAGCTAAATTGATCGTAGAGGGTGCCAACGGCCCTACATCGGCTAATGCTGACAGCATTTTATATGACCGGGATATTCGTGTTGTACCCGATATCTTGGCAAACGCTGGCGGTGTAACGGTTTCCTATTTTGAATGGGTTCAAAATCGTTTAGGCTTCTTTTGGACGAAAGAGCGGGTAAGCCGCAGGGCTGATCGGTTTTTGCTAAGCGCTTTTGATCAAGTGCATGAGACGGCTGATCAATATAAAGTCAACTGGCGTTTAGCAGCTTACATCATGGCCATGGATAAAATTTCTCAAACCATCAAACTGCGAGGGGTATTTTAAATGCGCATTCATCCGGAAGGTTGGAGGATGCTAGGGGGGTTAGCCGTTGGCTTGGCTATCGTTACGGTAGGGGGCTGGACATGGTTACCGGCATGGCTCGCAGGGCTTTTAAGCTTTGGTTTCCTACTCCTTTTCCTCTTTGTTCTTCAATTCTTCCGGCATCCAAGTCGTGATATTCCTCATGATGAAAATGCCATCTTAGCCCCTGCTGATGGGAAAGTAGTAGTTGACGAGATCGTTTACGAAGGCGAATACCTCAAGGATAAGTGCCGCCAGGTATCAATTTTCATGGGGCCTTTTGACGTTCATCTGAACCGATGGCCGGTGGATGGGCGGCTGGTGTACTACCAATACCACCCTGGTCAGTACTTGGCAGCCTACAATCCCAAATCTTCAGAATTGAATGAGCAAAACACCATCGGTATAGAGGCTAATCAAGGGACTTTAGCGATGAGGCAAATAGCTGGTGTAATGGCCCGGCGGATACGTTTTTACCTGGAGAGAGGGAAGGGCTATAACAAAGGAGTACCATTAGGTTTTATCCGATTTGGCTCACGCATGGATATATTTTTTCCGGTTGATGTTAAATTAACCGTTTGTATTAACCAGCAGGTTTACGGTGGTAAGACGATTATGGCCTATTGGTCGTAAAAAACAACTGTTATGTCGTAATTTGTTAGCTACATTTTGGCTGATGATTTGTAAGCGTAAAATTTGCTTATAAAATCCCAAATTAGTCACTGCTGTAATAAGCAACTAAAATACCTGATATGAGCGAACGTCAGCAGTATAGAGTAGAATTCCCGGTCCAGGCCAAGCCCGAGTTGGTTTTCAACTACATGACCGATCCGAGCGGACTAGCTGCTTGGTTTGCGGATGATGTCACCATCAATGGTGACCAATACACCTTCTATTGGGAAGGTAGTGAAGAGGGTGCTAAACTTGTAAAACGCAAACCTCATAACCTCGTCAAATATAAATGGACCGACCGTGAGGATGAAGAATACCTGACATTTGAGATACAAAAAGATGATCTCACAAACGATACGGCCATTATTGTCTATGATTACGATGAGGAAGATGAAATAGAGGAAGCGAAGCTCATGTGGGAAAGCGCCATAGAGCAACTCAAAGGCACGATCGGTGGTTGATCGGTAGACTACTTATGTGGCTGAAATAGCAGGTCCATAAACTGCCTGAAATATACCTGACCTGTACTAATGACTTCCTTTTGGTCTGCCGAAACGGGTAGCCAGCTGCTTAGTTTTATAAATTCATGGTGGGCAAGGATTTCGGTTATTTTTTTTGAGGAAAGATGGGGTATTAACTGGTAGTTAGAAGGGCCATAGTGGTACTGCCATGGAGTACTGCCAACCCCCAAATGGACGGCATCCGAATTTTCCTTTAGATAAGGTAAAGTATCAAGTAGGTAGGGACGAAATTCAGCTAGTGAGTTACCTTGCAGATGCAGGGTATAACTGAAAAAATGGCCCCACCAAAACATGCTTCTAAAAGCAAATACATCATTACGGGCAAACTTTCGAGGATAATCCAGAATGACGTAAGGGAGGTTCCGGTAGTTTTCACCACGGGAGATTTTTACGCTGTCCTGGGTGCATGGAATTTGCCACTTTGATCCATATTCCTGCCATGTAGTATCAATACCTTCCCTAAGAGTGGCCATCAGACTTATTACTTTCTCAATGGCCTGTTGTTTTAAGGGCAAAAAGGTTTGGTTCTGTAGTATGGTGTTTTCTGCTTCAGTGAATGGGATTTTATTCCTTTGCATGAATGGTTAGGCTTAGGTGTAGGTAAAAGTTAATTGCTTGTAGTATTGAAAAAATTGCTGCAAGCCGTGGCATAAAATTTCAATCCAGCATACTGGGGTCAAATTTAACGGGACGCTTTACCGTGAAAAAAGTTTACACGCTTACTTTCCGCTCCTTCATTGGTCCTTTTATAGCGACTTTTTTCATATGCCTGTTCCTTATTGTTATGCAATTCCTCTGGAAGCATGTTGACGATATGATCGGCAAAGGGCTGGAAGCTTTCGTGATCATTAAGCTGTTGTTTTATGCATCTGCCAGTTTTATACCTCTGGCCCTTCCCTTAGCCGTATTACTATCTTCCATGATGACTTTCGGAGGCTTGGCTGAAAACCAGGAATTAATGGCTTTCAAATCAGCAGGCGTTTCGTTGGTGCGGGTTATGACGCCTTTGATCTTGCTAATGAGTGGATTGGCAGTTGGCGCTTTTTTCTTTTCAAATGAAGTGATTCCGAAAGCTAACCTTAAGTTTGGCTCTCTGCTATGGGATGTACAAGAACAAAAACCCACGCTGGAGCTCCAGGAGGGCATATTTTATAACCAGTTAGAAGGATTTAGTATACGCGTAGCCGAAAAGCAGCCAAAGGGTGTGATCAAAGATGTGCTCATTTATGATCACACCCAGGGAGAGACCAGTAACGTAGTCATCAGAGCAGACAGCGGGCGAATGTACACCACAAAGGATCAAGAGTATCTCATCTTGAACCTTTACCAGGGTTCTCGCTATGAAGAGCTTTCATCCAATAATCAAGGCGGCAAGCATTTTCCTCATAGCCGCCTGGCTTTTAAAGACTACAGCCTGCGTTTTTCCTTGTCCAGCTTTCAACTTGACCGAACAAATCAGGCCCTCTTTAAGCATCATTTTCAAATGCTAGGAGTGCGGGAATTAGCCGATTTCACAGATTCCCTCCGCGAAGAAGAGCTGGTAAAAAGACAAGCAAGAATGAAGGAGTACCTTAAACCCTATTTCTCTGAATTCCGGGACAGTAACTTCTTTGACAGTCCTTCTGGTAAAGGAGTTCCGATCCCCGATACAGGCTCTCTTGTAAAAAGGCTGGATTCCTCCACACCTGTTCAAACATTGGAAAGGGCTCACGGTCTCGCTGAATCTGTCAATGGTGTTTTAAGTGTGCATGCCAAGCGAATGGCCAACTTGAAGGAGCAGATTGCTGAATATTCCATTGCCTGGCACAAGAAAATAACCCTCTCCTTCACCATCCTGATATTGTTTTTTGTGGGAGCACCGTTAGGCGCAATCATTCGTAAAGGGGGCTTAGGCATGCCAGCCCTTGTCTCCATTGTACTGTTCCTGGTTTACCATGTGTTATTTATTACGGGCCAAAAGATGGCGGAAAAATATGTGTTGGTGATATGGGTTGGCGTCTGGTTACCGGTAATGGTACTTCTACCCGTTGGCTTATGGTTCACCTATCTGGCTAACAACGATATTAATGTTTTTAGCAAGGATGCCTACAAATGGCTTTCAAAACCCATCAAAAGACTTATTAGCAACAAATAGCCACCATGCGCATTTTGGTTTTTTGTAATAAATTGCCTTATCCAGCCAAGGACGGTGGTGCCGTTGCCCTTCGTAACATGATACAAGGCTACTACCAAGCTGATATTGATGTTACCGTGCTGGCCCTGAATACCCATAAACATTACTATCCGGTGGATGCCATCCCTGCTGAAGATGTGCTCAGCAAGGTGGAATTGCATACCGTATCTCTTAACACCAATGTTACCATAACCGGTATTATTCGTAATTTATTCACCCGGGAATCCTATCATGCCTCGCGCTTCAGGGATAAGCGCGTTGCCAAAAAAATTGGTTATCTACTTAAAGCAAAAGCCTTTGATATTGTCCAGTTAGAGCAAATACATCTGAGCACTTATCTGAGACTTATTCGCCAATGCAGCGCTGCTAAGGTAGTGTTAAGAGCTCATAATGTGGAGCATTTGCTTTGGGAAAGGGTGAGTGAAGAAGCCCGGAATCCCCTTAAACGTTTTTACCTAAAGATTCAAACAAACCGGCTTAAGCGTTTTGAAGCCAATTATTTACCGGGCTTTGATGCCATTCTTCCCATCAAATCAGCTGACGGAGAGTACTTCCGAACTATGGGATTTAAAGGCCCTGTTCAAACCATTCCGATAGGTCTGCCCCTTAAAGCGTATACCACGCATACAGATGGCGGTTCGGGAAAAGCGGTTTTTCACCTCGGAGCCATGGATTGGCTCCCTAATCAGGAAGGTGTTCAATGGTTTTTAAAGTACGTGTGGCCAGAGGTTGTAAGGGATGTTCCGGAAGCTTATCTGGCCCTTGCAGGGCGTAACATGCCCGCTGAACTTAATAATGATTTACCACCACAGGTTTCGGTTCTGGGTGAGGTTGATGATGCCAAGACTTTCATGGCGGGCAGAGACATAATGATTGTACCACTGCATTCAGGTAGTGGCGTTCGCATAAAAATTCTGGAAGGCATGGCCCTGGGTAAGGCTATTGTTAGCACAACTTTGGGAGCTGAAGGTTTACAGGTTTATCATGATCAGGAACTGTTAATGGCCGATACAGCCAGGACTTTTGCAGCCGCTTTAAAAGCCTGCTTGACATCCCCGGATTATCAGCGCAGGTTGGGTAAAAAGGCCCGTGAAACCTTAGAACGGACCTATGATCTGAATAGGGTTGCTAAAAATGCTGCAGGTTTCCTTTCCAACCTATCAGATTCCCACTAAGTGATCAATTATTAAAGGCTTAGGCTTGAATACAAAGGCTTGGCTATGCGGGTTTTTTTATTTTCGCTGCTAGTAGAAGGGTCTTTCCAGAAAAATAATAGGTTGAGGAAGCATGAGCTCATTCCTTTTTAGCCCGGTTGAGGTAACACTATGATCTATTTCCTGTCTGCGCTTCTTGCTGTTCCGCTTCTGCTCCTTATTCATTCCTATATCATATTTCCAGTGAGAATGATCTGGACCTCTGGCTCCAATGACTTCTCGCAATATACCGTACCCAATTACCAGGTGGCTGTTTTAATGGCGGCTTATAACGAAGAAGCGGTCATCAAAGAAAAACTGGAAAGCCTTTTAAATACGAACTATCCTTTATCTGCCCTATCAATCTTGGTGGCCTCAGATGCATCTACTGATGAAACCGATACTATTCTGAAGCACTATGCTCAACAGTATCCTCAGATCATGTATTTCCGCTTTGAAGAGCGTACCGGCAAACCGCATATTATAAACTACCTTGCCGGGAAGGCTGATAGCGATGTGCTGATTCTTACGGATGCTGATGCACTATTCTTCCCGGATACCTTGCCGAGTTTACTTCGTCCCTTCCAGGATCCGGAAATCGGAGGGGTACAGGCTAACCTGTTAATTAAGGGGAAACCTGATGAACAGGTGGCCCATCAGGAGATCCATTACAATCAGCGAGAAGTGAAAATGAAACGCGGAGAAGGCGCAAGAGGCGCGGTTATCGGAGCAGATGGTACCTGCTACGCCATCAGGCGGACCCTTTTCAAGCCTGTGCCGGCGGGCTTTTACGTGGATGATTTTTTCATTTTTATGAGTATTCTACAACAGGGTTATCATACATGTTTTGCGAGCGAAGCTTATTGCGTAATGCAGGTATCAGGTGATAGTGGTATTCAGTTCAGGCGTAAAGTACGGATTAGTAAGGGTAACTTTCAGAACCTGGGATACTTTGGCTTGCTTGAAAATCCGTTTCAAAGTTTTGCAGGGTACGCTTTTATTTCTCACAAGGTAATTCGCTGGATTGCCCCGTTTCTTATGGTCATAATACTAGCTGCTAACGTAATCCTGGTCTCCTATCACGAAGTTTTCAACTTATTGCTGTTACTTCAGTTTGGTTTTTATGGAATTGGGTTTTTGGATCTGGTTTTCAGAAAACTGAACATTTACATGACACCACTGCGCTACGTGAGCCACTTTGTGCTGATGAATATAGCATTGTTAGTGGGATTTTTCCAATACATGTTAGCACCTTGGGATGGTACATGGGATAGTACACCTAAAGGCTAAAACTTTTGTATAACCCTTCCTGTTTTGACAGTAAACGATAAATAAAACAAGGTTGACCAATACCATGGATGAGATTCAATTTGATCCTATAGAAGATGCAATAGCAGCCATCAAGGCCGGAGAGTTGGTAATTGTCGTGGATGATGAAGACCGGGAGAATGAAGGTGACTTCATTACAGCCGCTAAAAATGTAACGCCGGAGACCATTAATTTCATGAGTAAAGAGGGACGGGGCTTGATCTGTGCCTCGGTAGAAGAAAACCGTTGTGATGAGCTCAAGCTGGAACCAATGGTTTCTGATAATACGGCCACGCATGCGACCCCTTTTACAGTTTCGGTGGATTTACTCAGCGATGAAACTTCCACCGGTATTTCTGCAGGTGACCGGGCCAAGACCATTCAGGCCCTCGTTGATAATCGAACCGAGCCCGCGGACCTGGGGCGGCCGGGCCATATATTCCCATTACGGGCAAAAACAGGCGGGGTATTACGCAGGCCAGGCCATACAGAGGCCGCCATTGACCTTGCTCGCCTGGCAGGCTTTCATCCTGCTGGAACGCTTGTAGAGATCATGAATGATGATGGGTCTATGGCAAGGCTACCTGACTTGGCGGAAAAATCCAAGCAGCTAGGCTTGAAGTTGGTTTCCATAAAAGATCTGATCAAATACCGGATGCAGCATGAAACCCTGATTGAAAGGGAGATCAGTGTCAACCTTCCTACCCAGTATGGCAACTTTAACCTCCAGGCTTACCACCAAAAAACATCCGGGGAAATTCATTTAGCCCTTACGAAAGGTACATGGGAAGAGGATGAGCCGGTTCTGGTCCGTGTTCACTCCTCATGCACTACCGGTGATATCTTTGGCTCTAGTAAATGCGATTGTGGCCCACAACTTCATAGGGCGATGGAAATGGTTGAAGAAGCAGGGAAGGGAATTGTCCTTTACATGAACCAAGAGGGTCGGGGAATCGGACTCCTGAATAAACTGAAAGCTTACAAGCTACAAGAGGAAGGAATGGATACTGTGGAGGCCAATTTGAACTTGGGTTTCAAAATGGATGAGCGAGATTATGGAATCGGGGCTCAAATATTACGCGATCAAGGCGTCAAAAAATTGCGATTGTTATCCAATAATCCTTCTAAGCGAAAAGGACTTCAGGGTTTTGGAATTGAGATTGTTGAGCGGGTGCCGATGGAAGTCACACCTAATGCTTACAATGAAGACTACCTTAAGACCAAAAGGGATAAAATGGGCCACGATATCCTCCGCGATATTCGTCAGACGCTTCACTAAGGCTTTATGAATGAGGCTGGGTACTACCCGCTTTCTGACGCTTCTGAAGGGCCGCCTCTATATCTGCTAGTTGGCCTTTTGGAATGGAGTCAATAAGCTGTTGGGTGTAAGGGCTCTGCGGTTGATGGTACACTTCGTCTGCCTCGCCTAATTCCTCCATAGCGCCATCTTTCATTACCAATATGCGGTCAGCCATGTACTTGACCACTGAAAGATCGTGCGAAATGAATATATAGGTTAGACCGTACGTTTTCTTAAGTCTGTTGAGCAAGTTTAATACCTGGGCTTGTACGGAGACGTCCAATGCAGACACAGATTCATCACAAACAATGAACTCCGGATCAACGGCCAGGGCGCGTGCAATGCAGATACGCTGGCGCTGCCCACCTGAAAATTCATGGGGGTAACAGTGAAAGCTCTCAACACTCAGGTTGACTTGCTCTAACAATTCAATAACCTTCTCCCGGCGCTTACGCTTATTGCCATAAAGCCCATGGACCTTCATGGGTTCTAGAATGGCATTGCCAATCGTCATTCTCGGATTCAGGGATGAATAAGGATCCTGGAAAATAATTTGTAGCGATTTCCGCAATTGCCGCATGGCATCCGCTTCCAAAGAAAGGAGCGATTCTTCGTTGTAGTATATACTGCCACCAGTTGCCCCCAGAAGCCTAAGTAAAACCCGACCAAGGGTAGTTTTGCCGCAGCCTGATTCCCCCACTAGGCCCAGGACCTCACCGGGATATACATCAAATGAAACATCATCCACTGCCCGTACGTAGTCCACCACTCTCCCCAACAGGCCTTTACGGATGGGGAAGTAAGCTTTTAGGTTCCGGACCTGTAGCAGCGGCCGGCTGTTGTAGAGTTTCCTAATGTGTTTGCGCCGCTCTTCTGCTGTTACCTTCATCTCCGTAATAGCTGATTCAACCGATTTATCCAAGCTCACAAGCTGACCGTTATCATCCTCTTTCATGAAGGCATCCATCGTTGGTAGCTCATGCAGCCGTTGTTCCAGTGGAGGGCGACAAGCTAGTAAGCCTTTGGTATAGGGATGCCCCGGACTGGCAAATACGTTATAGATGTTGTTTTGCTCTACAATGGAACCTTGGTACATGACCATGACCCTGTCAGCTATTTCGGCTATAACACCCAGATCGTGGCTGATAAAGATGATGCTCATGTTATAATCTTCCTGCAGTTTTTGAAGCAGGTTCAGAATTACTTGCTGCACGGTCACATCCAATGCTGTGGTAGGCTCGTCTGCAATAAGGACGGAAGGATTACAGGAAATGGCCATAGCGATCATTACCCGCTGCTTTTGACCGCCTGATAACTGATGCGGGTAGGCTTTAAGCATCTGCTCAGGTCGAGGCAGCTGCACATCGTTGAAAAGCTGTAAAGCCTGTTCATAAGCCTGTTTCCTTGAAACGCGCTGATGTTGTCGAATAGCTTCAATCACTTGGTTACCACAAGTATAAACCGGATTCAGGGAGGTCATGGGCTCCTGGAAGATCATGGCGAGATCGTTACCCCGGTACTTGCGCATACCTTTATCTGAAATTTGTAAAAGGTCAACTTGAGGCTGGTCTGAGGGATCGTATGCAATAGAGCCATTACGGATCACACCAGGTGGTTGATCGATCAAGCGCATCAGTGTTAAGGCGGTGATCGACTTTCCAGATCCGGATTCCCCTACGATACCCAGGGTTTCCCCGCGCTGTAGTGAGAAACTCACTTGTTTTACAGCTGTTAGTGAGCGCTCACGGGTTGAAAAACCCACGGTGAGGTTTTCTACTGAAAGAATGGAATCCGGGGTATTGGTCATGGATTAAAGTTTACAGTCAAATTTCAGAAATCCCATGATAGCCTTTGATAAAACTAAATGGCCGATTGCTAAGTTTGCGCTTGCTTTTTTAAGAGGGACTCCTCAAGCTCATTGGTTACCCTTTCCATCTCTTTAGATACTTGTACGGGATAGCGTGGGGCTTGCTTTAGCTTTTTTTGAGCAGCAGGCAGCGCTGCTAATTCCCTTAATAGGCCTTCCCGTGCATGGTTGATACCCATTGGTTTTTTCACAGATTGGCCTTGCTTAATATAAGTATTGACAAGGGGAACTCCATTGCTATCCGCCTCCTCACTTAAGAATTTAATCCGATCGTGACTCATCAGGCCTTGCTCATCATAAAAACGGTAAACTTGTTTTAGTCCGGGAAGGGTTTTCTTGTGGCTACTGAGTTTGATGGTTTGACGTTTATCAGTTCCTATGCCGTAGGAAGAGAGCTTGTAAACCATCGGTAGATAAGGAGCATCAGCTGAAGTGCTCAGTTGTGTGCCTACGCCAAAACCATCAATCGGAGAGTCCGCTGCTACCAAATCCCGAATGCGGTATTCGTTCAGGTCGCCACTAGTAATAACCTGGGCATCCGTATGGCCGTAATCATCCAGAATTTTACGGGTTTCCTGGCTTAAATCATACAGATCACCGCTATCTAAACGAATGCCTTTGAATGACTTACTTATTTCCGCTGCAATTCGGGTTCCTTGCAGGGAATCATAAGTATCCACCAGAAAGACAGATTGATCCTTAAACTGGCGGTAAAAAGCTTCAAAGGCTGCTTTCTCATCTTCGTATGCCATGATCCAGGAGTGTGCCATGGTCCCGGATACAGGGATTCCATAATAAAAACCCGCTAAGGTGTTGGAAGTGGCTTTACAACCACCAATGTAAGCAGCCCTTCCGGCCAAAGCAGAAGCCTCCCCACCATGGGACCGGCGGCTACCAAACTCCAGTACGGCCCGCTCTTTACCATCGCTTTGAGCAGCTTGCACTACACGGGCTGCTTTGGATGCTACCATGCTCTGAAATTGTACCATGGCGATTAAAAACGTCTCGACTAGCTGAGCCTCAATGATGGGCGCGTGAACTTGCATGATGGACTCATTCGGGAAGGCAATGGTCCCTTCCTCCATGGCATAAACGGTTCCTGAGAATTGGAAATCCCGTAGGTATTCAAAAAAACTGGAATCCATGTAGTGAAAGGCTGGCTGCTCGCGCAAATAATCGATCTCCTCCGCAGTAAATCGCATTTCTTGCAAATAGTTAAGCGCTTGCCGGATACCCGCTACAACAAGGAAATTACGATTGGCTGGTAAGCGTCTGACGAATAGATCAAAAGATCCCCAGGCATCATGCTGCTCCTGGAAATAGCCCGCAGCCATGGTTAGTTCGTAAAAGTCCGTATTCAGGGGTGTTTCATTGTACATAACCGATCCTATTGTTTAAGCAATTAACTGGTACAAGGTAAAATAATAACCAAAATTACACTGCTTAGCCCTTATTTAAACTTGGGAATGGCTCGGAAATTATTTAACATTTACCTAAAACTGGAGATAAGGGAAAGGGTTAATGAAATAATACGGTTATGCATTACTACAAAGCAAAAAATCAAGCTACCTTTGGGGTTAAGCCAGTAGAATTGTCAATGCTATGACCTTAATCATCCTGCTTATTACGGTAGGGATTTCCATATGGGCCTTTTCCAATCAGCAGGTATTAGAGCGGTTCCTACTGAAACCTTACATGGTAAAGCAAAAAAACCAATATGAGCGCTTCCTGACTTCCGGTTTGATTCACGGTGATTGGATACACCTGTTGGTAAACATGTTTGTTTTCCTTTCATTTGGATCTGTGGTAGAAGATGCCTATAGGCAAATTTTTGGCGAATTCGGTATATTTAATTTTTTACTGTTATACATTGGTGCTTTGGTTTTTGCGGATGTCTCTACATTTTTTAAACACCAGGATGATCCAGCTTACAGTAGCCTTGGGGCTTCCGGAGCGGTTTCAGCAGTGGTATTTGCCAGCATCATCTTTGAGCCATGGCGGGAGTTACTGCTGTTTGCGATTATCCCTATCCCAGGAATTATAGCAGGGGTGCTGTATTTAGTATTCTCAGCCTATATGGCCAGGAATAGTCAAGGCCAAATCAATCACGATGCCCACTTTTACGGAGCATTATTTGGTGTTGCTTACACGATATTACTCAAACCAGAGTTAGGATTAGATTTTTTGCGTAAACTAGGGCTTTTCTAAAACGAGGACTGAATGACAAGTTTATGATAGATCTACGAAGTGATACGGTAACAAAGCCAACAGAACCTATGCGGAAAATGATGGCTGATGCGGATGTTGGGGATGATGTTTTCAACGAAGATCCCTCTATGAACGCCCTCCAGGAAAAAGCTGCCCGTTTATTTGGCCATGATGCAGCACTTTTTTGCCCATCCGGCACCATGACCAATCAGTTAGCTATTCGAACTCATATGAAGCCGGGCGAGGAATTAATCTGCGCGGGGAATGCCCACATCTACCGTTATGAAGGAGGCGGGCCAGCAGTCCACTCTGGAGTTTCTGTTTACCCTGTTTCCCATGATCGCGGTGTCTTCGCTCCTGAAGATGTAGAAGCTGCTATTACACCTGATGATGTGCATAAACCCCAAAGCCGACTAGTAGTTGTGGAAAATACTTCTAATAAAGGGGGTGGGCATTGCTGGTCTTTAGAAGAAATGGTAGCCCTGCGAAGGATTTGCGATAAAAAAGGCCTTAAACTCCACCTGGATGGAGCCAGGCTATTTAATGCCTTGGTAGCTCAGGGACTAGCCCCTCAAACCGTTGGCGCTCTTTTTGACTCTATTTCCGTGTGTTTATCCAAAGGATTGGGAGCGCCAGTGGGATCTTTGCTTTTAGGCGAACATGGGTTTATTCAAGAGGCGCATCGTTCCAGAAAGGTGATGGGTGGGGGAATGCGTCAAGCCGGCCATTTGGCTGCAGCTGCCATCTATGCCATAGATCATCAGTATGACCGCCTGGCCGAAGATCATGAAAAGGCTGCTTTTTTAGCTAATGAACTTGATGCTCAGTCTTACATTACTTCTGTGATACCCGTGGAGACCAATATTGTCATTGGCGAACTACACCCGGATTTTCCGCTGCAAAGTTTTCTAAACCAGTTAGGCGAAAAAGGCGTGCTAGCTGTTCCTTTTGGCTCTCAAAAGTTTCGGATGGTGACCCATCTAGACGTTACAAAAGCCGATATAAAGGCTGTCCGGAAGGTTCTTTCAAACGTTTCCAAGGAGCGCTTAGCACCTTCCTAAGGGTCTGATTCCTTTTCTGGATTGACCTCCGAAACATCCACGTAGTAATTACCAGTAAGGACGTTTACCGAATTTACCATATTAGGCCAGTCAATGGTTTGCCAATTTTTTCGCGGTTCCAGGCGTTTTTCGGTTCCATTAATTGATAAGGTAAGCGGCATCGGGTACGTTTCCACTGCTACCTTCCATCGGTAGCGGATCTTCCACCCTTTCTGACCATCTTGCGGTGCTTTGATTTCATATTGAAAGACAGGCGGATGGGTGTGGTATAAATACTGCTGAAAGAATGTTTGATAGTTCCTTGTTGTGTGGTTGTTGATATAGGAGATTATATCCTGGCTATTCACCACCGTTTGATCAAAAGTATCGGATAGCCCCCTTATTACTGAAAACCAAAGCGAATCATGATTTATACTGTTCCGTAAAGTGTGAAGCATCCATGACCCCTTGTAGTACATGTCTGAACTGGGCCAGCTGGTGTAATTGACCTTTAAGGGGCCCATGATAGGGTGTTGGTTTTTTATCCGTCTGCGTTGCTGTTTAAGGTAGCTCACGGCTTCTTCGTAATCAAACCTGCATTCTATATACAGGGCTTCCATGTAAGTGGTAAAGGATTCATGGATCCACATAGCGCCATGGTCATGGGTACTTATGCTATTACCCCACCACTCATGGCCTGTTTCATGTAAAATGATGTAATCAAAGCCCCTCGGACGGTTACGGTAATGGTTGCCATACGCAATGGCTCCTTGATGTTCCATTCCCCAATAAGGGGTTTCTACCAAGGCATAGCCATCTTTTGGGAACGGGTAAGGTCCACAGAACTTCTCAAAGCAACGGAGAATACCCGGCACTTGCTGAAAGTGTTTTTTGGCCGTATCCAGGTTATAATTCAGCACATAGTAGTCCAGTGGAAGGGTGTAATCGGTAAAAGGGGATTCGTAAGTACGCTGAAAGTGTTCATAATGCCCAATATTCAGGGTGACGTTGTAGTTATTGATGGGGTATTCCACAAACCAATGATAGGCCTGAAAGCCTTCAGAGGCCTTAGTTTTCCGGCGAAGGTCACCATTTGAGACAAGCGTTAATGAGGAGGGGACTATCCCCGTTATCGCCATGCTATCAGGCTCTTCAGTGAGGTGATCTTTGTTAGGCCACCATAGGCTGGCCCCAATGCCCTCGCAGGCAACTCCAATATGATGGCGCCCTTTCTTATCTTTGTTCCAGTCAAATCCGCCATCCCATGGGGGTTTGCTTGCTACGGTAGGCTTACCGTGATAAAAGATGGTAAATTTTTCCGAAACCCCTTTTTGCACTTGTTTTGGAAATTTGACAAATACAAAATTGCTATCACGCCGGTAAGACAAGTCTTTTTCTTGATAGGTAATGCTGTCAATGACCATGTTGGCAAAAAGATCAACCTGTAAAGTGTCAAAGGTTCTATTAGCAGTAAAGTGAATGGCGTTACTACCGCTAATTCGCTGCTCGTCCGGTATGACCTTTACCGACAAATCATAGAAATAGACATCATAGCAGGCCCGGTGAGGATTAAGAGCACCCCTCAGGGAATCGTACCGGCTAAAAGCGGTGTCATGAAAATCCTGAGCTCGTAGACAACCAGGAAAGGCTAACAATAAGCTGATTATCAACAACAATGTACGCATAAGTGCCAATTTTGGAAGCTATCAATGTCCAAAATTCCCAATTTTGTTCCTCGCTTGGTCCGGCTAGGTACAGCTTTTGTTCTTGAAAGTTTTTCCCTTGTAAACACAGCACTAATAGCCTCCGGTTTTTTTTCTTATGCTTTCAGTTTTATATGGTTTAATGAAAGGCGCGTTTAACCTAAAGGTAAAGCGTGTAACCCTGAATTTTCAAAACCTCCCTGAGGCTTTTAACGGCTTTCGGATTTTGCACATTTCTGACTTACATGCCGGGAGCTTCCAAACCCCGAAACCGGTAGAGGAAGCCGTACAAGTGATCAACCAGCAGGGTGCTGACGTGGTATTTTTCACCGGAGATTTGGTGAATTATGAAACCGCTGAGGCCCAACCTTATCTACCCCTTCTGGGTAAAATACAAGCTCCCCATGGCGTTTACGCTATTCTTGGAAATCATGATTACGGTAATTACAAGACTTGGCCTTCTGCTGACGCGTGGCAAACTAACCTTGACGCCATGACGTATACTTACCACAAGCTTGGGTGGAAGTTGTTGAGGAATGAGTGGCATGCTTTAAAACGAAATGGTGAAAATATCCATGTACTTGGCGTGGATAACTGGAGTTCCCTCAAACGCTTCATGAACTACGGCAACCTGAGTAAAACTATTGAAGGAGTGCCTAAATCTTCCTTTCAGATCCTTCTCTCCCATGACCCAACGCATTGGAGCCAAGAGGTTGTTCAGTATTTTCCTCAAGTTGATCTAACCCTTTCCGGCCACACCCATGGTATGCAAATGGGAATGGATTTTTCCCGGTTTAAAGTCAGTCCGGCCCGTATGATCTACAAACACTGGGCGGGTTTGTATCGGAGGGGAAGCCAATACTTGTACGTCAACCGCGGATTGGGGTTTTTTGGGTTCCCGGCCAGGCTAGGGGTTTATCCGGAAGTTACCGTTCTTGAGTTAGTGAAAGGCAATGGAGCAATGAAAGCTTAACCCTTTTTTAACGCCTTGAATACCCTGCTTGGTTTTACCTTTGACTTTTTAAAAAGAAAATTATTATGTATCGTCAGGTGTTGCTTTTGCTTATCTTATGCCTGGTAACGTTGAGTTCTATAGAAGCACAAGAAGATGATGTGCCGAAAGTTTACTCGGGCATTAGGGAGGATGAAAACGGCCGGCTTGGTTTTCGGAATGATAAAGGAGCATTCTGGCCATTAGTGAATGGAAACCCCCTTTACACGCTCTCCCAAATGCGTGGCCAAATAGAAGGAACGGATAAGGGGTTGTCCTTTGATTTTCAGAACGACTCGCTCGAGGGGACCCTCTACTATGGCTTCCGAGACCCTGAAACCTATCAATACCCGCATCCGGTCTTTTTCAAGCAGACGCAAACCATCGAAGCCGGAAAAGCTGCTATAAACATTGCTGAGGCTTTTGATGGTAAGTACGATATGGTGGATTGGCAGGAAAAGGGCTACGGGACCCTGGGTTACCGTGTGACCAATGATGAAGGGACAATCCTGTACGATGGGAAGATCACCTTCGCAAAGCGGGAATCAGGCAGTTTCTATGCGGATACCTGCCTCAGGCGGGGGCCCTTTGTGCAGAACCTGCAGCCGGATGGCGCCACCATCATGTTTGAGACTAATAAACCGGTTAAAGCCAGGGTAACGGTTGCGGATCAAATATTTCAGAGTGAGGAATTGCAGCGGCACCATGAAATCACTATCAGCGGTTTAGCACCTGATCAGCAATACGATTATCAAGTGCATACCGGCAATCGCTCCCGGGCTTTCCACTTTCGCACAGCACATGAAACCGGTGACGATAAGGCTTTTACGTTTGCCTATGCCAGTGACAGCCGGGCCGGCCAGGGGGGTGGTGAACGCAATATTTTCGGCGCCAATGCCTACATCATGAAGCGCATCGGGGCTGTGGCTGAGCAGGAAAATGCGGCTTTCTTACAGTTTACCGGGGATCTGGTGAATGGCTATGAAACCAATACCGGTAGCATGAAGCTGCAGTATGCCAACTGGATGCGGGCTATCGAGCCCTTTGCCCATTATTTACCGACCTATGTTTCACCTGGCAACCACGAGGCTTTTCTGCACCGGTTTGACAACAACACCAAGTACGGTCTTACTGTAGATAAGTTCCCTTTTGACCAGCATTCGGCTGAAACCATCTTTTCCCGGCATTTTGCTAATCCGGATAATGGGCCGGCTAGTGAAGACGGAGCTGCTTACGACCCGGAGCCGAACCAATCGAACTTCCCGGACTACAAGGAAACCGCTTACCACTACACGTATGGCAATGTGGCCATGATTGCCTTGAACTCGAATTACTGGTTCTCCCCCTCGATCGAAGCCGTGCCGGAAGTAGGAGGGAACCTCCATGGCTACATCATGGATCAGCAGCTGAGGTGGCTAGAAGAAGTCCTGAAACAATACGAAGGCAATGCCGATATTGACCATATTTTCCTGACCGTGCACACGCCTTTTTTCCCAAATGGCGGCCATGTGGATGATGACATGTGGTATAATGGCAGCAATAAGCCCAGGCCTGTTGTGAATGGCCGAAAAGCTGAAACCGGTATTATTCAGCGGAGGGATCAGTTATTGGAATTACTAGTGAATAGGAGTGATAAGGTCCGCGCTATCCTTACCGGGGATGAGCACAACTATAACCGCCTGGCGGTTACAGATGATATGCCGCGTTACCCGGAAGGCTACGAGCCTGAAAAGGTATCCCTCACCGATACCATTTACCAGATCAATAATGGAGCTGCTGGTGCTCCGTATTATGCCCAGGAAAAAACGCCCTGGATGGATCGTGTCAGGAGTTTTACCACCCAGAATGCCCTGGTGCTCTTCCATGTGGATGGCGAACGTATTAAAGTAGAGGTGGTTAATCCGGATACCCTTGA
>CAZIUI010000024.1:0-36762 GCA_964542585.1 uncultured Sphingobacteriales bacterium | reverse complement strand
GGTGGGGTGAGGAGGTTTTCAGCACTTCAACAGGTGAAAAGTGGGATGGCACCTATCAAGGAGAACTCGTCCCTCAGGGCGTTTACCACTACCAGCTAGTCATCACAAGTGAAGATGGCAGTCGAGAGACTTATGACGGGCAGGTGACGGTGATTCGGTAGACCAAGTACTTTTATTAAAGAACAAAATCCGCTAAAAATGCGTAACGTACAGCAAAACCTTCATTTATGACAAAAGAGCAAATAAAAGCGGAAATTCAGCAGGCATTGGATGAGATACCTGAAGAATCGCTGCGTGACCTTCTGGATTATTTAAATGAAGTCAAATCAATCTCCTCCGATATAGGTGAAATGTCCAGAAATTTGAAACAAATCCTCCAAGAGGATAAGGAACTGCTGGACCGATTGGCTTAATGATAAAAGATGAAGTCTTAAAAATTCATAACATCCTCATTGAGAGGTTTGGAGGATTATCGGGCGTTCGTGACTTACCAGCATTAGAAGCAGCCATTAATAGACCTTCAGCGACTTTTGACCAAAAAAAAGCATTATATCCGACACCACTTGAAAAAGCGGCTGCTATTTTGGAGAGCATTGTGATCAATCATCCATTTCATGACGGAAATAAAAGAACCGGTTATGTACTAATGCGACTATTCTCATTACAATCCGGTTATGACATCCAAGCTGACCAAAGTGAAAAATACGATTTTGTAATAAGCATTTCAGAAGGAGAGTTGGACATTGAAAAAATCAAAACATAGATGAAAAGGAGACTGGTAAAGGCTTGACGGCAAAACAAGATGGTCCAACATCGGCAATTTATCAGACGCTGACAGAGAAAAATTTTTGGCTAATAATTTTTTCATTGGTGTGGTAAGGCAATAGTAAGGAAGTTTTTAATTACACAATTAACATAGCAAGTTGGCTTTTTAAGCGCGGCTGTATCATATCTCTGAGGAAATGCTAATTTTAAGAATCCACTGTTTTCATCAACGAATGCCTTTTCTCTACTTTATCTCACGAGGGTAACCATGAATAGGCCAGCCTCCAGACTTGATCACTTATTAGAAAGTTTACCTTGTGGTTGAGGGATGAATCCGGAATTATTCGCCAGCTTTCTTTTTCGCTTCTAAAATAATGCTATCAGATAACCAATAACCATATTGCCTCATTGTAATCAGACAATCACCCACGGATCCTATTAAATTCTTCCTTTTTGCCATAATAATAACACCAACAGAACCTGTAATAGGAATTGCCAAAGCTTTAGCGGACTTCCTTCCAGCCTTATCATCCATAATGAGTAACGATTCTGGCATATTTTGATGGGCCAATAACAGGGACGTTCGCTCCCCTTTACCTAAATGACGTATGTGCTCATTTAATAATTTAGAAAAATCAAGGGTTGGGTCAACAACCTGAATATAATCGCTTAATCCGGTATCGATCTCATCACCTTCATCACCCACTCGAGCCATTAATTCCCTGTAAACCCAACCTGGTATACATATTGGGTTTCCAAATAGGGATGCCAACAGCCTAAGTTTACCAATTTTAGCTAACGCAATGATAGGACCTGTGTCAGCTATGACAGTCAATGATTGGTTATGCGTTTAATAGAAGCTACATCATTAGCAACCTCTCCTGCTACTTCTTCATCAGGATAATTGTAAACGCTTACTTTGTAGCGGTGACAAGCCTTGAAAAAATCGGCTTTGGAAATCCCGGATAACTCAGCTGCTTTACCAGCTGATATTTTCCCTAGTTCAAACATCTTTAAGGCAGCCATCAAACGGATATGATCAGCTAATTCCGCCTCAGTCAGATGAACCGCATCTTCAAATGATGTTGGTAAATTAATGTGAAGATCACGCATCATTTAAATTTTTTGAAGACAACCTGTTCTGCTAGTTCATAGTTTTTCATGACTCCAAAAGTAAGTTATACTTTAATTATAAAAACGGTAATTCCTCACCTTTTACTTTCCCTAATGCTTTCAATCAAAGCGGTAGGTTGCCGTGCTTCTTGCGCGGTAGGCTGTCCACCTTGTTTTCCAGCATCTGAAAACCCTTCATCAGCTTAATCCGGGTTTCGGAAGGCATGATCACATCATCCACAAAGCCCCGTTCTGCTGCTTTGTACGGATGAGCAAAAGCATCGCTGTACTCATCGATTTTTTCCTGAAGCTTGGCTTCGGAATCTTCAGCCTCTTTGATCTCTTTTCGGAAGATAATCTCAGCCGCGCCTTTCGGGCCCATGACGGCAATTTCAGCCGTAGGCCAGGCAAAATTCAGATCGGCTCCGATATGCTTAGAGTTCATCACATCGTAAGCCCCACCATACGCTTTTCTTGTGATGACGGTGGCCCTTGGAACGGTGGCTTCAGCAAAAGCATACAGCAGCTTGGCTCCGTTTTTGATGATGCCATTCCATTCCTGATCAGTACCTGGTAAAAATCCCGGTACATCCTCAAAGGTTAACAGGGGAATGTTAAAAGCATCGCAAAACCGTACAAAGCGTGCTCCTTTGGTTGAAGAATTGATATCCAGCACCCCCGCCAGGTGCTGCGGCTGATTGGCAACTATGCCGACACTCCGACCGGCTATGCGGCTAAGGCCAATAACAATGTTCTCAGCAAAATCCGGCTGGATTTCCAGGAAACTGTTCTGATCCACAACACCGGTGATGACCTCCCGCATGTCATAAGGTTGATTGGGGTTTTCTGGTACGATGTTATCCAGGGCGTCTACCGTTTCATCTTCAGCTTGCTGATACGGAAGCTGTGGTGGCTGCTCCTCACAATTGGCTGGAATGTAGCTTAGCAATTGCTTGATACCCTCAATACACGTTAGTTCATTTTTGGAGGCAAAATGGGTAACACCTGACTTTGCGGCATGCGCATCCGCTCCGCCAAGGTCTTCAGCCGTTACATCTTCGTGTGTAACTGTTTTTACGACCTCAGGCCCAGTAACGAACATGTAGGAGGACTCCTCCACCATGAAGATGAAATCGGTAATAGCCGGTGAATATACAGCCCCACCAGCACAAGGCCCCATAATGGCAGATATTTGCGGGATCATCCCGGAAGCCCTGGTATTGCGGTAAAAAATATCCGCGTAACCAGCCAGGGAAGTCACACCTTCCTGGATACGGGCTCCGCCTGAGTCATTGAGGCCGATAAACGGAGCGCCGTTCTGCATGGCCAGGTCCATGACCTTGCAAATCTTCTCAGCATGGGTTTCAGATAACGAGCCCCCGAACACTGTAAAATCCTGGGAAAACACATAGACTAACCTGCCGTGGATGGTGCCGTAGCCTGTGACCACACCATCTCCCGGAAATTGCTGCTTATCCAGGCCAAAATTGGTACTACGGTGTTTTTTAAAAGGGTCCAGTTCTTCAAATGAGCCTTCGTCTAACAGAAAATGCAGGCGTTCACGGGCTGTAAGCTTGCCTTTTTCATGTTGTTTGGCAATACGCTGCTCTCCGCCACCTTGTTGGCTTTCAGCGCGTTTTTGCCGGAGCTCATCGAATTTTTGCTGATTTGTCGTAGTCATGCCGTTGGTTTTGGGCTTTCTTAGGCTTATCAAAGATTTCAAAAATATCAATAATCACCTAACAAGCCTGTCACCTACAAATTGTCAATTGGCTACTGTTTTGATCCATTAACCTACTGCCAACCTGATTTCGGAACCATTTTTGAACCAATTGAAGAAAAATAACAATGGTTTTCAATATCCTTACCGGGTTGTGTATGATGGTGATGCTCACGAGCTGCAATACCGGAAATTCGCAAGATCAAGTGAATAAACAATCCTCCGTACAACATAGCCAGGAATTCAAAAATTACTGGTTCAGCGGAGAAGCCGAGATCAGCCGCTATGAAATCACCCAGGCCCGCTACGGCCAGCGTCATCCCGGCGAGGCTATCATGGTTTTTGTTACGGAGGATTTCCTGACCAATCAGCAAGTGAAACATGAGCAAAACCCTGATCTCACGGACACCAAAGTTTTAAAGCTCAACAAGATCAAGCGCTTTCAAACGGGTATGTATGATTACAGTATGATGCTATCGGTTTTTACACCGGTTCATTGGCATCAGTATCCCCATAGCCTTAAGGTCAGTAGTTCCTCCCAGGACTGGTGCGGACAATCTTATTTGCAAGCCAACAACCGCAAAGGGCAATACCATTGGCAGGGGCATTCCTACTTTCAGGAGAACGTGGCTGAAGATTACAAGACGGATACTGCATGGCTGGAGGATGAATTGTGGACGCGGCTGAAAATGGCTCCGCAAAGCTTACCAACCGGTACCCTTAAACTTATTCCGGGATCGCTCTACAAACGCCTTCGACACCGCCAGCTTAAACCTGAACAAGCACTGATCACGCAGGAATCTTACAAAGGGGAGCGTTTTAAAGGCAAAAACCTGATGGCTTACGAGGTTCAATATCCTGAACTGGATCGAACCTTAACCATCATCTACGAAAAATCTTTCCCTTACATGATAAAAGGCTGGACTGACAAGCATAAAAGTGGTTTTGGAAAGGATACGAAGATGTTAACTACCGTAGCCAAGCATAAAAAGACCATCCGAAATGCTTATTGGACCAAAAATAGGCTTAGAGACAGCTCTATCCGTCAGCAATTAAATCTTACGGATTTTGAATAAGATAATTTATGAATATCCGTAAGTCAATATATTTCACAGTTGCCCTTTTATCATTAGCGATCCTGAATTGGGGCAAAAGCCATTCAAGCAATAACAGCCAAGAACTTGAAAAAACCTATCGCATCATTTACAACGATAATCAAATAGGTGTTTTAACTGCTCAAAAGCAACAACAATTCGCAAGCACCACTTATAGGCTTTTAACAGAAGTAAAAGCTACTATAATAAAAGATTTTCACATAACATATAACCTATCGGTGGAATTTGACACTGGCAGCATGGTAAAAGCTATCCTTACAACGGCCGTTAATCAGAGTACCTGGGACAGCACACATTTACAATGGACCAATAACAAGTACCGGATTGATAAAGATGGTGAGGCAGCTTATTTCATGGAAAAAGCTCCATGTAGCTATTCCACAGCTTGTATGTACTTTCAAAAGCCCCCAAGTAACAAGGTTTTTAGTGAGCAGTACACGCAAATAGTCCAGTTAGAAGAAGTCAAACCTGATGTGTATAAACTGAAACTACCGAGTGGGAATGCCAATTATTACCACTACGATAAGCAAGGCCTGAAGAAAGTCGTAGTCAATGACACCCCGGTACAAATCCGTTTCATAAGGATTTAATTATTTGACTGCCATTGGTTGAATATGGAACCCTTTGGCTTCCAATAAGTTAAGCAAACCTTTTTTTCCCGGTAAATGCAGAGCCCCAACAGCTGCAAAAGTGTTACCCTGCTTGAAGTATTTAGTAAGAGATGGTAGCCACTTTTTGTTGCGTTCTTCTACCAGGAAACCCAGGTTTTGAGTTGAAATTTTTTCGTTTTTATAAAGGCTATAAAGGTCACTAAGCTTTTGGTTTCGGTAGTATCTCAACAGGTTTTGGGTAAAAGTCACCATCTGGTCTTGCTTTCGGATTTGCTGAAGCAACATTTTGGCCTGTTTATCAATGGACATTTTATTAAACAACATCCGCCCCTGCTCTAACATCGTTTCCAGGGGTATCACTTTTTTACCAAGTTTTTTGCCTTTAGAACCAAAGTAGAAGTCAATGGTATTTCCTTTGGCTGATTTCAAGGGGGAGCTGACTTTTCGAAAAGCCCTGCGTGCAGAAAGCGCAGCTAATTGCATAGGCTTCATCCGCATAAGGGTGGATTGAGGCATGGAAAGGGTTTGATTAACATAGCGCATAACCGTATCCAGGGTAGTTGAGTCATAGATTTCCTGGTAGGTCTTATTTCTCATCAAAGCCATCTGCCCAATCTGCATAATCTTACTGGAGTCTATAATAGTTTCCACCACTACCTTCTCCGACTTTTGGAATGCCTCCTTAACCTTTTGCCATTTTTCAAGGTAGCCGCTTTTCATCAGGTGCATAGTGCCAAATAAATAAGCCGGCTCCTCCTGATTCTCATGGGTGACCTTCCAGAGCAAAGCATCTTTTTTACCTGGCGAATCAGCTTTTTCTGATTGTGAACTTCTCTCGCCATTATTGAGCTTCCCCAGACTATCGGAAATGGCAAATGTAGGCATATTTCCGCAGTATAAAATTGCCATGGCTGGTAGCCAACAAACGGATAAAACGCTCCTTAGACTTTTCATAGTAGTAGATTAATTTTATTTAATAACTAAATTATGATAAACTATTAAGCTTTCGATAAATGGTATTTATCCGGGTTTGCCTATCAAGAGAGAAATTAGCTGTATCCTTTTCAGAAGCTTTCTTCAACAGCATAAACGTGAGTTCATAGCGATGCCTGGCTTCTTCCTGTTCCTCTTCCTCTGCATAGAGCTGGCCTTCTATTTCAGTTAGCTTACTCAAAGCCTCTAATTCCTGAGCTCCTAAACCCTCTTTTTCAAGGTTGTCAAGGAATGCTTCCGGTTCCCAATCTTGAAGCTGAGAGCGTAAAAAACCACTTTCCTTATAGCATTTATCCAAAAGCTCATAAGCATCGTCAACTTTCCCTGATTCATAGCTGTCCCAAATCTGTTGTATGGCTTTGGCCAAACGTTCCAATTGCCGCAGAAGAAAATCATGATGGTACATAAAAAATACCTGTATTTGAATTCAATTGGTAACATTTTTAGATCCGCCCTAATCTATGCAAAAGCTGATTCAATTTGCTTCGCCATCCCAAACGGTGCCCGCCAATATGATCAACGGTACCTTTCCAAAAGTGAAATACATAGGATTGAACGGGGAAGCCTTTTATAACCCAACCTTTTTCCTGGGCTGCCCGCTGGTTATGAAAACAGGGCGAGCCATCCTTCTGGAAAGGAGTAAATTTCCGATACGTTTCAGTGTGAAAGAGTGAGCAGAAAGGATGCGCATAGGCTATTCCAGTATTATCGGTGGTATTAAATCCATTTTGGTTTAGGAGCATTAGGTGACCCACTGCATACGTATCACTTGTAATTGAATCTAGCATTTTTTCAAGTAATCCCGGACGATAAAGGATTGCGTCTGAATCAAAGGTTAGGAAATAGGGGGTTTCCACAGCCCTGGCAAGTTGGTCCATTGCAGGACCATGATGCACATTTCGGCTATTTATAACCACCTCCACCCTATCCAACTCCTGGGCTAAAGCTTCAAGTTTATCACCTGAATCGTCAGGTGATGCGTTGTCAACAATCCAAATTTTGAGTTCAGGATAATGGCCGTGTAGGGACCACACAGCCATCCGCGTTAGGTCGTAGGTACAGTAGTTAACAATAATGGCCGTAATAGCTGACTGCATCATAAAAAGTGTTAAGCTGCATTGGCACCTAACAATCCCTTAGGTATCTGCTGTATACCGAATCCGCCAGACCTTTCCTTCCTGCGAATCCGTTATATACAAGCTACCATCCGGCCCCACTGACAGGCCCATTGGCCTGTATTCAGCATTGCTCGGGGATTTCAATGGCTCTTTTCCCGCAAATTTATCGGCAAAGACGCTCCACTGATCTGATCCTTTAGGCTTATCACCTTCAAACGGCACAAACACTACCTTGTAACCCTGCTGGGGAAATGGAGCACGATTCCAGGAGCCGTGAAAAGCAATAAAAGCTCCTTGCTGGTATTGCTCAGGAAAAGTTTGAGCATGGTAGAATTTCAATCCGTTAGGCGCCCAATGGCCCGGAAAGCCGATCAGGGGATCTTTGAATTTTCCGCATCTGCCGATTTTATCGCCATCGCCTCCGTATTCCGGGCTTAACACTTTTTTATCCTGAATTTGGTCGTAATAGCAGTAAGGCCAGCCAATATCATCCCCCTGCTCCAATAAGTGGAATTGCCCTGCTGGTAATTTAGCGCTTTCCTTTTGGGTATAAAGCTTTGGAAAAAATTGATGAAGCTGATCCCGGCCATGCATCATGGCATAGAGGTGACCAGTTTCATCATTCCAGGTCATGCCTACAACATTTCGCAAACCTGAAGCAAACCGGTTTCCAGGATCATGTTTTTGGTTCAGCTTATCGGATTTGTAACGCCAGATTCCTGCATGTTTTTTTAGAAGCGGACAAGGATCGATTCCGGGGGATCCTTTGGTACGCATCTCCTTCATGCAGGCATTTGAAGGCGCTCCAACGTTGATGTAGAGGTGGCCTTTACCATCAAACGTGATAGGCTTAGCGGCATGTTGTTGCTGATCAGGAAAACCGGAAACCACTGTCTCCCGGTCCATTCTTGGTAAAAGCTTACCTTTTTGAAGGGGATACCGGTAAACAGCATCGATTGAAGTACGGTATAAATAGCCGTTATGAATGGCTACACCAGTTCCGGTAAAATCGCCGAAATACTCAACTTTTTCGTATTGCCCATCGCCATCTTGATTGCTTAGGGCTACGGTTCCTTTCCCCTTTTGCTTTTCTCTTAAAGCTATGTAAATATCGCCATTGGCCCTTACGGCAATATGCCTAGCAGCACCGACACCTTCATGAACAACCTCTGCCTCAAAACCTGCTGGAAGTTGAATATCTGCCGACATATGACGCTGGTCGGTTGCTTGTGTTTGCTTGGGAATTGATTTATCGGAATTTGAGCCATTTTTTTGGTCTTGTTGCTGGCTACCGCCTCCCGAGCATGATTGTAAAAGTAAAAAGAAGATGACAAACATAAGATTTAAATGAAGTAAGCGTAGCATTGGGCTATGTTTTTAATGTTATTGTAAAAAGGGTTAAAAAATTACGACTTCCAGTTTTAACGGAAACAGGATTGTAGGGTTGATGATTAAATATCAAGGCCGACTCCAAGGCTGGCCCAGTGAGCCCAACTACCTGTTATATGACCAATTGTAGGAACAGAGGCAGATTGCATTTCCGGGTGGAAAAGGGGTACGTATCCTGCTTTTAGGAACCAGCGCCCCTTACCCAGTTGCAAACGATAACCCAGAAATCCCTGACCATATAAATTCCAGCTTCCTTGCTTAGCGCTTCCTTCTAAAAAGCCATCATTATTGTGAGTTAGAAGCCCACCAACAGCCACCTCTAACTGATGTTTTTCCCCGTAAAGTAGCGAAAAGCCAAAAGGGTAAAAATAACTATTGGAAACCTTCGTTAGACTGCCGTGGGGAAGAATAAATAGACCAATCCGGCCTTTCAACTCCCATGATTGGCGTTTCCAAATATGCCGCTCAAAGTTAATACTACCTATTCCAGCAGCCCCTCCCAATTCCAGGTACAAGTCGTAAGGGCTCTCTGGGTTGTTCTGAGCTTTAAGGGCGTCAGCGCTTAACATGGTCACAAGTAAAGCCACGACCCCAGCGACACGAGACAATTGTAACTTGGCTTTGCATTTGCTCATTTAACTTTTCAGTTTATCCTGCATTTAAGGAATTTGAAGTTATAAATAAACGATAAAATTCATGTTAGCAATCACCACGAAGCCAATGAACCTCCTAAATAATCGCTATTTTTGGGCTTTATTGGTTGTTGTCACTGGGCTATCACTTTCGTTAGTTCAAGTATTCGAATTTGCTATTCCGGTTTTCCGCTTAGTTGTGACCATTTTTTTAGTGACGGCAGGCATTCAATTGATTTTGAAATCCACAAATTTTAAAAGCAAAGTTTCACGCCCCACGAGGCAATCCTTCCTCATTGGTTCGGGGACCAATGTTATCACCTTTAGCAAGGTTAAGAGCCGTTATTACAACGTTCTAGGCAGTCAAATTATAGATTTGAGGAGCTTAAATCCCGCCCGCAAGCTTACGATCAATATCTACACCTGGCTTGGGGAGACCCACCTTTATCTCCCTGCTATTCCAACAATCCAAATAACATCTCATAAACAATTTGGTCACATTACCGGTAGCCTTTCCTTTGAAAGGGGTGAAAGTGCAAATCCTAAGCTCTTACTTGACCTTCATACGATTATGGGGAACGTTACAATTCACCGAGAAGAAGAAGCATCATGATGCCATGCCTGATATAATTTAACTAATCCAATTACCACCAATATTGTTGGCACTGTTGTATCCATTGGATAATTACGATTGGTAAAATAGGAAAGGCTGAACGTGAATAATCCTAAAAACACCCATAGTAGACCATAACTCCAGGCCCGGTATTTTTCTGAAAGCTTGGTTTCTTTCTCGTAAGGGGAAGTTCCGGCCATGTTTTACTAAAATTTTTGTTTCCAATGAAGCGCTTTTAAAAGCCCTAGTTTTGCGGTTTGCAAATAGCGAACCAACCGGTCTTAAAGATTTTATGCCCGCAATTTTCATCACCTCCACAGGCCGGACTGGTACCTGGTTTATAACCCGCCTAATTAATGAGGCGGTTTCAAATGCGTGGAGCCTTCACGAACCCAAACCGCATTTCAAGCGGGAAGGCTGGGAACTTCTGAGAAAAAATCCGACCCTATGGCATAAGGTGTATTTTAAATGGCCCCGTAAATGGCGTCAGCTTAACCACACTGAAAAGTGGTACGTTGAGTCCAATTACCACCTTTTTGCTTCTATACCTCTTATAAGACAAGTTTGGCCAGATGTTAGGATTGTTCATGTCGTACGGGATGGTCGCGCGGTGGTGCGGTCATGGCTCAACCGTAACCGTTACCTGGGCCATGATCATATTAAACCCGCATTTTTCTCAGATTCTCCCATTGATGAAAATACCTGGCAATCCTGGAATCCGGTTCAGAAAAATGCATGGTATTGGCAGGCTATAAATGCATTTGCCCGCCAGCAAAAGCCTGACCATATTTTAAGCTTTGAGCAAATGTTTAATCCCCCTTACAAAGATCTTTACACCCTTCTTGATTTAATGCCGGATACCCAATACCAATACAGCGATGTGGAGGAAATGCTAAATGATAGGATTAATCAAACAAAAAAAGCATTCTTCCCTCCTTTTGTTGAGTGGCCACAATATTGGCAGGAACAATTCTGGGCAATAGCGGGACCTGAAATGGCCAATTTGGGTTACTGCTAACCGATTACTCCATGGTAACATAAGGCACTCTTTTGAAAAGGGCATATACCATGGGCTCTTTATAGCCATTGGCTTTTGTTTCGTTGATATTAAAATTATCTACCGCGTAATAACCAGGCCCCATAAAGCTTTGAAGGGTGTCTAAGTTATAATGCCTAATAGATAAACCTCCCTGAGTGGTTGATCCTTGCTCGTTGGACGCCCCAAGGATAACATACCCTTCCTCCCGCACAACCTTATTCATCAATGAGAAGTAGCTAAGCCGCTCTTTAAAATCGGTTATGTAGTGAAAAACGTTGCGATCATGCCACAAAGCCACGTAATCCAAATTATGTATTTTTTGGGGATTGGTTAAGTCATCGACCAGCCAGGTCACTTTATCAGCTTGTTTACCAATTTGTTCCTTATTAATGCTAAGGGCTTTTTCACTGATATCCACTGCTAGCAAATTATCATAACCTTTAGCAAGCAGTTGCTTGATAAGTAATGAGGAACCAGTCCCTACATCCAGGATGCGATCGTTTTTGGACAATCCCGTTTGGACAATTAAATCCAGGCTAGTGTGGGCATCTTGCTGGCCAGAATCCAGATTTGAAGCATTTTGCTTAGCATAAATAGCGTCCCAGTGTGCCTGGCGCTCCGCAGATGTTTTAAAATTAGCCATTGAAATAAATACAATCGAGGTTATCAAATAAAAATTAAGAATAGCCTTTTGAGGGCTAAGCTGGAACCTCCGCTTTTTTTAACGTATCAACATCCCGTATGAGGATCTGCCGCCGGTTGAAGTTGATCAGGTTCCGGCTTCTAAGGTCATTTAAGACGCTGGTTACCGTTTGCCGAGAGGTGGCAGTGAGGTTGGCGATGTCCTGATGGGTGAGGATGTTTTTGATCATGGTCTCAAACCCTACTTTCTCGCCTTGTTCTTCTGCCATATCCAGAAGGAATTCCACAACCCGTGCCCTAGCATCCTTGAAGAATAACGATTCCAGCCGGCGCTCTATCTTTTTCAGGCGTAGTCCAATTAGTTTATTAACGCCAATACTGAAATTACCATATTTCTCCATTAAAGCTTGAAAGTTCGCCTTACTCATCTTGCATACTTTCACCTTATCCAAAGCTTGTGCAAAATCAGTTCGCCGATCCTCGTTCAATAAAGAGAATTCCCCGAACACCTCTCCGGGTTGGAGAATGGTTTTGATGACTTCTTTCCCCTCATCTGAGAAGTTGGCAATTTTAACTTTTCCCTCCTTCAAAAAATAGATGGTATCAGATGGGTCATCTGAGAAATAAATAAACTCGTCCTTGTAAAAGTGGCACATTAAGGTTTGTTGGGCAACCTCCTGTAAAGCCGGCTTAGGTAGGGTTTTCATTAGGTTCAGGTTCTCCAGGTACCAGATCTTGTCTTCGGGGTTACTCATAAGCCACCTGTTTTGGTGTCATAAAGGTAAAAAGAAAAACGCTTAAATTTTGAAAAAACGATACTTAAATGTAGAGCATTCCGTCCAATACCCATTAGCAGGAACTAACAATTTTATATTTGCACCTTCTTTTAAATAATTTACACCAAACTGGTCCTATGCAATACACTCCTTTAACTTCAAAACATGAGGCCTTGAACGCTAAGATGGTTGATTTTGCCGGCTTTTCAATGCCTGTTTATTACACTGGAATCAAAGATGAGCATCATGCGGTTCGAGATCGTGTTGGAATGTTTGATGTTTCTCATATGGGCGAATTTCGAATAAATGGTCCTGAATCGGCTAAATTTTTACAATACATTGGTACCAATGACATTACCAAATTGTATCCCGGCAGAGCCCTTTACAACTGCATGACCAATGAAAAGGGTGGCATCATTGATGACCTCTTAATCTATCAACTTGCCGAAGATGATTACATGATGGTGGTAAATGCTGCTAACATTGAAAAGGATTGGAATTGGGTTACCCAACACAAGGTTAATTTTGATGTGAATATTGAAAATATTTCCCAAGATACCGCCCTCATTGCTGTTCAGGGTCCTGATGCTTTAAAGGTTGTTCAACCTCATACGGCATCAGCGGTCCAAGACCTGGCTTTTTACACCTTTACGAAAGGTTCGATAGCCGGAGCTGATAATGTTCTCATTTCAGCAACAGGGTATACAGGAGAAGATGGCTTTGAATTTTATTGTCATAAGGAGGATGCCCCGAAGCTTTGGGATGCCTTCAGTAAAACCGGGGAAGCTTATGACCTAAGGCCTGCAGGGCTTGGCGCACGTGACACCCTTCGCCTGGAAGCCGGGCTGAATCTTTACGGCAATGACATGGATGAGACCACCACCCCCCTGGAAGCTCGGATGGGATGGTTGACCAAATTAGACACCGAGTTTATAGGACGGGATTTCCTGGCTCAACAAAAGAAAGATGGCGTCTCTCGCAAATTAGTAGGGTTCGAGCTTAATGGAAAAGGTATTCCTAGGCACGAGCAATCCATTGTTGATGAAAACCATTCGGTTATTGGAGAGGTAACCTCCGGAACCCAATCGCCCACTTTAAACAAAGCTATTGGAATGGGTTACGTGGAAAAATCATTCGCTAAATCGGGAAACCACATAATAATTCGAAACAGAAACAAAACCATCAATGCTGCGGTTGTTAAGTTACCATTTTATAAGCGCCAACGAAATGCTTAACCCAAAAGGCTTCGACTATGATGAAGGTAACCGAACTAGACGTATGGAACTCAGCCATGGAGCTCGCTAAAGAAGTTTTTGAACTTTCCAGGAATTTCCCTGAAATTGAAAATTTCGGGCTTTCTTACCAGCTACGGAATACGGTAACAACCATTCCAGCTAACATTGCCTCAGCAGCCAGCCGAAAAACCGGTAGAGATTCGTTAACCCATCTTTTCCAGGCCAAAAGTGATATCTACCACGTAGAGACCCAGCTATACCTGGCTGAAAAACTGGCCTACATCACGGAGGAAGAGCTCAACCAGATCCTGGAATCACTGGATTCAGCTAAGCGCCTATTGTTTGGATTCATCAAATACTACAAGAAGGCGAGTTAAGATCATCGGTTAACCACTGACCAAAATCTCATCTACCCTGGCTTCCAAGATTGACGTCTGCCCTACCCCCGAATTGCTACACCTCCATTCACTCAATGAAAAGGTTGTTGTGTTGATAGATGTCTTCAGGGCTACATCCGTTATTAGTACGGCATTAGGAGAAGCAGTTGAGCAGATCGTGCCTGTCAAAGATCTTCAAACGGCCTTGAATTTACGAAGTCCAGCAACTTTAGTAGCAGGTGAGAGAAATGGCCAAAAAGTCCCGGAAGCAGATCTTGGCAATTCGCCAGTAACTTTCCTTAACAAGGCCTACCAAGGTTATAAGGTTGTTTTAACTACTTCCAATGGCACTAAAGCCCTCCAACAAGCTGCTAACGAAGGGGCCACAATCTGGATTGGTAGTTTTTTAAATGCCCACTCCTTGATGAGCGAACTTAAGCACATCCAACAAGATGTGGTACTATTATGTGCCGGTCGCCATGGATATATGAGCCTGGAAGACAGCATGCTAGCAGGCTACTTACTATGGCATTTACATACTCACCACCTAATGGGGTCAGATGCTGCTCTAAGCCTCAGTGCCCTATTTGAGGCGCATCGCTCAGATTGGAAGTCTTATACTATGAATGGAGCGCATGCCCAATATTTACAACAGCTAGGTAAGGGTGCTGATATTCAGCATTCACTACAATTAGGGCTTTACACAGAAATACCGGTAGTTACTAATGGGCAAATAACCCTTAACCATGGTAATTGACCCGGCAAAACCCTTACCCCGCTCCTATTATCAACAATCCGATAGCCTGGCTATAAGCCGTGAGCTATTGGGCAAACTCCTGGTTGCACATACTGAGCACGAAAAGCGTACAACCGGCCGCATTGTGGAAACCGAAGCATACTTGGCACCGGAAGATCAAGCTTCCCATGCCTATCAATATAAAAAGACTAAACGAACGGCTACCATGTTCTTACCAGGCGGTGTGGCTTATGTGTACCTTTGTTATGGGATCCATGCGATGTTCAATATCATTACGCACCGGGAAGGAATGCCCCATGCTATATTGATCAGGGCAGTGGAACCGGTAGAAGGCATTGAACACATGATGGTACGCCGGCGGATGGATCAACCCAAACCCCAATTGACGAGAGGGCCGGGCTGCCTAACAAAGGCTTTTGGTATTCATCGGGGAATGGATCAATTGCCCCTTGATAGCGATCTCTTTTGGCTTGCTGATGATGGCTACGAAGTTGATCACATGGATATTGAGGCAGGACCGCGTGTAGGCATTCCGAATGCAGGAGCTTACAAGGATGTACCATGGCGATTTTACTTAAAAGGTAACAAGTGGGTCAGTAGGCCTTAATTTTCAGCAGCGGTAATACTCCTGATTGTGAATATATTTTTAAAATATTAATATACCAATTTTGGCCACTTTATTGTGATTGGCTTTCTACTTATCAGGCTTTTCAAGGATTATAAAGCACTCACTTCCTTGCCGGGGTGGAATGGAATTGTAACATGGCTCTAACGTCCGGATGTTAAAATAGCTCGCAAATAACGCTTGATATTCTTCCATAGAACCTCCGAATGGAGGGCCATTTTCAGAAAATGGAAAAGTAAAAAACACACCGGCTAAATGACCACCCGGTTTTAAAAGATCAGCCATGTGCTTAACGTAAGCCGGGCGGTGATCAGGATTCAAAGCACAGAAAAATGTTTGCTCAAGTATGAGATCGTAATTGCCTTGGTGGTCAAAAAAATCCTTACAATAGATTTTTAAACGATCTTGGTAAGTAGGGTAAAAAGCAGATTTGAGGTCTTCCACGGGGTAAGGTGAAATATCCATAAGATGGATGTCATTAAATTCCCTTAAAAGAAGATATCCTGCTTCATAAGCATTTCCACATCCGGGAATCAGGATCTTTGAGTCGGTTGCCCTGAGCTGGTCAATATAAGCTTTAAGGGGAGCGGAAGGATACCCCAAATCCCAGCCCAATGCTCCACTTTCATACTTTTCAGTCCAAAAATCGGCTTGAAAGGTCATACCCTAAAAAAGCAAGGCAAATACATAACCCTGGCTATTTCCAGAATGCGTTGTTACTATTCAATACTATTTATTCCCAACGCGGGTTTTGGCTTTCACATAAGTACGGTTCATTCGCGCGATATGCGACTGCGAAATTTCTTTCGGACACTCAGCCGAACATGCCTGCGTATTGGTACAATTACCAAATCCTTCCTCATCCATTTGGCCAACCATATCCACAACCCGGTCTTCTTGTTCTGTTTGGCCCTGCGGCAGCATTCCCAGGTGGGAAACCTTTGCTGACGTGAAAAGCATCGCTGATGCGTTCTTACAGGCTGCAACACAAGCACCGCATCCAATACAAGTAGCCGCATCAAAGGCCTCATCCACATTTTCTTTAGGAATGGGGATACTATTGGCATCGGGCGCTGAACCCGTATTAACAGATATGTAGCCGCCGGTTTGCTGGATCCGGTCAAAAGCTGAGCGATCAACAACCAAGTCCTTCACAACCGGGAAGGCCTTAGCACGGAAAGGTTCCACGTAAATTTTATCACCATCGTTGAAGTGGCGCATGTGCAGCTGGCATGTGGTAGTCCCTTTAAGAGGCCCATGAGGTCGACCATTGATCATAACACCGCAAGAACCACATATTCCTTCCCTGCAATCATGGTCAAAAGCAATGGGATCTTCTCCTTTTGCTATTAGCTCATTGTTCAGCACATCCAACATTTCAAGGAAAGACATCTCCCCTACCACGTTATCAACGGTGTAATTTTCAAAAGATCCATCACTTTCAGAATCTTTTTGGCGCCATACTACCAAGTGAATTTTCATAAGGCTTGTTTTTGTAAGGCCCGGCTTTTCTTGAACCGGGGTTTATCAGGCGTAACTACGCTGTTTCAATTCAACCTCTTCAAATTCAAGGTGCTCTTTATGAAGCGTTTCAGCAACATCGTCACCATTGTATTCCCAAGCTGATACGTAAGCAAAATCATCGTCACGGCGAAGGGCCTCACCTTCCTCTGTTTGATGTTCTTCACGAAAGTGACCACCACAACTTTCTTCTCGCTGAAGCGCATCAGTTATCATCAAACTCCCCAGCTCAAAGAAATCAGCAAGCCGTTCAGCTTTTTCCAGTTCTTTGTTGTACATATCCTGACGGCCGGGTACTTTCACATCCCGCCAAAATTGGTCTTTAAGGTCTTTAACAAGTCCTGCAGCTTTCTCGAGCCCTTCTTTGTTACGGGACATTCCACAATAATCCCAAATAATTTTACCCAATTCCCGGTGGTAGTAATCCACTGTATGGGTGCCATTGATATTAAGCAAGGTATTCAGTCGCTCTTTCACCGAATCCTCCGCTTGTTGAAATTCTTCCCGATTGGTATCGATTTTCGGCGTCTTTATTTCGTCAGCCAGGAATTGACCAATTGTGTAGGGTAAAATGAAATAGCCATCAGCCAAACCCTGCATCAAAGCAGAGGCTCCAAGCCGGTTAGCTCCGTGATCGGAAAAATTGGACTCCCCGATTGAAAAAAGGCCGGAGACCGTAGTTTGCAAGTTATAATCTACCCATAAGCCACCCATGGTATAGTGTACAGCGGGATAGATCTGCATAGGTTTCTCGTACGGATTATCACCAGCAATCTTTTGGTACATGTCAAAGATGTTCCCATAACGTTGGGCAACGCCATCTTTTCCAATCCTTTGAATGGCATCCCGGAAATCCAGGTAAACAGCATACCCTGTGGGCCCAACCCCACGTCCTTCATCGCAGACCGCTTTAGCTGCTCTTGATGCCACGTCACGAGGAACAAGGTTACCAAAGGCTGGGTACCAACGCTCCAGGTAGTAATCCCGGTCTTCATCAGGTATGCTATTGGGCTCACGGTCATCATTAGCGCTTTTTGGTACCCATACCCGACCGTCATTCCGTAAGCTTTCACTCATAAGCGTAAGCTTACTCTGGTAATCTCCTGAGACAGGTATGCAGGTTGGGTGTATTTGGGTGAAGCTTGGATTGGCAAAATAAGCGCCTTTTTTATGGGCTTTCCAGGCAGCAGTGACGTTGGAGTTCATGGCATTGGTAGATAAAAAGTAAACGTTGCCATAACCTCCGGAAGCTAAAACCACAGCATGTGCAGAATGACGTTCAATTTCACCGGTTACGAGATTACGAGCAATAATGCCTCGAGCTACTCCATTAATGGTCACAAGTTCTAACATCTCATGTCGGGGGTACATTTCTATCTGGCCATTAGCAATTTGCCGGTTCATTGCCCCATATGCTCCTAACAGGAGTTGCTGACCTGTCTGGCCCTTGGCATAAAAAGTTCGCTTAACCTGCACACCGCCAAAAGAACGATTAGCAAGCACACCACCATATTCCCGCGCAAAAGGCACACCCTGCGCTACACAATGATCGATGATCTTGGTACTAACTTCTGCTAATCGGTAAACATTCGCTTCCCTAGAGCGGTAATCACCTCCTTTAACGGTATCATAAAAAAGGCGATAGATACTATCTCCATCGTTTTGGTAATTTTTGGCCGCATTAATTCCTCCCTGAGCAGCTATACTGTGAGCCCTTCTGGGCGAATCCTGAAAACAAAAAGATTTAACATTGTAACCCAACTCTGCTAAAGTAGCGGAAGCAGACCCCCCAGCTAAACCTGTACCAACAACGATTACGTCCAAATTGCGCTTATTAGCAGGACTTACCAATCGCATCTTTGATCGGTAATCTGTCCACTTGTCTTCCAGTTTTCCCTCTGGTATGTTAGCATCCAGTGTCATAGGAAATTTTTTAAATTATTTGAATAGAAAATAAATCGGCATTGAGGCAAATCCTGCTGGAACTACTATTGAAAATATCAGTCCAACAAGCCGGATAAGCCAGAAGTAACTTTTATGACGTAAACCCAGGGTTTGAAAAGCACTGCTAAAACCATGCGCTAAGTGCAAACCCAACAGCACCATCGACACTACATAAAAAATCGCATAAAGGGGATTGGCAAATGCTTGAGCAACCAAGTCATACATAGGAGTTTCATTGCCTAGTAGCCTGTGCTCTACAAAGAAGTTTTTAAGATGAATAATCAGAAATATTAATATGATACTGCCGGAAATTCCCATATTACGGGCCGGCCAGTTAGATGCTGGGGACGGCTTTTGAACAGCATATTGAACAGGCCTTGCTTTTCGATTCTGAACCGTTAAAATTATCCCATCAATAATATGGAACAGAAAGCCTGCCGCTAAACCATATTCCATAATCCCTATGATGGGATTGGTAGACATGAATTTAGCATACGCATTAAAAGCTTCCCCACCATCATCCTTAAAAAGCAGCAGGTTACCGGACAAATGGACAATTAAAAAGGAGATCAGAAACAAGCCGGTTAAAGACATGATCACCTTTTTGAGAATAGAATAAAATGTTTTTTGTTGCGCCATTTTAATGGATTTTCCGACTTAATATCTACATCACAAATTTAACAAAATGTTCTAAGTACCGTTTGCTAGGCCGCTCAGGATGTATTTTTTGGCACTTTTTAGCCCTGCTGTATTAAAACCATAAATCCTGGTTTGGGTTTACATAGCATAGGCCAAAAAAAGCAGCCCCGAAGAATTGGGGCTGCCAAAAAGGTTACTCACTTTAAAAGGAAATAGGGGAGTCAATCAGCTACAGCCCATACTGCTACCGCAGTTCAGGCATTTGTAGCAATTTCCGCTGCGAACGGTCACGTGGCCACAAACATCACATGGCGGAGCATCACCCATCATGCTGCTTAGCTGTTCGTTGGATTGGCTGATACTCATTTCTTGATGGGCCGTTCCGTTGGGCTTGCTTTCCGCAGGGCTTTTCGAAGTCTCAGACTCGGGATGGCCGTTTTCTAAGGAACCGTGCTTCTCGCTTTCAGAGCTGTCAGCATTATGCTTGCCATCGTCCTTATCTGCTTTGAATTCTTCTTTTTCGGAGCCTTTGACCTCTGGTGAAGCCACTTGTACAAGATCCGTACGACCCAAGTATTCAAAACCTACCAGCCGGAAGATGTAATCCACTATGGAAGTGGTGCTTTTAATGTTGTCATGACCTTCCACAAAGCCACTGGGCTCAAACCGGGTAAAGGTAAACTTCTCTACATACTCTTCTACAGGCACCCCGTACTGAAGACCAATGGAAACAGCTATTGCAAAACAATTGAGCAGAGAGCGGAAAGAAGCACCTTCCTTATGGACATCAACGAAGACTTCCCCCAAGGTCCCATCGGAATATTCTCCTGTGCGGACAAAAAGTGTTTGACCACCGATTTTACTCTTTTGCGTAAAGCCTCCGCGTTTATTGGGGAGTTTTTTGCGCTCAACAATACTTGATAGCTGACGCTTAAATTGGGTGTCTTTACTCTCAGCAATGATCTTCTTAGCAGCCTCCAGTACTTCGTTCGGTGTTAGTTCATCCAGGCTTTTACGGCCATCCTCACCTACGACTTCCTCTACCTTATCAGCCACTTCATCTTGTTCATCTCCCTTGCGAACGGCTTTCTTGGAGGATAAGGGCTGTGACCATTTACTACCATCCCGGTAAAGGGCATTGGCTTTCAAGCCCAATTTCCAGGACAATTCATAACAGCCTTGAATATCCTCTACAGTGGCCTCATTAGGGAGGTTGATCGTTTTAGAAATGGCACCGGAAATGAAAGGCTGAGCTGCGGCCATCATGCGAATGTGGCCATGAGGATGAATATAGCGCTGGCCGCGACTACCTGTACGGTTGGCACAATCAAAGACTGGATAATGGGCTTCAAGCAGGTGGGGTGCTCCTTCAATGGTCATTGTACCGCAAACATACTCGTTAGCCGCTTCAATTTCTTCGTCTGTAAAACCTAATTCTTGTAGTAAATTAAAGCCCGGATCCTGGTATTGGTTAGGGGCAAAACCAAGCCGCTGTAGCGTTTGCTCGCCCAGGGTCCATTGGTTCAGGACAAAACCGACAGCAAAAGCTGATGGTAATTGGTTTTCAACTAGCTCCAAATCCTTATCATGGAAGCCTTTGGCTTTCAGAGTTTCATGATTGATGTATGGCGAACCTTTCAGCGACCCTTTTCCTTTGGCATAGTCCACGATATTCTGGATCTGATCTTCTGGATAACCCAGGTTCTGCAAGGCCTTTGGGATCGTTTGGTTAATGATCTTGAAGTAACCGCCACCCGCTAGCTTTTTAAACTTGACCAGGGAGAAATCCGGCTCAACACCGGTTGTATCACAGTCCATGACCAAACCGATGGTACCGGTGGGAGCAATCACACTAGCCTGGGCATTCCGGTAGCCATATTGCTCACCAAGTTGCAAAGCTTGATCCCAGGACTCACAAGCAGCTTTTAGGAGATAATCCGGGCAGTATTTGGGATCGATACCTTTAGGCGTTATACTCAGGCCTTCGTAGGCACTAGTAGCATTGTACGCCGCATACCTGTGGTTACGGATAACCCGCAGCATGTCTTCTTGGTTGGCTTCATACCTGCGGAAGGGGCCCTTAACGGCAGCCATTTCAGCAGAGGTGGCGTAGGAAGTCCCCGTCATAATAGCGGTCAAGGCACCACAAATAGCATTGCCCTTTTCACTATCGTACGGAATGCCCGAGGCCATCAGTAATGAACCAAGATTAGCATAACCAAGACCCAGTGTTCGGTAGTCGTAGGATTTCTGGGCCACTTCTTCTGAGGGAAATTGAGCCATTAGCACCGAGATTTCCAGTGCTATGGTCCAGAGGCGATTGGCATGCTCAAAGCCTTTCACGTCAAACTCCAGCTTTTCTTCATCGTAGAAGCGCCGAACATTTAAAGACGCCAGGTTACAAGCTGTATCATCCAAAAACATGTACTCAGAACAGGGGTTGGATCCGTTGATCCGTCCATCCTTGGGGCATGTGTGCCATTCATTGATAGTAGTATCAAATTGGATACCGGGATCGGCACAATCCCACGCGGCATGGGATACCTGATGCCACAGATCCCGCGCATTGATGGTTCGTACCGTATGACCATCTGTGCGAGCGGTTAGGGGCCACTCCTCATTATTTTCGAGGGCATGGAAAAATGCATTGTTAACACGAATGGAGTTATTGGAATTCTGACCACTAACGGAATTGTAAGCTTCGCCCTCATAATCACCTGGATAGCCGGCATCCATGAGCGCTTTTACTTTCCGCTCCTCTTCTACCTTCCAATTAACGAAATCTTCAATTTCCGGGTGATCCACATCTACAACAACCATCTTGGCCGCTCTACGCGTAGTACCACCAGACTTGATAGCACCAGCAGCTTGGTCACCGATTTTTAAGAAGGACATTAGGCCTGATGACTGCCCGCCACCAGATAGGCGCTCACCTCCACCACGGATGGTGGAAAAATTAGTGCCCACGCCTGAGCCATATTTAAAAATGCGGGCCTCCCGTGTCCAAAGATCCATGATCCCCCCTTTGTTTACTAAGTCATCTTCTACGGATAAGATGAAGCAGGCATGGGGCTGAGGACGTTGGTAAGCATTTTCAGATTGTTTGATCTCTTCTGTTTCCGGGTCTACATAAAAATGACCCTGGGGCTTCCCTTCAATACCATAAGCTGTGTAAAGCCCGGTATTAAACCACTGCGGGGAGTTGGGAGCTGCATGTTGTCCCAAGATCATATAAACGATCTCCTCATAAAAAACCTGGGCATCTTTCTGGCTTGCAAAATAGCCGTGTTCTTCGCCCCATTGCCGCCAACAGTCAGCCATCCGATGGGCCACTTGCTTGAGGGAAGTTTCATGACCCGTTGATCCGTCAGGCTGAGGAACACCGGTTTTCCGCAGATACTTTTGGGCCAAAATATCTGTTGCTACCTGGGACCAGTGCTTTGGAACCTCCACATTATTCATCTCAAAAACAGTCTCTCCTGACGGGTTCCTGATAATGGAGGAGCGGAACTCAAAATTAAACTCATCATAAGGGCTCACCCCTTCCTGGGTGTAATAACGAGGAATATTTAGTCCCTGCTTTTTGTCTTGTTTTTGTTGTTGTTTTCCAGTACTTGCCATAGTGCTTGTTTTATGCGCTTTCTAAATAAACATTTTGAGGATTTTTACTCCAGAAATGGGGTTAAGAATGAATACCAATTTAACGGCAGATTGAGTATTATCAGCCAGATAGCCCTTAAATTTTTCCCCAAGCATGTGGAAAACTTTACCTTATTGCATTATATCGCACTTTTGGCGATAAGGGTCATAAATAGTAAAAGTTTATTTTTTGCTTTCCTAATTTATAGCGGGTAATTTTAGTTGGTATTCCTTAATTTTGAAAGGATAACATATAACATTTAATTATAGCAAAATTCTTATGGGCGCTACCCTAACCTCGTTTTTTGAAAGCCAGGGTAAAAAAAAAGGAGCTTATTTTTGCTGGTTAGTAGATCCTGATAAGTATGATCAGGGCACCTTAGTAAACCAGCTCAGGCATATTCAGGAACATGGAGGCATAAATGGAATTTTTGTTGGGGGTAGCTTGATGATGGCCGATCGGTTAGACCAATGCCTGGCCACCTTAAAAGCCCATACCACTCTTCCCGTGATTTTGTTCCCTGGCAGTAGCCATCAGGTGAATGATCGGGCGGATGGCCTCTTATTGCTTTCCCTTATATCTGGTCGTAACCCTGATCTATTAATAGGACGCCATGTCGAGATGGCACCAACCTTGAAACAATCCCAAATGGCCATGTTGGCCACTGGATACATGCTAGTGGACACCGGTTCCACTACCACCGCTGCTTACATGAGCAACACCCAGCCCATTCCCTATAACAAAACAGACATTGCTATTAGTACAGCTATGGCGGGGGAAATGCTAGGATTACAGCACATTTACCTGGATGGGGGTAGTGGGGCTACTTCACCTATTTCTCCTGAAATGATCGCAGGGGTTCGCGAACATATCAGTCTACCACTGATCCTTGGGGGCGGAATTCGTACACCAGGTGAAGTCCGAAAAGCTTCACAAGCCGGTGCTGATGTTGTGGTTGTAGGGAACGCTATAGAGGAAAACCCCGACTTGCTGCCCGAACTAGCAGCTGAACAAACCATGACTAGAACGAATGGTGATTGATTGACTGTTCCTAAAGCACTCTTTAAGGGAAGACCTGGCATAGCTATGAATTTACCTGAATCAACGGATTATTCTCTCAACTCGGATGTTTCGCAGATCAACCTCAGCGACTTTGATTACACCTTACCAGCCGATAAAATAGCCCAGCATCCGATAGAGGATCGGGATAAAGCCCGAATGCTAGTTTACCGGCAGGGCGAAATTCAGCATAAGCAATTTACCAACCTGTCTGAGGAAGTACCAACCAACAGCCTTTTATTTTTTAATGACACGCAGGTTTTCCATGCGCGTTTGCTATTTGAAAAAGAAACGGGAGCTCAATTAGAAGTTTTCTGTCAGGAACCTGTTGAAAAGCATCGCGAGATCAACCTCATCATGTGGGACCGTGAACAGGTGGAGTGGTATTGCATGGTGCGGAATGTCAAGAAATGGCCCGATGGCGAACCCTTGATCCTTAAGAAGAAGGTAGATGGTTATACCATAAAACTAATAGCTTACCTGAAAGCAAAAAACGGCCAACAAAACCATATACGCTTCACATGGCGACCCAAGGATCTAAGTTTTAACAGGATTTTGGAAATTTTTGGTGAAGTTCCCTTACCCCCTTATATAGAACGCGAGCCCGAGGAGAAAGATTACGAAGCTTATCAGACCGTTTTTGCCAATCGTGTAGGAGCTGTTGCCGCGCCCACCGCTGGTTTGCATTTTACCGAAGAGTTGTTGGATAGCTTGAAAGATCAGGGAATGTCCCTGGATTACTTAACCTTACATGCTAATGCGGGTACCTTCCAGCCAGTCCAAACTGAGCAGGTCGCCAAGCATCCTATGCATGAAGAGCAGCTTGTAATCCAATGGGAGAATATAGAGCACCTGAAAAACCATCAAGGTTCTGTGATTGCAGTCGGGACTACAGCTTTACGGGCCCTTGAAAGTTTATACTGGTATGGCGTAAAACTTTCAATGCCGGAAGGTGGTCGTGAATTTTTCATTCCGAAACTCCTGCCCTTCCAGGTAGATCAACAGCAGCTTCCATCAATTGGTGAAAGCTTAAGAGCCGTTGAAAATGAAATGCGTTCCAGAGGCACCGGGCAGATTGCAGGATTTACAGAACTTTTCATATTGCCAGGTTACGAGTTCAAGGTAGTTGATGGTCTTATTACCAACTTCCACATGCCTAAAAGCTCCTTGCTGATGCTAGTAGCAGCCTTTACCAAAGGGGATTGGTGGCGGATTTACCAAGAGGCTTTGAACAAAGATTACCGGTTTTTAAGTTATGGAGACGGGTCCCTTCTACTTCCCTGATTCATCAAAGCTGAACTCAGCATTTTTATTATAACCTGAAATTTATTCATTAAACATCAGTTTTGGCCGGACGCAATAAGCGAGAGCGCATAGCAGAAACAAAGGAGATGAGCAACATCCTGGAATACCCAAGTGGTATGCCAGGACAATGGGATGCTTTTTTTGGATGGACAGGTCACCGAACGCTTGAATTGGGTTGTGGAAAAGGGGAGTACACCCTGGCCATGGCAAAATACTATCCGGAGCACCAATTCATAGGTTTGGATATCAAGGGCGATCGCATATGGGTTGGAGCTAAACAAGCTTTAAATGAGGGATTGGAAAATGTTGCTTTTTTAAGGATTCCGATCGAAACCCTATCGCAGTACTTTGAGAAAGGGGAGGTTCAAAACATCTGGATCACCTTTCCTGATCCGTTTCCTAAGCCTAGCAAAGCCAAACGGCGTATGATCGCTAGCCGCTTCCTGCATTTGTACGAGCAAGTCCTTGAAACCGGCGGGCAATTGCACTTGAAAACCGATAACTCGGATTATTTCCAATTTGGCCTGGACACCATCGAGCAGGAACCCAACTGGACCTGTCAATTCTACACTTTTGATCTGTATCAATCATCCTTGCTCTCTGAACTCACTAACATTCAAACGTACTACGAGGGCTTGTGGCTGAAAGAAGGAAAGCAAATCAAGTACGGGGTTTTCGAATTCAGGCCGGATTAAGATAAGCCACGGTATCAAAGTCATGCCTTCGGAGCTGTTTTAATTGCTTTTTAAAAGCTACCGGTAAAACGTTTTAAACCTATTGTTTTGGGTTTTTCATCTGCGAAAATCCGTTGAATCTGCGTTATCCATGGTCTATCAGAGTTGGCTTCTTTGAGCAAAGCCGAATCTTAAGGAAAGCGTTAATTTTAAGTAACCCTCATCCCTGTCCCTTCTCCCACACAGCGGGAGAAGGGGACCTGTTTTTTGACATTTGAGTTTTGGGAAATATCCCTAATAACCTTATCATTATGCTTTCATTCGCGAAAATCCGCTGAAATCTGCGTCATCCGTATTCTATTTTTAACTCCTTATGATCGAACGCGGATTCCTCGGATGTGGGAGATGAGCGCGGATCTTATCGGATGAGTTGCAGAACGCCTTCTTTTTGAATGGGCTCTCCGAAATTGCCGGTAGCATACAAGGTATAGAAGTGAAAGCTTTCCAAGACTTGCTGGCCACTCAGCGTAACGTTGGCCAAACTTAAACGACCCGAAAGCAAACCATAGCAGGAGTTCATTTGCTATTCTTCCTTACGCTTCTACCTCCACCACCTTATCCAGCGTTCCACGGGCGATGGTGTGGTAGTTCGGCCGGGCTTTCTTGTAAATACGCTTAGCCATGTCCTGCTTACCAGAGTTCATCATAGCGCTGTACAGGGGCGTGAGGAACTTCCGGCGGCCTACGCGGGTCAGGAATTGCTCCACTGCCTCGTAAGCAGGCTCGTAATCGTGCTTCAGGGCCAGCTCGTACCAATCCGCCTGAATTTCGGAGTTATCGGACTGGGTTAATTGATACGCTTCGTCCAGCGCTTTTAGCTGCTGCTTGTTAAGTTTCTCCGGCAAGTTGGTGATGAAATATTGCCATTCGTGAGCAGTCCAATTATTGGTTGCCAGCTTTTCGGCTTTGATTTCGCCAGTGGTCCAGTTTTCGATAGCTTTATTCACCGCTTGCAAGCGCTCACTTTCGGGCTCCTGCATGGTACCGGGCAGACCCGTGCCATGGATCCATTCGCGGGCTTTAACCTGCTTTAGCTTGGCGCTATCCTCGCCAAATTGCTGATCATAGAAGCTCAGGAAATGCTCGCTGTTCATGGTCTTAAAGGCATGGCGGTCATAGTTCAGGCGCAGGAAGCTATCAAACCGCTCGCGGCCATAGACCTGCTCTACCGTCTCCAGCATAAAAGCCCCTTTGTCGTAGGGAATGGGCGTTAGCGCATCATCCGGATTCTGGCCTTCCAGGTCCATGTGGAGCTTCGTCATGGGATCATCAGCCCCGACTTCCGCAATGTGGTCCTTCAATCCCTGATAAGCCAGCTTTTTTAGCATGTTGACGTAAGATTTACCCTTGAGCTCCTCCATAATGCGCCATTCGGAGTACACCGTGAAGCCTTCATTGATCCAGAAGTCATTCCAGTTAGCGTTGGTCACAAGGTTGCCGGACCAGGAGTGCGCCAGCTCGTGTGCAACCAGGGCGGTAAGGGAGCGGTCGCCTGCCAGAATAGTGGGCGTGATAAAGGAAAGCCGTGGATTTTCCATTCCGCCAAACGGAAAGCTTGGCGGCAGCACCAGCAAGTCGTACTGCTCCCACTGATAAGGCCCGAACAGCCGCTCAGCCGCGGCCATCATGCTGTCCAGGTTACCAAATTCGTGCTTGGAAGCCTCCATGTATTCCGGCTCCGTGTAGACGCCCGTCTTGTCTCCGATGGGCTCATAGGTAATATCGCCTACCGCCATCGCCATCAGGTAGGCGGGAATGGGCTGCTCCATTTCAAAATTGTAGATGCCATCCTCCTGCTTTTCCTTTGGATTTTCAGCACTCATCAGGGCCATCAGGCCTTCAGGGACCTCCACTTCCGCATTGTAGGTAAACCGGATGCCGGGCCCATCTTGGATCGGGATCCAAGTGCGGGCCAGAATGGCCTGGGATTGGGTAAAGAGGTAAGGCTTATCGCCTCCTTTAGTCTGATTAGAGTCCAGCCATTGGAGCGCAGCTGCTCCGGGATTCGTCTGATACTTGATTTGAACGTGCTTTGTTTCAGGTTTAAGCGCAATGGCCAGCGGACGACCCATGTATTTTCGTTTATCCCCAAGGCGGTGAGCTGTACTTGTTTGACCGTTTTTTCCTAAGGTTACCTTTTTTATATCAAGGTTACGAGTATCCAAGTAAATGCTATCAGCGTTCGGTTCTTTGGCAATGCGATATTGCGCTGTACCCTTGATAATCTCTTTATCAAAGTTGAGCTTGATGTCCAGATTGAGGTGTTTAATGGCAGCTTCACCCGGCCTGGCATAGGAATGGGGATCCTGCACAGCCTTTAGTGAGGAATCTTGAGACTCGTCTTGTTTTGTTTCCTTTTCCTTTTGACTGCCGCCACAGCTTGCCATAACGGCACCTAGCAATAAGCAGGAAATCAGTCGCCCATAGTAAGCAATATGCATAGGTTAGCATTTTTAGTAACGGCCCAAAAATACAAGTTGAATAGATTCCTGTTAAACAGGCATTCAATTAAGAAGCACCTATAAAAGATGAAGGGATCGTAGGGAAACCCTTCAACTTTGTTAGGCGTATTTCCGTTATGTAGGGCAATCCTTAATTTTGCACGTTTTTAAAATCCAACAGCGTTAATGCTGTTGTCATGTTATGGCTAATAAGGAAACAGTGAGTATCTTGGGATGTGGCTGGTTGGGTATGCCACTTGCTCAACGATTAATGGCAGAAGGCCATATCTTAAAAGGCTCTACCACCACCATTAGAAGGCAGGAGGAACTGGATGCAGCAGGAATAGAATCCTATTTAATTGATTTGAATGAGCACGTAAGCGCAAACCGGTTAAAAAAGTTCTTAGCTACCAATATTCTCATCATTGATGTGCCCCCTAGTAAGGTTGACGGTAAAATGGGGGACTATGTAGACAGGATGCGCATGATAGCGGTGGCAGCGGCAGAGAATGGCGTTGAAAAGGTTTTATTTATCAGCTCTACTTCCGTTTATCCGAAGAACAATGAAACGGTGGATGAGTACACCCTACTCCATCCTAAGCGTAAAAATGGCCGCGCTCTTGTTGGAACCGAAAATGCCCTGCACAATCATCCCTATTTCCATACTACGGTGCTTCGGTTTGGTGGCTTGATTGGTTATGACCGGGTTCCACATAAATTCCTCGCTTTTGTGGCTAATCAAAAACATGCTTATGACCGCCTGAACCTCGTTCACAGGGATGATGCCGTGTCAGCAATGGAAGCGGTAATAGCCCAGGGCGCTTGGGGTGAGACTTTCAATGTTGTAGCCGATAAGGCTCCTACTCGACAAGCCTACTATGAACATGCTGCTGAGCTCCTGAGTGCCTTCCCCCCAGCTATGACAACGGAGGAGCCACCAACTTTCAAAGTGGTGAGCAATCGGAAAATTAAAGAGACCTTGAACTTTACTTTTCAATACCCCGACCCAGTGGCGGTATTGGACATTTGCCTGGCTGGTGCATCGTAGCCGGCAAGTTTTTTAGATATCAAAAACTCCTGACCTATGAATAGCGATCCTAAAAAGCAACTGACCATCACCGAATCCGAATATGAGGCTATTCAGCAATTAATAGAAAATCCGGATAGCCCAGTCGGCATTGACGCCAAACAGACCCATATTTTGATCCTTCAAAAGCTCATCCAGATTGAAGAGCGAATAAGCGCACTTGAGCAGCGCCTGGATAAGAGTGACCGTGACAACTGAAGGCTACCTTGCCTGCGAGTTGGCCTTTTCCTCCAAATTCTCATTCACACAACTACTATCGTGTAAAGCCCAAGTCAAGTAATGTTTTTTTTCCAATGCCTTACCTTTATTTGGTAGATTATGAGTAAGATACCTAACTTTTTGACATAACATCATAGCTTTTTATAAGCTCAAAAAAATGATTGGCAAAACCTACCTTTCTCATAAATAACACAATTCATGTCAAAAGCTGAAACGCCTAAGGCATTTAATCGCCTTTTAGTTGCCAATCGTGGCGAAATAGCCATTCGGATCATGCGAGCGGCAACTGAGCTACATATCCGGACCGTTGCTGTTTATACCTACGAGGATCGTTATTCCCTTCACCGTTTCAAAGCCGATGAGGCCTATCAAGTAGGACTTGAGGACGACCCCCTTAAGCCTTATCTCAACATTGAGGAGATTATTAACCTCGCCAAGAATAAGCAGATTGATGCCATCCACCCGGGGTATGGCTTTCTTTCGGAGAATGTCACCTTCGCCCAGCGTTGCAGGGAAGAAGGCATTCAATTTATTGGCCCGGAACCCGAGGTCATGACTCGGCTAGGCGACAAAAAACAGGCGAAAGCTGTAGCAAGGGAAGTTGACGTTCCGGTTATTGAAGATAGTCAAGTAGACCTTTCGGACGTCAACTTGGCCCAACAAGAAGCGGACCGCATCGGTTATCCGGTCATTATCAAAGCAGCAGCCGGGGGTGGCGGTCGCGGCATGCGGGTAGTCTATTCCAGGGAAGAGCTCCTGCGGGCATTTGACGAAGCGAAAAATGAGGCAGGGAAAGCTTTTGGTGAGGATACCGTTTTCATTGAAAAGTTTATTGAGCAGCCTAAGCACCTAGAGGTCCAGATCCTTGGGGACCACTACGGGAAACTAGTCCATCTATATGAGCGGGACTGCTCCGTTCAGCGCAGGTTTCAGAAAGTTGTGGAAGTAGCGCCAGCTCCTAATGTTTCAGCCGAAACCAAGCAGCAACTTTACGACTACGCCCTAACCATGGGTCAGCATGTTGGGTATAACAACGCTGGAACAGTAGAATTCCTCATGGACCGCCATGAGCAGCTGTATTTTATAGAGGTAAATCCCCGTATCCAGGTTGAGCATACGGTTACTGAAATGATTACAGATGTTGATATCGTACGATCCCAGATTCTTATTGCTCAAGGCTCTCCGCTAAGCGATCCGTACATCAATATCGAAGATGGAGAGAAAGTCAATTACCATGGATATGCCATCCAATGTCGTATCACTACCGAAGACCCAGAAAACAACTTTCAACCTGATTATGGTCGCGTAATAGCCTACCGAAATGCCGCAGGTTTTGGTATACGCCTGGATGAAGGCAGTTCTTACCCGGGTGTAAGAATTTCCCCGTTTTTCGATTCTCTATTGGTGAAAGTGTCTGCCTACGGGCGATCATTGAAAGGCGCTAGCGACCGCATGCACCGTGCTTTAGCGGAATTCCGGATAAGAGGCGTCATTACCAATATCGCTTTTTTAGATAATGTAATTACGAATCCTGTTTTTAACCAGGGTTATGCAACGGTCCAATTCATCGATGAGCATCCTGAGCTTTTCAATTTCCCTCCACGCCTTGATCGTGGTACGCGTACGTTGAAATACTTGGCGGATGTTATCGTCAACGGCAATAAAGACGTCAAGTATATTGATCCCCGTAAAACCTTTCGAACGCCAACGGTCCCGGAATACAACCCATTTGACTCCTGCCCCTCAGGTACAAAGCAAAAACTGGAAGAATGGGGACCTAGTGGCCTTGCTGATTGGCTAAAAGCTGAGAAAGCCATCCATTACACCGACACCACCTTCCGGGATGCTCATCAGAGCCTGTTGGCCACGAGGGTTCGTACGTTAGATATGGAGAGCGTAGCCGCTAGTTATGCCATGCACCATCCCCAGACGTTCAGCATGGAAGTATGGGGTGGTGCCACTTTTGACGTTGCCATGCGCTTTCTGAAGGAAGATCCCTGGGAGCGGCTCCAACGTTTACGCAAAGCCATGCCCAATATCATGCTTCAAATGCTGCTAAGGGGCTCCAATGCGGTTGGCTATACTGCTTACCCGGATAACCTCATCGAAAAATTTATTGAAAAAGCTTGGGAGACCGGCATTGATGTTTTCAGGGTTTTCGACTCCCTGAACTGGGTCGAGGCTATGAAAGTTTCTATTCAAACCATACGACAGCGAACCAATGCCATTGCTGAAGCCTGCTTGTGCTATACTGGGGATATCACCGATCCAAGCCGTGAGAAGTATGACTTGCAGTACTACTTAGATCTGGCTAAGCAGCTAGAAGATCAGGGTGCCCATATCTTAGCCATTAAAGACATGGCCGGCTTGGTAAAGCCCTATGCCGCCGAACTATTGATCGGAGAATTGAAGAACACCGTAAACATCCCAGTTCATCTTCATACCCACGATACCTCCTCCATGCAAACGGCTACTTACCTGAAAGCTATTGAAGCCGGGGTGGATGTGGTGGACGTGGCCCTCGCCTCCATGTCTGGTTTAACTTCCCAGCCTAACTTCAACTCCTTGGTTTATTCCATGGAAGCCAATAGTAATCGCCACCAGCCATTTGATAAGGCATCCCTTAATGAATTTTCCAATTACTGGCGGGATGTGCGGGAATACTACTACCCCTTTGAAAGTGATTTGAAAGCAGGAACAGCTGAGGTTTATGAGCACGAGATTCCTGGAGGTCAATATTCCAACCTGGGCCCCCAGGCTCGAGGAATGGGACTGGAGGACCACTTTGAGACTATCAAGTACAATTACCAGCACGTTAACCAAATGTTCGGGGACATTGTGAAAGTTACGCCATCTTCCAAAGTGGTGGGCGATATGGCCCTTTTTATGACCTCCAATGGCTATACGCCACAGGATATCTTGGATAAAGGGCATGAAATATCCTTCCCGGATTCTGTCAAATCCTTTTTCCGTGGTGAATTAGGGCAGCCCCATGGAGGCTTTCCTCCTGAACTTCAGAATATTGTCCTGAAAGGCGAGCAACCCTTCACGGACCGTCCCAATGCTCATTTAGAGCCTGTAGATTTTGAAAAGGAATTTGCGGAGTTTCAGGAAAAATATGATGAGCAGCGCAATTTTCTGGATTTCCTTTCCTACAAGCTATATCCCAAGGTCTACGATGATTTTTACCGGAGCCGTATGGAGTACGGGGACGTGTCGCGGATTCCAACTCCGGCTTTTTTATTTGGCTTACAGAACAATGAAGAAATCTTGATCGAAATTGACCAGGGGAAAACCATTATCGTTCAATTTTTGGAAATAAGTGAGCCCGATGATGATGGAATACGAACCGTGTTCCTGAAGCTTAACGGCCAGAACCGGAACATTGAGATCAAGGATGAGGCGGTGGAATCAAGCCGCGTTAAACGGCCAAAAGCCGATGGACCCAATGAGATCGGGGCACCGCTACAAGGTAAGTTATCCCGTTACCTCGTGAGTGAAGGCGACAACGTGGAAAAGCAAACGCCTTTATTCGTATTTGAAGCCATGAAGATGGAAAGCACCGTGACAGCCCAACAGGCAGGAATTATTAAAAAGCTTCATTTGGAAGAGGGAACCATGCTAGATCAAGGGGATCTGGTGGTTGAAATGGAAACTTAAATAGCTAGTGCTAGTATATGATTTACAGGCTCTTGTGATCAACCCTTCGTGTACACGAGCTATAGCAAATTAGCAGTTACATGTACTATCAAGGATTAAAATACCTCTGGTCTTGGTAGTTGGTTTGGGTATCCGCGGAACTGACGCAATCCCTGAAAGCTCAAAGGACTTAGAGTTTATCAAAAATGTTCCTGTAAAAGAACAAAATCGCAATTACCCCTATAGTAATGGCGCTGTCTGCAATATTGAAAACCGGCCTGAAGAAGATCAGGTGTTGGTTTCCATAAAAGGGAACCCAGGCAGGGCAGATCCCTTCATACAAAGGAAAATAGAGCATATCCACAACACGACCATAGAACAACCCACTATAGTCAAAGATGACCCCGTAGAAAATACTGTCCAAAATATTTCCAACGGCTCCACCTAAAATAAAACAGGCAAATACGATCATTCCCCAATTTGCGCCATTCCGAATAAGGCGGGTTACACCCCAAGTAATCATACCGGCTGCACCCACCCGAAAGAGCGTAAGCACTATTTTTCCAATATCACCGCCGAATTTCAGGCCAAAAGCCATTCCGCTGTTTTCGGTAAAGTGCAAGCGGAACCAATCAAAAATCCGGATTTCTTCACCCAGGTACATGTTAGTTCGTATCCACAACTTAAATACTTGATCTAAAAGGAGGATACCCAAAACGATCAAAAACGCCTTCTTATATCTGCTCAACGCTTGTCTTGCTCTTGTTTTGCTTTGATACTAATAGTGGTATGCGGGACGGCTTTAAGGCGTTCTTTGGAGATCAGCTCGCCCGTAACCCGGCAAATCCCATAAGTCTTGTTTTCGATACGTACAAGCGCATCTTCCAGGTTCTGGATAAACTGGCGCTGACGTTCAGCAAGCTGACTCATGTATTCTTTATCCGAAGCCGCATTGGTCTCTTCGAACATCTTATTGGAAGGATTATGCTCCTCTACTCCATGCTCATTGGGATTTTTCACAGCTTCCAGGTAATGCTCATAATCCTGTCGGGCTTTATCTAATTTTTCGTTGATCACTTGGCGAAACTCTTCCAAATCAGCGTCTGAATAACGGGCTTTCTTTGCTTGGTTTTGGTTATTGTTATTGGATTCGGTCATAGTAATTGCGATTAGTTTTTAAGTATCTGATTTTGAAAGTGTTAGAACAACTTCATGCTCATGTATTTGGTACTTCTCACCGGTAATATCGTTTGAAGCAACACGCAACACATTGGCCAGGGTTTCCTGGGATATGTATTCCCTGTGGGCTTCAATAGCTTTTTGCAAAGTTTCATCGGCAGCGATATCCACTTGGATCTGATCAGTGACATCGAGGCCTTTTTGCTTTCGTAACTGTTGAATGCGGTTAACCACCTCTCTTGAAAATCCTTCCAGCTGTAAATACTCTGTTATAGTTACATCCAAAGCAATGGTGACCTTTCCGGTCGTTGCTACCTGCCAGCCCGGGATATCCTCGGTCAGGATTTCTACATCATCCTGGCTAAGGTCCAGATTTTCGCCATCCACCTCGATGGTGAGTTGGCCTTCACTTTCCAATTGGTTAATACCATCCTGCTCAAGGTTTCCTATTACCTTTTGAATGGCCTTCATTTTTTTGCCATACTTGGGGCCTAACTTCTTAAAATTCGGTTTAGCGCTTTTTACAACGATATCGGAAGAATCTTCCATGTAATCAATTTTCTTCACGTTAATCTCGCTCTTGATCAGGGCTTCCATTTCCTGAATCTGTTTACGGATTTTATCATCTACTGTTGCCACAATCACCTTGTTAAGGGGCTGCCGAACCCGAACATCCTCTTTTTTTCTTAAGGACAGGGCCTGCGTAGTAATTTCCTGGGCTAAGCCCATCTTATCCTCCAGGTCTTTATCTACCCAATTTGAATGATAGGAGGGGTAAAAACTCAAATGAACTGATTCCTGATTTATACGGCCACTCACGTTGTTCAGATCCTGGAACAATTGCTCAGAGTAAAAGGGTGCAAAGGGAGCCATAAGGTGTGTGATCGTCTCCAAACAGTAATAGATCGTCTGGTACGCTGCAATTTTTTCCTCAGTGTATTCCCCCTTCCAAAAGCGTCTGCGGGAAAGGCGGACGTACCAGTTACTCAAATGGTCTACAACAAAATCCTGTATTCTACGGGTCGCCCATGTGGGTTCGTAATCATCCATTAAAACTTTCACATCCATCACCAAGGTGTTAAGCAAGGAAATAATCCAGCGATCCAGCTCTGGTCTACTTTCAATGGGAACTTCTTCTTCACTGTAGGTAAAGCCGTCTATGTTGGCATACAAGGCGAAAAAGCCATAAACGTTAAACAACGTCCCAAAGAATTTCCGCTGCGTTTCGGCCACCCCTTCTGGATCAAATTTAAGGTTATCCCAGAGCTGGGCATTGTGCACCATGTACCAGCGCGTAGCATCTGATCCCTTCCCATTCAGCATATCAAAGGGATCCACTACATTACCAAGGCGCTTGGACATTTTGTTGCCGTTTTTATCCAGCACCAATCCATTGGCAATCACCGTCTGATAAGCTACGGAGTTGTAGAGCAGGGTGCCCAGTACATGCAAGGTATAAAACCATCCCCTTGTCTGGTCAACGCCTTCGGCAATAAAGTCTGCCGGGAAATTTTGCTTAAAGATGTCCTGATTTTCAAAGGGGTAATGCCACTGGGCGTAGGGCATGGCTCCTGAGTCAAACCAGACGTCTACGACATCTTCTACCCGCTTCATGGGTTTCCCGGAATCGGAAATAAGGGTAACCTCATCCACATACGGCCTGTGAGGGTCATAGTTCTCCGGAAGGGGCGATTGCTCAAAACCGGCTTCAATGGCTTTATCGACCTCCTGTCTGAGTTCCTTTAATGAACCAATGCATTTGATCTCACTACGATCCTCGGTTATCCAGATCGGAATGGGTGTTCCCCAGTATAGAGACCGGGACAGGTTCCAAT